>JAAXWC010000019.1 GCA_013335175.1 Candidatus Roizmanbacteria bacterium
CAGTATTTCACCAAAAAATAGTACCAAAATTGATCAAAATTTGCTTTTAAAAGTAGATTTTCGTATGTTTAGATTGTAATGAAGGTCTAAAGCCCGTATCAAAAGTCATATTCTTAATACCAGCGCCGGATCTTGAAGGATTACCAGAACGCGCTATTTTCCGTATGAAAGAGGCAGAAACAGACCATCTTAATAACCTATGGTTTTTCCTCATACATGAACCAAATAATCCACTTATTAAAAAAATGAAAAAAAATGGTATTCTGCCACCCAACTTTATTGATCAAACTGCAAACACATTTCTACGACAATATCACCTCATTACTCGAGGGGCAGGGACACATCCAACTACTCCCTCTATTGACAGCGTACCGTATCAAAGGATCTTCAATTGGAGAGATCGAACAATAGCTGGAAAATTATGGTTTGCACAGAATCTCAAAACAAATGAAGATCCGATTATTGCATGCATTCCCTTTACATTTATGATAGGTGAATCAGTGAAAATATATACAAAGGCTGGCGAGGATCAAGTGAAAACTGCCGTACTTCAAAAAGTTAATCCTAGCCCAACAAAACTAAAATTAATGGAGGATAATAAACTACTAGTTGGTGAATACCTGATGATGTCTGCAGCTCCACACGAAATTCGAGAAGTAATAATTGATTTATATCCTTTGTTTAGGAGAATACCTGCTATGGATATTCAATCAGGATATCATTATGGACAGGGAATTATAGTTCAACGCAGTATTGTCAGTAGGTGTGCAGAGGTAACAATGCCGTAAAGACTATTACATCCCTTCAACCACGGTTTCCTCTGATATCGCGCCTCTGCGCATAACATCTCGTGGTTTAGAACCATCTGCTGCTCCGACATACCCTGCTTGTTCCAATTCATCGAGTATACGTGCTGCTCGGGCATACCCTACTTTAAGTTTCCGTTGCAAAAGAGATGCCGATGCTTTATCCTCAGATGCTACCAAATTGAGTGCCTGGTCAAAAAGAGGATCTCGATCGTCGCCTCCACCCGTTATCAATCCTCCCTTTGTCCCAACCGGAACTTGTTGATTAATGATTTCATCCGTGTAGGCTACCTCTGTTACCTGCGCTTTCAGGAATTTAACCACTTCAGATACCTCTTTTTCGGTAAGATATGCTCCCTGAACACGACGTGGCTTTGCCTGATCGGGAGGTAAGAAAAGCATGTCTCCTTTACCCATAAGTTTTTCTGCCCCGGGGGTATCAATAATTACGCGTGAATCTATCATGGAAGACACATTAAAAGCAAGTCGTGTAGGAATGTTTGCCTTCATAAGACCAGTAATAACGTCTACTGATGGACGCTGAGTAGCAAGCACCAAATGGATTCCAGTTGCCCGTGCCATCTGCGCAATGCGAGTAATCAGATCCTCTGCTTCGCCAGGAGCAAACATCATAAGATCTGCTAATTCATCGATGATAAACAGGATATACGGCTTTTTTTGAATGCCTTCAAGCTGATTAAATCCTTCCAGATTGCGTGCTCCCACAGCAGCAAATTCCTTATAACGTTTTTCCATCTCCCCCACTGTCCAGGAAAGAGCTTTTAGAATTTTTTCTGGCTCTACGATAACCTCTGTCAACAAATGAGGAATGCCGTTGTAGACTGCCAGTTCAACCCGTTTTGGATCTACCATAATCATACGTACATCGTCGGGCTTTGCTCGAAATAAGATAGAGGTGATCCAGGCATTGAGAATAACTGACTTTCCTGAACCAGTTGTTCCTGCAATAAGGACGTGAGGCATTTTGGAAATAGAAGTTGCAATTGGCTGACCAGAAACATCGAGCCCCAAAGGAACGAGTATGGGGTCTGAATTATTGGCAAAAGCCTGCGAAGTAAGCATGCGGCGAAGCGTAACAATTTCTGATTTTATATTTGGAATTTCAATACCTACCAAAGATCTTCCTGGTATAGGTGCTTCAATACGAACCTGTCCTGTTGGAGCGGCAAGAGCAAGCGCTAAATCATTGGTTAAAGAAGTAATCTTTGACAGTTTTGTGCCCATGGTAATTTCCAGTGCATACTGAGTAACAGTTGGACTGTAATTTACTTCTGCTATACGAGCACGTATGCCAAACGACTCAAGTGTTTTTTCAATAATGGTAGCATTTTTACTCACATCTCCCCGTTCTGCTTCTTTTTGGGCTACATCTTGCAATAAATTAATAGGCGGATACACCCAAGCGGCCGATGAAATAGAAGAAATCGTAGAAAGCTGAATCTCTGATGGAGCTGCAACGGGTTGAGAATTTTTTTCTTTTGCAGGTGGTGGTGGTATAACAATTTTTGGTTTCAAATCTTCAATAAACTCTTGCTTTCCTTGTTTAGAAAGTGCCGGTTGAAGCTTCCCTTTCGACTCAGTTTTTTCAAATAATTGCTTTTTGAAAAATAAAACGGAGTTTTTGATGATATTCCACACAAAAAGAAAAAACACATCTACCGAAGTATCAAGAAATAAAATTATGCCAATAATAAGGGTAATAGATAGAATAGCAACGGCCCCCGCTCCAGAAAAATCAAGGGAAAGATTCTCCCAGATAATCTGCCCCCACTGTCCCTGATGCATAAGCCCCAGAAGCGCACCATATATAAAAACTAAACCAACGGTAACATTGGGTTTAATAAACTTAAGCTTCTTTGAATTAAAGAAATGTCCGGCAATAACCAGCAGTATAAAAGGAAAAAAGAACGCCATACCTCCCAAATTGCCTACTTCCCAGTCGTGAAAGAGGTTTATTATCCGACCTCCACTCCCGGAATCCTCTGGTGAGTATTTGAAAAAAGCAACTAGAAATATGAGTGACAGTGCGATAAGCACAAAGCCAACGATATTAAAGACAGTTTGTCTGTTAATTTTCGCCTTAATAAACGGTAGTTTAAAAGAGGATTTTCTTCGACCCATAATAGATCATTGTATAGAATGAAAAGGCGAAAAGCAAACAGTGTTACTCCTGCGGTACTTCGTATTCCTGTTGGGACTCGGATGAGGTATTTGGCTCTCGAATGAGCTTCAAATCTACTCTTCCCTGATCGTCAATTTTGATTACTTCTACTTTGACAATCTGTCCAATGGAAACTACCTGCGAGGGATCTCGGATAAACCCTGGGCCCATTTTGGAAACGTGAACCATGCCATCTTTTCCTGGCAGTAGTTCCACGAATGCACCAAAGGGTAATATTCGTTTTACTGGTCCTTCAAAGGTTTCTCCAATCTGGAGTACTCGACTCAAGGATTCGATGTGAGCAACAGCTGCCTGTACACCTTCCATGTCAATCCCTGAGATCGTTACGGTACCATCGTCATCTATATTAATTTCTGTTTGAGTACGTGCAATGAGTGCTCGAATATTTTTGCCTCCTGGGCCAATTATTTCTCCAATTTTGTCCTGAGGAGGGTGAAGCATAACCACTTTTGGAGCATATTTAGACACTTCTTTTTCTGGTTTTGCAATAACAGCATTCATAGATTCAAGAATATGAAGTCGTGCTTTTTTTGCCTGAGCAAAAATATCTTTTATCATTTGAGCAGTTAACCCCTTATTTTTGACGTCAAGTTGAATAGCAGTTACACCTTCTGTGGTTCCAGCGATTTTGAAATCCATTTCACCAGAGAAGTCTTCGAGGCCGACTATGTCTGTCATAATGGCATATTCATCATCGGATTTTGTGACAATTCCCATGGCAATTCCAGCAACGGCTGCTTTCAAAGGAACGCCTGCATCCATGAGTGCAAGAGAAGATCCACAGATGGATCCCATTGAAGAAGATCCATTTTCTCCGAGAATTTCAGATACTACGCGAATAGCATAGGGAAATTCTTCGGTTGTGGGAAGCACTGGTTCAATACCTTTTTCAGCTAATGCTCCATGTCCAATTGCACGACGACTTGGGACTCCCATTCTCCCGACAGTTCCGTACGAATACGGTCCATCTGAGTAATGATGAATATATCGCTTTGCTTCTTTTCCTTCCGGACCTTCGATCAACTGTTCAAGTGTGGTTGGTCCGAGGGTAACGATTGACAAAATTTGAGTTTGACCCCGTTGAAATAAGGCAGATCCATGCGTTCGTGGAAGAAGAGATTTTTCGATATAAAGAGGTCGTACTTCGTCTAAAGCTCTTCCATCAATTCTTTTTTTATTTTCTAATACATCTTTTCGAATATTCGCGTAGTTGAATTTTTCAATCGCAGCTGCGATCTGTTTTCGATCGTATTTACCTTCGAGGTCAGTATAAATACCTTCGATAATCCCATCTAACTCAGTACTGTTACTCCCAGCGGTACCTGCTGCCTGACGCAAAGCAGATCCAATGCGATCTGCATATTTTGATTTCAAAAGCTCAATAATATCTTCGTATGTTTTTTCTTGTGGTGGTTCCTGCTTCGTTTTTCCGATTTCGGATTGAATTGATTCTATAAATTCTATTACTCTTGTATTTTCCTGTTTAGCTAATTCTAAACCATCTTGGATGATAGCATCGTCGAGCATCTCTGCTTGAGTTTCGATCATCAAAACTTTATCTTTTGTAGAAGTTACCACTAAATCGAGTTTAGAATGCTGTTTTTCAGTTTCATCTGGGTTCAAAACAAGATTTCCTTCAGCACCTTCTGATTGTATGTATCCAACTTGCATGGTACTTACTGGTCCAGCCCAAGGAACACTCGAAATCGAGAGAGCAGCTGAAACAGCAATAGGAGCAAGTACTTCCGGATCATTTTCTCCGTCAACAGATAAAAGTGTTATGACAATTTGAACCTGTTTTTTATATGCTTTTGGGAATAACGGTCGGATACCACGATCGATAAGACGTCCTATAAGCACAGCTTCATCGGAAGGTCTTCCTTCTCGTTTTACCCATCGAGATCCTTTAATAAGGCCTCCGGCGTAAAGCTTTTCAACGTATTCAACACTCAATGGAAAATAATCGATAGCTGGATTCTCGGGCCCAATTCCAACCGTTACTAATACAGCCGTGTCTCCGAGAGAGGCATAAACTGAGGCATCAACTGCCTGTGCCAATTTTCCAAACTGAAAGGTTAGTTTTTGACCATTGAGGTCAATAGATTTTTCGAATATCTTCATGTAGAAATTTTATCATGTAGGAAACTTGTTTTCTGTAGTTTATTTTTTTAAACCAAGTTTCTCAATTAATACTTTGTAACGAGCTTCATCCAATTTTACTAAGTAATTTAGAATTCTTCTTCGTTTAGCAATAACTTTCAACAACCCGCGACGTGAGTGGTTATCTTTTTTATTCTCTTCTAAATGGGAAGATAATTTCTGTATTTTTTGAGAAAGAAGAGCTACCTGAACTTCTGGAGAACCAGTGTCTCCCTCTTTCTGAGCGAACATATCAATAAGTTTTTGTTTGTCTTCTGGTATTTCTACGATTATTTTTGTTTTTGCCATAATTTTCAGATTATAATGGATGATGATGTTAGTTGCAAGAGAAAATATATGAAAAAATTTAAGAACCATTCAATTCCTGCTCCGGTATATCGCCCGAAACGAGATATCGCAATCCTTAGTATTTTTTTGATTGCCGGGCTTGCAAGCATTGTCCTGTTCATTTCACCCAGTAATCAATGCATCATTGCCGGATTTATCAGTCTTGTTGCTTTAACAGGCTTTGTATGCGGATCTCTCTTTTTTTCCACCTTTATATGTACCATATTAGCAATTACACTTTTTCTTTTTCTCGGTATAAACTATCTCGCAGGATTTCAAATTATTAACAATTTACTTTTGGCTTCCTTTATAATAGGGGTTGTTATTCTGACACGTCAAAAATAGTATGAAAAAAATTCTCATCTGTACCTCTATTCCCTATGTAAACGGAAGACCTCATATCGGTCACGCTCTTGAGTACACACAGGCCGATACCTTGGCGCGATTCTATCGTGGTAAGCAGTATGACGTGTTTTTTACCGCTGGATCGGATGAAAATGCAATAAAAAATGTTGAGTCTGCTGAAAAAGCAGCAATCCCCGTCCATGAATTTATCGATCAGCAAACCAAAGCCTTTCAACAACTAAAAGATGTATATCATATTACCTATGACGATTTTATTCGCACCTCTTCTCCGTTGCACATAAAAGGATCGCAAAAATTATGGAACCTATGTTCTCACGATATTTATAAAAAAAGTTATGAAGGACTCTACTGCACCGGCTGTGAAGCATTTTATAAAGACGGGGAGTTTCCCGACAACATATGTCCCGCACACAACCGAAAACTTGAGGTTATTATTGAAGAAAATTACTTCTTTGCACTCTCCAAGTACCAGCAACAGATTCACGATTTAATTGAACAAGATAAGATTCGCATTGTTCCTGAGTTCCGAAAACAGGAAGTTTTGCGTTTCATCGATGAAGGTTTAGAGGATTTTTCTATTTCAAGGCCTGAAAAACGTACCAAAGGTTGGGGTATTCCAGTTCCCGGCGATGCAGAACAACGAATGTACGTTTGGTTTGATGCTTTGACAAATTATATTTCTATCCTACATTTCGATACAAACGACGCGTTATTTGAAAACTACTGGCTGAATAACCAGAATAAGGTACATATTATTGGAAAAGACATTGTTCGTTTTCACGCAATTTACTGGGTTGGAATGCTCTTATCTGCCAACTTACCACCACCATCGCAGCTTTTTGTACACGGTTTTATAACGGTCGATGGCAAAAAAATGAGTAAAACTATTGGAAATGTCGTGGATCCGTTTGATCTTGTAACAACCTATGGTGTAGATGCCGTACGATACTATTTGCTGCGAGAAATCCCTTCTCTCGACGACGGAGATTATTCAAATAATCGAATGGAACAGTTGTATTCCACAGATCTCGCCAACGAGCTAGGAAATTTGGTACTTCGGCTTACCACATTGGCAGAAAAAGATGAATTGCACATTGATACAGAAACCAATGTATATACCGACGAAGTTTTGGATCAACAGATTATGTCGTATCAGTTTAATTTGGCTTTGGAACATATTTGGCTGAGTATAAAGGCGCTCAACAAAGAAGTAGATGAATTTGCTCCGTGGAAAAAACAGCCAGTTGAACGAGCAGAGTTTCTCACGAATGCATTGCAAAAATTAAGCGTAATTGCGCTGAAACTGAAGCCGTTTATCCCGACTACAGCATACATCATATCGCAGGCAGTGACAGGAAAAATCGAAAAAATTGCCCCACTATTCCCAAGGATACAGAAATAATTGTCTGTTACAATAAATTGGTATGACTTTTTTCAAAAAATTAGTACGACTTCCTAAAAAGCTATTTCATAAAAAACTACTGGTAATTACTCCGGCACTTCTTTTGGTGGTTGGAGGAGCCCTAGCCGTAGCCGTTTATTTCTTTATCTTTTATAATCTACCCTCTCCTGCAAAGCTAAAAGGATACAAAGCCGTTCCTCTTTCTACCCACATTTACGATAGAAATGGCAAATTGCTCTATGAGGTATATCGAGATGAGAACCGCACACCAATCTATCTCAAAGATATCCCTGCCTATGTTGCCAAAGCCTCCGTTGCAATCGAGGATAAGGATTTCTACAAACATAAAGGCGTTTCTGTTATTTCTGGTGTCTTACGCGCCGCGAAAGAAACCTTGTTTAAGCGAAATGTTCAGGGAGGTTCAACTATCACTCAGCAGTTGGTCAAAACCGCATTGCTATCTCCGGAACGAACCATTCAACGAAAAATGCGTGAGATGGTTTTAGCCCTTTGGGTAGAACAAATGTATTCTAAAGATCAAATTTTAGAGTTTTATCTCAATCAGGTTCCCTATGGCGGTTCGTCGTATGGAATAGAAGAGGCTGCCAAAAATTATTTTGGGAAACATGCACAGGAACTGACCCTTTCAGAAGCAGCTCTTTTAGCAGGTCTTCCTCAGGCCCCTTCACTTTATTCTCCTCAGGTGAACCCAGAATACGCCATAAAAAGAAGAGATGAAGTACTTCAAAAAATGTATGAACAAAAATACATAACTCAAGATCAAAAGAAAGCTGCTCAAAGTGAAACACCCAAAATTCTTCCGCCATCTACTCCTATCAAAGCACCTCATTTTGTTTTTTATGTTAAATCAAAATTGGAAGAGGCATATGGAGCAGACCAGGTTGAAGAAGGTGGACTAAAAGTGACAACAACACTTGACCTCGATGTTCAGGAACAAGCAGAAAAAACACTCAAGGATGAACTGGAAAAAGTGAAAAATTTACACGTTTCAAATGGTGGAGTACTGGTAACACGCCCCTCGACCGGTGAAATTTTGACCATGGTCGGATCTGTAGATTATTTTGCAACAGCTTCCGGTGCTTTTAATGTGACTACCGCTCTTCGTCAACCGGGATCTTCCATAAAGCCTTTAAACTACGCAGTAGGTATAGATCGAAAGCTCGTCACCCCTGCAAGCGTATTTTTGGATACCAAAACATGTTTCCCTGGCGGGACAAAACAATACTGCCCGGTGAATTATGATGGATTATTTCATGGAGCGGTTCAACTCCGATTCGCACTCGGCAATTCGTTTAATATTCCCGCAGTTAAAATGCTTGCAATAAACGGGGTAGATACCTTTATAGCATCGGCTTCTGCCTTTGGAATTAATACATTTGGCGATTCACGGGATTATGGATTGGCTTTGACATTGGGGGGAGGCGAGGTTCGTATGACAGAAATGGCGCAGGCTTTTTCTGCATTTCCCAATCGTGGGAAAGTAAAGGATCTCGTATCTATTTTAAAAATTGAAGATAAATCGGGAAAGGTTTTATATCAATTTAAAGACCCCAATTATGTTCAAAACATCAAGCAATCGCTGCCCAATCCAAACTTCTTAGCTATTCAAGGAAAACAGGTCCTTTCACCAGAAACAACATTCCTCATTTCACACATTTTGCTAGATAACAACGCGCGCATGGCAGCCTTTGGCCCCTCTTCCTACCTTGTTGTACCAAAACATGCCGTCTCGGTAAAAACAGGAACAACTGATGACAAAAAAGATAACTGGACTATTGGGTATACACCCAATTTTTTGACCGCTGTCTGGGTAGGAAATAATGATGGAACTCCTATGAATCCATATCTCACCTCCGGTATCACCGGTGCTGCGCCAATCTGGAATAAAGTAATGATAGATCTGTTGAAAAACCAGCCAGATTTGTGGCCCATAAAACCTGAAAACGTTGTTGGTTATCAAGTGTGTATCACTACCGGTGAAATAATGAATAAAGGAGCAGATGGAAAAGAGAACTGTCCTTCACGTTTTGAGTATATGATTAAAGGTACCGAGAGTATCGGACATCTACCAGTAACCAAAGAAAAAGTGAAAATTAATAAAGATAATGGAAAACTTGCAACTTCAACCGATACAAATGTTGAAGAGCAGGAAAAAACAATTATGAAGGATGCGTACTCTACCTACTGTGTCGACTGTACACCAGATAATCCGCAACCCACCCCAACGCCGTAAGCATTGAGACTGCTGTTCCTCTTGCATTAGTGAACGATTGTTCTGTATTATAGAAGAATGTCACATCCATTAGCCGAGCAATTACGGCCACAAACCCTCAGCGACTTTATCGGACAAGACCATTTGGTAGGTGAGGATAAACCAATTCGCAAAATGATTGAAACGGATGCCATTTCCTCCATGATCCTCTGGGGACCTCCCGGATCGGGTAAAACTTCTCTCGCACGAGTGATCGCCAATACCATAAAAGCTGAGTTTATCCCCTTCTCTGCCGTTATGGGGGGAGTTGCTGAAATTAAAACAATTGTTGCACAAGCGCGCCAAATGCGACAGATGTACCAACAAACAACCGTACTGTTCGTCGATGAAATTCATCGGTTTAATAAAGGGCAGCAAGATGCTTTTCTCCCCCACGTTGAAGATGGGACGATTATCCTGATCGGAGCAACTACAGAAAATCCAAGTTTTTCGATAAATGCTCCGCTCCTATCCCGTTGTCATGTGTATCACCTAGAGGAACATAATGAAACTAATATTTTCAAAATTATTCAGAAAGCAGAGTCTCTGTATCCGCAAACCAAATGGGATTCAGACGCAACAGAGCTTATCCTGACCTATACAAATGGCGACGCGCGTGCTGCAATTAATGCCGTTGAACTCGCTGCCACTCTCGCAAAGCACGTTACCAAAACTGTGGTCGAAGAGGCATTACAACAAAAAGCTGTTTACTACGACAAAAAGGGAGAAAATCACTATGATACTATTTCCGCATTCATAAAAAGTATGCGGGGCGGCGATCCAGATGCGACGTTGCACTATTTGGCGCGGATGGTAAAAGCAGGAGAAGATCCTGTTTTTATTGCACGACGTATGGTTATTTTTGCTTCTGAAGATATTGGAAACGCCCAACCAACCGCCTTGGTACTTGCAACTACCTGCATGCAAGCGGTACAAATGATTGGCATGCCGGAGTCGCAACTTATTTTGGCACAGACCGCAACCTATCTGGCAACCGCGAAAAAATCGGTTGCTTCAACGTTCGGTTTATTTGAAGCACTCAAAGATATAGACAATAGCTTACCCTCTCCTATTCCCCTTCACCTGCGAAACGCGCCAACGAACCTCATGAAAGAAATGGAGTACGGAAAAGGACACATTCGGTATCCGTATTTAGAGGAGAAAAAAACAGGAAAAAAAATAAAACAATCCTATCTCCCAAAAAATCTTCTTGGTAAAAAATACTATGAGTTAGAAAAGAATAGTGAATAGCTTCCTATTTTATGGTATAATGCACTACTATGAGTAGAGAACATAAATCATATCTGAACCCCTACATAGGAGAAACCCACAAATCAGCATTGCATTGGATGAATGAAACCCCTTTAACCAAGTTGGATGCGATCCCGGGAAATGAAGCCGCAGCGGTACTAAAATCTCGATCTGGACAGAAACTCCACATTGAAACCTCGGTCAGAAACCCGCATGGTGTATTCACCCGTTTATTTCCAAAAGAACAGAGCTCTCCCTCACCCACTGTACTGATGGAAGCACAACCAGCGGCAACACCAATAGAAAAACCAACAATTCCAGAATCTTCAGGTGAAAATATGTATGATGAGTTCTTAAAAAAAGTCTCTCATGAGAGAATACAAGCGACGCCTCTTTACCATTTGTATGAAGCTATGATGAAACCTGGTTATAATCCAGAGACCGGGGGTAACGATTATGAAAATCCTCCTGTTGAACAAATCGGTCGAGTAAAAGCTTGGTTCGGACAGGCAAAAAACATAATTTCAAACCAATTGAGACGTATTACTGCCCCGCTCGGTTTTCCTGCAAAACGATAACCTATTCTTTTCGCTCCTACTTTTGATCCCGTAACCCGCCGGGAAGATTGTATTCTTACCGTTTTTCTGTTACTATCAGCAGATAATGAAACATATCTCTTCTACCCCAAGCTTTGTGTTTATTTGTATTACTGCGTTTCTGTCTGTTTTGGGAATCGGTATCATTATTCCTGAAATTCCTTTTATCGTCTCGAAGTACATGCACGGCGCAACCGATGCTCAGATTGCAATGAATGTAGGATTACTTATCTCTATTTATTCATTTTTTCAGTTTTTTGCAGCACCAGGCCTCGGCGCACTCAGTGATAAATACGGAAGACGCCCCGTACTTTTATTCTGTCTACTCGGTTCTGCTGCTGGGTATGTCCTATTTGGCATCGGGGGATCTATTGGCATCTTATTCCTAAGCCGCATTATAGATGGTCTAACCGGAGGAGATCTCAGTACGATTTTTGCATATATTGCAGATGTAACTAAACCAGAAGAACGAGGAAAAAAATTTGGTCTTATCGGAGCAATTGTGGGGGTAGGATTTATGATAGGACCTACTATTGGAGGCCTTACCTCGCTTATAAATTTATCAGCTCCGTTTTATCTAGCTGCTGCGGTAACACTTTTGAACGCGGCGTTTGGCTATTTTGTACTTCCTGAAAGTCTTGCAAAAGAGCATAGAATGGCTGATTTCTCACTTCACCATTTAAATCCATTTGCACAACTTCGGTCGGTATTTTCGGACACATTAATTCGTACGATTTTGCTTATCGGCTTTTTTTATTTTTTACCATTTTCACAACTTCAGGGAATTGGTGGTATCTATTCAAAGGATGTGCTTCACTGGAATCCAGCAGGCATTGGAATATACTTTTTTGTCATCGGAATTGTAGATATTATTACGCAAGGCTTCTTGTCGGGTAAACTCATTCATAAATTTGGAGAACTCAAACTAGTGCTTGCGGGACTCTTTGTTACAGGACTCGCATACCTCGGAAACGCGAGTCTGTTGTTATTTCCCTCAAGTATCCTGGCTTACGGCGCGGTAATAATCTTCGCATTTGGAAGCGGTCTTATAGAGCCATCGCTTGGAGGCCTTATCTCCCGAGCTGCCAGCCCCAAAGAACAAGGGCGTGTACAGGGTGCAAATCAATCGTTGCAATCGATAACTCGCATCGTCGGACCGCTCATTGCAGCATATCTCTACGGAATTGTGCCCAACGCCCCCTACCTTAGTTGCGCGGTGCTTTCAGCGATTGCTTTTGGATATGTCTTTTCAAAGCGGAAAACAATCACCCATTACATCGACTCCAGAGTTTCGCAAGATAGAAATGTAGTGAGCGCGTAAATGTGAATCTCTCCAAAACTATGTAGATGATACCTGTGTGTTTTGTAACAAATTATTTATGTGTTGTTCTGCAGCGCAAAGCGTCTTGCAAACCTGAGGGTGATATTCAGGGTTCAAAGATAGCGCTAGGGGATTTTTTTCTACGAGTTCCAAATACAGCTGAACAACGGGTAAGTATTTGTTACATTTTTTAATCCGTTTTTCAGGCTTTTTTACCCCGGATATCGTATTGACATTATCGAGCAGGTCACAGAGTTTAATCAGGGCTACTCTCGGATCTTCTTCAATTATTTGCTGTACGTGAGCAAGATACAATCTATTTTTTTCTCCGCGATACGAGTCGTCTTTTTTTTGGAAGCCTCTTTCCCCGAGTATTGACTCAAAGTCAGGATTGGTGAGTGCAAAAACCATCTGTGCTGTTCGTTCTCCGAACCGGCGAGCAACGACACCAACTGCAATCTCTGATTCCGATGCTGAACCGGAACCTACTGCACGTTTTTTCTTTTTAGCCATTTGCGCTAATTTCTCGGACTGATCTTCTACTGTATCATGCAGAAGCGCTGCAGTTACGGTCTCTACGTCTGATACCGACATCACGAGCAGAGCATAAAATGCTACCCGTGCCGGATGGAGCCAAAAAGGTGTTTCATCTTCCCTTTTTTGTTCTTCATGAAGCTTTTTTATGAACGACAAAGCATTACTAATTATTTTTCTGTCTTTTTTAGTCGGGAACCTCTCGTTAACAAGAGCAAAAAATAATTTTTCGTCTATAGATTTACACAATTCTTGTTCCATTCCCCCGCCGATTTCTGCCTTCTCAATTTTCATTAGCAGCAAGTATACCTCATGAATAGGAAGGATGGAGAGGAGAAGCTCTGGCGAAGCCGAGTTTGACTCGGTGCTACCAACAGGATTCGAACCTGTGACCTCTCGCTTATGAAACGAATGCTCTACCGCTGAGCTATGGTAGCTGATTAGGCAATGTATCGTCATTCCTGCGTACGCAGGAATCTAGAGTACGAACTACTTTGCGATCAACCGGTACTGGATTCCCCTGTTCAGGGGAATGACAATACAATTCGATATATTACATCGATATTTTCTAAAGTGCAACAAAGGACAGTGAAATTATACTATAATTATACCTAAATGAAAACTCTGCTTTCGATTATTATTGTTTCCTATAACACGGAAAAAATTACCAAGCAATGCCTTGATTCTATCTACTCTTCATTTGCAGATACACACAATCTTCCCTTCGAAATTATCGTTATTGATAACAACTCTCAGGATGGTTCTGTGCCCATGTTGCAGCAACAATTTACCCTTCACAAAGAACTCATCTTAGTAAAGAATAAAGAAAATGTCGGCTTTGGGAAAGCGAATAATCAAGCAGTGCGCTTGGCAAAGGGCGAATACATTTTGTTACTCAATTCTGATATTATCGTACTCGAAAACGCCATTGAGAACCTTTTTACGTTTTATCGTGAGCATGAGGAAAAATTTCAGTTCCTTGGCCCCACTCTTCGGAATAAAGATCTCTCGTTGCAGCCTTCTGCCGGCTCATTTTACTCTCCTTTCGTGGTGTTTGGAGCTCTTTTTCTTAAGGGAGATTACTGGGGTCTTACTCGTTCTTCGCCTCGGGCAATACGACGCGTAGATTGGGTTTCAGGAGCATGTATCCTTACGAAAAAGAAATACTACCAGGATTTGAATGGAATGGACGAAGGAATATTTATGTATATGGAGGAAGTAGATCTGCTCTACCGGGCTAGACAGAAAAACCTTATTACTGGCTTCTACCCAAACGCAGAATTTATCCATCTTGGCTCAGCATCTTCTGGAGGAAAAACATATCCTATTTTGCAAGTTTATAAGGGCTTTAAGTATTTTTACCGCAAGCACTATTCTTCGCTCGATATTTTTCTTTTGAAAATTATGTTACAATTGAAAGCACTAATCTCTTTATTAATTGGATTCCTGACCAATAATAGGTATCTCAAAGAAACATATGGCAAAGCTTACCAAATGGCTGTCATGGATTGACGAGCACATTCTCAAAATTTTGGTTATCGGTTGTATTTTCATTATTCCCCTTCTTCTTAAATATCCTATTAAAATTATCGATTATACCTATATTGCCTTTCGATATGACGATCTCTACATTGGACTTATCTTGTTTGTTTTTGCCGTTCAGCTGATTCGGAAAAAAGTTAGACTTGATAAAAAATGGCTTTTGTTTTTTTCATTATTTTGGGCAGGAGTTTTTCTTTCCTATCTATTTGGTTATTTTATCCAGAAAACCGTAATCTATAGCCATTTGGGATTCTTGCATTCTGCCAGACGCGTTGAGTATATGGCACTCTTTTTTGTAGGAGTTGCCTCCGTAAAATCAAAACAAGATTTTTATCATTATCTCTACGCAACAACCGCTGCACTTGCCTTGGTTTGTTTATATGGATTTGGACAGAAGTTTTTGGGCTTTCCTGCACTTCAAACGATGAATTCTGAATTTGCAAAGGGGCAGTTGCTATACCTTACCCCAGAAGCGCGGGTTTCCTCTACTTTCGCAGGACATTATGACTTGGCTGGATACCTGGTCTTACTAATGCCAATTATGATTGGCCTCCACTTATATACGAAAAAATTCGTGTTTTTTATTGCATTTCTTTTAGCTCTTGGGACACTCATTCTTACGGCTTCCCGTATTTCTTACGGAGCCTACATTGCCTCGGTATTTGCATTTCTTATTTATGCACGAAAACCAAAATATCTGATAATAATAACCATACTGACCGTTGTTGCAACGTTATTTTCATCAAACCTCACGCAACGCTTTCTAAAAACCTTCCAGATAAAACAAATTTTTGTTAATGAAAAAACAGGGCAAGTAGTTGTGCCACAAAAAATTACCTCAAAAGAACTGCCGGCAGGCACATTTTATGTTAATATCGATAACAAAAATGTGCAAACCACAGCTACTGCAAACACGGAAAAACTTTTACAGGAAAAACTACTGAGAGATGTACGTGAAGAAGCATCTAAGTCAGGTAAAAAACTTACCAGCAGCGACGAAGCTAACTTGGTTGCCACCATGTCTGCGAATTTAAAACCTGTAAATAGTGTAAGCGCAGATATTTCACTTGCCGCTCGATTACAAGCTGAATGGCCACGGGCAATCAGTTCCTTCTTAAAAAATCCCATTTTAGGAACCGGACCTTCTTCCATTACGGAGTCTACCGACAATGACTTTTTGAGATGGATTGGAGAGTTTGGACTGTTTGCGACTTCTGTATTTCTTTTCATTCTTTTCCGTATTGGTCGACACGTATTTGATACTGCAGCACGCATAAAGGGAAATGAGCAGCTTGTCTTATATGGATTCATATTTGGACTTGGCGCTCTGCTTATGAACGCCTCCTATATTGATGTATTTGAAGCTTCTAAGGTCGCATATTCATTCTGGCTTCTAGCGGGAATTTTTATTGGAGTAATTCCTTTCATAAAAGCATCCAAAAAAAACATATAAATGTATGAAAAAAATTGATCTTATTATTTTAACGGTAGTGTTGTTGGTTGGCCTTGGACTCCGTTTATACAAATTTGACGCACCGCTTTCAGACTTACATTCATGGCGCCAGGCAGATACCGCAAGTGTCGCCAGAAATTTTGAAAAATATGGATATGATTTGCTGCATCCGTATTACGACGATCTTACACCGCTTCAGTCGGGGATAGAAAATCCGACTGGTCTACGCTATGTTGAATTTCCTATTTACAACGCTCTATTTGCTCTTCCCGCGCAATATATTGGAGTATTCCCTGTGGAAGTCTGGGGGAGGTTTGTTTCCATCTTTTTTTCGCTAGGATTGATCTCTGTGCTTTATTATCTCGCTCTGAAAGAAAGTAATCGTATCACTGCTGTTTTCGCTGCAGTTACCTATGCAGTTTTTCCTTTTTTTGTATTTTTCTCACGAGTTGTGCTCCCCGAGACAATGGCCATAGCAACAATGTTTTTTTCGATATTTTTTCTGTATCGATTCTTTCATGCAAAACGAATATCCATTCAGATTCTTTTATTTTTCGCATCGGTCCTTCTGTTTGCCATTTCGATCTTGGTAAAGCCAACGACCATTTTTTACGCGTTAGCACTTTTCTTTTTATTCTTAAGGAAATACCAGATCCAGGTTTTAAAGCAGATTCCTCTTTACTTGTTTTTTTTATTAGGAATAATCCCTTTTGTAGGTTGGCGTTTATTTATATCTCAACACCCAGAAGCTATTCCTGCATCGAGCTGGCTTATTACGACCGTCAATACCTATCAGGGTGCAGAGAATATTTTCTTTAAACCGGCTTTCTTTCGATGGATCTTTTTTGAAAGATTAAACAACATGATTTTAGGTGGATATATGACAGTTTTTTTCGTGTTGGGAGTACTGGTAAAACCAAAAAAATTCTTACTTCACGCCATTATATTAAGTGGGTTTGTGTACCTGCTTACGTTCCAAGGCGGAAATGTCCAACACGAGTATTATCAAACCGTATTCCTCCCAGCAGTAGCTCTTGCAGTTGGGCTTGGTGTTTCTGCGATCTTTAGCACCTTAAAAGCTCATATTCACGCTTTCCCAGCAGGCGCAATTACAGCAGTTGTCATTGTTTCATCACTTTTCTTTTCCTATTATCGAATAAAAGATTTTTATAACAATCCACAAGATTTAACACAAGCTGCAAACCTTATACAAACCTTTACCAAGCCATATGACAAAATTATTACAGACCGATTAGGAGATACAACTTTGCTCTATCTTTCCAATCGTAGGGGATCGCCTGCTGTATACAAAAATATTTCTGAAATGAAAAAAGACGGATATCAGTATCTTTACACCGCAAAAAGCGATCTTATTCATGAAATGTCCGAGAATAAAGAGTATCAGGCTATTTTTAAAAATGACAATTTTGCTATCTTTAAACTATGAAGATCCTGATGCTTACTCCCTACCTTCCCTATCCTCCAGCATCGGGAGGACAGATTCGAACTCTCAATCTCCTAAAATACCTAAAGAAAAACCATGAAGTTACCCTCATTTCGCTCTACAAAAACGAAAAAGAACGCGAGTATGCCGCACACTTGTCGGCTTATTGTAGCCATGTATATCCATGTAAACGTCCTGAAAAACCTTGGCAGATAAAAAATCTATTCAAATCTGTTATTTCTATTCTTCCATTTTTGATCGTGCGGAACTATTCATCTGAAGCAAGAGAAACCGTAACTCGATTGTTAAAAAAAGAGCACTTTGACGTGATCCACGCAGAGACATTTTACATTATGCCGCATATTCCAGAAACCTCTATCCCTATCCTTTTAGTGGAACAAACGATCGAATATAAGGTATATCAGCATTTTCTTACTTCACTTCCATTTTTTTTCAGCTCTGTATTGCAACTGGATATTTTGAAACTTAAATTTTGGGAACTTCATTACTGGAAAAAGGCCTCTGTTGTTGCGACAGTCTCTGCCTCTGATAAGAAAATTATTCAGAGCTTAAATGAGAAAATAAAAGTTACGGTTATCCCCAATGGTGCTGGGGACGACATGTTTGTAAACAATCTCCCTAAAAAGAATATACAGACACCTACATTGTTGTTTGTAGGCAATTTTTCCTGGCTTCAAAATGTAGAGGCGGCAAAGTTTTTAATTGATTCTGTATTTCCTCTTCTCAAAAAGGAAATTACAAATAGTAAATTAATTATAGCCGGACAAAATGCTTCCCAAAAGCTACCGGGGCAACCGTGCAAAGATATTGAAATTATTACCTTACATCAGGATGATACCGAGACAGTTCAACGCCTTTACAGAGAGGCAACTCTCTTTATCAGCCCTATCTTTGGGCCCGGGGGAACACGGCTCAAAATTCTGGCCGCTATGGCATCGGGATTGCCAGTGGTTTCAACCGCTACCGGAGTAGAAGGTTTGGAGGTTCTCAACGAGCAGCATGTAATGATTGCGGAATCAAATAATACGCTGGTCGCAAAAGCAAAGAAAATTTTAGGTGATGAGGCACTGTACCAAAAGCTTCGAAATAATGCCTACCTCCTGGCAAAAGATAAATATAGTTGGAATGCAATTTCGAAAAAGCTGGAGGATGTATACAAAACCATATGAAAATAGGAATTGATATCTCGCAATCGGCATATGAAGGAACCGGCGTTGCCCGTTTTACAAAAGGGCTTGTCCGATCAATCTTAACATACAATCGTGTTCATGAATATGTGTTTCTCTTTTCGTCATTACGAAAACAACTTGATCCGCTTTTGGAGAAAGAAATTCGCGCAAGCAAACATCAGATTATAAAACTTCCCGTTCCTCCTTCGGCACTCAATTTTGTCTGGAATACACTCCACATCGGCACCGTAGAATTGCTTACCAATAAACTTGATTGGTTTGTAAGCTCCGACTGGACTCAACCCCCGGCGCACTGTAAGAAAGCCACCATTGTTCATGATCTCGTGTTTAAACGATACCCAAAAACTGTTGCCCCCAGTATTTTAGCGGTTCAGGAAAAACGATTGCAGTGGGTGAAGAAGGAATCAGATCTTATTTTTGCTGATTCGCTTACCACAGCAGACGATCTTACCGTACTACTCGATATCCCCACTCAAAAAATCGTAGTCAACTATCCTGGAGTAGAAATTCTTCCCGCGATAAAAAACGATCAACTTCTTCACCGTTTGGGAATATCTAAGCCGTATATTTTGACAGTTGGAAAACGTGAACCTCGCAAAAATTTGAAACGACTGGCGGAAGCATTCCGCAGAATGAATGACGAAAAATTACAGCTTGTGATAGTTGGCCCCTCTGGTTGGGGTGATTTGGATATTCAACCGGGTAAAGACATTGTGGTAACCGGATATGTGAGCGATTCCGATTTAGCAACACTGTATACCTCAAGCCTTTTCTTTATTTTTCCGTCTCTGTATGAAGGATTTGGGTATCCTGCCGTGGAAGCAATGAAATATGGCGTTCCTACTGCGCTAGCAGACACTTCTTCCTTGAAAGAAATAGGAGAAGAGGCCTCAGTTCTCTTCGATCCTCTAGATGTCAAAAGTATAAAAGATGCCCTGGTAGCGATCAGAGATAATGAAAAAATGCGAAGTGATTTGATACAAAAAGGTATGAAACGCGCACAGGAGTTTACCTGGCAACGATATTATGAGAAAATGATGGAGGCAATAACATTGTCATCCTGCTGATGCATGCACCAGTTAGGTCAATTTACAACGTCATTCCGGACCGCAAATGAAATGCGCGTTATCCGGAATCTATTTAATAATGTAATGGATCCACGCCTTCGCGAGGATGACGAAGGAATACCACATTAGTTTTATGTTTAAAATGATATATGCAGATCGGAATTGATGGAAACAATGCAAATGTTGTGGAACAGGTGGGAGTATCCGTGTACACCCGGAATCTATTGGCATATTTTCAAAAAAATGCATCTTCAGAGCTCCAATTCAAAGTATTTCTGAAACAAAAACCACTTGCAGCACTTCCACCCGCAACCAACAATTTTTCCTATGAAGTAGTTCCCGGTCCAGTCGCGTGGTCTACCATTTTTTTACCGCTTCGACTTTTTTTCCGCCGTGATATCGATATTTTCTTCGCGCCAGCACATTACTCCCCCTCCTACATTCCATGTCCACTGGTGGTAACCATTCACGATTTATCCTATATCTATTTCCCTCACGAATTTTTACAACGTGATCTTTACAAACTTACCAACTGGACTAAAAAATCTGTAGAAAAAGCTGCAAAAATAATTGCTGTTTCAAAAACTACGAAAAAAGATATGATGAAACAGTATGGGCTCAAAGATGAACAAGTTGCCGTTATTTACAATGGATTTGAAAAGAACGCACCAAAACAACCGATAGATCACGCACTATTGAAACACTATGAACTCACAGAAAAACAATATATTTTTTATGTGGGTACTTTGCAACCACGTAAAAATATCACAACGCTTATCAAAGCATTCGCAAAGTTCCGAGCTACTCATCCAGAAACAAAATTGGTACTTACGGGGAAAAAAGGGTGGCTTTACGATCAGATCTTTCAAGAGGCTGCATCTGAGGGGTTGCAAAACTCGGTTGTGTTTACCGGATATTTAGGTGATGAAGAACTGGTGACACTGTATAAGCACGCCTTTTGTTTTGTACTTCCCTCTTTATACGAGGGGTTTGGAATACCCATTTTAGAAGCAATGGCACAAGACTGCCCGGTACTTACTTCGTTTACTTCGAGCCTCCCGGAAATAGGAGGAGAGGCTTGTTTATATTTTGATCCAAAAAGCGATATAGACCTCTTAGATAAGCTAAACTTGTTAAGTGAAAATAAAGAACTGAGAAAAGACCTTATTCAAAAAGGTAAAAACAGAATCAAAGACTTTTCTTGGGAAACCTGCGCTAAAGAGACACTTGATACGCTTATCTCCGCCGAGAAAATATAATACTCACTTACTACGCACAACGGCCAATAATTTACTTTTATTTCAAAAATCACTTGATATAATAAAACCATATTTCCCCTGTTAAAAGTACGACCACGCAAAACGGATGAATGCAGAACGACGATCTATCTTCCCCAATTCTCAGTTGGAGAGCGCGGGGACAATACGATTCGAACAACCAACAGTTGAGACAGAACAGGGACTTCACGAAGAATGTGGCATTGTTGCAGTTGTAGATCCACATAACCATTTAGCTGCTCACATGGCGTACTTTGCCATATCCAATTTGGATAATCGTGGTCAAGATGGTGGAGGCGTCGGAACTCCGAGTACAGTTATAAAAAGAGAGGGAAGAATTTATGAACTTTTTTCACCTGAAGAAGTTTCTCAACTCGAACCAACGCCTCTTGCAATTGCACATACTCGCTATGGAACCGCAGGTGGTCAATCAAAAGATAATTTACATCCCCATGAGGCACAGTATGGAGATCACATACTTAAACTTGCTCACAACGGAACTGTTGCAATCCCACAAGAAGTTCTTGATACCGTACCTGCAGAAATTCTTACCAGTAGCGATAGTAAAATTCTGACCCATTATCTCACCTTAAAAAGAGGTTCCTATTCCTCATGGCAGGAAACATTTCAAAATGAATTACCACACTTTAAAGGGGCACTTAACTTTGTAGCTATTACGGAAGAAAAAGACATTATTGCCGTACGAGGAATTGATGGTATACGACCATTATCTATTGGAAAATTGAAAGATGGGGGGTGGTGTATTGCTTCAGAGCCAATTGCTTATTCAGCGTATCCCTTGTATGGAGAATTTGCAAGGGATGTCTCAAACGGAGAGATTATGACCTTAACGTCCGACGGAAGTATCTGGTCAACCACTTATGGTGAACCACAAGATCCTACTCACTGTCTTTTTGAAGACCGATATTTTGCAAAACCAAGTTCTCAGATTGTTCAAAATGAACCGTACCTTACTGATACACGTTTTGAAGGTGGCCAATTAGCTTACGAAAGATTTAAGAAAAAAGGGTTTGAGGTAGATCATGTTGTGCCAATTCTAAATTCGGGTAGAGATTTTGCAGATGGGGTTTCCTCTGCGTCTGGATTGAGAGTTCGCCATACAATTGACATTGCTACGTTTCACGGAAATGGAAGATCGTTTATTATGCCAGAGCAATTAGAGAGAGTATCAAAAGTTCAAAAAAAGTTTGTCACTATTCCCATTCCGCCCGAAATGAGTAGAGTCATTGTACCTGACGATTCAGCGATTCGTTTCACTACTTCTCCAGAAATTGTGAAAATGCTTAAAGAAGCAGGGGCTACAGATGTACACCTTTTGCTTGGCCTTCCACCTGTTACTGACGTATGTAATGACGGTACAAATATTTCTTCAAAAACAGAATTGCCTGCAGCTCGAATAATGGAGCGACTCAAAGTAGAACACCCCGAAGCAGATGAAGATACTCTTATTTCCCTCCTCGAAGTTGAATTGGCAACGGAAATCGGCGCCACAAGTGTTACCTTTACTCGTCTCGAAGATTTATATGCAGTTCATAAAAGAGAACCTCTTCACAGCTGTACCCATTGTTTTGATAGCATTTCTCCTCGAAAGAAAGCAGAAATACAACGAGAACAAATGCCTCTAAAAAAAGAATACAAGCGAGGAAAAAACCCTCCAAGATTAGTACTAATGGCATCGGGCACCGGAACAAATGTAGAAAACGTACTTATGCATCACGGAGATGGCACACTGAGTGCAGAAATTGCAGGTATTGTGGTTAACAACAAAGATTGTGGTGCCGCTCATATTGCGGAAAAATTTGACATTCCTGTTATCACACTTCCTTCAAAGGGAAGATTGGGAAAAGAAAAAAGTATCATAAATGAAAAAGGAGAATTTTTATCGCCTCGTGAACAGTATTTTCTTGAATTAGCTCAAGAAATAAAAAAACTAGATGCAGATTTTGTGGGGATGTTAGGGTGGAATCTGGTAGTAGATGATGCTTTTATCCAGTCGATTGAGGCACCTTTATTCAATCTTCATCCTGCCTATCTTCCCCAAGATAATGGAGATAAGGTAATGACCTCACGAGGTATGATTCCGGTATACCGAGGCCCACATGCAATTCAGGATGTTCTAGAAAATAATGAGAAAATAACCGGTGCAACTGTGCATCTTGTTCCCTCTTCAGCTGTTGATCGAGGAAAGCCTGTGTTAGAGCAGCAAGTTCGAATTTATTCGGATGATACATTGGAAACACTTACACAACGTGTTCACGAAGCGGAGTACATGATTGTACCTGCTGCAATAAATCGAATGGCACATTACATTCGGAAAGGATATGACATTGCATCCGGTAAAATTCCGTTCTAATTTTGTGGTATCATGGTTCCATGCCTGTTGAAATAATTCCTGACGATTTTGACATAGATCAATACAACTCTGTTGCATCTCATCCGCTTCAATCCTGGCAATGGGGGGAGGCTCGAAAAAAAATGGGAATAAAAGTGCTTCGATTAGGCCTGTTTGACAATACAAAAAGTCTAAAGGAAGTTTACCAGATGACGATTCACCCCCTCCCTCACACTTCCTACGCCTTAGGATATATCCCCCGTTCGCTGTTTCCTCCCAAAGCAATTCTGACCTTTTTGGAGGATTTCGCGAAAAAAAATCACCTTATTTTCGTAAAATTTGAGCCGAATGTAACAAAAGAAAGCTTTGATCAGTTGCATACGAGTAAGTCCTGCAATTTCTTGCTACCCTCTAAACACCCCTTGTTTCCTGAATGGACGATGCTACTCGATATTTCAAAAAGTGAAGAACAACTCCTGGCAGAGATGAAAAATAAGACTCGTTATAATATCCGTTTAGCGCAAAAGAAAGGCGTAACGGTCGAAGAGGAATCAAACGAAAAAGGATTTGAAACCTTCTCAAAACTCTATTTTGAGACGACACGTCGGCAAAAATACTTTGGACATACCCCTTCGTATCACAAAACTATTTGGGAGACACTCAAAGGTTCACTTTCCCATATCCTCGTCGCGCGACATGAAAACGATGCCCTGGCTGCATACGAACTCTTCTATTTTAACGATATTTTGTACTACCCCTACGGTGGAACCTCTGAGATAAAACGAAATCTGATGGGTGCAAATGCAATTATGTGGGAAAGTATTCGTTTAGGGAAAAAACTCGGAGCAAAACAATTCGAAATGTGGGGCGCGCTTTCCCCGGGGTATGATATGAAGCACCCGTGGGCCGGCTTTACGCGGTTTAAAGAGGGCTACGGTGCGATATTTCAACAAATGTGTGGAAGCTATGACTTGGTGGTAAATAAACCACTTTACAAGCTATACTCAATTGCCAACATCCTCCGCAAGCTTTATTTAAAACTCAGAAATTAATAAAATATAACCTATAATAATTGTCTTTCCTTCAGAAATTTGGTATAATACCGCATGGAATTTTATAATGGAGCAGAAGGGTACGAAAATACTAAAGTCAAAGCCTTAGAACAATTAGCATCAAATTATACGGTGAACGATCCCGTAAGTTTTTCGTCTGAGTACCTCCATGGCGATTTGCTTGAAGATGTATATCGTAGGTTAGTATCGGAAAGTCAGCATCAGGGGATTATTACCCTCTACGGCAACTATCGGTCGGGAAAAACAAGTTTACTTCGTTCTCTTGAGCAACACTTTACTCCTCAGGAATACGGATTTGTTGATATACATGCTCACTTATATAAAGGCGTAAAAGGCATTCATGATTATATTGTACGTCGCTCGGATTCAAATATTCTAGCACTTGATGAAATTGGCAGTATTAAGGAGAAAACAGACTATTATAACCTTCTCTCCCAACTGTTAAAAGAGAATCGTACGCTCATTTTGACTGTAATGATGGGGAGTGAAAGACATATTCAAAGACATCGTTATCTTGCTCGTGAACTTAATCTCTCTCACACCATCGTAACTACGTTTTCACAAAGCTCACACGAAGATCTTTTAGTACGACTAGAACATACTGTTAACCGAGTACTGAATGTAGTAAAAACCGGCTACTACGGTTCATCTCTTGCCTCTCTCACCTTTGCTCCCGATGTTTGGGAAGAGATTGCCCGTATTACTGCGTTTCGCCCACGCGAAGTGAATGGATTATTACAGGCTTTTTTTGAACATATGTCCGTCCATAACCCAAACATTTCTACGGTTTCTGGAATAGATATCAGGAACTATTTTAACGAGCAAATAGTAAATGGACCGCATTTCAAACCAACAACCGTTGATGAAATATCGAAGAATCAAACTGGAAGTCATTATAGAATACGATCTCTTTACGACCGCCCTTCTGACTATTCTGCACAGAGTCCTGAAGAACTTTTTCATCGATTTCCAACCTATGTTCTTCTTTCAAAAATTATCAGAGATATTCCTGTGGAACCATCGGTGAAAAATAAAGCTCTGCTTCGCAGTATGTTAGAACTGGGATTCGTTGAGATAGTAGATAACCGTTTTCAGCTTCGTGGAGAATGGCTCAAAGATAGTTTGCAAAAAGCCATAATAAACGATTGGGTTTCCTGACTTGTCCGCCACGAAAGAATCAAAAAGCATGAGGCTGTTATGACAATCTAAATTGGTTTCAAAATGTAAAAAATGCGTACTAAGGGTAAAATAGCAGGA
>JAAXWC010000004.1 GCA_013335175.1 Candidatus Roizmanbacteria bacterium
TCTTTTCCCCTCGAAAAAGTGCTAACACTACCTGTTTTTTGAATGCGGGTGTATGTACCCGCCTCATCTTTTTTTCTCCCATATTGTAAGCTTACCATCTGGTCTAGTTTATGGGGGTAAGTATAGTCTTTCAGGTGGAGTGCAAAGTTAGCAATAAACAGATGCTTATCAATAAACACCTTTGTTTTCTCTGTTTCTCGCCATAATTTTTCAAGTTTAGATACTTCAACATTTGTACGCTCTCGCAAAAATGCTAATCTTTTGGGAGCTATAAAATACAGCGTTGGATGTTTTACAAATGTTGTGTCTATTTCTACTTTTTTCTCAAGGTAGCCTTTACTGGTCATGTCGCTAAGCCAGAGATTTATTTTTTGATGGGATTTATGTTGGAGAAATTGTTGAATGTGACTTCGATCTAGGAAGCGATAGGTATATATCAGTAGTAAGATTTTTTGCTGTTGTGGTGTTAGTTCTTCTATCATAGTATTGTTACCCACCTAACCTCCCTTATTAAGGGAGGAACACATGGAATTGTGTTCCGCTATATTATATATAATATATATAGCGATCAGTAAAATAAATACAGAGCATTGTTATAATGCTCTATATAGAAATTATATGGTTGCAGTGGACTTCAACTATCAGACGAAGGTTGTACCTCAATTTTTGTAAACGTCTTTTCTTTTGAAACTTTTCTTTGAGCGGGGGGACTTGTAGTTATTTCAGGTTTCTTTGGTTCTTCTTCTTGCGTATCAATAGTGACTCCATACTGATGTCGGGATGCTTCAATTACACTTCGCTTAATTTCTTCATTTTGAGATACATCAAACTTTGCCACTTTCCCCGTAAAGGTACTGGCGATTTCTGTTGAGTTAATGCGGATATAAAAGGTGTATAACGGAAGGTTTGAAATATCATGTTTTGCTATGTCGGGAGAAAAGATAGGAAGGAGTAAGTCTTCATCATTCGGGCTATTCGTCAGGAACGAAATAATGGTGCCGGCATTGGCAAGAATAATCTGGAGTAGCATGCGATCGATCTGAGCTGTCGTCTGATGAGCAAGTACCGTATCAAGCCGATATTTGCGGGCTTCAGAAAGAATCTGTACAAAGGTCTCAGTGGCAAAATTCTGAAATTCATCGATATACAGGAAAAAGTCTTTCCGCTTCTCTTCCGGAATATGTACCCGTCTAAGAGCAGAAATCTGAAGCTTGGCAACAAGGAGGCTTCCCAAAAACGATCCGATATCCTCTCCGATCTTTCCCTTTGATAGATCGCATATTAGGATTTTCCCGCTGTTCATCACATCGTCCAGGTCAAGGGTACTTTTCGGTGTCCCCAGAATATTGCGAGTCATGAGAAAAGTTAAGAAAAGCCCTAGCTTATTGGTAATTGGCGTTATCATCTCCGTTTTCTGAGAACTGGCCAGACTATTAAACTCCTGATTCCAGAAATGTTTGAGCATAGGATCATTTAGTTTATCCGTTACTCCTTTCCGATACGTCTTGTCTGTTAATAGATAGTAAATCGTCATCATGGTTGCGTCCTTTTGTTCAAGCGCGGTAAGCACCGTATTTCGTAGAATGTGTTCCATTCGCGGACCGATACAAATGTCGTGCTCTATCAAAATAGTCAAATACCTCACCATCTGACCACTGAGGAACTGCTATTGGTTCTACCTGTTGGGACATGGGGTATTTTATTACAGAATAAAACACCCGAAGGGTGTTAAATTAAAAGTAATAAATTATCCCAATCATCTGATGCTTTTTTAAGGCACGAATTCCATAGATAAGAGCAAAAATATCTGTAATACCAGTGGATATACCCGACCCCTTTAGGTAACTCATTGTTAAGAGAACATTCGCATAGGTTCTAAAGTAAATGATAAATACCTGTAGTTCGATTTATAAATATTACATTGGTAAATCGAACGAGCACATATTACATTTCAAAAATACAACAATAGTGCTACCATATAGCATATGAAACAATTTGCAATAGTGTTACTCTTTCTTATTTTTTTTACAGCTGTTATTCCTATCCACGCACAATCTCTTAGTTATATTTCTCAGTTTACAAGCGATATCACTATCGAAAAAGACGGAACAATTCAAATAATTGAAACGATCGCTGATAATTTTGAAGATGGACCGGGCCATGGATTATGGCGACATATCCCGCTTATACGAAAGGGACAAGATAATAAAAAATATAAAATGGGTTTTACACTTCAAAAAATCCAACGGGACGGAATTGATGAACCATATACTCGCGAAGATACTAGTCAAGAAGCTGTAATCCGCGTGGGATCATCTACAAAAACCTATCAAGGTTTGCATATCTATACGATCGCTTATAAAGTAACCGGAACATTAGGATACTATGAGAATCACGATGAACTGTATCGCAATATAACTGGTAATGAGTGGCCATTTCCTATAAACGCAGTAACAACGACGATTCATATGCCCGATGTACTTCCTATATCTTCAATGGCAATTAGTTGCTATACGGGTCTAAACGGCAGTAAAGCTCATGACTGTTCTTATAAAATTGCTTCAAACGGTGCGACCATTACAACAAATAGCATCTTACATGCGAAGGAAGGTCTAACTGTGGCATTTAGCTTTCCTAAGAATATTATTGCAACACAAATACCAACCTTAGCACAACAGGATCAATCAAAAAAAGACAATAGTATAAAATGGGAAACAGCTACACCAGGGGGGAAAGTGCGCGCAGCGCTATTTATTCTGTTAGGTATCGGAGTGGTAGGATGTGTTCTCTATTGGTACCTCCTCTTGCCAATTTTAATTGCCAGAAAGTACTATAAATCTGCTTTCAGTAAGATTAATACCGTTCCTATCTCATTTGATCCACCTAAAACAAAAACTGGACGATTTTATACCCCAGCAGAGACTGGCATGCTACTTATTCAATACGACTCTCCTCGATTTATCGTTGCAACAATTATCGATCTTTCCTTTCGAGGATTTATGAAAATTAATGAACGGAGTAAAGATAATTTTTATCTGATAAAGGAAGAAAAAGATATCAATTGTCTGGAAACATTTGAAAAAATGCTGATTACGAATTTATTTGGAGCATCAAACGAAGTGGAGGTAAACGCTCTTAACGATAATGAGAGTTTTCAATCAGCAATCAAAGATATTTATCAGGCCATATATAGCGAAATGAAGAAAGAAGAAGTATTACCTGAAGCAACAATCTATGTAGCTAAACAAAAAAAAATTGCTTTAATGATAGGAGCAATACTCAGTTGTAATACTTTACTTTTTTTTGCTTCAATTCTTTCCTTGTTTCAGACATATTACACTCCTTATGGTTTATCACAATTACTTATTGTTAAGGGATTAAAAAGGTTTCTCAGTTCGCAGGAACGTCAGCTTAATTTTGAGGCAGATAAACAATTTCTTTTTGAACGTTTACTCTCGTATGCAACAGTATTTGGCATAGAAAAAATCTGGATGGAACGTTTTGCAGATGCAAATTTAACTTCGCCTGTATGGTACAGTGGATATGAGAATACCGCTTTTGCTATGAATTCATTTTCCCGTAGTTTCACTACCTCCATTACTCATCTGAGTACTGCGTCTACCATTGTCACGTCATCAAGTATGTCAGGATCCCATAGTTCTGGTAGTTCAGGTGGGGGGAGTGGTGGGGGAGGTGGAGGTAATTGGTAGTGCAATATCTTATTAAGAATAAGATACTTGTATACAGTAAGTAAAAAGTAAGTATTTTGTAAATATAATAAGTTTCATTCAAACATCTAACGCAACACTCTAGGCGCGAAGCGCCAGAAATGGTACGATACAGTATGCACACATATACGCGGTTGAAAATGGAAGAACGGGAGGAGATAAGTCGAATGCTTGCGAGTCGAAAAACACTGCGCATGATTGCAAAAGTACTCAGGCGGAGTGTAAGTACAATCAGTCGAGAGGTGCGTGCAGGAAGCTGTAACAAGTACACGTATCGAGCAAAACGTGCACAGGATCGGTCATATCGGGACATGAGCAAGCGGAATACAGGGAACTATCTTTTAACGAAGAACGAACAGCTCAGAGAATATGTGTTTGGAAATCTCAGGCAGAAATGGTCACCAATACAGATTGCAGAACTCATCAAAAAACAGTATTCTACGGACAACAGTATGCGCATATCACACGAGACCATTTACAGCTATTTGTATGTGCTTCCGCGAGGGACACTGAAAAAAGATTTATCCTCAAGACCTTTTTGGAAAAGGGGAATAGAATCAGAACGATTAACTTCCGTTCAAAAGAAGTTGAAGAGATAAAAGATATTCCTTGGGGAGAATACAAGCATATTATTCCTAATAGTACAGGCACGTACATGCTTCTTTATAATGAAAAGAAATTTTCTTATTTTGATCTCTCAAATCTGAAGGAAGTATTCCATTACGATTATAAATGGGATGGATGGGATCAGCTTAAAGAAGTGATGGTTGATGATCATGATCCATTTATTATTGTTAAGAAAGAAAGATGGTTGGATTATGTATACACAGTTGTAAACCTTAGGACAAAAGAGGAAAAGTACGTCAATCTCAAAAGTTTAAAAGCTTTTAAGGATGAAAAACAAATAGACTGGTTTCTTTTAAGTTCTGACGGTAATTACCTTCTTTTTGACTCTTGGCGACAAATTAATGCCTATAAAACTTTGAACCCTAAAGAAATAGATCCTCACATACAAACTAGAATGCAGTTTTTTATGGTGCGTTGAAAATATATACTTTGCTTCATATCATGCTTTTTTTAATTATCACCAACAGTTTTTGTGCCGGAGAGAGGACTTGCTCAACGGTCCGTTCGCGAGCAGAAGGCGAGTGATTACGGACAGTTAGTCCCACGAATTTGAAAACGAAGCGGGGAACCTCAATAATATTCCTCTGAAGTCCTCGAGTGTATGTGCACCATCTGGGACGATGTTCGAACCTATCTCACCTTAAAGATTGATCCCAAAGAAAAGGCGGAACTTCTTGCGGCCATTGCCTACTTCCAGAAAAAGGAGGTGAACAAATGATGCAACACTCTATTTTATACAATGAACAAACGTTCTACAAACAATTTATCGATGATCTCCTTCACGCCAAGCATGAGGTCATTATTGAAAGTCCCTTTATCACCTCGAACCGAATGGAAACGCTTAGTCCGATATTCGAGACTCTCCTCGCAAAGGAAATTGAGATTACTCTGGTTACTAAATATCCGGGTGAACATGACGAAGAGTTTTTCAGAGATCAGGCAACCGAGGAAATACTATCCTGTGTTGAGATGGGGGTGAATGTTCAATTTGTAGACGGGCTTCACCGAAAAACAGCCATCATAGATAGGGAAATACTCTATGAAGGCAGCCTCAACATCCTGTCTCAAAACAATAGTCGGGAGATTATGCGCCGGATTGATGATAAAGATGAGGCTCGAAAATTACTGAAATTTTTGAAAGTGTTTTAATTAGCGTTTTTCAGGATGTCCAGAATGCACGCCAACCATTCTCCTCAAACTATTTGCAAATTCTGGGTCGTTAAATCTAGTCAATTCATCCCAGTTATTGAGGATGAAATCTTTGGGAGGCAAATATAAACAACCTGGTTTCGTACTAGTTATCAAGTTGTTATTTAAATCTATTCTTGTTCTCGTGGACTCTTGACTATAAGATATCTCATTTTTATTAAGCCAATCGCCGTAATTAGGTATACTTCGATCTCTTTCTAACTGTGGAAGATTATTCAATATATCTCCGCAGTAAAAACCGAGCATTCCCGCATCTTCTCTTTTATCGAGGTTCTGAATTCTATTAGCAGTTAATTGTTCGCCATATATTCGTTGGACACCTTCAGGATTAGAACATAATAAAGTAATCAGTACTATCGGCTGTCGAAGTTCTTCTGAGGCGCGCCTAAGCTGTAGCGCTATCTGTGCTCCCCTTGTGTTTTCGCCTTCTATATCATTATCGGTTATAAGAATTTGCGGTAAGTTCCCATTACGTAAGTCTCGCCGAACTAAATCAAAATTAGGACTTGTCTCAACTAATGTATTAGAGCTCTGTAGTCCAGTCGTCAGATGCTCCCCAACCATTTCTAGCCAGTTTTCAGAGTCTTCTACATACATCACTCGTCTTTGTTGTACTTGCATGAAGCGTATTATAAGCTTTATCAATACGAATTTCAATCTGTATTGTTGGGACAATTATAGACACTCATCAGTAGAAAAGGACTTGAACCTATTTTGAGGCTAGGTTTTGACGAAGTTGAGAGATGTGTATAGGCTCGAACCTACTAGACACAATTTAGAGCCTACAGAAAGGCCGATATTTTGAAGGAAAACTTGGTGCCGGAGAGAGGACTTGAACCTCCACGCCTTATTCAGGCACAGGTTCCTAAAACCTGCGTGTATACCAATTTCACCACTCCGGCAATCTTAAACTAATTATTACCCGTAACCTTGAGGTGTATACTCCGCCACATTCATGCTTTCGACTCATCGTCTCGTGCATTCATTTGTTGGCGGACTAACTGTCCGTACTTCCTCACTTCGTATCGGTAACGGACAGTTGAGCAATTTCACCACTCCGGCTATCTTAAACTAATTATTACCCGTAACCTTGAGGTGTATACTCCGCCACATTCATGCTTTCGACTCAACGTCTCGTGCATTCATTTGTTGGCGGACTAACTGTCCGTACTTCCTCACTTCGTATCGGTAACGGACAGTTGAGCAATTTCACCACTCCGGCAATCTTAAACTAATTATTACCCGTAACCTTGAGGTGTATACTCCGCCACATTCATGCTTTCGCCTTGCGCGAAATTTATGGCATCGTAATTTCATACTGATTATATCATTTCCCTCGTAAAAATATAGGGAATAATTTCCAGAAAATGGCAGTTCTATTTAATAGAACAGATCTATTTATTTGGATTTATTTGATAGCTTAAACTATTTCGTACTATTTGATCATTTCCACTCTTGTTTCGTGATAATTTTGTAAAGTAGCGCAAGAAACATTCCAATAAAAAATCCACTTACATGAGCGAACCAAGCAATGCCTCCCTGATTTAAATCGATGGCAACCAAAGAACCAATACCATAAATAAACTGGGTAATAAACCAATATGCCAAAAATAGCCAGACAGGTATTTCAAAGAGAGTTAGGAAGAGAAAAATGGGTATAAGAACTTTCACATATGCTTTACTAAAAAACACAAAATATGCCCCTGCAATGCCGGAAACTGCCCCAGAAGCACCTACCAGAGGCAAACTACTTTGTGGGATAAGAATATATTGAGCTAATGTTGCGATTATTCCACAAAAGAGATAGAAAACACAGTAGCTTGCATGTCCAATTCTTCCTTCTACATTATCGCCAAAGATATAGAGAAACCACATATTTGATAGCACATGAAAAATTCCTCCGTGCATAAACATTGCTGAGAATATTTTAAAGTAAGAAGAATACTCGAGTACGTTAAATTGGGCTGATATGAAGCCATAATTATAAATATCCATCTCGATTCCTCCGCTGCTAAATTGGTACGAAAATATAAATACATTGAGGATAATAATAATGAGGTTTACAATAGGAAAGCGTGTAGTTGGGGCCGTATCTGAAATAGGGAACATACAAATAAGCAAAAGTATAATATGCAAGGCCCCAAAGTATAATTGTTCACCGCAAGAAGTAGGTAAGAAGACGTTATCGGGCTGTAATATGTTCAGCGAGCCATCCGGAAATTTGCTCTATGTTAAAAGATTTCCAATCGGTTGCTCCAATTTGAAATAAAGTCGCACCCAGCACATAATTGTCTCTTTGAATCTGCGTATCGAACCACTGCAACCACTTTTCGTATTCTTCATTGGAAACGCGAGCTAAATATCCGCTCGTTTCAGGGTTTCCTTCCCTGTCTATTCCTGCTTCAGATAAAATCATCGGCAAATTCACAAGAGTTGGCTCCAACTCAACAATAAGTGAATGAAGGAGTCGGTAGCGCAATGACGTATACTGCTCTTGAGTTTCATCAGTAGTGTATTGATAAGTGTACGCATGATAACAAAGTGCTCCCGCCGTTGCGTATGCTTTTTTCAATGCAGGTAGAAATTCCTGGAGCTTCTCTTTGATCGCTCCTGTATCGCCCGGAGGATTCCCAACCGGGATACTCCCAATACAGGTTCTCATACCACTCTGAGCATTGAGTTCAATTGTTTTTGACCAAAATGTATTGAGCCATGCTGCTTGTTCTTTTGTGTTCCAATCGGGAGTGGAGTTTGTTTCATTTGGGGCTTCTATATAGGTAAAAATATGTTTGTCATTCCCCAATTTATCAAGTACTGGTTTAATAACCGTTTCGTAATAATCAGAGGCAGATTGTTCCGGATCATTTGCAAGAGAATACTTTTTTATGTTATTGTACATAGACAAAACAACTATTCCACCCGAAATAGTATTTTTATACGCTTTTGTAGCCTCCAGCAACGAAGTATTTGCTTGAGGATCGAGTACACGGATAATTCTTGGCTTTGCAGCAATAATTTTTTTTGCGCCTTCTGAATAGGTGTCTATAAGAAAAATTCCTAGTTTAGATGAAGCTACCGTTGGAGCTTTGTTTGGTTCCGTAATTCCATTCGTCATGCTCACGAGTAGTTGGGAAATAGCACTCACTGTATCTGTTTTTTTTGCTTCTTGCGTGGCTGTTTTTTGAATCGGACGTGAAGAGGGCAGGGGAGTGGTTTGTGAAGAGGAGACTTCTTCGGGATACGATACTGCTGCTTGTTTTTTTGTCGATAGTGTTAGGAGTACCGCACCTATTGCAAAAAGAAATGCTCCGACGATAACACTAATGTAAATAAGTGTTTTGTGAGTGTTATACTGTTTGAACGTGTTCTCCATAGAATCAGGGGTGGAATATAGTGTTTTTTTCATTATAATATAAACACGAAACATTTGCGTGATAGTCCGCCAACAATCGCTCTTTGAGACGTCGAATGAATAATGGTGAGTGAAGTCTCAAAGTAAGATGTGGTGGAGTTGAATCTCGACCGGTAGGTCGAGAACAAGACAGTATCAGTAGTTTATCGGCTATTGGTTAACAATCCGTTTGGAAGGGTGCAGAGAGTGGTTGAATCGGCACGCCTGGAAAGCGTGTATGGCAGCAATGTCATCGCGGGTTCGAATCCCGCCCCTTCCGCATTCGCCGAAGCCCATATGAGCGTAGGCGGGCTTCATCAATGCTTTGGCAGACTAGTTTGTTGTGACAATCAATTTATCTGAGGAAATGGTTACACCACATGGTGTAAAATTAACATACTATTATGATAACTACCCAAACATCGCTCGAGAAACTTCAATTGGAAGAGGAGGAACTCGCAAGGGAAACAGAGCTTATCAAAAAGATGGAACAAAGAATAGCGGCCGATGAAAAACGAATTCTTCATGAAGAAAAAATGGTAGAATCTACTCTCAAAGCATCAGGAATAGCAGGTGATTTGGGGATGACAACTATCTTTGGCCGAACTCAGAAATTGAGAAACATCTTCATAAAAAGAGTAAGCAAACACAAATTTATCACTACACTTCTTGTAACTACTGGAATTGTTCTTGTATGGCGTGGAATCTGGCACCTTGCCGATGAAACACCCATTTTGTCTATTGCAGCTGTTTCGTTCGTTGTGGGAATACTTATCCTTTGGGTTATAGACCGGTTTACTGAGTTGAGATAATAAGGGATAATTTATTCTTCTACAACAATCGCCTGGTTGCAGCAAACAGCAGCGGCATCGTTTGCTTTTTGTTGAATCAACAGATACTTTCTTAGTTTGCTTTGATGCTCAATTTATAGAGCGTCATGGTGCCTCCGTAGTTTACTATCGTCCCGTTTGCCTTCACCCAGGAATTCACCGAATTATTTTCCATCGGGCCTCCGCGGCCACGACTGTCCGAATCAAGATAATACTGCAACTGACCACTCGCAACCAACTTTTTTAATGAATCCACTGTCAGGGCATTGTCACTTCCATTAAATCCACCTACCGCCATAACCGGTGCACCGCCGGAAATCTGAATCGGGGCAGATTCATTTGCGGAAGCTACCGCAACAATCCACTTTGCAGTCCCTCGATGAGCAAGTAAATAGGAAACCAACGTTTTATCTGCACTGGCGGATTCGTTATTTGTTCGCGAAACCGCTGTAGCACCCGGACCAGAGGTGGGAATACTCCCGGTATGGGCCGTTGTTATCGTAGAAAAGGTAAACGCAAAAGGGCTCGCCAAACATACGCACAAAGCAAGGCATAAACTCAATCGTTGCCCCATTTGATTCTGTATCAATCGAAAAATAATAAGCAGACCACTTGCAAGAATACCACCCCAGAGAACTGCTGGAGTAAGCAATGGCCAGTAATTTCCGTAGTTTAATAAAACTACGCTTGTTCCGGTCGTGCTCAAAACCAAAGCTGGAAGTATCCACCAAAAATTTTCACTTTTATTATAGAGTTTTAATATTTCAGGAAGACCAAGTCCAACCAACGCAGCAATCGCAGGTGCCAACACAACTACATAGTACGGATGAATAACACCACTCATTATGCTAAAAATACCGATGTGAAGTGCGAGCCACCCGAACCAAAATAGGGTAGCAGTTCGCTGCAAACTCATTCGAGGTGCATAAAATATTTTTCCGATAAGAACCATAAAACATAGTGCTGCTGCGGGAAGAAACCAGCCAATATTGGGGCCGAAATCCGAGTTAAATATACGCAAAGCACCTGTTTTTCCACCAAAACCTGTTCCACCAGGTCCAGAGCCTCCTCCAGGGCCACCACCACCATATCCTCTGCCCGGCGGACCACCAGGCCCTCCAAAACCGCCCTCCATCTGACCAATCGGTGGGGGAGTATGATAGCCATCTTGCAGGGGAGGTTGCCCGATACCATGAGCAGGTCCGCCTTTCCCCGTTGCTCCATTTCCTAAAATTCGACTTAACCCATTGTATCCCGTAATTAAATCCCACACCGAGTTACTCGAGCTACTTCCGATGTAAGGACGTGCCTGAACCGGCGTAACTGACACAGCCACCGTCCACCAAAGCGTGGCAACAATGGTAATGATACCGACGACAAACAGCTGATATATCCGTTTGTACCATGGGACCGGTGCAAAGATCAGATACAACAGAACCATAACCGGCAGCAATATCAACCCCTGCAACATTTTCGTATTAAAAGCGCAACCAGTGAAGATGGCAGTTAGAGAGAGCCACAAAACGGGCTTTTTTGAATCAAACGCCCGCAAAAATGTATACGCGCTCGCGGTTAAAAACATCGTTAAAAATCCGTCTGGATTATTAAATCGGAACATAAGAGCGGCGACAGGGGAGAGAAGCATAATAATTCCTGCAAGAGCCGCACTCTGAAACTGAGCAATTCTTCTGACAGTTGCATACACTAAACCAACGGTAATTACTCCTGACAGTGCATTCGGAGCAAGCATGCTCCAACTTGAAAAACCAAAAATACGCGCACTCAGTGCCATGATCCAGATGGCCATCGGTGGTTTATCGACCGTTATAAAATTTGAGCCATCAAGACTCCCAAAGAAAAATGCTTTCCAAGAAGTACTCGCTGCCTGAACAGCGGCGGCATAATAACTATTGGCATATCCATTATGGGAGAGATCAAAGAAATATACTCCGGTTGCCGTGAGCATTAAGAGTATAAAAAATAGTTTTTCCCATCGCTGTGTTCCTTCGAAAATCGATTTTATCAATTTCATATGCCCCATGGTACAAAACAAACCTTAAGAATTGCTAAAGGTCTCGTATCAAATAAATAGCGCCCTTCCGAAGAAGGGCGCTACGTGCAGATTCTTATTCTTTGTTCTGCTATTTATTGGTTGTCTGTTCTCCTGGTTGCCCTGGTGGTTGTCCGCCTCCAGATACTCCCGGGAAAAGACCCGTACCAATGGCTATTGTTTGAGCAGTAACCGTTCCATCTGTTCCTTCAGAACCAATGACATTAATCTGTGTTCCTGTTTTTAACTCAGAAACAGCAGCTTCTGTTGTTTTGTTCACTTTGGTCTGAGTTGAATAGATAACGATTTTTGAACTCCCATCCTGCGTTTTTACCGTAATCGAATCTTTGTCAATACTGACAATCTCTCCGCTTATCGGTCTTTTCCCTTGCGCGTTTGCTCCGCTTGTGGGCCGTGTTCCACTTGTAGTGGTTCCCGAGCCACCATTCCCTCCCTGAGCATTTTCAGGTTGCGCATTTGTTCCTGCAAACTGTGCGGATGGGCTTGTGCCGTTCTGACTCTTTTGATATTGAAGTCCACCAAAAAATCCAAATATCCCTGTAAAAATTCCGACAACAATAACCGTTATTAAATTAAATTTTTTTTCTTGCATTTTTATTTCACCTCCTTTCTAACTACAACTAATTCGTTTTAATTTTCCTTACCTCATTTCCTCGTCATCGTGTACGCGAGGATGACAACGTTACCCACCTCCTTTATTCGTACCTCAGCGCCTCAATAGGTTGTAAACTTGCCGCTTTCCGTGCTGGATACCAGCCGAAAATAATTCCTATTCCTGTCGATACTGCAAAAGCTAAAAATACTGAACTTAAAGAAATTACAAACGTAGAACTGGCAATTTTTGTGTATACATAAAAACCACCTACACCAAAAATAATCCCAATGAGTCCACCCGTAAAAGTGAGAATGACAGACTCAATAAGAAACTGCATAATAATTACTTTCTTCTTCGCACCTAGCGCTTTACGAAGGCCTATTTCCCGAGTGCGCTCTGTTACGGTAACTAACATAATATTCATAATTCCAATACCTCCGACGAGCAACGAAATCGCCGCAACACCCGATAGGAGAGCTGTAAAAGTCCCACTTACTTGAGAAACGGTATTTAAAATATCCTGTTGCGACATAATGGTAAAATCAGCACTTGCCGGACTGCTAATTTTATGACGGGATAGCAGCAAATAGCCAACCTGATTCTGAGCGCGGATCATAACATCAGAGCTTTTTGCTTCAAGATAAATTGAACTTAAATACTTCACCCCAAACAACTGTTTTTGAGCTGTGGAGAGGGGAACAAATATCATATCGTCCTGATTCGTCATTCCCGATCCTCCCTTTGAAGATGTTATTCCAATAATTTTGAACGATTGCCCGCTAATTCGTATTTCCTGACCGATAATATTAGTATTTCCATCGAACAGATCATCAACAACCGTAGGTCCCAAAACAGCTACTTTTGTATTTGAAGCTACGTCTCGTGCAGTAATAAACGACCCACTTGCCAAAGTAATTTGACGGACGGAAGCGTAGTTTGCGGTAACCCCATAAATTTGTGTATTGGTATTGCTTTTTCCCGCAATTACCTGACCTCGGCTGGAATAAACAGGGGACACTTGTTTAACGGTGGTTATTTTTGAAGAACTTTCAATGGCCTTCGCATCGTCGTAGGTAAGGGTTGTTCGCCCTCCTGCTGCACCGCGAACACCGCCAGAAGTTTGCGATCCAGGAGACACCGTAAGTAAATTAGATCCAAGCGATTGAATCTGCGACTGAACCGCCTGTTGACTTGCCTGCCCGAGTGATACAAGGGCAATCACACTCCCAATACCAATAATAATGCCAAGCACGGCAAGACCAGTTCGCAGTTTGTTCACCGCTAAATTTCGATAACTTGTTATGATCAGTTTGAAAATATTCATAGTTTGGTTATATTTTTTTCTGCTCTTTATTTAAAATATCTTCACCGATTTTTCCATCTTTTATGTAAATAATTCGTTTTGCAAAATGGGCAATATCCGGTTCGTGGGTAATCATGATAATAGTATGGCCTTTGTCGTTTAGCTTTTGAAAAATGCCCATAATTTCATCTGCCTGAGCACTTGAAATATTTCCAGTTGCCTCATCGGCAAGAAGAATTGCAGGATCCATTACCAGCGCTCGCGCTATTGCAACGCGCTGTTGCTGCCCACCCGATAGTTGGTTGGATGAATGGTGGACACGATCTTGTAGCCCTACCAACTCGAGGAATCTGAGTGCCCGATCTTTTTGCTCCTGATCCGATACTCCTGCGTAGCTCATCGGCAACATGACATTGTCCAAAGCGGTCGTGCGGGGAAGCAAATTATATGCCTGAAACACAAATCCAATTTTTCTATTTCTAATATCGGCCAGTTCATCTTCCGTCAATTTTTCAACTGTTTCACCGTCCAAAATATATTTTCCACTTGTTGGTTGATCGAGCGCACCTAAAATATGCATGAGTGTCGATTTACCCGAACCGGAGGGACCCATAATAGCGACAAACTCACCCTTGTAAATGGTCAGGGAAATATCGGATAACGCAACCGTCTCCATATCTCCCATTTTGTATATTTTTGACAAATGAGATATCTCAATTATTGGAGTGTTCATAGGTATTAAAAACCAGGTGGTCCTCCTCCTCCTGTCATCCCTCCAGGCATACTGTTACTTTTATTACTACTTTTTGAACTAGAATTTTTTGAAGTACTACTAAACGATGAAGTGGTATTGTTCTCACTTGCTGAATTAGCAGAGATCATATTGGTTATAATGGCATCTCCTTCTGAGAGTCCTGATGTAATCTCTGTTTGAGTATCGTCCGAGCTCCCGGTTGTAACTGCTACCGTTGAAACCTTACTATTTTTAAGTACCGAAACCGTCGAAGTATTGTTTGTGGTGGTAATTGCAGCAGAAGGGATAAGGAGAACATCAGTTTTTACATTTGTGATTATAGAGGTTGATACCGCCATATTCGGATAAATTGCCACATCGGTTTTATCGAGGAGAATGGTAACAGGATAGGAAGTTACCCCCGAGCTAACACTTCCTGAAGTATCAACCGCCAGAACTTTCCCGGTAAATGATTTACTGCTATATGCGTCCAACGTTATCACTACTTTCTGATTTGGCACCACATTGATTACATCTGATTCCGTCAGATTGACCGTGGCCTGAAGCTGTCCATCGGTACTATAAATTTTTCCAATTTTTTGTGAAGTTATCGTATTGCTCGAATCTGATGAGCTCGCGGTCGTTGATGTCGCTGTTTTTGAAGTTGAAGAACTCGAGATAATCACCCCCGTTGCAAGTGAAAGATTATTTACCGTTCCATCTATAGGGGCCGTAATAATGGAGGATACTTCATCATAATCGCGCAGTGCCGCTGTTACTTTTGCCCGCGCTTTCGCTATTTCTGCGTCTGCCGTTTTATATTTATTTTCTGATTCTGCAAATGCTTTATACGCCTTATCGACATTTTTGTCTACAATCGTTCGTTCCGAAAGCGTCCATTCTTTTTTTGTTGCCGGATTTAGTGGTTCCAGATCTTTTGTCTTTACCGCATCTTCCGCATCGAGAATAGCCTGTCGGTCTTTCCACATTTGAATATCATATTCATCTTTCGTTTTTTCCGCAGTTTTCACCGCATTGAGTGTATCGATATAATTAGACCATGCCGTTGCTTGTTGTTCTAACCCGTATTCATCCAACGTAAGTTCTGCAATTTTTTGGCCTTTTTTCACGACATCTCCATTGGTAACATAGACGGTTTTTATTGTGCCTGTTGCGGCCGTGGTAATATTGGTACTATTCCCCGATGAAATGGTCCCCGAGGCAGTGATCGAGGTGGTAAGTGTCCCTTTGGCGGCTTTTGCCGTTTGGTACTGTATTTTTTTTGTTTGAAACCGGGGAATTACCAACTTCACTCCAACACCGATTCCGATAAGAATAATAAGAAATAGAATTTTATTCTTTATCGAGGTGTGCAAAAGAGCAGAAAATAGCTTGGTTAGATTTTGTTTTATATGAGTTAAAATGTGCATGAATTTAACATAATTAATAATTCTTAATGTTTCCTTAAGATCTGTTTAAAGATATATCTGGCGAATTGGCAAATCTGATATCTTATTTTAAAAATGCTTTATGTGGAGTATATGAAAAAAAGCTTAAGAATCTCTTTGCATATTCTTACGATTAACTGAAGGAAGAGGAGAGGGGAAGCTGGAGCGTAAAGACCGTACCTTTCTCAAGTTGACTCGATGCTTCAATAATCCCACGATTATTTTCAACAATTTTTTTCGCAATGGAAAGGCCTAATCCGTATCCTTCAGATTGAGACCGCGATTTATCTGCTCGATAAAATCGCTCGAATATATGCGGAAGATCCGTTTCTGAAATTCCAATCCCCGTATCTTGCACCATGATTTTTATATAGTTTTGAGTTTTTTCAGAAATAACTGATATTTCCGATTCGTTAGGACTATATTTTATGGCGTTATCGAGCAATATGACGAAAAGTTCGGTAAGACTATTTTTATCTCCGACGATAATTGCATCTTGTAGAGAAACCTTTATCAGCGTGTTTTTTTGTCTGGCAAGTGCCATAACTTTTTTGTGGGCAGATGCTACGATTTCCGCAATTGATAGTTTTTCCTGTTGGTTATGGTTGTGTAAACTATGCACTTTTGTTAACTTTAAAAGATCATCGGTTAAATTTTGGAGAGTACTCAGTTCTTCCAAGTTGCTCGTAATAAGTTTTCGGGCCTGATCATCGGATAAATGATGCTCTAAAAGACTACCTTCCATTTCTGCCCGGAGCGTTGCAATCGGTGTTCGAAGTTCATGGGAGGCATTGGAGATGAATTGGTTTTGTTCATCAATCATTATTTTTATCGGACGAAGAGTTCTGCCCGCCAAAAAATACCCCGCGCCTCCTGCAATAATCCCGATCCCTAAATCTATAAAGATAAGCGTATACAGTAATTGCTGTTCTTGCTTTTGCAGATCCTCAGTACGTAACATCGTGGGAGCATCGGGTGGGGGAGCCATTTCATTCGGCGGTCTTGATTGAAATCGCCGTATCCGATCATTTTGCATGTGAATCAGGCCTTCAATTTGATGCGAAACTACGGCATAAATCACCACACTAAAAACTACCGTAATAAGCATAATAATCGAAAGATACCAAGCTGTTAGTTTGAAATGCGCTGAACGGAACATAGCATTAATTTTCTTCTATTGTATACCCGAATCCATGAACTGTTTTTATAACCGGGTCTTTATCTGGGAAGGGCGCTTCAATTTTATCGCGTAGATGTTTAATATGCACCTCAACGGTACTGAACAAAATATCGGCATCATAACTCCACACATTGTTTACAATCTGTTCTTTACTCAGAATTTTATTTTTGTTTTTCATGAGATATTCAAGAAGAGAAAATTCTCGAGTTGAAAGATAGATTGTTTTATCGCTCCGTTTTACCTGAAAAGAAATTGGATCGAGAGAAAGATCTTTTATTTTTAGTAGGGTATCATTTGTTTTTTCCGGTCGTCGTACCAGTGCACGAATGCGAGCGAACAGTTCTTCAAAAGAAAATGGTTTCACCATATAATCGTCTGCTCCTGCATCCAATCCATTTACCTTATCATCGATCTGACCGCGCGCTGTTAACATAAGAAGGGGAGTGCCAATACCTGCTTTTCGTATTTCTTTACATATTTCGATTCCATCCATTTTAGGAAGCATGCTATCGAGTATAATCAGGTCGTATTTTTCACCAATAACCAGATCTAAACCTTTTTCTCCGTCATATACCACATCTACTACATATTTGTGAAGTTCAAGTGCCCGTTTGATAGCTTCGGCAAGCTTTATTTCATCTTCTACTACAAGTATTTTCATACTTATAAGTATATTTTTTATTCTTAATTTTTGCTTAAGGAAAATATACGTGGTACAAACAATAGGATTATGACTCTTCCACAACAATCGCCTGGTTGCAGCAAACAGCAGCGGCATCGTTTGCTTTTTGTTGAACCGCAGAATCCTGCAAAGGAGCATCCGGTTTTACCTGAGAAACCCCCTCGACAATTTCAAAAACTTCTTCTGCCATGCTCACACAGAGTCCACATCCAATACATTTTGTTGAATCAACAGACACGTTCATAGGAAATAAATTAAACTTAGGTAATTGGTTCAAAGTATACCAAATATGTGATATAATCTAAAGTTATGGATCAAGAAAATAAACCATCAGACATATTCCCGAGATTGGAAGAACAAAAATCCTTTTCACTGCCAGATATTGACACTGGTGCTGTCACTTGGGCAACAAAGCAGTTTGAACTTAACCCAGCGGATACGGGTGAATTAATTTCACATCGTCGTCGAGAAAGTGTGCTCGCTTACTCAATAGATTTTCATAACAACCTAGTAGCAGCAAACCCCAATTTCCATTCAATTTATACTCTTCTTGATGATAAGCAGCGTCATGGTTTTGCTTTAGCAATTGGACTATATGATAATTCAACCAACGGTGACTTAAATATTCGCTTACGTTCAGTTGATTCAGGACGTATTTCTGATATTGAACAACTCTTTATTTCAGTACTAAATAATAAAACAACTAAAGAACGAATTGAATTCATGGAAAGCTACGATCAAGGACCTGATTTTAAAGAGATACCTTCTTTGTGGAAAGAATCTCAACCTATATTGGGAAAAACACTCGTTGATATGGCAAATACCTATAGAAAAAAAACTGAAGGAATGGAAATGCTTAATGGGGCAAAACTTGCTACAGAAATGCTCCGTATCCATCACCTAAAATTACTAGGAAAGTAAATTCATAACTGCTGTCTTTGCAAATTAATTTTTGTCGTTCATCAGATATCAAATAGGAAAGTCAGAAGTTTTTTTTAATAAGCAATAATTTCAAACAATACGATAATCTGGCCCTACCCCGTAACTTTTTTGATAAAAACACTTTTTACCGTTTCTACAAGAAATAAATAGGTGGTTACTAATAGTGCAAGGATCGCAAAATAGAGTGGGGGAGGGGACACAAACCCAAGAGATTTCCCAAACGGAGTAAAGGGAATCAGGACACCGGCAGCAACAACCGAGATACACGTTGCAAGCAACCAAAAGCTTGGTTTGCTTAAGAAAAACGGCCTTCGGGCCGTTCGAATAATAAAAACCACTAACACCTGCGTTGCCAGCGATTCAATAAACCAACCCGTTTGAAACAATCCTGTCGGGGCATGAAATACAAAAAGAAGAATCGCAAACGTTAAGAAATCATAAAACGAACTCAATGGTCCAAAAAAAATCATATAATTGCGGATAAACTGGATATTCCAATGCCGTGGTTTTCGCAGTTCTTCTGCATCTACGGTATCTGACGGAATACTCATCTGTGAAATGTCATACAGTCCATTATTTAATAAAATTTGGACGGGTGTCATCGGTAAAAAAGGCAAGAAAAATGAAGCACCAGCAGCAGAAAACATGTTGCCAAAATTTGAACTCGTACCCATTAAAATATATTTAATGGTATTACTAAAGGTTCGTCGCCCCTCAATAATTCCATCTGCCAACACATGCAAACTCTTTCGGAGAAGAACCAGAGAGGCCGCATCTTTGGCCACATCTACTGCGCTATTGACCGATATTCCCACATCGGCACTATGGAGCGAGGGGATATCATTAATCCCGTCTCCCAGATACCCAACGGTATGTCCCAGTTGCTGCAACGTTTGAATTACTCGTAGTTTTTGTTCGGGTGAAACACGTGCAAAAACAGTAGTCTCCTGAATTACCGACTTTAGATCCTGTTCCGACATCAGATCTAGTTCATCCCCGACAATAATTCGAGAAACCTCCATTCCCACTTCTTTACAGATTTTTTTCGTAACCAACTCGTTGTCGCCCGTTACTACTTTTACTGCAACATGCAACTTACTCAAAAGAAGCAAAGCATCTTTGGATGTCTTTTTGGGTGTATCTAAAAATGTAATAAAACCAGAAAACTCAAGTCTGTCTGCATCTTTCCAAACATACGTCTCTTTCGATTCAATCGCTTTCGTAGCCAGTGCAATTACCCGATAGCCTTCATTACTCAGTGCAATATACTCGCTATGCAACGTTTTCTTTTCATCCTTAGCCAAAGTACAGCGATCAAAAATCGCCTCCGGCGCACCTTTGGCAATAAGTGTCTGTTTCGATTCTGCGGCAACCACCGTAAACATGCATTTTTTATCGTAATCAAACGCTTCTTCAAATACTTTTTTCATCTCCGGGGGAGTAATATCATATTTTTGTGCATATTCCCACAGCGCAACATCTATACTATTTCCAAAAATCCGGTGGTGAACAATCGCGTTATTACAAAGAAGTGCCAGCTCTAACAGTTTCTCATTTTTTGGAGCGACGACCTGAATCTCTCCCTCGGTGAGGGTACCCGTTTTATCGGTGCACAGAACATCCATGTTTCCCAAATTCTCTAAAGAAATAAGTTGCTTTGCAATGACATGTTTTTTTGCGAGTTTCCCCGCGCCATGAGAAAGGCTGATCGTTACGATAACGGGGAGAAGCTCCGGCGTCAGTCCTACCGCAATCGCAAGCGAGAATAACAACGATTCAAGCCATTGGTGTCCGAGAAAAGCATTCACTGCAAAAATTCCAACCGTAAGGACGAGAATGACTTTCACAATAAGATCGCCAAAACTTGCAAGTCCTTTTTGAAACTCCGTTGTTGGTTTTAAAAAGGAGGTACTCTTCGCAATGGTTCCAAACTCTGTATCGGCACCAGTTCGCAGTACCACTCCCTTGCCACAACCGCTTACTACATTTGTTCCCATAAACCCAATGTTATTCAGTTCATTTATATCCCGAATCGGGCCATCCAAGGGGGCACTTTTTTTAATAAGAAGTTTTGATTCTCCCGTAAGTGCCGACTGATTCACCTCTAAATTATCCGCTTCTAATAACCGGATATCCGCGGGTATAATACTCCCCGGAGAAAGAAGCACAACATCTCCTATTGTTATCTGAGGGACCGGTAATTCCTGTTTTTCTCCCTCTCTCACCACCACTGCTAACAACGAAATTTTCTTCATAAGCATTTCGACTGTTCGTTCCGCACTATATTCATTCCAGAATCCCAAACTTATGCTTACCAAGATCATGGCAAAGATATAATAGGCACTTACCTGTTGTCCCAACAAAAAGGAAAGAACCGTAGCAATCGTAAGGATTAAAATAAGCGGATTACTCGTTATCTGACGGATAAAGAGGGTGAATACATTTGTTTTCTTTGTGTGAATTGCATTCGGTCCGTAGATATGCAAACGTTTCAGAGCCTCTGAATGAGAAATACCCCTTACAGACGAATTTAATTTTTGCAGAATCGTTTCTTCTGAGGAACTCCACACCCATGTATCTTTCATAATCTGCGCCATGTATTAGTTATACCAAAAAACCTACCCTCTTTACCAATGCAAACTGCCACAACTGCTTAATCCATTGTCCCCAGGACCTTGGATATCTCTGTGGAGGAATGGAACTCTCCGTCGGGAAGCTCCTGAAGCATAGCAATAACTTTTTCATCTGCTCCCTCCTTTTGAGCTTTTGCAATAATGTCTTCTCTGGTACACGGATAATCCACTTCCTGTAAATATTTTTGAATTTGAACTGGATTTATATCTGCCATATGGTTTTCGCCTCCTTCCTTACACAATGAATAACGTCTTCTCCTGAATATAGCAATCTCAAAACAGACTGACAAGTTTGTTCGTCATTCCCCTGGAACGAGGAATCCAGAGGACAATTTTCTATGATGAGATTTCATCCCAAGGTAATTAGTCGATTGGATCTCCCTCGACGATTGTACATTATACGGGGACTTGTCTATCGGTCGCCCGTCTGCACGGGGATGACGTTTGCTATAGGAAGAAGTATAAAGGGGCATGTACAAGACTCCTACAAGAACAAAGTAAGAGTTCTCCAAGAAAAGGTTCTTACCTCTTTCTTACATAAATTTAAACAAAATTTAGTAAAGAACCAGTAAGGTACCCGTAGGAAAAGCGTTACTATTTGATAAATAATTTGTATGTACTACACACAAACAATCTCTCAGAAGATTGGAGAAACAATAGAGGATGTACGAGAAAGAGCCATTGCGATAATCAAAATATACAGTGGAGCACTTTTTGGTATAAGCACAGCCTAGATTTCTGTTTCTGCATTTTGCATTGACTGGGGAAATGGAGTATTATGCAAACAGATAGTGTTGTTTGAAATTTTCCTATGAAAATTTTTATTGTTGTTGTGCTTTGGATCTCCGCTATACTTATATGCTTAGAGCTTACCATCTGGAACTACTCGCTTGGCGGGCCGTGATGCTATTTTCTCTCACTTAAAAAATGTAATAATCAGCGTACCAAGCGTAATAAGAGCGGTTCCAACAACGACTGCTACGGTAAGTTTTTCTTTGAGAATAAGCGCAGCAAAAATAATAGTCAGTACCAGACTCAGTTTATCAATCGGAGCGACGCGTGAGGCTTCTCCCAACTGCAATGCTCGAAAATAAAAAAGCCAGGAAAGCCCTGTGGATATTCCTGAAAGAACAAGAAAGAGAAGCGTAAATCGGGGGATTGTGAACATTTGTTTATACGATCCTTGAACGAGGATAATTCCCCACGCAAAGATCAGAATAACAACGGTTCGTATTGCGGTTGCCACATTCGAGTCTACAGAACGCACACCAATCTTGGCGAGTATAGCGGTGAGTGCAGCAAAAACCGCTGATAAAAATGCATAAAATGCCCAGCTCATTATTTGATTATACTTAATAGTTCACCAAATAATCTACCTTTGCTTTCTTTTGTAAGTCAGAGATGTACGTTTCCACTTTCGTATTCATTCCTTGCTGAGAAAGCTGCTCTTTGATACTAGCGCGCAATTCCGGAGTAACTGTTTCAGATAAAGAACCTTTATTTTTCTCTATGTACTCATCCACTTCCTTATCCGTTACCGGAGAAGCGTTTCCAACCAACTTTTCTAGCATAATCTGAAACTTTAGCTGAGTTTTTAAATCTGCTTTCGTCATACCATTAGCTGCGAGTGCGGCGTCAAGTGTTTGTCCCTGTTTTGAAAGCGTTTCCGAAATTGATTTTAATTTTGCATTTACATCTGCATCAGACACTTTTATATTTTTTTTGGCTGCTTGTTGTTCAATAAGCGTTTTAGTCACCATATTGGTGAGTGTTTTCTTTCCACCAGTTTTTTCCAGTTCAGAGATAAGCGCGAGTCGACTAATAGGCTGACCATTTACCAAAGCGACAACAAAAAGATTTTTAAAATAATAGACTGCTCCAACAAGCAAAACTATTGCAAAAATTATGTAGTATTTTTTATAGGAAGGTTTTGCAGCGACAGTGTTTTCCACTACCGATTCCTCTTTTACACGAGCAGGTGCTACTGTTTTCTGTTTAGTACTTTTAACGGAAGACGTAGCTTTTGTTGATTTTGTTGGTTTAGATGTTTTGTTAATTTTTGGCATGTGAATATTTTATCACAAGATAAATTAAATATTTGTCAAGAAAAAAATAGATAGGTATTCACTATGTACAAGTATCTATCCCGCGCATTTAAGTTAAAAGCTTTTTTAGGTCGTCCAGAGCGTCCGCATCGTGAATCGAAATAACCAATACCTTTGCGTTAATAGCCTTCAATTGCCGGATTATTTTCTTTAGTTCTGAGGGGGAGATCAGATCTGATTTTGTGAGTAAAATATGTTCTGGCTTCTCCAAAAGAGCTGGATTAAATTGACCAAGTTCCTGGCGAATGGTAAGATAATCGCGCTTTAGATTGTCCGATTCGGAAGAAATACAATGTAAAAGCATTTTAACCTTTTCTATGTGTTTTAAAAACTTAATACCCAATCCACGGCCAGAGGAAGCGCCTTCTATCAATCCCGGGATATCTGCGAGTACGGTCCCGTGAAGAGTGGCTAAATTTGGTTCTAATGTGGTAAAAGCATAGGCAGCTGTTTTTACTTTTGCAGCCGTAATTTCGTTGAGAAGACTGCTTTTCCCCGCATTTGGCAAGCCAATGAGTCCATAATCGGCGATTAATCGCATAATGAGTTTTACCCGTCTTGTTTCACCTGGTAAGCCCGGTTGTGCAGTTCTTGGAGCAGTATGACGGGACGATTTAAAAGATGCATTTCCTCGTCCGCCTTTGCCACCTTTACACCAGAGAAGGGGAGTACCGTCTAAAGGAACTTCCTCTTCTTGTTGTGTTTCAAGATCTATTATGGCTGTTCCTGGAGGGACATCTACAAATAAATCCGCGCCTTTTTTGCCATCGCAGAGATTTGATTGACCTGCGTATCCATGTTCTGCTTTGATTGCCCGCATTTGGGTAAATTTTGCCAAGGTAGCAAGATTATGATTTACCTTGAAATATACCGAGCCTCCAGAACCTCCGATTCCTCCGTCTGGACTCGTACGATACCCAGGGAAAAACGATACCTTCCCCGGACCGCCATGACCAGCCGTTGCTGATACTTCAATTTCATCTATAAACATGAGATTAGTATACCAGAAATAACACGAAATAGCTTATAGAATATCGCTTTATAACAATCTATTTTAACCTTCCATAATGCAGATACAACCCTTCGTCGAGCGCTACTGTATTCTTTTCATACCAATCCCATAAGTCAGGGACAAACATATCATCTTCTCGAGCGCGAATTTCAGTATTAAACGGATGAATAAATCGCGCATCATCCGTTGCCAATTGTTCATCCAGTACCTGAATATTACCCAAAAGGAGATAGGTTGGTTTCTGTTTGAGTATATACGGACCGTCATGCTTTTCATGCCCTGCCCATCCGTTGCCTAATGACATATTCTTTTTTGCAATATGCGCATTGGTAAGGCCCATCATGTCCCACACATACAAATCACTATAATAGCCAACCGCACCAATGGGAACGGCAGCCAGCGAATCCGTCGGTTTCGCATGGAACTGTAACCATTTACCGACCGCTGTCCAGCGTGGGATTTCATAGGTGCTTTGATAAAAATAATACTGATACTGCGTGTCTTGTGCCGGGATCATAGATCTTCCCACGATAAAAAGTCCGATACAGATAGATAAAATAAATGTAGTTCGCGTCCTTGTTTGCCAGACATAATCTGCAGTAATGACCAGCATCCATGCAAGGTAGGGGAGCATTGGCAGTAAAAATCGGTACATCGGCAAACCATCTCCGCCAACAAAAATCGTACCTCCTACCACCCCTAAAATCATGAGTAAAGCTAAATACGAGCGACGACGAGATACATACGCAGCAATACCGCAGCATACGGCGAGAGATCCGTACCCATAGCTCCAAAAATATTGGAAGACATAGTCTATTCCTCTCAGATAAAGGTAAAACGTAGCCCCTACCTTTGCATAGTAGGTATTCGGAACCCAATCATGGAATATGTTCCACCGAACGACTATACCAAGCAAGAACAATGCAAAAAATGGCAAAGCGTACCAAAATAATGGCCAAAAAGATTTTCTTTTCAACACGGTAAAACATTGGCTTCCTAAATAAAATGCAACAAAAATAACGCCTTCACTTCGCGCTAAAACGAGAATAAATGACAGAAAGGCAAAACCAACATATCTCTTTTTTGTCCATATGCCAGTTCCATTTTCATACCAACAGAAAAAGAAGGTGAATAATAGAAATGAGTACAATGGTTCTTCTAACCCTCCCAAAGACCATACCGCGCGCACCGCATTTAGACACAAAAAAAGAAATCCAAAAAGTTTTGCAATAAAAGGGAATCCTTGCTTTGATACAAAAACATAAAATAAAAGAATCTCTGCAAGAGAGAAGAGAAGGCCAAGTGCACGCCCTGCAAAAACAAGATCAAAGTGAAAATATCCAAATCCAGACAACAACAAAAACCAAAGCGGAGAACTAAATCCTTCTATGAGTTCTCCCTTGTTATACACCGGCCCCCATCCAGCTAAAAAGTGTTTCACATACCGAAATGTAATAAAGGCATCATCACTTAAAAAATGAAAATTGAATGAAAGAAACACAAAAAATAAAATACCGCAAAGTACGAACAGCCATTCTTCTAATGCTATTTCTCTCAGTTGTTTCATGTTATGAACGAGGGCGCCGTACGAATCTGAGAATTTTCAGCACCTCAATCGTGATAATAATAAGAGCAGGAAGTAAAATAAACAAGAAATTTCCCGGAACGGTTTTTACAAAATTAGCCAAATACCCCAGATAGGGGATAATGAGAATTACCTTCCCAATTACCAAACGAGGACGTACTGGATCGTCGGCAACCGCATTGGCATCTCCTTTGGTAACGTAAGTATTCCCGCCAATCTGGACAATTCTATGGGTAATAATCTCCATTTTATTATCTATCTCTGCATAAAAGGAAATAATATCGCCCACAGAATAGGACGATTCTTGTTTTACTGCAATGAGCATTCCCTCGGAAAGAGTCGGAGTCATTGAAGTAGATTTATTCGTAAAAATTCGGACAGGAAAACCTAAAATATTTGTAGCTAATAAAAAAATTAACCCGGTATAACACAGGTAGATCAAAACACAGGCATAGTACTTTCGCGATTCTGCCAAACGGAACAATCGTTTTATCATAGCTTTATCATACCTGATTTCATACTAATTCTCACGGTTACCATGTACCCGCAATAATGGTATTACTCAAAACCCGCTTGGCATAGAAACCTTTTTCACTCGCAGGATCATCTCGATAGGTTTTAATAATGAAATTAAAATCACACTGTTTTTGTTTCAACGACGCTGTTTGATCATCAAATTGCAGAACAAAAACCCAATCTTCTACGCCACTTTTTGGGATAGTAGAATCAATGGACAAATCAGCTAATTTTCCTGCGTATTTTACCTGCCAATTTTGCAAAACCTGTACATGAAGGGAGGCACATAAAACTGCTTGAGAAGAGGTAACAGCAGTGGAAATTCTGTACTTAAAATCGAGCTTTCCCTCTTTTTTAATTCGAATTGGCCGAATATCATACCCCCCCGGGATAAAACCATTGATAACAAATAGTTGTGAAAGGGAAGTGTTCGTCGCTGTATTTTTATCACCAAACGAGAGAGTGGTCGCGGTAAAGCGATTATTTGTTACAACCCGGTCGGCAAATAAGTCTGCATCCGTCCGCTCGGAATTCATCAAAAACCAACTAATCGCCATTACCAGTATAAGAATCGTTTTGATTCTAAGACCGAGCATGTTTGAATAAGCTTATTACTTCACTCAAAATAAGAATAAGAGCGGGCACAACGATAAAAATTACCACTCCCATTGGCGATCGTGCATAACTCACAAAATAGCCAAGCTTTGGTGCAACAAACTGAACTTTTCCCAAAATAGAATCCTGTGTAATCGTGTTTGCATCTTCAACTGCGTTGGCATCTCCTTTTGTAGTAAAAACCTGCGGTGTCTTACTCAGATCAGCCTTTAATATTCTATGTGTTACTATTCTTCCTTCCTCATTTTTAAAGGTAACGACATCATTTTTCATGTATTGAGATTGTGATTGAATAAGAACAATGTCGCCCGTCATAATCGTTGGTTCCATGGAACCAGATTGCACAACAAACGATCGATATCCGCCAAGTACGCCTTGGTTTGAAGCAACAGTGAAAATAATAACGAGTCCAAAAGCTCCGAGCAAAAGGTAAGAAATAAGATTAAAAATAAATTTTAGTGTTTTCATAGTATGGTGTATCTCGTAATGAGAATGCCAAAATGGGAGGCGCGTTTCCGAGCCTCCCATGTATGCGCATTAGAAACGAATCTTAGTTCGTTGGTGTTGGTCCGTTGATGAGTTGGATAAGGCGGAAGTCCATGTCGAAGCTTGTGCTATCTCCTTGGATCTCGTTGCCGTATTTGTCCTCAGCCGTTGCCCAGTTTACCCCTACGGTTCGTTCTTCCCCTGGTTGGAGAACGATTGGAGTGAGTTCATTCCAATCAGTTCCGACCTTGGCTACCTGATCTGTTGCCAATGTGGAGGACACTTTGTTCTGTCCTTCATACGACACATTGAGCGTGATCACTTTTCCAAGATCCCCATCGGTCTTTGTTTCACAATCAGGAACAGCTGCCCGTTTCTGATCATTGATACATCCTGCCTCATGGTTTACTAGATTTTTCAATCTCACCAGAAGTCTACCGGGAAGTGAACCTGTGTTCTTTACTTTCCAGTCTTTGCTTCCTCCGATGTTTCCATTTTGGCCAATGTTCTCAAGGACAAAGGGTTGAATTGATTCCCCGTTTGAGTTCACACTCAAATCAAGTGTTCCCACTTTGATTTGATTTTGAGTCGTTGTTCTGATTGCGGTAAAGTAAGCATATGTTCCGCCAATGGCGAACATAGCCGTAAAACCTATCAAAACAAGACTCAAGATGAGTTTTTTGTTCTTGGGCATAGATCTGTTTAATTTATAACAAGTTTTCAGTATATGCATTGAGTAAGTAAATTGTCAATATCCAGTACGTAGATGGTGATTATTTGATGTGTAGCAGGCTGAGAGATTGCCACAAAAGTCCGAAGTTACGTTCACAGCATGCCTTTTATATGTAAGGATTGTGTAAGAATTTCAGCTTCATAAACACCATAACCGTACGTCATTTTGGCAAACCGCCGATTCGGCGGAACGTCCAGAATCGATAATCCTGGTCGATTCCCGGCAAGCGGGAATGACGGCTGCTATGGCAGTCCCCGTATAAAGTACAATCGTCGAGGGAGATGCAATGACGAATGAAACATCTTAAGGCGATGACGGAGATTCATAATTGGAGACAGTACTATGGTTGAAACGCGCACCTGATAGGTACTTTAAATCCAGAGGAGTGAAAGCAATGCCATAGATATCCCGAGCAACGTTCCACCTACAACATCGGTTGTCCAGTGTTCTCCTAAACTAACTCGAGATAATAGCATGAGAAAAACAATACTTAGTATTCCGCAGTAGAATAGAAAACGAAGTGGAGTATCAAGACGCTTTATTTTTGTTATTAAAAAGGCAATAATGATACCTAAAAACACAATCCGCAGACTATGCCCCGAAGGATACGAAGACCCCGGTTGGACATACGAGGAGGGGAATTCAAAAGGCAAATCGGTCCGCAACAATAAATGTGGTGGCCCCGGATGATGTAAAAATCCCTTACCGATAAACTCAATCGCATGCGCTGCAATAAAGGTACCAAGCGCAACAAAGAAACCAAACCATTTTTTTCGAAGTACCAGTAACACAAACAAAACTACTACGAGCACTTCAAAACTGCCTGCAAGACTGAGGAACGAAAAAAAGGGATCAAATTTATGCGGAATGTGGTCCTGTAAACGAACCGTTGTATCAAAATCGAGTTTATCAAAGAGGTGCTTTTTTACGAGGAGAGTAAATCCTATAAAACTCAAAAATGACACTATTGAACCAATAAAAAAATAAACATTCCTTCGCATATAGATAATATTATAAAGGAAATTGATTGTTCAGGTGTTTCATATCGTCATTCCTCACTAATGTACGTCATCCCGGTAACCCGCCTCTACGGCGGGGCATTCAGAATCGTTGCCATACCAAGGATCCGCTAGTATAATTTCTCCCATATGATTCGCGCCAAATTTATCATCTCAATCTACTTTCTCTACATTCGCAATTACAAAATTGTTCTGTTACGAAGAAAAAATACGGGGTATGCCGACGGCATGTACGGTCTTCCGGCTGGCCATTTAGAAGAACACGAAAGTGCAACTCAGGGAATCGCACGAGAGGTTTCTGAAGAAATTGGTATCAAAACAAATCCTGAAGATTTCCACCTTGTACAGGTCATGCATCGTAAAGAATCGGATGAACGGCTTGATCTCTTTTTCATCAATGAAAAAGTAACTGAAGAACCGACGAATGCAGAACCTGAAAAATGCGATGATGTCCAGTGGTTTTCCTTGGATCATCTTCCAGAAAATATAGTTCCGTACATAAAAAACGCTATCGAAAATTATCAGGGAAAAATTCTCTGTGAAGAACGAGGATGGAAATAAAACGTCATTCCCGCGCAGGCGGGAATCCATTATTTTAATAGATCAATTTGCTTAATATTGAAAATATATGACTAAAGAACTTCCCACAACCGCCGAGCAACCTGTTACATCAATCGAAATCAATGATCCTGATACACAGATTTCCCTTCGCCAACTAACGCCCAATGACGCTCAAAAACTATTTGATTTAATTGATAGCAACAGGGAACATTTATCGCAGTTTGGAGAAAATACAGCTGAGAAATATCCAACCACAGAATCTGTTGAGAAAAGTATTCTTCAGCCAATCAATCCCCGTCGATTACGATTTGGAATTTGGAATAATGGGAATATTATTGGAAGCATTAATATTACTCCCCTCGAAACGCAGTATCGCGCAGAAATTGGCTATTATGTAGGGGAAGAATTTACGGGAAAAGGATACACAACAAGAGCCGTTGAAATGCTCACCCAATTTGGTTTTGAAGAGCTCCGTTTTCGCACTATTATTGCCGAAGTGCGGAGTGATAATAATGCTTCAGCGCGAGTCCTGGAAAAAGCAGGATATGTAAAAGAAAGGCAACACAGTAGTTTTGTGTTACGATATACAAGCACAAAACCCCCCACAACGATTGCCGACTAAGCGGCAATGACATAGCTACGTCATTCCGGTAAGTGAGTAAAACGAACGCATCCGGAATCGTTGTGAGACAATAGCATCGTCATCCTCTTGGACAGGGGCGACCAATAGACAAAACAAGAACCTCATTAGCTTTTTTCGTCATTCCCGCGAACGCGGGAATCCAGGGGGTGAGAAAGTAATTTTCTATCTGAAAAATTCAATCCATAGTATAATGTTTTCAAACCATCAGTAGACTCAGGAAATTCTAAGCGCACTAAGCGGAGGAGGGGAGCACATAAGAAATTAATAACTATTTTCCTCTATGGATAAAACTAGCATTGCTATTCAAACCTACAACAAAATAGCACCTACCTATACCGACAAATATTTTGACGAAAAGAAAATTCAAGACCTGGACTCCCTCAGCACAGAAGTGTTTTGCGTTATTGGGAAAAAGGATGGTTAGTTATGAAATAGTATGATATAATTAGAATGTACTCTAATTATTTTGTAATTTTATTCGAGTATACTCAAACAAATGGAGCCATTAATTGATATATACAAGCGATTGTTGAATGAAGTATTTCCTCTTTATCACCGTACCTATTATGATACCTTTCATATGGATCATAGATGTATCGGTGTAGTTGGTGCACGAGGAGTCGGAAAAACAACCTTTCTTTTACAGTTTCTCAGACAGCAATACGAAAATTCAGATAAAGGCCTGTATATATCTGCTGACAATCTTTATTTCGCAGATCATACCCTTATTGAGACCGTGGATAAATTCGTAAAATACTACGGAGGAGAATTAATTTGTATTGATGAAATTCACCGATACAAAAACTGGAACCAAGAGCTCAAGAATATATACGATTCTTATCCATCGCTCAAGATACTGTTTTCCGGTAGTTCGAGTATCGATTTGATAAAAGGTAAATACGATCTCTCTCGCCGTGTTTTACTTCGTCCGCTTTTCGGTTTTTCTTTTCGAGAGTATCTTGAAATACAGACAGGAAAATCTTATCCGATTTTAGATATAGACACTATTGTGCGAAATGATATGAAATCAAATATAAAATTAGAAACAGTTCCTAAAATACTCGGGCATCTGCATCAATACTGGGAGAATGGATATTACCCAACTTCACGCTCTATTGAAACGTATACTGCTTTTCAGGAAACACTACTCAATATTATTGATAAAACTGTCTATGAAGACATTAGTGCTTTTTATGCATTAAAAACCGAAAATATCGATAGCTTGAAAAAAATAATATACTTTTATGCTACATCAGAACCGGGGACAATGAATATTAATAAGCTGGCAAAAAGTTTACAAAAAGACCATGCCACAATTACACAATATGTTCAGATCCTGCGCGATACCGGATTGCTTCGTTTTTTATTAATTAACAAAACGGGTCATGCACTCGTCAGAAATGCAGAGAAAATATACTTGGATAACACGAACCTGCTCTATGCGATAAATGCCGGCATTGGAAAAGAGATACATATTGGTACTGTCCGGGAATTATTTACAATTCAAAGCATTGAACAAGCGGCATATCGTGTATTTTATTCCAGAGATGGCGATATTTGTGTAAATAATTACACCTTCGAAATCGGTGGTTTAAGCAAAGAACGCACCCAATTAAAAAATATAGAAAATAGCTTTGTGATTAAAGATGATATTGTACATGGTTCAGGTCGCTCTATTCCACTTTACTTATTTGGTTTTTTACGATAAAACCTAGATCGAGAAGCAATTTTTCTCCATACATTTTTCTCTCCTCAGGTAATGCCAGATATTTGTGTGTTTTATGTTCAAAAAACTGGTCATTTTGATAGCGGGGGAATACATGTAAATGATAGTGCAGAGCATGTTGATCTCCTGCCGGTTCGTTGTTTTGCACCAGCGTAATTCCCTCACACTCATATGCTTTTTTTAGAGCGGCAGTCATCTTTTTTGCGACGGCAAAAATCTGAGCTCCAACCTCATTCGGCACATCAAAAATATTTTCATAATGAGCATTTGGCACCACTAGTATATGCCCGGGATTGTGTTCAAGAAAAAAGGAACTTATGAGTGCCGAGACCGTTTCATCGCGATAGATAAAATCCGTTTTGAGAATCAGCGTTTCTTCACTTTCAATACCCTGAATTCCTAGACAAATAGGACAACGATAGTTTTCCGGCGCATGATGAAACATAATCATATTGTAACACTTCATCTTCCCATGAAAAAAAATAAGAAGGTGTTATAATGTCGAATTATTATGGCAGCACCAGAAGGAAAAACGTTCGGAGCTTACGAAAATATAACTTCTCCTGAACAAAAACAGTATTTGCAAGCGATCTCAACGATAGACGGAAGGGAATATCCTTTTACCCATGAACTGAGAGATTATGTTGGTTATGAAGCAATTCATTGGTATCGCGGTCTCGTTGAAACAGAATTCCTTGTTGCTCTCTGTGAGAATCAGTTTCCCGGAGCTCCAAAACTTTCAAAAGATGAAAAACGTGAAATTTATAGTTGCGTAACACCTCACACCTTTGACCCAAAAACAGTAGATGATATTGAACATTACGGAAGAAATGGAGTCGGGCCTACTGAGCACGATGTTAAAGCTGTTGAGCTTCACTTACGGGAATTGTTTGACAAAAAAGGTATCGGAAACTTAAAGGAATGGATCCATTTTTCATTAACCTCAGAAGATCTCAACAATATTGCGTGGAACTTAATGATTCGCGATGCGCTGAACAATGTATGGATGCCTCACATGCTTTCTGTAACGGATCAATTAGCAAACCTGTCAGTAACCTACGCCGACACGCCTGTAGTAGGACGAACCCATGGCATGAAAGCCTCTCCTACTACATTTGGAAAACGTTTTTCGTATCCGCTCGCTCGTCTAACTCAAGAAATGGAGTTTATTTCCGGACTCAATCTAAGTGCTAAGTTATCCGGCCCTGTAGGAAATCACAATGCCATGAAAGAGGTGGCCCCTGATTTTGATTTTCCCGATTTCGCCAAACAATTTGTCGAAAGTATGGGGTTTGAGTATGAAGAGAATGCTACCCAAAGAAGTAATCATATCAATATTGTCCACTTGTTTAACGAACTTGGTATTACAAATAGCATTCTCATGGACCTTTCAAATAATGTGAGACTTGGCGTGCGTGATGGGAATCTCCGAATCATTAAAAATCCATCCCATACCGGTTCGTCAGTTATGCCTCACAAAACAAATCCTTGGTTGTTCGAAGTAGGAGAAGGATATGGAGAAATTACCGAGGCTATGATTTCATCACTTCAAAAAGGTTTACTCGAAAGTAATGATGAACGCGATTTAACAGATCATCCGTACGAACGAAGTTATGGAGAAATCATTGCACGTTTAATGATTACGCTTAACTACACAGAAGAAGGACTATCAATGTTGGAGGTAGATAAACAACACGCGCAAAAAGAACTAGAAGAGAGTTGGGAAGTATTGAGTGAAGTTATTCAAATGATCGCACGGCAACAGAATATAGAAAATAGTTACATGAAGATAAAAGCCGCCGTAAGACCGGAAGAGGCAGTTACCCAACAACTCATTCAAGAAATAATTGAGCAAACCTTTCCTGATAATGCAGACATCCGAAACAGATTACTGGCTCTCAGTCCTGAAACCTATCTCGGGTATGCTCCTCAAATTGCGCGAGAAACGGCAATAAAATATCGAGAAGCAAAAAAACAATTGGAAAAAGGAATTCTTGATCCGGCAAAACGAATAGATGGAGTAGTTTTTGACTTTGATAATACCTTACAAATGGGGGATAAAGAAGAACTTCATGCACGGTTAACCGCAATTTCGGAAAATCTCGATTTACATTTTTCAGCCGAAGAACTTCGAACGATAGGAATGGGTACGAGTAGTTTCACCGAAATGAAAACACTGCTTGTAAAAAACTATAATGCTCGTAATCCTCATAACCCTATTACAATAGAAGAACTGACAAATGCAAATAAACAAGTTACCGGAACCTTTGATCATTATTTTTACTTAGCAGATGGAGCTAAGGAATTATTGGATGAATTAAAGGTTACCGGGAAAAAAATTGCTATTGTTACTACTCGTGGTCCTTCTGTGCTGAGAATTCTTGAAAAATACGGCATTACAGAACACATCGATGTCATCATTCATAGTGAAAGTCAGGAAGGTTTAAACCGAAAACCACACCCGGAACCGATAGTATTGGCGCTGGAAAAAATGAGAATTTCACCTGAACGCACCCTTATGGTGGGCGACAAACAAACCGAAGATGTCCGAGGAGCAAAAGCAGCCGGTATCAATAAAGTAGCACTGATCTCTCCAGAAAAACCAAATCGGTATGACGCACAACCCGATCATCATTTTACTTCTCTTAGTCCGCTCATTACACTATACTGTAGATGATAAAAATAATACTCACCGGTGGACCACATGCCGGGAAGACTACACTGTTAGGAGAACTCAAAAATAAACACCCAGAATATTGGTATGTGCCAGAACCAGCAACAATTGTTATTCAAAATGAGCAAAACAAAGAAACTGAAAAGCCAGGTTATACCGGTAAGTTCCCGTGGAACAACTACGCTGAATTCGGAAAATTAGTTATCGCTGAATCCCTAAAATTAGAAGCCACTATTCCTCCCGAAAAGGAAGTCGTCATTCTTGATCGCAGTCTTGTCGATACCATTGGGTACGCTCGACTCAATAATTGTGAATTTTTGCTCAATGATTTAATTTCACATGCCGAACAAGCACACTATTCTCTCGCGTTTTTTTGCCGACCAGTTGGTCTCTATGCAGTTTCACATGTCCGAAAAGAGACCGAGGTACAGGCTTCTCAAACCGAACAATTTTTAAAAAAAGCATACGAAGATATGCAAATCACTACGATAGAAATTCCTGCATATGGCATTCAAGAACGATGCAATCATGTAGATTTACTTATTCAATCCGCTCTACAACAAAAAAAATAGTGGTATGATTACTTTATGCAAATGAAGAAATTATTACTCGGTGGGGGAGCGGTACTCGCCATAGGTATCTTTTTGGCTGTAATCTATGCCGTCACAAACACCCCTGCCAAAACAACCTATCATCCCGAACTCAGTAAAATAACTGCTTCAGATCATATTTCTTGGTCTCCCGATAACAAACAAATTCTGGTTGAGTACAGCGATTTCCAATGCCCCGCGTGTAAAATCGCACATGAATATTTAAAGTCTTTTGCCACTACAAAAGAAGGGCAACAGGTGCTAAAAAAAGTAACGTTTGTCTACCGATATTATCCCTTAACGCAAATTCATCAAAATGCTTTAGCATCTGCTTATGCCGCTGAAGCTGCAGGGAAACAACAAAAGTTCAACGAAATGGCAGATGTCCTCTTTACGAAGCAAGGGGAATGGGGAACAATCTCAGACGCACCGGCAAAATTTGTTGAATACGCAAAAAGTTTAGGCCTCAATACCGATCAATTTCAAAAAGACATGACATCGCAAGAGACAGTGGCACGAATAGCCGCAGATATCAAATCGGGAGATTCGGTGGGTATAGAAGCCACCCCCACATTCTATTTGAACGGTAAAAAACTGGAATTAAACTCACCCGACGATCTAAAACAATCCTTGCTTGAGGTGAGTAAATAACCGAACTATGTCCTCTCAGTATTCATTCCGTTTCCATTTTTCACCCACACTTCATCCTATTCTTTTCTCTGTCCCACAAACAAACCAGTACCAAACTATTACGCATCTTACTATACCTGCGGATAGAGAGCTTTTAGCCGTCGGGGACAATCAGGTACTATCCATTTCCCACGATACAACTGTTTCGTTTGATTATGTAGCCCATGCGATAAAACGTTCATTTTCATTAGAGTACACTCTTTTTGACTATGAAAAAAACCACATTGATAAAAATTTTTATCTCAAACCAAATCGTTTCATAGATGGATTCGATTCAGACATCATGACTGTTTTACAACAGGTTCTCTCTGGAATACACACGAATTCTCTTTTTGAAATAATTTGGAATGTATATCAGCATGTCCTATCAGTACTAACCTATGGAGATCCGATTACCGGTTTATATACCGTTAAACAAGCTCTTACAAAACCAAGAACCGATTGTGGAGGTTTCTCCACGCTTCTTTTGTCTTTGCTTCAATCAAAAGGTATTCCTGCACGTTTGGTAAGCGGTTTTTTTGTAAATCCAAAGCGATTCCAGAAAATCCAATCCAAACTTCTTGCACCAGAATTAAGTTTTGAAGCCTTAGCAATGCATGTCTGGGTTGAGGTGCTCTTACCAGACGGATCATGGTTTCCGATAGATCCGGCAACAGAGTGGAGGAGATCTCATGGATTTTCAAAACGAAAGGGCGGTTTTGGAGTTACCGAAGCAGATAGATTAGTTGTTTCCTATGGCTGCGATCATATGTTTACATTCGATGAAAGAAAAATTCAGGTAGACTTATTACAATATCCTGTCGCCGCCATGGCGTGCAAGCCCGGAATGACATACTTTTAACTTTTTACTTTTTAATTATCATTATGCTCTCAACCGATTTTGCACCAAACGAACAATGGGACGACGCGCTGTTCAGTTTACGATTGATGTTTCAACCCTGGAAATGGTATCATGGCACCGCAATAAAGCAAGCAGGAAAGCAACTTCAATCATATTTCTCAACAAATAGTGATACAACAGTTCACTTTTCTATCAGTGGGCGTGGGGCTTTGTATCAGCTTTTAAAAGCACTTGATCTTCCACAAAATACTCAAGTGATCGTCCAAGCCTTTACCTGTGAAGCAGTAATTCTTCCGGTACTCGCGAACCATCTTACTCCCGTTTATTGCGATATTGAAGAACAAACCTTTTCTATCGATCCTGTTCAATTAACAAAAGCTCTCAACTCAAATACGAAAGTAATTATACTTCAGCACACCTTTGGCATCTATCCGCATCGGGAAAAAATTCTCAAGATTGCTGAAAAAAATAGTTTGATAGTGATCGAAGACCTCGCCCATGGATGGGATATGGATAAAATGAAACAGAGTGGGGGAGAGAGCTATAAAATTCTCTCTTTTGGCCGATCCAAAGCTTTTTCTTCGGTAACTGGCGGCGCAGTTATTTCACCTAAAAACTATATTTCTCAAAAATTAGCCACACAAGAAAAATCTCTTCGGTCGATCGGATCCCTTACCCTTATTCGCTACCTCCTTTATAAACCCTTATCTGTCCTCATCAAAAAAACCTATGATATTTTTCTGGGTAAAATTCTGCTTTTTTTCGCTAAAAATCTTCAACTTATTTCTCCGGAACTTTCACAAAAAGAGAAGCGGGGAGTATATGATGAAATAAATAATTTTTCCTTTCCAAACGCCTTAGCAGTGCTACTCATTCACCAGCTCAATAAATATGATCAAATATATATAAATAGAAAAATACTATGCGATAATTACAATCGTATTTTTTCCGTAAATCATGCGTATTCTACCGGCTTATTGCGCTATCCGTTGATAGTAAAAAATAGGGGAGATGTATTAAAAAAAATGCAAAAACAAAACATATTTTTAGGAAAATGGTACGATACCCCCATAGCTCCCAAAGGCATTGATTTAGAAATAATGAGGTACAAAAAAGGGAGCTGTCCCGTGGCAGAAAAACTGTGTGCAGGAATCGTAAATCTTCCTACTACTCACTGTCATTCCGCCATTCCCGGAATTTATACAACAATGCAATGGGCTCAGCTTGCCTAATCTGCTACAATAACACCATGGATCGTATTACTCCTATTCTCGCTCGATCAGAATGGAACTCGTTCTTTGAAAAGAACGATTCTCCTTCATTTCTTCAATCATGGGAGTGGGGAGAGTTTCAACAAAAACTCGGGTACCATGTTGAGCGAGTAGGAATTGGAGACACAGTCTCTATACAAGCTATTGCCCAGATTATTACCGTTACTGCAAAACGCGGGTCTTTCCTGTTTATCCCACACGGGCCGATCATACAGACTCATCTTCAATATATGGAACAAGAAGAATTGTTAGCCGATCTAACAACCTACCTAAAAAAAATAGCCCATCAACGCAACTGCACATTTCTCCGTATTGCTCCCTATGATTTAGATGCTCCTGAAAATACACAACTCTATCAAAGTCTTGGATATCAACCCGCATCCCTTTATATGCATGCAGAACACATGTGGGTATTACCACTCAATAAATCGGAGGACGAACTGCTGGCCGATATGCGAAAAACAACTCGATACCTTGTTAAACGTGCATCCAAAGATGGGGTGGAAATAGAGAAACGTACAGATGAAGAGAGTGTAGAAATTTTTATGAAACTGTATGAAAAAACGGCAACACGTGAAAACTTTACCCCTTTTTCAAAAGAGTATATTCTTGAAGAATTTCGAGCGTTTCACAAAACGGGAAATGCCGTATTCATTTTTGGAAAAGTAAAAGAGGAATACCTTGCAGGAGCTCTTGTAGTATTCACCAAGTCTACCGGTTTTTATCATCAGGGAGCCTCAATTCATACAAAACTTCCGGTACCGTACGCGCTGCAATGGGAAGCAATTCGAGAAGCAAAAAAACGGGGATGTAAGATTTATAACTTCTGGGGCATTGCACCCGATGAAAATAAAAAACATCCGTGGGCAGGGTTAACCCAGTTTAAAAAAGGTTTTGGAGGGATGCAAATTAATTATGTCCCCACGATGGATCTTCCCATAAAACCGGCCTATATTATTACGAATATCTACGAGCACCTCCTCCGGTGGAGAAGGGGAGTGTAACTCTTCCGTCATCCTCGTGCACACGGGCGACCGATAGACAAGTCCCCGTACAAAGTACAATCGTCGAGGAAGATCCTTGCATTTTTCACTATAATCAGTATAAACTAATTGAAAAATGGTACTGAAATTACTATAGGGAAACGGTAAATTTTAGCGATCGTGGTTCAAGAAAATATTTAACTCAAATAACCGATCTTGCTCTTTGCGTACCTTTTTTGCAAAGTCATTGTCACTCATTGCGTAGGCAATTTTGTCTAAGCCTTCCAGGGTGATTTCTTCTTTTAAATACGATTTTTCTGCTGCCTTTTCCAGCTCTTTTAGTTTCTCATACGGTGTTTTGTATTCTCCGTAAACACTCCGTTCTCTTCCTTTGGCGTCTACTTTTGTTTCGGTCACATACCCACAAGGTCTGTGATAGTTGAGGTACCGATTAAACAGTGTCGTAAAAAACACATTCATTTCATCAACAATTTCTTTGTTCAAATGTTCATATCCAAAATTCTTTCGGATGACACTTCCATTCTTCCCTTCAATCAGTGCTTGATCGTTACAATTTTTTGTTCGGGATTTGGTTTGATGTATCAGTATTTTGTTTAGTATTGATGCCACCACTTTGTTGATGAATTCACTCCCTCGGTCCGAATGAAAATTAAATATCACAAACGGGAATTGATCAAGTAAAATTCGAAGTGCTGGAGCGAGATATCTCTCGCTAATTTGCGGCACGCAAATTACCACCTCCCACTGGGTAATCTCATCTACTGCGTTTATGTGATACACATCCCTTTGGTGCACTGTATCAACCCGAATCGAACCTGGCTTGTTGTTGGTTTCTGGCTTTGTCGTCTCTCCTATTGCACGTTGTACTGCCTGTGTTTTTTGTAAATATTTTGACTGATAACTATCTCGTTCTCTCAAATTATTAATATGCGATATTGATACTTTTGCGATATGTTCATACTCTTTTTTCTTGAATGTTTCATACTCTCGTCTCAGGATCTCATGCGTTGCTCCGGCACTTAATCTAAAATGCAACTCATCAGTTGCCTCAAGCAACTTCACATCATACGATGTATATACCCGTCGATATGCTGTTTTTCTCACATATGTTTTCTTTGTTAATGTCCCGATGAGGCATCGTTCAATCAATCGAAACAACTGTGTATGCTTGTATCCTGTCAGTTGTTTCAGATATGAAAGTACAATCCGTTTATCTGTTTTTTTCAATTGATAGTACCCAAACCGTTCAACGGTTTCTTCAATGCAACTGTATTTTTCCTCCTGATTTTCGATTCGGAGCACCATCTTTTGTGATGACCCCACAAATGCCCGTAATTCTTCCATTGTCTCGATATGTATGTCTTCCATTATTACTTTCATAGCTCTTGAACCCCATCATTATCGCTCATCCCTTTTTTCATTTCTACCCATAGTTTTGCATCTTTTCACTCCCTTTTTTCGATTAGTTGCAATCCCTCGTTCAGTACCATCTTCCGTTATACAATTCTTAATCTTGATCTTTTTTATGTCTTATAGTATAATTTGCAATCATGAAAAAAGAGTCAGAGTCAGTTATAGCTTATAGGGAGCAGTTGGAAGACAATGTAAAAATTTGTAATTCCGCGTTTCGCCAAATAAATATTTTTCTTCGTCCACAACCCCCTGAATCTTCTCCCATTAATAATGGTAGCTTTAGAATTGGCAAATCCATTACTGTTACTGAAAATAATTCACAACCGAGAGTTGAATATACCGGTGAGGGTGGTTATTCATTTATCGTTACTCCTCATGAGCAGGTCTCATCAGAATATCCGGAAGGAAAACCACTGTCAGATTCAGCGGCTGAGCTGGTTAAATTTTCTTATAAAACGATGGAGACATCTCAAGCTATCGTACGGAAAATGATGGAAGACATAAAAGAGTGTTCGCCCAAACCAGCTATTTTTGACATCCTGGAAAAAGGAGAAAAAGTATGCACTCTTGAATGGGGATATGTTCCTGATCCCGAAAATGAAGCAAAAAATAAGCTTGTCGTTGTGGTCCATGAGGGGCAACATGATCTCGTGCTTACCAGTAGTCTTAATGATCGTCCTCATAATAGATATGGCTACAAAATGGGAGAAGAATTTAGTTTAGAATCAATTGGCAAAATTAGTACACAAACCGAAGAAGCTGAAGAGGTAACACCTCATGATCTTTCACTATTACAGATGCTCGTAACGAAAACATTTGGGAATAATGATTCTATTCATGTTAGTAAATTCCATTTTCGAGATGAATCCCTAGGCTCAACGTTCACTATGGATCAGCTACAAGCTATTTACGCAGAGGAGAGGATCGCATATGAAAAAGAATGCGAACAAAGACGACTTTTCCAAGAAGAGCAGGAACGTGTGCAAAAAGAAGCAGCTCAGCAACAATATCTCAAGGAGATTGAAGCAAAAGCAATACCTCCAGATCATTTTACTACTGCTCAAAAAGATACATGGAATTATCTTATACAAAGTATTACCTCATTAAAAGCTCAAGGTAAAGGACAGATTTTATCCCTTGTTGCCTTATCTGGTACCGGAAAAACAGAAATTACAAAAGTTATGGAAGAAAGAGAGCTTTTTAAAGACGCTCAAGTAAGCTTTGTAGAAGCCGACCGTTTGTGGGGTGAAGAGGAGATAAAAAAATTAGAGTCGGGAACTAAATCAGGAGATATCGTTATTCTTACCGCTACACCCTACGAAATGGAAAAGAAGAATCTCAATGGACGAAGTGAATTTTGGCAAAAACCCCATATCTTGAAGACAATGACAGCAGAGGAAGTAAAAACCTTTTTGGTAAGTGCGTATGGAAAGGAGCAATTTGGCAGTGTGCCCGTTGACGATCTCGTTGCCCACTCACTTGGGATTCCTTTTCTTGCAAAAATACTTGCAGATATGCCTCGTTTGACGCCCGAATCCATGCGGGGTGCAGTTGGAAAGTATATTTTACGTCGTGCATATATTTATCCGAGAGAAGATGCAGCCTCGAAATTGGAGCCCTATGTAAGTATTCCTATGGCGAGCGATATAACACAAGAAGATCGTTCCTCAACCAGTCTAAGCAGAAATGTATTGTACGATTCTGAAAATTTATATCTTATCAATGAAATTAGACAAAAGTTAATGGAGCAAGGCTATGTTGCTCCTCCCGTTGAATTTATCGATCTCTCCTCGAAAGATATGTATGATGAAGCGTATAGCAGAAAGGAAGGAAGTTCTATAGAAGTTTTTGTGCCTGCTTTAACTGAAGAGAACTATGAGCTCATTAAAGAAGCCTTCGGTTTTGGCAAAAGACAAATTGAGGAACGTGGCAGTGTTATGTCGCCACTCGATTTTAGAATGCTACAATACGGAACTCGTGTAAAAATGTATGGCGACATAGTAAGAAAACTAGGTATCCTGTTACGGGATAAACAATATGGGATAAGAACTGTACAAGCAGAAGTAGCTACGATCGAAGAAAACTACGAATCTTTGAAAGACATAGCAGAGCAGTATAATGGCTCGTTCAATGAAGAACTTCCGAGTGTTCTCATACACAAACATGAACATTACGGCATGACTCAACCTCTCGATGTAGGATACCTCACAGAAACCTTGCTTCAACAACTAGGAATACCCTATACGGCAAAAAACGAATATGCGAATGCGTACTATTCATACGACCCCTCTCATCAAAAAATAATAATACATCGAGAAATATACCCAAGAAATAAATAAATACATACCCCACCTTTCAACAGGGGAGAAGGGGAGTGTGATGGTTTTACAAAATTGGAAATAATTCAGTCACTTGCTGAATAATGTCTGTGGAAAAAATACCAGAGGTAAAATGAGGGAAACGCTTTACTTGTAGATATGGATATTTTATATTTGTTATCTTTAAACGTTGAGCAATAATTTCAGATGCGTTTTGATTCCTTAAAGCTTCTACATCTTGAAGTTTTAATCTCTGTTCAATGTAGTTAGGATCATCATCAATGCATAAACACGTTTGAAATAATACCTGTGGAGTTTTTAAATATAAATTAAATCCGGAATCGCTTGTCTCACTATGAATTATTTTTTTCTCAAAATCTTGCAACCATACGGTTGATTCCACCGCTTTGTTGTAGTCATCAATGGGATAATATATATTTCCCGTTTCAAGGACTCTTCCATCATCACGAAAATGAACATAGTTGTCTCTATATACAACTAAATCAAAATATTGATCAATTCCATTATTTTTTATAAAATCACTCGTTAACTGGTCTCCAGAACTCCAAATAACAAGCGTATATCCTAGCTGTTTTAAAGATTTTAACGTTGATTCTGCTTGTGGGTTTAAGATTAATGTTTCTTCTCTTTTAAAAGGATTATTCATCAAAACACCGTTCACATCGATCACTATCACACGCGATTGAGCAAATGTAGCACGTATTTCCTCTAATAGAGAAGGTTCGTAAATATACCTATCTCCTATATCTATTTTATCAGGTGTCTTGACCTTATCATGCAATGGGGTCGATTCAGGAGGTAAATTATCTATATTTAAACTTTTTTCCATATTAACAACGCATAATTGTATCATATTATAGGTCTATTTTCAAAGGCAAAGTCAGAACGGGGGAGGGGAGAAGAGGGGAGAGGGACTTCCCTACTACTTATTATATTTCTCAAGGACCTGAATCATGTCCGCCGGATTAAATATCCCGGGACGGATACGCGTTAAGTAGAATCGTGAATCTGCACCATGAATAGCGCCGGGGACTACCGAAACCGCCAATTTATACCCCGCCTCCTTTGCCAACTGCACCGCATTGTTATCATACGCCCCAAATGGATAGGCAAACGTCTCCACTACAATCCCAAATCGCTCTTCAAACTTGGCTTTACTCTCTATAATCTGATGCCGTGCAGCCTCGTACTGCATATTTTTTAAATACGCATGATCAAATGTATGGCACCCTATCTCTACCAACCCTGAATTGATCAACTCCTGAATCTCTCGTTCCGTTAAAAAGCCCTTTCTATCAATATAATTATAAATAACATATACCGTTGCCTTCACATGGTATTTTTTCAAAAGTGGAAATACAACCGTATAAAAATCTTCATATCCATCATCAAAGGTGAGAACCATTCCTTTTGCAATAGGCTGTGTTTCCCCGGAAAGCATATCATTCATATCTTTCGCGAAATACATGGTGTACCCACCCTCAACCAAACGTTTCAGTTCCTGCTCAAATGTCTCTGGATTTACCGTTAAACCTCTGCGCACAACATCCTTCGGATCTCCATACGCCTCAACATAATGATACATAAGGATCGGCAATTTAAACTTAATTTGAGATTCCGTTGAAGAAACCGGCGGAGTTATATCTATTGGCGGTAAAAAGACACTTCGGTCGTAATATTGATTATTTTCCATCCGAATTGAGCTCATTATCTTACCCTTTGGAAAAATGCTCAAATTTTGCCCTTTTTTGGGGCTTTTCTGGTGAAAATGGTATAGTACTAAGCTACACATTAAAACCAAAATCAAAGAAACTAGAATACTAAGATGTATTCGAAGGTGTTTGTCTGTTTTTTCTATTTTTCTTCTCATACAGATATCACTTCTCTCCTTGAGATGAAATGGCAGGGGAGCAATCTATAATCAGCTTATTATAGCAATCCGATAATGAAAAAACTAGGGAAAGCTAGCCAGGGAATACCAACGATATATAAAAATTAAATTCTGTGAAAATACGGCTAAAAAAAATAAAAACGAAATAAATACAGAAATAATTGTAATTCAAAATTGTAAAAAAATCACTCCCCTCTCTCGTGTTTCAGGCTAGACGTCGTAAAAGATACAATTTACGACGTCTTTCATCTTCGTTCCCCTGAGTACAAAAGCATCACTATTTTTCTTACAAGACCAGACCACCATCGGGGGAAGATTAGGATTCGAGAATAGTACCACCTGCTCCGTATCCTTCATATTTTTGTTAAATAAAAGAATAATATGTACCAAGTTTGACCACTTGTTTTCATAATTCGTTTCACATAACCCCTCTCTTCACTCCTCACGAAGCACAGACTAAACTCATCTTAGACCATAATAAAAGCCCATTTGTAGTTTTTGAGGCTATAATTAGCAGTTATCCACACGAGCTGATGATACCCGTTGCCTCTCCTCTCGAGAAAAAGGCTGAACGAATATAAGAATTGTGTGAGGATTCGGTAAGGATTTCAGAATTCACGCATGAATACTGTCCTATAGTTTTTAATATGTTTTACGTGATTAAATAGTTACATACAACTATAGGATAGTATATATATTTACTCACGTCCGTGAATTATTTAATATATCCCAATAATTCACGTCCGTAATTTACATTACTCCCCTCTCCTCCACTATCCTCATGCTATTACTGCATTTTCTCGTGCGTATTTAGCCTCGAATTACTTATATATTTTCGTGTTATTTTACGATTATGTTCAATGAAAAAGTAAGTTCTTTAAAATCACCTCGATGAAGTCTCTGAAAACGATACCCACTCCCCTCCTCTCTATATAGAAATAATTATTTAGATTGATACAGTAATCTAAACTTGATTATTTCGACATTCCATTCCTCGCAATGACAGTGACAGACCTCATGCCCTTTTTCATACGGGGACTTCCTATCGGTCGCCCGACAAGCGGGAATGACGTTGAAAGCTCTTGGCAATCACCACCGTATCGAAAGCAGCACAATCACCACCACGAAGCTCATAACAATAATATATTCACGAATCGTTTGCTTAAACAAACGTTGCTCCATCTGATGAAAAATAAGACCAGATATACAGTAATAGGCAGCAGTAAGCACAAGCGCTAATACCGCTGCATTTAATGAGATAAATGAAAACATTATTGCAATTTCACTAATAATAAGAGCTGTATAACTTGCATACAAAATAACTACACGGGTTATCTCATTGCGAGGTTTTACCGACCAGTACAGCTGCAAAACGAGCGGAAAAAAAATAATAAAAACGAGTACGGCGTTTACCCAAAATACTTGCTTAAAAGACAAAATTACACTGGTGAGAATAAAAGAAATAAGCGCATGATAAAAATAATTCACAGAAAAGGCTGCTCGGTAGAGCTGAATGCTTTTTTCTACTCCCACATTAAAAATATTTGAAGTCAGCAAAATAGCGTATGCAGAAAAGCCGTAGACAAAAATAAGCGGAGCCCGATATCTCCACAAGGGAGGAAACAGAAAAGAAAAGAAATAGAAGGACAACGTAAGCATAATAGGGATAACAAAGAGCATAAACCACTCCCCTTTTTCGATTCCTTCCAACAAAGACAAATACGTAAAAAGATAGGTAATCCCGATAAAAATAGGAACCAAAAACCATACCGAATACGAATCAAAGAATGTTGTTGCAACAAACATACTCCCCGAAAGAACCAACGCGCTAATAACAAATCGAAGCCGCTTTTCTATCTGTAAAAGCGTTTTTATAAGGGAACGATGCAGCTTTTTAGGAATAATATGCACCATATTATGAAGTAATTAAGGCATTAGTAAATACATTTTGAACATCTTCCTGCTCTTCCAAAGCTTCAATTAAATTCGTAATCTGTTCACTTTGCTCAGGTGAAACCTCCACATATGCGTTTGGTTTAAACACAACTTCTGTGTTGGACACTTCTAACCCCTGTAACTCCGTCGTTAATTTCCCTACATCTTCAAAAGGGACATATACTATAGTTTCTTCCTCTTCTTCCTCAATATCAATTGCCTTTAATCTGTCAGCAAAGTCTAAAACCGCATCCTCAGTATTTGTTGTTTTAGGAAAAATTACCATGCCACACTGTTCGAATAAATAGGAAACACTGCCCGGTCCTCCCATTTTACCCGAATGGCGTTCCACTACGTTGCGGATAGCCGCGAAAGATCGATTTTGGTTATCCGTTGCAGCAAGAATAATAAGAGCACTTCCCCCGGGGCCAAATGCTTCGTATCGAATTTCCTTCAATGCCGCCGAATCTGAACCAGCTCCTTTTTCAATAGAACGGGTAATATTTTCCTTCGGCATGTTCGCCTGCCGCGCTTTTTCAACCGCTAATCGAAGTTTTACGTTGTGATCGGGATTGGTTACCCCGCCGCCTTCCACAACAGCTAAAGTGATATACCGGGCTAACTTGGCAAATACATTACTGCGTGCCTTATCATTGACCTCTTTTTTACGCTTAATATTTGCCCATTTAGAATGACCAGACATATTCCCCATTATACTTGACAACGCAGGAAAATTAAATATACTTAAACCTATCACAATCCGTTATAATCAAATTTTATGAATGATCTCGATATTCTAGAACAACAAGCTGTAGACGCTGCCATAAATCAGGAATGGGAGCAGGCTGTTGTTTACAATAAACAAATCCTTGACCTTGAGTCACAGAATGTTCCTGCTTTTTTACGGCTTGGGTTTGCTGAGTTGCAGCGCGAAAACATCTCTGCTGCAAAAGAATATTACACCGCAGTTTTGAAACTACAGCCAAATAATCAGATGGCACTCGACAATTTAGAACGAATTGCAGTTCTATCTGAAAAAGGCGCAATAGTTCCCGTAAAGGAACGAACCAAACTTGATCCTAATCTATTTTTAGAAATCACGGGAAAAACAAAAAGTGTCCCTGTTGTAAATATTGGTCAAAAAAATGTCCTTGCCCGACTTATTGTTGGACAGGAAATAGAGCTCAAACTCAAGGCGCGAAAAGTAGAAGTTCGTACACGTCAGGATGAATATATTGGCGCGCTCCCTGACGACGTTTCTAAGAGACTTATCTTTTTTCTCAAGGCAAAGAGTACCTATCGAGCCTATATCAAAGAAGCAAATCTTTCCAAAGTAGTTATCTTTATTCAAGAAGAAAAGAAAGGGAAAAAAGTAGCTCACTATTCATCTTTTCCTGCGACCCAAATTCAAACTGCACCCAGCGGAGTTCATGGAGACTCCGATGAAGAACGTGCAGATGACGATGGCGAGGCAGAAAGTGATTCTGAAGATGATTTCCCCGAAGAAGATGAACTTTCTAAATTAGCCAGTGAAGATTTAGACGAAGAAGATAAAGAACTCCTGCAACTTCAACGAGAAGAAGAACCGGAAGAGGAAGAATAATGTCGTGGTTCCTTTCCTTTCAAAAACACAATTGTACCCCTTACTTTTTTTGCCGACAGCAATGATTGGATGTCTTTTGGTAGTTCAAAATCCTTCATAGATCGAACTGCGAGTACAAACGATAGTATAAAAATAAATAGTAAAATAATAAAAAACATAATTACTCCCATTCTTTTTCTTTATCTCCTAACTCAAATAGTATATCATAGATGTCTGTTTTTCCTGTTGTAAGGCGACAGTTAAAATATGAAGAGATCGCGGAGGCCGTCTGCGAAAACGGAGTAGACGATTCTCGAACTGTACAGGGCTCATGAACATCTGTTTCTGTCATATCTCCTACGCGAATACCACTGCCTTCCAGAATCGTATTGACTGTTTCTGCAGCTTGGTAGGATGTATAGAGAATCTGGACACTTTTATTTTCTAAACGATATCTATTTTGATAGAAAAACCCTTGAAATCGAGTAGCAAAATCCCCTTCTGCAGAAAGCAGCCGAAAATCGTGGGAACTTTTTTTAGAAAAAACAGATAGCAGGTATATACGATCCGCAAGAGAAGCGTTGGATGGAAAAAATAACAGGTTTACCCAGTTCAACATTGGCACCCGATCAGATGAAGTTTTGCCGTAAAATACCTCTGTACTCGGGCTATAAAAATAAAAATCGACAAACGATCCGGTATGAAGGCCAAAAGCCCGTTTATAAATGTCAGGCTTGTGTTCAAGTGCGTTCAACTTTCCCAATGCTCCTACACGATACTCCTTGTACCCTCCCGGGACAAGAATTTTGAGATCGGGAGAATACGGAACTGCATAATCTATGCCATCCGACAGGCCTATGGAATAAAGGAATGGTTCTTTGCCATACAAAACAACGGTAATTCTATCTTTTTTTGTAAAAAACAACGAATGAGAACTGTCTTTTATGAGCTTAAACCCGACATACACCAACACAAATCCACATACTATCCCTATCAGTATTTTTTTCATAGCGCACCCTGTTCCAATTTAAAATGCCGCATCTGAGAGAGCATTTCCTCTTTCGTAAATCCTTTCATATACAGTATTTTTTTAATAATGGAAACAGATGCTTCGAGCTCAGGCTGCACCACAATATGGGCACCTAAATCGCGTAACTGCTGTTGATGATCTTGCGTATGTACCCTACTAATGAGAACAATACGGGGATTGAGCTGTTTTGCATTGAGTATGACAGACTCCTGAGAAATCCTCTCAGGAACGGCAGAAATAAGGGCTATTGCATGCTCTACACGCGCAAATGACAACACATCCATGTCGGTAGGATCGCCGTATAAAATTGTGATGCCCTGTCGTTTTGCTCGTTCTACCGTATGGAAGTTATAATCAATTGCAATAAAGGGAACGTGAGCAAGTGTTAAAGCTCTTCCAATGAATGCCCCCACTCTTCCATACCCGCAAATAATAACATGCCCCGTCATCCCCTCCTCCTCGAACGTAGTTTTTTCAAAATCCATTGAGTTTTTTATAAATAATTCAATAGACGGAACATATTTTTTCAAAACAGAACGCATGAAAAAATACATTACTTCCTTATGGGAAATGAGAACCGGAGTTAAAATGAGACTCAATAAAACAGAAGAAATTACCATAGAGTATTGTTCTGAGGTAAATAGCTTGTTAGAGAAAGCTAAAGATAATAAAATAAAGGCATTTTCACTCATCTGAAATAGAAAAATAGCGAGAGAAAAAGCAACCCGTGAACTAAACCGCATATACAGAAATATAATCAACAGAACCAGAGCTTTTGTAAGCAAAATACAAAACGTAAAAAGGAGAATCTGGGGCAATAAATAGATTATACCGGCAACTTTAATCTGAGTTCCGATGTACGCGAAAAAAATTATTCCCAGCAAATCTCGAAGCGGACGCATTTGAGAAAAAATATGATAATGCTCGAGCGTCTGGGAAACCAAAATTCCTGCGATAAACATTCCCACCAAAATAGGAATTTTAAACTGCAAAGAAATAAATCCAATAAAAAAAATAAAGAGGATAATAAACAGATTGAGAAGCTCTCGTGAAACTCTCGCTACTTTGTTAAAAACATACGGGACTGTCTTACGCCCCAATAGATAAATAATACAGAGAATAATCGACGACTCACCGATACCAAGAATAATGTCTTTCGCAACATCCCACGGATTTGAGTTGTTTCCATGGAGCGTACTGAAAATAATGATAAAAGGAATAAACGCTAAATCCTGGAACATAAGAATTCCAATAGCAAGCTCTCCCATAAAGGAAGATTCCTCTCCCCGCTCCTGAATAATCTTCGCCACTAAAGTAGTAGAAGAGGCAGAAAGAGCTACCCCAATAAGAAGAGCCTGTAGAAACGAAAATCCGAACAAAATGCTTAATAAACTAATAAAAAATATCGAAAGCGCAATCTGAAGAAGTCCTCCAACGAGGATAAACTTTTTGAGAACGAACATTCGCTCTAAATTTGTTTCAAGTCCAATCGTAAACAGTAAAAGGATGATACCAAAGTAGGCAAAGTTTGTGATAATATCGGGAGCGATAAATCCCTCAAATAAGTTGCCAAAAAGAAGCCCTCCCACCATGTATCCAATAATGGGCGGAAATTTCAATCGTTTAAAAAAGTAACCTCCGAGAAATGGAATTAATAGATAGAGGAAAAAGCTAAAGAACAAAGAGGGTGGTAAATCCTTCATATGCTATACACTATAACACAATTCTACCCTCCTCATGTATGCAGCTTATTTTCGCAATCTACACAGTAGCGAGACTCGGGAATAAGAGCCAAGCGAGCAGCCGGAATTTGCTTATTACATTTTTCACAATACCCATATCGACCTTTTGTAATCTTAAGCATCGCCATATCGATATCCTGAATACGTTTTTGCAAATCTTTAATTTGAGCTTCAATAGTTTGATGCGAAAGTTGTTCACGTACATCGGTATCTACCGCTGCGTTATCGTAGGCATAATCCGGATTAAGAAACGGATCCCCTTTTTGTAATTCAGCTATTTGTTTCAGAAGGTCCTTCTTCTCGTCCTGTAATTTTTTTTCCTGTTGTTTTGCCAGATCGGAAACTGCGAGTACCATACCTAAAAAGTAAATTTATAATACCAATTGTCTTACTTTGCAGCAGACTCCTAAAATAATAGATCAAGTATATGCTAAAAGTCAAGAGTAGGATAAGAGAAACGACATAATTGAGACTCATACCATAGAGAAACGACATTTTTGCCTTGAGCGGATCAAAAACAAAGTAGACCACACTAAAATACCAGATAAAAAACACCAGTTGGAATCCTTTTTGGTATTTATCCCTTCGAATTTCAAATAAAAGTTGATAGGATAGAAACGCACCGAGAAAAAAGAAAAGACTTTCATAAAATGAAGTAAGATGACGAAGACCATCCATGTTTGTATAGTGAATGGCAAGAAAAAAATGCGTTTTCGCACCAATTTCTACTCCTGACAAAAAACTACCCAACTTCCCAATGGCCGTTGCTAAAAAGAATGCGGGAATAAAGTAATCGATTACATCAGGAAATTTTATTTTTTTAATACCGAAAAAAAGGAAAAGGGTTAATAAAGCTCCTCCCAATGCTCCATAAAGTGATAGCCCCGGATAGCCGTTAATCAGAATAAACTTCAGTACATCTACTCCAAATTTATCAAAATGAGAAAGGACATACACAATTCGCCCTCCAAATAAGGCACCGCCAAGCATAAAAAAAAGTCCATCAAAAATATCTTCTTCTTTGTATGTTGTTAATCGAACGGTACGCCATAAAATAAAACTGGACCAAAAAAAAGCAAGGACCAAAAATACCCCAAAAGTGTAAATTTTGATAAACTTTAAATCCAAAAGTACGGGAAGCATAATGAAGAGTATACCAAAAATCAAAGAGACAATGATACAATCAAATCACTAACATTGCTGAATCGAATCATTAGAAAAAGGAGAAGCATCGTCATCCCCGCGAACGCGGGGATCCAGAGGATCGATTACATCTCAAAAATCATTTAATGAAAAACTACAAAAAATTTCTCCCTTCCATTTTATTGATAGTTACTGTGCTTCTCGGCTACCTGCTTCGTACGCTGGGGATAAACTGGGATCAGGGGCAGCACCTTCATCCAGATGAACGAATGCTTATTATGGTTGCCGACAGAATTCAATTTTTTTCCCAGCTCAATCCGCATTTTTTTAACTACGGTTCATTACCAATTTATTTGTTAAAAGGTATCTCTCAGTTTTTGGATACAACGTTCTCTACCCACCTTGCCAATTATGATGGGATGCTCTACGTGGGGAGAGTTCTATCAGCACTTGCAGACAGTCTCACGATTAGTGTAATTTTTGGCATTGCAGTACAGCTTACACGCAATAAACGAATGGGGATATTGGCTGCGTTTACCTATGCAGTTGCATTCTTCCCTATTCAAAATAGTCATTTTTTTATTGTAGATACGTTTCTTACCTTATGGACTTCTCTATTACTCTATTTCACAATACGATTTGTAAAAAATCATTCTTTTCAGTGGATTGTGTTGATGAGTTTTTGTTTTGCAGCAGCACTCGCCACAAAAGTAACTGCTAGTATATTCCTTCCCGTTATTCTCTGCGTTTTATGTATAATGCAAAAACCTTTTTTTCCTTTCAACAAAAACGGTATTCTCCTGTGGATCTACACAACCGCTTTATTTATCTCCACAACACTCCTTTTTCATCTCTTCTTTATGCCCTACGCATATATTGAAACACAAACCTTTTTGAAAGATATATCAGAACAATTAAAAATGAATAGTGATCCCTATATCTTTCCCTATACTCGTCAGTACGTGGGGACACTCCCCTATTGGTATTATGTAAAAAATATTGCACTTTGGGGTTGGGGGCCGTTTTTATTTTTGCTCAGTAGTATCGGATTATTCCTCGCCGTTCGTATTTTCCGCTCGAAACGAAACAATGTATCGCTCTTTTGTATTGCCAGTATTTTTTATCTGCTCTACTTTTTGGTCATTGGTAGGTCTGCGGTAAAATTTATGCGATATATGCTCATCTTGTACCCTGCAATGGCACTATTGGCTGGCTATGCACTTGTACATATAAACAAAAAAATAGCGTCTCTTGTGCTCCTGGGCGCGTGTATTTGGACGGTTTCTTTTATGGCTATTTACTCAAAACCAAACACCAGGGTAGAAGCAACTAACTGGATCCTTGAACATATTCCGGCAGGTTCTCACCTCGCGGTTGAACATTGGGATGATCGACTTCCTATACGAAATGGAGAGCACTATACTACGACCGATCTTCCGTTGTACGATCTTCCTGACGATGAACGAAAGTTTGAAAATATTAACCGTATTTTGAATAATTCAGATTACATTATTATCGCTTCAAACCGGCTTATTACTCCCCTCCCGAAACTGAAAGATTGCTCTCTCTATACCTATTGTTATCCAAGAACAGCCCGCTATTATGAAGATCTCATTTCCGGAAAACTCGGATTTCACCTGGTTGCCGAATTTCACCAAACTCCTCGAATTCCTATACTGAATATCGCGATTGACGATCAAAGCGCAGATGAATCATTTACCGTATATGATCATCCGAAGGTGATGATCTTTCAGAAGACAAAATAATCGTTACATAAACCGTTTGAAGAAGCCTAAGATCCCCTGTTTCCAACCGACAGTGTGAGTTACTCCTGCAGGACGCGACTTAACATCAACATAATTTTCTAGATACCATTGATACGATTTTATAAGTGCCTGTCCGTTTGAGTTTTTTGGTTTCCACTTGAGTGTCTTTTTTATTTTATCAATGGAGACAAATGAATCCTTATCTGCCGTATCATACACCCACTGGTATAACGGAGAAAGATGAAGTTTTTCAAAGATAAAAAGAGCTTTTTTTATCGGCCACGCCGGGGTAGATAAAAGTGTTGAGCCCGAATTGGCGTAGTCAAATAGCTGCTGAAGATCTTGTCGCACCGTGGTAAACTTTTCCGCACCAATGTTGAATGTATCATTTATTTTCTCTTTTGGTCGAACAAGAAGACAAAGGTACAACGCGTGAACCAAATCGTCTACTTCCAACAGTTGATATCGATTATTGCCCGAACCAACTACTGGTATTTTCTTTCCATCCTTAATCCAGTCAAATAAAATCTCAAATACCCCCAGTCGGTGGGTACCTACAAACGTTTTCGGTCGAATTACCGTAACGACTAATCCTTTTTTACGCGCTTGTTTACAGGCCTTTTCTGCCTGAATTTTACTATGTCCATACGCCCCCACTCCTACCATCGGATCGGTTTCGTAAACAGGATGTTTCTTGGGCACACCGTATACGGCAGTTGAGGAAATATAGATAAAGCGTTTTATCTTATTGGCAATTGCAGCATCGAGCATCACTTTCGTCCCACGGACATTTGTGTCCATAATTTCTTCCGCTTTCCAAAGAGGAAGTGCTGCGGCTGCATGTATTACGGCATCGTGGTCTGCCAGTAATTCGTTTACCAGTTTTTTATCTCTGACATCCCCGGTAACAAAAGTACAACCTTTTGGATATTCTTTTTTGTTAAACGGTGCGATATCCAGTAAGGTAAGAGAGTCTTTTTTGAGAGAAGCGATATATTTGGCTATATGAAGCCCTAAAAATCCAGCTCCCCCCGTAACAAGTATTTTCATGAATTCATTATAACCAAACTAGAATCAATTGCAAGCAATAAGTTTTTTGAGCGCAGTTGTTACCAGCTTCCACTGGATCCACCGCCTCCGGATGATCCTCCCCCGCGGGAAGAACCCCCTCCTCCTGAAGAACCACTACGTGAGGTAAGTAAGAGTAAAATGTGAATAATAAACCAGGTAATTTCCCACGAGGCGGTTAAGACATAGAGCCACATACCCTTTTTCCGGATGCGTTCTGCTAACTTTGTTTTTCGGGACATAATAAAATCGAATAATAAACCAACTGCCCCTAGTCCGAGTACCACTAACAGACTTTGTTGCAGTTGAAAACCGACACTTATCAGTACTCCAAGCACAACCCCTATCACTCCTCCTGCCCAAAAGCTTTTACTCACAGCAAAAAAAGCGCTGATAAAAACAATAATCAACACGCTTATATAAAATAGCACTATTAGAAGGAACAGAAAACCGGTAGTCAGGGAGGTTGTATGTGACGTTGTATTTACCGAGGAGATGGCAGAACTGCTAGCAGATGCCACACTGTCCGGCGTCAGAACAGATTGAATACGATGAAGCGCAGTGAGTGTCCCCTGTTCATATGCCCCTTTCTGAAACGCTGGTGCTAACGATTCCCGAATAATGATTCCAGCACGCGCATCAGTCAAGAGCGGTTCCAGCCCGTAACCAACTTCCATACGCATTTTACGTTCGGCGAGTGCAATAAGAATCAGTATCCCGTTATCTTTCCCCTTTTTTCCTATTTTCCATTTTTCAAACAATCGTACCGCATAATCCTCTAAATTTTCCTCATTTAAACTCTTTACGGTAACTACTACGATCTCATTTGTAGTCTTAATTTCATAAGCACTCAGATTGGTTTCTAAACTCTGTTTAAACTGAGGAGAATAAATGCCGGCAAAATCATTTACCAACCCTGTTTGGGTAGGAAAATTTTGAGCAGCTAAACTGAGAGGAGCCCATATTAATAAAATAGCTACCGTAAAAAACGAGACGAAATAGTTCACTGATTATTTGGAGTTAATGTTAACTTCCGGTGCCTTTGCGGCTTGTTCTGTTGCTTGAAAATAGGCTTTTTCACGGTACCCAAAAAGCGAAGCAAACAGAGCGGACGGAAGTGTTTTGGTAGAAAGATTATAGTCTTTAACTGTGTCATTATATCTCCTACGTTCTACCGAGATCCGATTTTCTGTACCCGAAAGTTCATCCATTAACTGTTGCACGGTACTATTGGATTGTAACTGAGGATAGCTTTCTACGATGACCAATAACCGACTCAATGCTGATTCAAGCTGTGAAGCTGCTTTTGCTTTATCATCTACTGACTTTGCTCCGGAATAGTTTGCCCGTGCATTAGCAATTTCTCCAAACACCGCTCGTTCCTGTGTTTGTGCACCTTCAACTGACTTTACTAAATTTGGTATCAAATCAAACCGACGCTGGTACTGGGTTTCTACCTGAGCCCATTGGCTTTCTACGGCCTGCCCTTTCGAAATTAGATTGTTATAAGAGCCTACAAGCACGATGCCAAGAATAAGTATAACTCCTCCCGATATAAGTAATAGTTTGTTCATATGAATATATAGTAATATGCTCCTTGTAAAAATACAAGAGATCTCTGGACTGCCAGTTTTGACTATTATATAGTTAAATAGGTATGACTCATAAAATGCTATTCATCAACATTATCCTTGTTTTTTTCATAACTATCATTTTAGATCTACTGCATAAATACTTTTTTCAAAATCAATTAAATTTCATCTTTTTTACCGTTTGGTTTACTATTATCATCGCTATTATTACGACAACAATCTCCTATACCCCATTTCCTATTATTTCAAAACTTATACAAGGTATGAAAAAGGAATGGAAGACACTTCTTGGCATTTTGATTTTAGCCAGTGTTACTCGTTTTTTCCTTTTAGGTGTGTATCCTTTTGTAACAACCGGAGATGAACTAAGAGACGCAGGATTAAATGGTCTGTATTTACAACTGGGAGTTACAAAAGATGTATTCGGATTCGGTTCGTATGACGGATATGGTAATTTCATACCTCTTATTGCACAGCTTATGAGCTTGATTACAGGCAGTACCTCGCTTTCATACCTTATTCCCTCCGCTCTAGTGGGAATTGCCTCTATCTGCGTTACCTATGTACTGGGACGATTACTGGGAGGCAAAACAGTCGGAATGATCGCCACACTTTTATTGATTGCATCTCTATCTCATCTTCATTACAGTCGGACTGAACTTCTGGTTATCATGGATAGTCTCCTCTCTGTAGGACTACTTCTTACCGCCTGGTTTGCAGTACGGAACAAAATTGGATTTTTCCTTTTAGGGATACTGGCAGGATTTTGTTTCCATTTTTATGCCGGTATACGAGGTATGCTTTTTGCAATAGTCATTTATTTCCTCTGTCTCTTTCTTTACCAGTTTTCCACTCTCACTTTTCAAAAAAAGCTATCGTTACTTCACGTAAAAAAAATATTTCTTATTTGTGTCTTGATCTTTACAGGAATAATCATTGGACTTGGCCCCACTATCAATTCACTTTCCAACAATATTTTGTTTAATCGAGTTGGCACCACTACCCCCCTCTTTCATAACTCACCGTTTCTTCAGAAATCGGTGTCCGAAAAAATAGCACACGTATCAGAGCTCGCTCACAAGTCCTTTTTTGTGTACACATTTGAAAATACCAGCACTCATTTTCCGTATAAAGCGCCGCTTCTTGCGTTTCCCATCAACTGGTTATTCTTGTTTGGAGTTAGCGCGCTCATTTTAAGAGAAAAATTTACAAGAAATAAACTTTCATTCTTAATTCTTATTGCTATCTTTAGCATTCCATTTACTAATGAAGTATTGGTAAATCACGTAGGGGCAGATCATCGACTGATGTCTACGGTACCGATTATTACCGTAGTGGCTGCCTTTGGTCTTGATGCACTTACCAAACGGATATCGAGCATATACCGCACACCCATTCTTGCGCTGTTTCTCATTATATTTATGGCTCTACAGTTTTATGCGTACTTCGTAAACCGTTTAAGCGATCTCGACTATGAGAAAACTGGAACGAAAGAATATACATTACAAATGATGTTAAAAACAGCGAAAGAACAATCTCAATACGAAAAAACGTACATCATCAATAACCATCCGCATAATTATGATTTTATGCATTATCAAGAAAAAATTGAATTTTTGTTGTATCCACAAAAGGGTCAGGTTATTTCTAAGGAAGAATTCCTTGAAAAACTAGCGAGCCGTTCTCTAGAAAAAGGTATGAACAGCTTAGTCTTATTTGAGCATCCTATATCCGATCTTATTCCCTATGCAAAGCTGCATACATTTTCATGTTATGAAAACTATCTTCTCCCCCACTATTTCTGTCCGATTGCGACAAAACAACCATACTCGTTCTACAGTATGAGTACTTCTGATTATTACCGTGATTCAAAGTAATTTCTGTTACAATAAATCCTTATGTCTCAAAAACCATTACGAGTAGGCTTTGATTTAGACGGAGTCATTTTATATAACCCTGCACGCATTGTTCGACCAATCCTTTCTTTTATCAAACACGACGTTTTTCACAAGAAGTCTGTTTCCTTTTATGTCCCGAAAACAAAGACAGAGCAATTAATGTGGACCCTCGCTCATAAAACAAGTATTTTCCCTGCCTATGGATTCCGAGATCTGAAAAAGCTGATTCGACAGCACGATATCGAAGCATATATTGTAACCGGCAGATTTAATTCGTTGAAAAACGATTTTAACCATTGGTTAAATCGTATGAATGCCGATTCGTTTTTTACCGATCATTTTCATAATGAAAAAAACGAGCAACCCCATTTGTTTAAAAAAAGAATGATTGAGCAACTGAATCTTGATGTATTTGTTGAAGATAATTACGACATTGTTACCTACTTAAACAAAGAACTGAAAAACACGAAAGTACTCTGGATTTATAATTTCCTTGATCGAACTCTCCCCTATCCGTATAAATTTCCCCATCTCAAACACGCGATAGACCACATAAAGAAGGATTTGAAAAAGGGAGAAAAATGATCTAATAACAACGATTCCGGACGCGCTAACGCTTGCCGGAATGACAATGACGATCTTATCCCTTCACCTTTTTCAGTACTTCCGGGAGTTTGTGGCCCGTTTTTTTTATGATCTTTGGTTTGCCAGATTTCGGGAAAAGAGCTAAAACGACCTCAAAGAGACCTCCTGCTTTCTCTTCCTTCACCATAAGTCGAGCACTAACCAAATTTTGAGTATGGGCAATCCCCTGCTTCATACGTTTAAAAAATGTTTCGACAACAGCACGACTTTTCTCAGAAACATTTTTTTGAATGAGTTCAAAAGGAATTGGTTTGGCAGAAACTATCAATAATTCTAAAAAGTCCCGGGTTGTAATGAGTCCAATTGGCCGTTTATCTTTATCGATGACAACCACACTCCCGATATTTTTATCAATAACCATTTTGAGTGCCTTTGCCATTGTATCGGATTTAGTAAGCAAAAGAACATTCGTTTTTGCAAATTTTTTTACTTTTTGAGCGTACAGTCCCCCCTTATCTTTTAACTCTGTTTTTGGCTTCTTCTTCGGAGAAATAAGGAAATGGATAAGATCATAATGACACAATATCCCTTTGAGACGGAACAGATGATCCACCACCACAAGCTTTGATACTTTTTCCTTTTTAAAAAGATGCAATGCTACAGAAAGAGGATCATCTTCAAACACCGTGAGCGTGGCACGTTTTTTCTTTTCGAGTACCTTACCAATCGGGACATCAAAACGCGGGTCAGTACTGTTTGTCTCCAACAGGTGCCGAGATGAAATTACACCCATGATATCGTTATGATCATCGAACACCGGAAGGTAATGAATTTTTGAGCCAATGATATGGCGTATAACCTGCTCCATCGATTCATGAGAACGGATTTTTGGCGGATGAAAAAGACAATGCTCAAGTTTTGCATTACCAGGGAACGAATTGCGAATAAGACAGTGATAGGGATTTACCAGCCCTACAAATGCTTTTGCTTCGTTGAAAACAAGGGCCGCATCGTGCGAGGTTGAAAGTTTGGATAATGCAGAGGACAACTGTTCGTGCTGGGAGATACGGATAATTTTATCGGTTTTTAATAGTTCGACTACGTTTTTCATAGGTAGATTGAGTAGAATTTGTAACGTACACCCCCTATAGTACTCCCGTCTGTTTAAAGAAGTCAAGTGTTATCGAAGTCTACTACTGATCCTTATTTTTCAGATATTTATCTATACCGATTTATTTCATTTTGGAGCTTCTGAGACTCCTCCCGAGCACGTGTCGCAAAATCTTCTTTATCTGATGCAAAAATAATCCCACGGGATGAATTGATAACTATCCCGGCATTGGAAGAATTTAATCCTGCTTTCACGGTCTTTTCTACATCCCCGCCCTGAGCACCGATACCGGGCACGAGAAAACTCATGTCCCCTGCCGTTTTTCGAACCTTTGCCAATTCCTCAGGATAGGTTGCGCCAACAACTAACATACAATTCCCATTTTGATTCCACTCCCCCGCTACTTTTTCGGCAACCCTCTCATACAACGGTTTTCCCTCGACAAGTTGATTTTGAAACTCATCCGAACCAGAATTTGAAGTCTTACATAGGATAATCGCAATTTTATCTTTTCGATCGAGAAAGGGTTGAATCGCCTCTCTCCCCAGATACGGATGAAGGGTTATCGCATCAACACCAAGGTAGTCATAGGCAAACGTAACATATCCCGCATTTGTACTCCCAATATCGGCTCGTTTTGCATCTAAAATGGTTATAATGCCGGGATACGTTTGGTGGATATAATCGCAGGTCAGTTTCAACTCCCGAATCCCCTGTTCTCCCCGCGCTTCATAAAACGCGGAGTTAGGTTTGTAGGTACACACCAGATCGTGCGTGGCATCGATGATGGCTTTATTGAACTCAAACTGCGGATTTTCCTGAGATTGAATATGTTGCGGAATTTTTTCAAGCAATGGATCAAGCCCAACACACACAAGCGAATTGTTTTTTTGGATAATTGCATCCAGTTTTTGCTGTATGGACATAGTAAATATATGGATAATTACACTGCGTTGCCTGCTTTTGCCTCAAGATATTTTTTTCCATGGCCGACCTGTGTATTAACGGGCACACCGTTTTTGCAAAGCTCACACTCAGCTTCTTCATACGAAACTACCTCCATAACTCCTAGCGCACGGAAATCAGAAACACCGATACTCTCTTTCGTTACAAGTTTTGGATCACGGTTTACCATCACCCCAACAGCGACCACCTCGCCTCCCGCAGCGCGAACGACATCAACTACTTTTTTGACAGAACCACCAGTGCTGGTGAGATCTTCTATGACCAGAACTTTTTTCCCCACAACGAGCTTATCATAACCCCGTGTGAAGATCATCGATTTATCAGGCCCTTTTTCTGTGTAAACACCTAATACCTCTTTATTTTTTAATTGACCCAAATGATAGGCTGTCCACTGTGAAAGGATAATTCCTCCTAATGCCGGGGCCGCGACCACATCGATATCAAGATCGCTAAATTTTTCTGCAAACAGTTTACCTACTTCTGATGATGACTCTGTGTGTGGATACAAGGCATCTTTGTTTATATAAGCAGGTGAATGTCGGCCCGAGGTAAGCACAAAATGACTTTCTGTAATAACTGCTCCAACGTTTTTTAAAATTGAGATCACATCGTCATTCATAGATAAAAATAAATTTATAAATTACTTAGCTGAAAAAAGCAAATAGATCCCACTACAAGCTAATAGTATCCCTACTATTGCTTGTAAACTTAACTTTTCCTTCAAAAGGAGCACGCTCAGCAAAACTACTATTACCACACCACCAACGCGTAGAGTTGGCATAACAACAGCAGCCCCTGGGCCTTGAGAAAGAGCTTTAAAAGAAAATGTTGTAAATAATGCTATAAAAACCCCCCCTAACATAGCCAGCCCTATCCCTTTAGGATTAAAATCAGTTTTTCTTACTATAAGAAACAGTAACCATGAAGTGAGATAACTGCCTGTCTGAAACATAAGATTAGCAAATACCGGATCCTTCAGTCCTGAACCAAGTTTACGTAAAATATCTGATAATCCTGAAAACCCAATTGCTGTAATTGCATATATAACCCAGTTCATATGATTATTTTAAAACCTTTTGTTTTATCTCTTGAGCAAGTAACGGATTCCACATGGCGCCAGTAGCACTCATAACTGCGTCTGCACCCACGTCAAGGAAGTCCTGATAATCCTGCGCATTCATTACTCCACCGACTCCCTCGATTTTGTAGGAATATCCTTTTTCCTCTTTGAGTTTTTTGAGACGTTTTACCATTTCGATCCCCGCCCATTTTATCGAGGTACCGCAGACACCGGACTTGAGCCGCATCGGGCTTCCTGGCAGTGCCTGATTACCGTTTTTATCAACAATCGGTGCGGCTATCGTATTAATGGCCGAGATAGCGTGAGCATAGTTTGCACAGCTCTCCGCAAACTGAGCAAGAGCACCTTCATCAGCAAAATATCCAGTCTTGACGATAAGCGGAAGATCACCGATTTCTTTACGAACCGCTTTCAAAATTGCATCAGTTGCCGACAGGTTATAACAGACCAACCCTTCATTTCCAATGTTTGGACAAGACAGATTTGCTTCAAGTACTGTTGCCCCTGTCTCAGTCGCAAGTTTCGCCGCCAAAACAAAATCATCAATGAATTCCTGTGGCGTTTGATTGGGACGAACGGTTCCCATAAAGCTGAGGATGAGTACCTGACCTTTCCCTGCATAGGAAAGCGCTTTCTTTACATCATCCTGCCACTCAGACGGATCTTTGGAAGGGACACCAAAGGAGTTTGTAATCGAAAGCGGCTCAGAGTAATCTTCTTTTACTACCAAAGGTTTCTCTGCACGTTCAATCGTTAAATCACCTTCAAGTTCAACGGGAAGAACATTGGGATGCGGATGACAGGGGAAAATACCACTACGAACCGTTTTGTAGACGACAAGATCAAAGCCTTTTTCAAAAGCTCCCTTTACATACGCACTGTTTAGGATTGGGCCAGCGGGAATACCAAAGGGAAGATATACTTTGTGGCCGAAAAAATCATATGGTGGTTCACCGCTCTGTTGATAAACCGTTCCATCGATAAACGCCCCAAATGGACCTTCTTTGTAATTGTCTTCGTATGATTTTGTTGGATCATAAAATGGTGTTTTCAACATTATGGTAATTATAAATGAGTAACTGCGATAAAATAACAATAAATTACTAACTCCTGCACCGCACTATACGCCCCGATCCAGCCTCCATAAGCACGTTGCCATTCTCAAACACCGTTTTTCCCCTCAGTATCACCCGCTTCACTCTCCCCTTCCCTTTCATTCCTGCAAAGGGAGTCCAGCCGCATTTCGTATGAAGCCCCTCGTTTGTGATTTCGAACTCTTCATCGAGATCTATCTCTACTTTTGTATCAGGATCTGTCGGTAGGGAAAAAATTCGTTTTGGATTATCATAGAGTTTCGTTAAAATGTCCTCTCTACCTATTCTCCCCTCTTTCTCCGCCATAAAAAGAAGTGGTAACGTTGTTTCTAAACCAGGCACCCCAAAAGGCGGAGTGTCAGAATCTTTTTCTTCTTTCGTATGGGGAGCATGATCCGATTCTATCGTATCTACATATCTCAGATGTTCCCACAAGAAATCCTGATCCGCTTTTGATTTGAGTGAAGGCTTCATCCGTCCATAGGAACCTAAATGGGCAACATCATCTTCCGTGAGGAATAAATGATGCGGACACACGCCACAGGTAATGGGCAACCCTTCTTCTTTTGCTTGTATAATCGGCTCCAACTCTTTTTTACTCGAAACATGACACACATGCGTCCGCTTTCCGTAAGCCCGTACAGCTTTGACCACATCTCCAATGGTGTCTTCCTCCGAATGAGTCAAAATCGGCTGAGGATACACCCAAGCTCGGAACACTTTATCTAAAATATCGCCATTGATAAGAAAATTACCCGTTGTATGATTCAGATACAGTTTGATACCAAAAACTTTGTCGTGAATAAGAGGAAACTGATCAATATTATCCCCTAGCGAACCAAAATAAAAGCCTATATCACACACTGTTTTTGCCTTTGCGGATGCAATTTTTTCCGCTAATCGCTCAGCAGTAGTAACGGGGACCGCATTATTTGGCATATCCAAAACCGTGGTAAAGCCACCAGCTAGCGCAGCAGCCGTGCCCGTGAAAAAATCCTCTTTTTGTGTTTGCCCCGGATCACGAAGATGAACATGGACATCTATGAAACCTGGGAATTGGGTAAGCATACTATGTTGTTAATTTTTAATACGCTATTTGAAATAAGTCGCATTCGTCATCTCAGACTGATGTACGTCATCACGCTCATTGCATTCGCTGTCCGGAATGACAGTGAGGATAACAACGACTACCGGCGAGCGGGAGTGACGGTCTGTGCGTCTTTCCCGCAAACGAGGAACTGATGGTGGATGGGCACTTACCGATACTCTCCCCATGCCTTAACCAATAAATCCTTATCCTTCTTTTCAGTCAGTGCCTTTACAAACAAAAATGCTTTTTCTCGATCCATAATAAGGTGAATATTGTTGTCTATAGCAGATCGACGGATAACATAGTACCCCTGTAATCCATCCCGTTCTCGATAATCGGTAACATTAATAGCAAGATCTATTTTTCCCTGTTTAAAACAATCCAAAACCGTCGGGGACATTTGCTCGTGAATTTTATATAAACGCTTCGATGGAATACCGTTTGCTTTCATAAATTTATGCGTCTTCTCCGTAGCATAAATAGGCAATCCTAACTTATGGATACGCAAGAGCGTCGATAACAATTTCACCTTGTTTTCATCGCCACCTATAGAAACAAAGATACCTTTTTTGGGGCGAGTTGCACCCACACTCAGTTCTGCTTTTAACAAGGCCTCTTCAACGTCTTCACCAAAGGCCGCGGCTTCCCCAGTAGAAGACATTTCTACCCGGAGCACTGGATCGGCCCCTTCTAAACGTGCGAATGAAAATTGCGGTGCTTTCACTACCACATAATCTTTGTACTCTACCTCAATTCGTTTTGCTTTTCCAAACAATGCATCCACTAAAATATCGGCAAAGTTTATACCTGTTGCTTTTGAAATAAACGGCAACGTACGCGATGCACGAACATTCATTTCTATCACATACACTTTTCTGTTTTTACTAATGAACTGAATATTGCATGGCCCAGTTACTTTTAATGCAGCAACCAATTGCTTTGCAATCGAAACAATTTTTTGCTCTGTCTGCAAATAGATACGCTGCGGCGGAAAAACGATCGTTGCATCTCCTGAATGCACCCCCGCGTTTTCCACGTGTTCAGAAACAGCATAAACCTTCAATTCACCATTTTGTGCAATACCGTCAAACTCAATTTCCTGTGCGTCTTCAATAAATTTAGAGACCGTAATTGGATGCTCTTTGCTTACATCTGTTGCCATTTCAATAAACTCTAAAAGGTCCGATTCGTTATAGCACACATTCATCGCACTTCCAGAAAGCACATACGAAGGCCGGATTAATACGGGATACCCAACTCGATTTGAGAACGATTTTGCCTCTTCAACTGTTACAAATTTATTCCATTCCGGTTGAGGAACATGAAGAGAATCTAGCAAATCAGAGAACTTATTTCTATCCTCTGCTCGATCAATATCGTCTGCCTGTGTACCAATAATTGGAATATTGTATGCAGCAAATTTTTTTGCATTGTTATTCGGACGTTGCCCTCCCACGGAAATAATCATCCCCTGCGACTGTTCAAACTCATAGACATCGGCTACCCGTTCAAAACTGATTTCATCGAAATACAAACGATCAGAAATATCATAATCCGTGGAAACCGTCTCAGGATTGCAGTTTATAACAATAGACGAATGGTGATGTTGTTTGAGCGCTAGTACGGTATGTACATTTGTCCAATCAAACTCAACCGAAGATCCAATGCGGTACGGTCCAGAGCCGAGAACTATAATACCTTCTTTATGAAATGGCTCAATATCATGATATGTTGCATTATAGGTAAGGTAGAGGTAATTTGTTTTTGCAGGAACCTCCCCTGCCAGGGTATCTATCTGTAAAACGGCAGGAATAACTTCCAATTTTTTTCGTTCTTGCCGCATTTCAAGCTCTGTTTTTCCACATAATAATCCAATTTTCCGGTCAGAAAAGCCCAATTGTTTTAAATGAAGGATCGTTTCACGGTTTAATTTTGGTTCTTTTTGAAATGAAACCTGAGTATCTACAATGTTTTTTATTCGTGATAAAAACCATGGATCAATTCCCGTCTCCTTAGAGAGTTTTTCTACCGTTATACCGCGTTTCAATGCTTCCGCAAGCGCGAAAATACGCTTTGGCGTGGGGGTTTTCGCTTCTTTTATGATATCGCATTTATCATCGGGAAACTTTTTATCCAACACTCCCTGATATCCAATATCTAGCATACGAATTGCTTTTTGCAACGCCTCTTCAAATGTTCTTCCAATTGACATCACTTCTCCCACTGATTTCATACTACTCCCCAATGAACTTTTTACATTTTTAAATTTCTCAAGATCCCAACGAGGAATTTTTACAACAACATAATCGAGTGCTGGTTCAAAAAAAGATTGCGTTACTGATGTTACCTGATTTTTAATTTCAGATAATCGATACCCGAGTTGAATTTTGGCAGCGACATAGGCCAGCGGGTAGCCCGTCGCTTTTGACGCTAGAGCAGACGAACGAGACAATCGCGCATTTACTTCGATGACATAATACTCAATTCGTCCTTTTTTTGGGTGTGGATTCAGCCCAAACTGAATATTACATTCACCAATAATATTCAATGTTTTGATGATAGAAATTGCGGCGGAACGAAGGGTATGGTACTCGAAATTATTCAGCGTCTGACTTGGAGCAACCACAATCGACTCTCCCGTATGAATGCCAAGCGGGTCCATATTTTCCATATTGCAAACCGTCACACAGTTATCTTCTGCATCTCGAACAATTTCGTACTCTAATTCTTTGTAATGATGGAGATATTTATCTATTAATACCTGTGAAGAAAAAACCAGTGCATTTTTTGCTGTTTCCTTCAGTTCCTCCTCATTGTATGCAACTCCCGATTTCTGACCGCCTAGTGCAAAAGCGGCACGAATCATAACCGGATAGCCAATTTCTTTCGCAAAAGCAACTGCCGCTTCAACCGATTCGGCCGCTCGACTGGCCGGTGCTGGAGCTCCAATAGAAGATAAATGTTTTGAGAACATATCCCGATCTTCTGTTAAGATTACAGAGTCCATGGGTGTTCCCAGTACTCGCACTCCATATTTCTTGAGAATACCTTTTTCGTACAGCTTAATGGCACAGTTTAGTGCCGTCTGTCCGCCAAACGAAACAGCAATCGCATCAGGGCGTTCTTTTTCGAGTACTTGTCCCACAAATTCAACTTCAACAGGAAGGAAATATACTTTATCTGCAAGTGATTCAGAGGTTTGAATCGTTGCAATATTCGGGTTTATCAAAACGGTTTTAATACCTTCTTCTTTGAATGCCTTAATCGCCTGAGAACCCGAATAATCAAACTCGCCAGCTTCACCTATTTTAAGCGCGCCAGAGCCAAGAACAAGAATTTTTTTTGGTAGTTTTAGAAGCGGTGTCATAGTCGTTCAATAAAATAATCAAAAATCCATTCTGTATCAAAAGGTCCACACATAGCTTCGGGATGAAACTGAACCGACATGAATGGATATTTTGTATGAATAATGCCTTCATTCGTGCCATCGTTCCCATTGGTAAACCACGGTTTAAACCCATCGGGCATTTCCCCAATCGCAAATCCATGATTTTGAGTGGTAAGGAAACATTTTTTTGATCCTTCCAATACCACTGGCTGATTTTGGCCGCGGTGTCCAAATTTGAGTTTAAAGGTGTCTCCCCCGGCAGCCAATGAAAGAATCTGATTTCCCAAACAAATACCCATAGTAGGAACCTTATGCTCCAATGCTTTTTTAGCCGTTTCAATTGTTTTATCAGCCATTTTTGGATCGCCCGGACCATTTGAAATGAGAATTGCATCAAACTTAAAATCGCTGGCAAACACATCATAATCCCAAGGCACTGTTATTACCTGTAGTCCTCGACGTAATAAATTGCGTTTGATATTTTCTTTGGACCCGCAGTCGATCAGTACAATAGTTTTGTTCCCTTTTCCTTCCTTTTTCACTTCTTTTGCTGATACCTGCGCTACCAGATTGTCTTTGTTTGGATCGTGGAATGAAATATGATCAGAAATAAGAATTTTACCGAGTGGAGATCCATCATTCCGAATTTTCTGTGCAAGAAATCGAGTATCTTTCATTTCTATCGCTGGAATCTGTTCATCTTTGAGCCACTGAGAAAGAGTCCGTTTACTTTCAAAGTGAGAGGGAGTATCGATATACTGTGAAACAATTAATCCTGATATCTGAATTTTTTCTGATTCCCAATAAACCGGATCGGGAACACCATAATTTCCAACAAGAGGATAGGTCAGTACCAAAATCTGTCCTTTGAAAGATGGATCGGTTAGGCTTTCCGGATAGCCTACCATTCCTGTCGAGAAGACAACCTCTCCAGATACCGAATGGGGAGCCCCAAAGCTGGTTCCCAAAAACTCTGTTCCATCCTGCAAGAGTAGTTTAGTATTCATAGTTCTCTCGTATTCAACAATGTTATTTTCCAAAAACAAGCGATAAGAGTGCCATTCGGACATACATTCCGTTTGGCACCTCGTGGGTTAAGTAATAAGCGCGAGGATCTGTATCTATTGCAGGGTCTATTTCCCCTACTCGCGGTAATGGATGCATAATAATCATATCGGCATTTCCTTTTTCTTTCAGTAGTTTTTTGGTGACAATAAATCTATTTTTGAGTACTTCGTATGTCGAAGGATCTGCCAATCGTTCCTTTTGAACTCGTGTCCAGTACCAGACCTGACAATCTGTCGGAATATCAGTTTCTTTTTCAATTTCAACGAGAGTTACTCTCGCTTTGGTATATTCTTCAAATAGTTCTCGGGGAAGTCTGAGTTCTTTGGGTGAAAGGAGGTAAAATGTGTTTCCCGGGTAGAAAGAAAGTCCTTTTAAGAGCGAATGCACGGTACGGCCATACAAAAGATCTCCAGCGATTACCCCTTTGAGATGATCTAATCTACCAAATTTCTCGTAAAGGGTAAACATATCGAGCAGCGCTTGGGTTGGATGTTCACCAGAGCCATCGCCAGCATTCATTATAGGAATTCGAGAAAGTGCTTTGGCAGCTCGGGCAGGTGCTCCTTCTTCAAAGTGACGCATTACGATACCGTCGCTATACCCTTCGAAAACGCGAACTGTATCTTCTAGAGTCTCCCCTTTTATGGCAGAGGAGGTTTGCATGGGGTTTTGATACTCAATCGTCTGACCACCAAGTCGTTTGATTGCAGCAGAAAAAGAACTGAAAGTGCGAGAAGAAGGCTCAAAAAAAAGCAGGGTTATTACTTTCCCTGCTAGTGCTTCCCCCTGTTCTCCATTTTGGAGACAGCGTTTAATAGTACTGGTTTTATGAAATAAAATTTCGAGAGACTGAGGGTCAAATTGACGAATAGAAATAATATGCTTTCCCGCGAAGTTTTGCCCGATTTTTACAGGATCGTCTACAAATACTTGAGTGTGCATATTTCTTTGTTGAGTCTATCAAACAACTAATACGCTGTCAATGTGTAATTTATTAACTTCTAACAATGAGCGTTCGGTTATAAAATCTAATCCAAAAATTGAATGTTTAGTGGTAAAATAGAAAAGGTATACGCACATTGTCATTCCCGCACAGTCGGGAATCGTTGTTGGTTCTTTTAATCGTAGAGACGGCCAACCTGGCCGTCTAAAAAAAGGAATAATGCGGGGGCAGATAATTGCGGTTATTGGTAGATATATGTTTAAGACTGCCGCGGTGTTGGAATGCTCAACTGTCCGTTTCCGATACAATGTGAGGAATTACGGACAGTTAGTCCCGCAAAGTGAAAGCACGAGCGGATACGTCGAGTGCATGAATGAGGCGGGGGCAGACAATTGCGGTTATTGGTAGATATGTGTTTAAGACTGCCGCGGTGTTGGAATGCTCAACTGTCCGTTTCCGATACAATGTGAGGAATTACGGACAGTTAGTCCCGCAACGTGATGGCATGAGGCGATTGAGCCGAATGCGAGAACGTGCGGGGGCAGACAATTGCGGTTATTGGTAGATATGTGTTTAAGACTGCCGCGGTGTTGGAATGCTCAACTGTCCGTTTCCGATACAATGTGAGGAATTACGGACAGTTAGTCCCGCAACGTGATAGCATGAGGCGATTGAGCCGAATGCGAGAACGTGCGGGGGCAGACAATTGCGGTTATTGGTAGATATGTGTTTAAGACTGCCGCGGTGTTGGAATGGCAGACAAGTCAGTCTCAAAAACTGATGGGGGCAACCCCGTGAGAGTTCGACTCTCTCCCGCGGCACTAGAGTCGCTTTGCGAAGAACCAATATTTGTGTTTATTTATATTTTTCCACCTCTTCAACTGAGCTGATGATTGTTTTTTTTATTGCAGGAAACGAATTGAATAATTTTTTCTGTTTTTCTGTTAATTCTGTTCCATACTTTATCTCTATCAACTCCTTATCTTCTGTCATAAAATCCAGTTCTATACCCTCTTCATACACATACCGTAAATTTTTCTGTTTTAATTTCAAAAATACATAATTTTCAAATAAACTGCCCTTGTCACGAAAGCCAGTAAAAAAAGTTCGTATTCCTAGGTCTGCCGCATACAATTTTTTTGGTGCACGAACCAAGGAACTTGTTTTTCCATAGCGGGGAACTAAATAAATAAGATACGTATCTGTGAACATCTGTAAATATCGCTTTGCCGTGTCCGGAGATATTTCAAGAATATGAGCCAACTTGTTAATACTGACAATTTTTCCTGCCCGCTCCATTAATAGCAGAAAAAAATCCTTGAGTAATTGCGTATTTGTAATATTGTAATGAGCAGCAATATCTTTATACAAAATATCATCCACAAGTTGCCTCAAATACTCTACATTTTTTTCCAACACATACTCCGGCATTCCCCCCGTTTGTAAATAATCTTCAAAATATGTATGAAGTAAATGACTATCACTTTTTTTCAAGACAATATCTTTAAAAGTTAAATATTCTGAAAAATTTAGTGGTTGTATTTCTCGGGTAATATGTCTTCCTGTTAAAAAAGAAGCGCGGTTGCGAAGCAACGTAGCACTCGAAGATGAGGCTACAATTTTTACTAATTGCTGATCATAGATGTTTTTTAACTGACGTTCAAAACCTTTTTGATAGGTAATTTCATCCAAAAATACATAAACCGATTCCTGATACGATAACTTTTGAAGTGTTCTATATTCCTCGATCAAACTCAATATACTCTTACTGCTCAATGTGTAATCGTCCATGCTCATATAAAAAATATGGCGTGGTGACACTTTTTGTGAAAGTAGATATTGAATGAGTCGTTTCATAAGAGTTGTTTTACCCACGCGTCTGAGACCAGTTAGAAACACAATAGACTTCGATTCTAAATCTTTTTTCAAGGCAGAAAATACAACAGGACGCTCTTTATACACCGAAAATTTGTATTCATCTTCCCACCATGGATTGTACCGATAATATAATTCTTCCATATAAGTATTATACGACACCATCGTATAAAAAGTCAATAAACTATACGACAACATCGTATAGCATCTCATACAACAATAACAACGACTCCCGGCGAGCGTGAGTGACGAACAGAGATTATTACTGTATAATTTTTTTCATGATTCTTGTTGCTTTCTTTATTGCAGTACTTTTTTTTTCCATCCTCGCCCTGTTTGCCTTTCCCATCTTCTCCCCCATTCCCTACTTTCCTTCAAATGGAAAGGATAAAAAACTCATACTCACTACATTGAAGTTAAAAAATAACCAGGTAATGATCGATCTCGGAGCAGGCGACGGCTGGGTGGTATTTCAAGCAGCCCATATGGCTTTTCAAAAAAAATTAAATACAAAGTTTATCGCGGTAGAACTCAATCCTATCTTAGTAATGATTTTGATGATTTTGCGCATTTTTCATCCGAATAGGAATAACATTACCGTAATACGCGGAGATATCTTTTCGATAGATTATTCTCCTTTTCAAACTTCAAACCCAAACTTTCACATTCTATTTTATATGTATATTTCTCCCTGGCTTATTGACCGCGTAGTTAAAAAAATACGAGCGGCTATCCCCCACTATTCAATGGTATCCTATTACTATCCGGTAAAAAATATGAACGCATATTCTGAACAGAAAGGAATCCATTCTATTTACCGCTATGAAATATGAACTATTTACAAAATCTAGATTCTCAACTTTCCCACCTTATTTTTCAGTTCATCCCTCATACATCACTAACTGACATATTATTTTCTTTTCTTTCCTTGAAGGGAAACTCTATTGTCATCTGGCTTCTACTCCTCGGGATATTATTTTTATTTGAAGAAAAACGCAATAAAAAATTTCTCGTTTATTTTATTACCACTTTTGTTATTACCTCATTCATTGTTATCGGTATAAAAGACGTAATAAAACGACCTCGCCCCTGTCATGTTTTTCAACCCATTGTTTCGTATCACTGCCCTACCGACGCTAGTTTTCCCTCTGCACATGCCGCTGCGGCGTTTGCTTCTGCTCTTATTTTTGCGTACTTTGATAAAAAACGTGCGGGATTTTATTATGGATTGGCCTTTCTCATCGCGCTCTCTCGTGTATATTTTGGATACCATTATGTAGGAGATGTGGTAGGAGGAGGGGTACTAGGGATTGCGGTGAGCTATATCATATTACGTAATCATCGAGTAACAACAAGGAGCATATAACGTACAAAAAAATAATCAGTAGACCAGATATTAAACAATCAATCAATTTTTTGTAGCTTCATCCAAAGAAAATGAAGATTATCGATTTGACAACTTCCGGTATTTTCTACCTAAAAGAATACCAAGCTTACTCCGTACTGCGACATTATTTTTAGCTCCAAAAAGCAAGCTGTTAATTGCCTCGTTTCGCCGATTCATATATTCATTATCTGCCTCAGTTAGCGGCAAACCATTATTTCTTTCCGAGAGGTCTTGCATATTCTCCTCAGCATATCCTTCTGTTTGTTTCAAAATGGGAACCACATCTGCAAGTGTATCAAGAAATAGACAACCTGAATATGACTCTTCTTGGACAATTGCACGAAGTTCTTGGGGTGTAAGAAAGGTTATACTACCCACAATCTTGGTTACTGATTCAACGAGATCTTGCAAAGCAACATCTTTTTGTCTTGGGTCTGCAATCTTAAGTACTTCATTAAGTTTATTAGGTACCTCTTCAATTGTTTTCTTTCCTGTCTCATTATAGTCTGAAACTGAATTACGTGTGCTATAACCACTCAATATTGAACCTTTACTTTTACGAAGTAACATTTCTGTAATAACACGAAACCTCTCTTTATCCCATAACAGTAACATGGTTTTCGCTTGCTCTTCTCGCTCACGCCGCATATATAACTCAACTAAAGGATCTAATGCTTGAGTAAATTTTTCTAAATCAGCTTCCTTCAACTCCCACACTTTGGCCGCACTTTTTCGTAATTCATCTACGCTGACAAGTGAAGTTCTTTTTACTCCAACAACATTTAATCCAAATAATAGCCTCAATTCTGCCTCTATTGGAGGTTTTCTTGGTTCTTTATCATCATTAGGAAATACATACTCAGGATCAATAACTGATAGTACATCCTTTATCGAACCACTTTGTCTTATAACATTGAGTCTATGAGATAAAACGTCAACTACACTTCCAAATTGAGAATTATTCTTCCATGGGCCTTCTAGTGATTCAAGAGAGCTAGTAGGACCTGTCTGTATTGAGGAAAAGCCTTCAATTTCTGGCATATATATTATATATTATCATTCTATCAGTAATATGCAACTGTTTTTTACATTGCCGCAGTTTTATTTTCTCAAACGAATTTTGCTTCCACACTACAAACTATTCACTTTATCCACGGTGTAGAACTTTACCCGATCTCCGCGGAACAGGAGGTCGATTTCTCCAACCGGGCCGTTTCGATGTTTCGCAATCAGAAGTTTCATATTTCGTTTATTGGGATCTAACAAATCTTCTGTTTCTTCTTCCTGGTAAATAAACATAACAACGTCTGCATCCTGTTCAATTGCCCCCGATTCACGAAGATCGGCAAGCTGTGGTTTTTTCACATTTCGCTGCTCCACTGCACGGGAAAGCTGAGAAAGCGCCAAAACGGGAATTCTCAGTTCACGAGCGAGGTTCTTTAACCCCTGTGAAACAAATGAAACCTCCTGTACGCGCGATTCCATCTTTCGTCCGGCATCCGCAAGCTGTAAGTAGTCTACGATAATCATTTTTAAATCGTGTTCTGCCTTTAGTTTTCGGGCTTTCGTACGCATTTCCAAAATCGTAGAACCGGGCGTATCATCAATAAAAATGGGGGCTTCAGCCAAATCTCCCATTGCCTCCGTTAAACGTTTCATATCGTCATCCGATAATCGGCCCGTTTTCAAACGCCATGCATCTATGTCTGCCTGCCCCACCAAAAGACGGTCCACAAGTTCTTCCTTACTCATTTCCAACGAAAAGAATCCGACCGGCATCTTGTGTTTTGTTGCTACATTGAGTGCGATATTCAAGGCAAAACTTGTTTTTCCAACACCCGGACGAGCTGCAAGAATCACTAAATTGGAAGCCTGCATTCCGGAAAGTTTGTTATCTAAATCCGTGTAACCAGTAGGAACCCCTCGCATTGAGTTTCCCCCATCGCGTCCAAACTCCTCCAATCGTTCAAAACTTTGAGTAAGAATTTCTTTGAGCTGAATAAAATCGCGGTGCATGTGCTCCTGCGAAAGAGCAAAAATCTGACTTTCTGCATGATCCAAAAGCATCTTTACATCTCCGGTATCTTCAAATGCTTCTTCCACCATTTTAGAAGAAAGCTCAATCATTTTCCGTTTCGTGTAAAACCCCTTAATAATATTGGCATAGTGCTCCACATACGCCGCCGTAGGTACCGTGTTAATCAAATCGGACAAATAACTTACTCCCCCGATTTTTTTGAGGGTACCCTCTTTTGTTAGAGCGTTTTTTAAGGTAACAACATCTACGGGCTGTTGCTGTTCAAATAATGAAATGATGGCAGAAAAAATAAATTGGTGTTCTGGTTGGTAAAAATGTTCAGGACGAAGAATCTCAATAACCGTAGTAATAGTTGAAGGATCAATTAAAACAGCCCCCAAAACAGATTTTTCCGTATCTAAATCGTGCGGAGGAACTTTCAAGGCATCAGTCATTGACATACTTAGGGAGTAATCTTCATAACCACAACCTTCATCTCTTCTTGCATAATGTCTTCTTTTTTCAGTACGAGTTTATCGATAGGTTCTGGTTCGGGGACTCCCATTTTATGAATAAATTCATCAACACCGGCAAGAGTAGGAAACTGTTCCTGGTTCAAACCGGGAGTGTTGTAATGCATTGGAATTACATAGGTTGGTTCTATTTTCTTTACCAGTTCAGCTGCCTGAGCACTATCAATCGTGTGAAGTCCGCCAACTGGCACCAGAAGAATATCTACTTCTCCGACGTCTGCGATAAAACCATTATCGGGAACTACTCCTAAATCACCGCAGTGTAAAATGGTGATTCCTTCCATTTCAAATTTGTAGAGAATATTTTCTCCTCTTTCTGCTCCTTTTTTATTATCATGAAAGGAAGAGTATCCAAAAATGCGCACTTCTTGTTTCTCAAATTCACCGGGCCAATCGATAATTAAGGGATTATCCCCCACGGCGGGACTATTGTTATGATCCGGATGCTGATGAGAAACTGTTACAATATCGGCTTCCAGTTTGGGAAGACTAAATCCAACAACCTGAGGATCGAATGGATCTGTTATTACTCGAGCAACAGCGGTTTTAATTGAGAAGCATGAATGACCGAAATATTTTATTTCCATAGCAGGTCAAAGATAACAAAAAATCAAACGAAAGTCAAAAGAAAAACGACAGGAGGGTATAAGAATACTTCTTCCCGGGAATCCATGTATTTAGTTTATTGTATAGATTCCCCCGGATCGGCGCAGTCCGGGGCAGGCTCCTCAGGACGGAATGACCTACAAAAAGAATGGGTGGCACGAGTCAGGGGTCTCACGCACTTTTGATGGTGGTGTAATGCTCAAACTCAAGTGCGTGGGAAAGACGAGTGGCAGGCCTCCATTCTTTTTGAAGGAGAGAGTATTGATCCACTGGATCCCCTCGTTCGAGGGGATGACGTAATGACCACTGTTAGGCCGCCATTCTTTTCGAAGCGTTGTTGAATTGAATAGATTCCGGATCACGCTCATTCCATTCGCTGTCCGGAATGACGACAGAAGGTTCTGGAACGACAATCTATTTCTTCCCCACAAGTTGTTTAAATCCTTCAAGAATCTCAACCGGGACCGCAAACACAACCGTATTTGCCGGATTTGAGGTAGAAGACTCGATCGTTTGTAAAGTACGCAAAGAAATCGCTCCGCTTTCTGTCAAAACCTTCATGGCCTGAGTTAAGTTCTGTGAGGCAGACAGTTCTCCCTGCGATCGAATGATAGTCGCTCGTCGTTCACGTTCCGCTTCTGCTTGCTTTGCCATCACACGTTTCATATCTCCTGGAACCTCGATATCCTGAATTTTGATAGCGGTTACATCAATACCCCAATCGGTGGTTTCACTATCTACAATCTGCTTTATTTCATCCGCTAATTTTTGTCGTTCTACCAACAATGTATCCAATTCTACCCCGCCGATTACATCACGCAGTGCCGTTTGCGCATACTGTGTTATTGCATAGGTATAATCCTGAATTTTCAAAACAGCATCTTCTGGCCTTGTTACCTGAAAATATACCACTGCGTTAATGCCAACGGGTACATTGTCCCGGGTAATTACTTCTTGCTGGGGAATATCTGCAGTACGAATACGAACATCCACCTTAATTGCTCGCTGAAAAATGGGGACCAATAGCTTTAGCCCTGGTTGCAGGGTGTAAGAATATTTTCCCAGCGTAAGAACGATTCCCCGCTCATACTGATCAATAATAACCAACATTTTGAAAAAAAGCGCCACCCCGATAATTAAGAGTATCAAAATAACTATTTCCATGAAAATATATAAACTTATATATACCTTTAATAGTAGGACGAAACGCAGCTTTGTCAAGGATATTTCTGTTAACCTCTTCCGGTCATTAAAGCTACGATACAAAGCACAGCACCTGGTTCGTAAGATTTTGGGTTCCGATAGACACAAAAAGAATGGGTGGCACGAGTCAGGGGTCTCACCCACTTGTGACGCGGGTGTTCTAGAAGTCAAGTGGGTGGGAAAGACGAGTGACAGGCCGCCGTTCTTTTTGAAACAATGATTCCACCGGATCGACATAAGGCCGGGGCAGGCTCCTCAGTCCGAAATGACGACAGATCCCGTTACTGACAAATCATCTTTTTCACTTCCTCTTTTTGTTTCTCCGGCAGTTTGTCTACCTGCTTCACCAAATTCCCAACCGTATTTTGAAAAATATACTCTCCAACAACCTCACCTGCTTTTGAAGCAGTATCTGATGCCAGTGCTGTGGCCTGCTTTGTGACCCCTCCAATCGCCGTTTGCGCCTGTTGAGAGACATCTTTATATACTGCTTCCCATTCAACCGGAACTGGAGTTGGTGAAGAAAAAACCGATTGAACACCCAAAACGCGCGGTTTCGCCTTGCTCTTTCCAAAATACAGTGATCCAACCACTACAAATCCGATGACTCCTGCGGTGAGCCATAGTTTCCACGAAGGAATACCTGGGTTTTTCTCGATCGGATGAATCTGCATATGTTCCATTATATTACGAATTCTATGATAAAATATTCTGTTATACGAAGGCCCAAATGGCTCAGTGGCAGAGCGTGTTCTTGGTAAGAACAAGGTCGTGGGTTCGATTCCCACTTTGGGCTCAAAATAATTACCCTACCTTACTTATTCAGTTTTCTGACTATAAACACCTCGAAAGTTTGAAATTAACGGTATTAATCCAAATAGTTCACCCCGATTATTTAATCCTATCGCTTCTATAAATTGAAAAACATTTCCAGCATCATTGCGACCATCTATTCTCTGCGCATGTAAAAATGCGGTAACATCAGCTTCATCCCTAATATGAGTCTTTAATTGATTTGCTACCAGTCCATAGAGAAAAAGAATTTCATGGCTATATCCATCAAGTTTCCCTTCATCTACATCTTCTCCTCTCACTGAAATCATAGAATTAATTGTTGTTAATAATTCTCTATTATTGAGATGAGCAATGTACTCTTCAATATTATTAAGCTGCCTTATCAGCTTTCCATCTTTTTCAGTTGTTGCCATAATTGGATTTTCTAAAGATATTGTTTGATAATCTCCAGCAAACATATACACTGACAACATCCACATACCATATCTATAAGCCTGTTCATAATCTTGATATCTCATGGCTGAGAGCATACTGTTCATCGACTTAGAAAAGGCCATCTCCGCAGATTCCTGAGACATTATATGATTTATTATTCGTTCTAAAACTACCGCCGAATGCTCATTAGGAAGCATATACTTGAAATTTGTGACAAAAGGAGGTTCTCCATCAACTGAATGGTCTTTTTTACCGCCAAACAATTCTCGAAAATTTACCATGAGCACATGGTAATAGACGAGTATAAATCTGTCAATAGTAAGTATAAAGTTATTAAAATTTAGGTAGTACTTGTTACAATGTGATAGCTTACAATCGCAGTAGAAACGATAACGTTTAACGACTTATTTATCCCCCACATGGGAATTTCAACAATCTGATCTACTTTTTGCAACGTTTCCGGAAGCACTCCATAGGTTTCATTTCCCATAAGGAGCGCAACGGGAAACTGATACGCTTCCTTTGTATACTCCACTGAGGTTGTATCCTGTTCAACGGCATAGACTCGAACACCCTGTTGCTGGACTTCTACAATTGCCTCTTCTGCCGTTTTTTTGTACTCCCACGGGACAACCTTATAGGTGCCAATCGAGGCCTTTTTGATCCGCGGATTTGGAGGAATTTCCGTCTCACCACATAAATATATTTTCTTTACTTTTAAGGCATCTGCCAAACGAAATATGCCTCCAATATTGTAGGTATCGTATATATTTTCCAGAATAAAATAGAGTGGATTTCTCTCCTGTTCAAGAAATTCCTTATCTATTTCCTCTTCAGGAATCTCTCGCAGTTCCCGTGCATTTAATTTCATCTCTCTATTATACCTTACATAATTGTTACTAAGTTTTTGCAGAGAATCCATGAATGGTTGGTATTTTCTAGAGAAAGATTATGAATTAATAATTAAATATGACCTATAGTTGACAGCCAGTCTATCCTGTAGTATAATACGCACATATGAAACTGAACAGTATGGCTACCGCAATCGCTTTTGGAGCCTTATTCTTTCTCATCTCCGCAAAAACAACATTTGCTCAGTACGGGTGTACTGGCCAATATGGTCAATATGGAGGTTGCACTCCTTCTCAATCGCTTGTGGTAGATAAAACTGTCGGAAAACCAGTACAAGATAAGGGGGGAACAACCCTTACCTATGTAGACAATCTTACTTCTTCCGATGTTCATTTTTTTGCGAAAGATTCGGTCTATTTTCAGATTAAAGTAAAAAATACCTCAACCACAGTTGCACCAAATGTAATCTTAAAAGACACTCTTCCTTCTTATCTCTCCCCTGCTTCGTATCCTGGGACCTACGATACAACCAATAACGTTATCACGATCTCTGTAGGAGATTTACAAGTAAACGAAGAAAAAACCTACACCTTTCGAATGGTTGTCGCGCCACAAGAAAAACTTCCTGCAAATCAGGGTATTATCTGTCTGACCAATAAGGCAGAAGCCTATTCGGGAAATATTTCTGATAATGATTCTTCACAGTTTTGTATTGAAAAACAGGTGTCAAGCGGTATTCAAACCGTACCTGCTACTGGTCCGGAAATGGGAATAGTTATCCTTGCGGGAGAATTCGCCGCATTGGCTGGTGGAATTGCTCTCAAAAAGAAACTCGGCTGATTCCTACTTCATTATTACTGTCCTTTCACGATTCATTCTAATTTGTTATGAGAAACTTTCCTGTTCTTATCTAAAATACTGTGCAATAGCCGTACAGATGTTTTCCCTTTTAAAAAGAACACGTGCATTATGAGTGTGGTTTTATTTTGCGTTAAACCTATGCACTGCAATGCACTTTGAAAGTTTAAGGAAAAGAAAAAAGGAGGTTTCCGTATGAAGAAACCAGTCTTGATCATCATCATCGCGGCATGTATCTGGCTTATGTTTGCTATTACAGTCGTAGTACTTAATTCTGCGCCCGTGCCACAAACCAAGGCACAGGTGATCGAAGAAACACCCGTCGTTGCTACGATAGCGGTTAGCGCTACCGGAGATGAAGTTACTATTGAGGTAACTCAGGAGATAACTTCCAATAACTCCTCTACAGTTTCTATTACAGAAGAGGTAACAGAGAACCCCACAACAGAAGCACCCGTTACTACAGATATCCCAACTACCGAACCGCCAACACCAGACATTCTCACCACAGTTGCAGAAACTACTGCAGCAGATCCAATTGTAAGGAGTCTCAATTTACTTGGATTCAATTCAGCAGAAGACTTATTTACCTATTTTAATATGTTTGTAATGTCCCCAAACGATATTCAAGCATGTCCTGGTGAACCCGATGCGTGTGTAAGGATAGTCCGTCCGGACAATCCATTTACAATGACAAATGTAACTTTGACTACGTTTGATGGCCAAAGCTGTCAAGCAAACTCTTCTGGGATTATTCCCGGCGGGCCATTTTGTGTCTATGGAGTAACAATACGACCGTTTCTAAAACCGGCCGGTTCAGATCCACAGACATCTATGATAACAACCGTTTTTGCAGCCGAAACAACACCAACACTACCACCCACAACCCCGACGCTGACCGCACCAATACCAGAGACTACCCCAACTGTTGCACCCCCGTGGGCACAAGCAGACGCCTTATCATTTTTTGGTATCACCGAAGCCGTTACGGTAACCAGCTGTCCCGGAGAACAGCGTTGTTTTTCCGTTATAAAAAGAGATACATCCGGGATAATTACCCCGTTCCACATCATCAATCCCACAGATAAGTGGATTGATGGCCAACTATCTAATGGCAATACGGGCATTCCCCCCCAGTACAACGGACTTGTTCTTGGAGCGACACTGCGTCCTTAACTTTTCTTATCCTAAACCAACACGAGGTGTTGAAGACCTTTTATACCTTCATGCATAGTTCTTCAGCACCTTTTTTGTATCCTATCATTTCCTACCTATTTGTTACCTTCTTTTCACACTCTTGCATGAGGTCGTATGAGATAAAGAGGTGTTTTACATTTCATTCATGCATTAGCCGCGTGAAAGAGAAATGCCGCACTTTTACACATCGGTTTAGGAAAGAGGTTCATAGCCTCGATTTGAGAGTGAATACGAACGTCACTCCCGCTTGTCGGGAGTCATTGTGAAGAGATACGGGCAAAACCGAACAATAACAACGATTCCGGACAAGCCGGAATGACAATACTATTCTCCCCAGATCGAGGTTATGCAACCTTAATATATTATTAAGAAAAGGAGAATATAACGTGACAGAAAAAAAAGAAACTCCAGATCTTATTGCTCAAGAGGAACGAACAGAAGTCGAAGAGGCTCTGTTAACCATTGCCAGAGAGCTCACTGCTCTCAAAAAACAAACCAAGGATCAAGTACAGGGCTTACAAGCACAAATAGAAGCTCTACAAACAAAAAACGCCCAACTCGAGAGCCAACTCAAAAAACATGAAACAGCTATTTACAAAGAGTATCAGCCGGTAAAATTTCCTCCCAAAGAGGAAATAAAACCCATTATGCCACAACAAGCACAACCTTCTCAAAAAAAGAGAACCTTTATGAGTGATTTCATGAGTGCGTTAAAAGGAGAAAAAAATGGCGGTATTGATTCCTCCCGCACGCCCTAGTTTGGGAACTCGCCTCGGGCGTTTTATCAGAAATTTCTGGTATCTGATTGTACTTGCAGGTTTAGTCCTACTAATCGTCGTAATACTTATCATAAACGCTGTTTCAGGCGCGAATGAGCAACAAGCGCAGGAACAGGCACAGCATGGAGCAACATTGACAGCCGGTTTGGCGCGAATTCAAACAAATCAAGCCTCGGTCTCGCTCCGTCCCACAAACGAACTAACTCCAACAACGGCACTACAAACCGTTGCAGGGGAATCTGCTGTTCCTAGTACGCCTACACTCGTCCCAACCATCGCACCAACCACGCAAGTCGTCAGTTCTCACTCTGACCCCGTCCTCATTGCCCTTTCTCGAATAGGTTTTTCATCACGCGAAGAGTTTATTCGCTATTTTCAGATGGATGTTCAGCCATTCGAAATCGCAACCTGTCCAGAAGAGGATAACTGTGTGCGAGTCCTGAGAGAAAAGGATTCAGCAAACAGAATTCTCCCTTTCCACATGACAAACCCCACCTCAGTCACATTTGACGGATGGCGTACCGGATCACAACCAAAAGTTCCACCCGGATCTTGGGAAGTCGAAGGTGTCACAATTCGGAACTTTGGGAAATAAGTTTTTCCTAAACCGCGCAAGTGGTGTCCAAGCTGTTACTCAGAGGTAACCCTCTATAAAAAAGTGACTTCTTGACACCCTTCATTTTGTTTGTAATGAGATGCCACTATAACAACGATTCCCGGCAAACCGGAATAACTCTACTCCCGTCATCCCCCTGAACAGATGGCTCAAGGAGTAAGTTCTTCACTGGATTCCTGTCGTCGCCTCCTGCGAGATCCCGCCAACGGCGGTGACGCTCTTAGGAATGACGAAAAAATGGGTGTCTGAGCTTAGGGCTCCCACACACCGCGTCAAACGCGGCTTCGCGCGCAGAACTGGCGCTATGCCAGTCGAGCATGGGTGGGAAAAAGCGAATGACAGGCCTCCATTTTTTGAACCTGCTATTCAGTGATATTGTGAACAGAGTGAAGACTATGAAAACATTAACGCTCATTATTCCCGTCTACAACGAAGGAGAACGTATCACGAATACGTTGCAAACTCTGGAAAAAGGGTTCTCGTTTCGTGGGCTCAAGCTCACCAAACTTATCTTTTTTAATGACGGTTCTACCGACAGTACTCTTTCGCTTCTGTACTCTTTTCGGAAAAAATTAGAAAAAATATTGAGGATTCCTATACAGATCGTGAGTTCACCCGATAATAGAGGTAGGGGCTTTGCAGTAATCCATAGCGCATTTCTCGCTGATACCGAATACGTGCTGTATACCGACGCAGATTTTTCAATCCCGCTCTCAAATTTGTACACCTGCCTTCCGTCTGTACGCAACAACGTAGATCTTATTTTTGGCAGTAAAAAAATGCCGGGCGCAAAAGAATGTATCCCTCGCACATTGTTGCGAAAAATAGTAGGGTATGGTCATTCTTTGGTTGCTTCTGTGGTGTTTGGTATGTTCATTTGGGACTTCCAAGGAGGGTTTAAACTGTTTTCGCGAAAATTCATTCAGGAACTCTTTCCCCTGTTGAAAATCGATCGATGGGGGTTCGACATGGAAGTAATCTTTCTGGCGAAAAAATATAAGTTTTCTCATCAAGAGATTCCCGTTACCTGGAGCCATGTCGAAAACGGAAGCAAAGTAAAACTGCTCCGCGATAGCCTTCGGAGCCTTCAGGAAATGGCACGGATAACGTATGGTTGGCATACAGGAATGTACGCTCTCGACTCTTCTCATAAAAATCGCGCTTCTACATTAGTATCTCTTCTCAAACTCTATGAATAAACTTATCTATATTTCACCCTTTCCCCCTTCGCATTCTTACTCTCATAAAAATAGTGCTCTTGCATCGTTTTCATTTCATCTGCTTTCGAATATCCAACACAAAAAGATTACGGTTCTTGCAGATGCAGGAGAACACCCAGAAGTCTCCGATCAGTTTTCACCCGATATTACCCTAGATCGCTGCTGGAAACGCAACCATCCGTTTGTATTTATCCAGCTTCTTTTACGCATTCGTACCGAAAAAAGTTCTCAGGTTTTGGTTCAGTATGAGTGGAATGTGTTTGGATCTGGGTTGTGGTATCTTATCCAGTTTCCTGTGTTTCTCTGGGCACTTAAATGTATGAAAAAACGGGTAACGGTTGTTCTCCATGGAGTTCTTCTTAATTTTGCGCCACTCTCCCCGACTTTTATAGGGCTCTACTTATTAAATGGAATGGCTCAACTATTTTATAAAGCTGTATCGTATCAGTCAGATCGGGTAATTGTCCTCGAGGAAAAACTCAAGTCCGACCTTGTTCGTATCGGAATTCCTTCGAAAAAGGTGGGTTGGATCCCCCATGGGGTAGACACAGAGCTTCGTTCGATCGAAAAACAGTATGCACGAGAACTTTTAAACATACCGCGTGACTGCTTTTTGTTTGTCTATTTTGGATTTATTGCAGATTACAAAGCCCCAGATATCCTTCTTAATCAATTTAGAACTCTTATTGATCAGGAAGAAATTTACCTCTATTTTGTAGGTGGCAAACGATTTCATAAAAAACACGACCTCTATTACGAACGATTCATGAATCAGCTTGCCACCTGCACCGATCGTATCCACTTCACTGGCTATGTTTCCAAAGAACAGATTGAACTCTATCTTTCTGCCTGCGATGTAATGGTTTTTCCCCATCGCACCCTCCTTTCTTCTTCGGGCCCGCTCTCACTGGCTTATACCTTTGAAAAACCAATTCTGCTGTCGAATCAGCTAAAAGGGTATTTGGAGAGCCCCGACTTTCAAAAAGCACTACTTCATACTAAACTCAACGAGGAGTATTTGTTCTACGACTTTACGAAAAATCATTTAAAAGAAAAAATCTATGAGGTATACCAAAATATGCAAAAACTACAGGACTTTTCCCTAGCTATGAAGCAGGCGCGAGCCTGGCCCCGTGTGGCGAAAATGTATGAGAAAACACTGAGACCTGGTGAGTGATAACGTCATCCCCGACCTGCCTGCCCATCGAAGCCCTGGCGAAGTTGGGATCGGGGATCTATGTATTGTTTTATTGAATAGATTCCGGCATGTACGCCATGGTGGCGACAGCCATGCGGCATCGCAGGGTATGCCAGGGACCCGGACGTCACCCCTGCGAACGCAGGGGTCCAGAGGATCGATTACTACTGGAGTGATCGGTAATGCTGAAAAAGCAAGATACGATGTAATTAGTCCACTGGATTCCCCTGTTCAGGGGAATGACGAACATTGGTCATTCCGGCTTGCCCGGAATCGTTGTTAATGGAATTTGTTGGTTCAGTGACTTCGGCCCTAATTTGCAATGATAAAAATATATTTTCGTTCACATTATTTATACACCTTCTTTTTTTTATTATAGGAAGTTTTCTTTGTACCATATGCACTCTTTTTCTGTTCATCTTTCACTCTGTCGGCAATATATATTTTCATGAGTGATTGGTACGGAACATTCATCTTCCGCGCTTCAGATTTTATATCTTCCAATAAAGAAACGGGTAATCGAATACTAATTGTCTCCGTACTGAGTTTAAGGTTGGGAAATTCCATATGTACTGGCTTCCGTACATCGAAATACTCTGTAGTATTATGAGTTGCCCAAAACTCCCGTTCCTCACCTTCATTTTTGAACTTTGGTATTACGTTTTTATTTTTCATTTGTATATTATGGCAATATACAAAGTTACGATTGTCAAGAGCCACGTAAGTAATTATTCAGAAGTTTCCAAAGGCAGGCCATAGTTGTATTTTCTGTCATCCCCGACCTCTCTCCCGTCATCCCCGACCTCTCTCCCGTCATCCCCGCGAAGGCGGGGATCCAGTGGATCAATACTCTCTCCTTCAAAAAGAATGGCGGCCTGTCGCTCGTCTTTCCCACGCACTTGACTTCGAGCATCACACCATCGTCAAAAGTGCGTGAGACCCCTGACTCGTGCCACCCATTCTTTTTTTTGGTTTGTTTGTCACTCCCGCTTGCCGGGAGTCGTTGTTACAGGTTAACATTGTCATTCTGGACTGAGGAGCCTGCCCCGAATTACGGGGCTCAAGGTTGTTATTCCGGCTCTCTCGTCATTCCCTCGAAGGAGGGAATCCATGGGAGGAGTCTGATGCAAGGGTCGGGATGGATCCCCGCCTACGCGAGGATGACGATGCAACGTCATTCCGGACAGCGAATGGAGTGAGCGTGATCCGGAATCTATACAATTCAACAATACATGGATCCCGGGTCCCTGGCATGCCCTGCGATGCCGCATGGCTGTCGCCGCCATGGCGTGCAAGCCCGGGATGACGTACATTAGTGAGGGATGACGGCGAAACTCGAGACCAATAACGATTTTGTTCTCTTCTAAATAATTACAATTATTACTCTCGTATTTAGTAATACTTTATGTATAATTACTACTATGCAAACAAGTTCATATACTCGAACCATTACCGTAAAGGGCCAGGTAACTATCCCCTTGGTTATTCGTCAAAAGTTAAAGATTAAACCTCAGGATAAAGTTGTATTTATTATCAATAAAGATACTGTTGAATTACAACCTCCGAAACACACCCTCGATTCCCTGTTTACCCAGGCAAAACAGAGAAAAAGCAATAAGAAATATTCTGATAAAGAAATGATCGAGATAGCAAAACAGGAATTCATTTCTCAAAAAAAATAGCATCGTATGTATTACCTTGATACCAATATATTTGTTCGAGCTCTCACGGGTGATGACGAAAAAAAGATGAAGCATTGTCAAGATTTGTTTCAAAAAATAGCTCAAAAAAAAGTAATAGCCACAACTTCAGAAACCGTTATCGCCGAGGTGGTGTATGTACTTTCCTCGAAAGTATTAAACTATGGATTCTCACGCAAAGAGATACGTGACCAGCTTGAAACACTGCTCATGCTGAACGGTTTCCGTTTTTCTCAAAAAGAAATGGTTATTCAAGCGTTGTATCTTTATGCAGAAAAAAACATTGATTTTTCCGATGCACTTCTTGCTCAGTATGCAATAAATTCTGAAGCAAACGGCGTGTACTCCTATAATACAGACTTTGATAAAATACCTTCAGTAAAACGCAAAGTGCCATAAAAGAATCCCCGTTGTAGCATATAGTCCGTTGACTCCCCCACACTACAATCAAAAACAACGTCATCCTCGCGTGCTATAATAGATATAAATGAAAAAAGAAACAGAGGCTTGGTTAAATGTAGCAAAAGAAGATTATGCGGATATGCAGGTTATGATGCAGGCAAAACGATATCGAGGCGCTGTCTTTTTTGCACAACAGGCAGTTGAAAAAATCCTCAAAGGATATATCGCAGAATATACAAACACTGTACCCAAAAAAACACATTTTATTGAAATTCTAATAAAAGATGCTAAATTAGAATTAGCAGAAATTGATAATCCAAATGTCGCAATACTTAGTAGTGCATATGCATGGGTCCGGTATTCAGATTTAAGCAATGAACATTTCAAAACAAAAAAAAATAACAAAAAAAAATATTGAACCATTATTAGTTCTTGCAGAACAACTCTACGAATGGGTACAGAAAAAATTCAAAGCTCAATAAAGATTTTTGTACAACGAGTACAAAAGAAATATAAGCCAAAAAAAGTGATCTTATTTGGTTCCTATGCTCGTGGTGAAGCAAATAGTTATAGTGATATCGATATTCTAGTAGTTGCCGATACATTCAAAGGAACTGAGCCATTTCAGCGAGTGTGTGATTTACACGATTTAGGAAAAGACCTTCAGCCAGACATTAATGCCTTCGGGTACACATCTACAGAATTAAAAGCAAATTCCTATAAGACAACTCTCCGTGATGCTCTTGCAACAGGAATTGAACTTACTGCATAAAAAAACCCGTCATTCTCGAGCAAACGAACCCGGGCAAAGAGAAAACGCAACGTCAATCCTCCCCCACGATACAATACAAACCTACGTCATCCTCCTGGACAGGAGGATCCAAGGGGTAATAAACATCCACACCATGGATCCCCGCCTTCGCGGGGATGACGGAAAATACAACTATGGCCTGCCTTTGGAAACTTCTGAATAATTACAATTGTAGCCATTGACATTCTACATACATTCTACTACAATGTGTTTGTGAAGAAAATTAGCTGGAACGAAGAGAAAAATGATCTGTTACGAAAAACGAGAAATGTATATTTTGAGTTGATAGAAGAAGCAATTATAAATGGAAACGTGCTTGATGTTGTTCAAATAAAAAAAACCGTTAATAATTCCATTATGTACTATGAAAAAACAAACACATAACTATCAATTAGATCCCGAAGAGAAGCAACTAGTTGCTGATATAGAAAGCGGCAACTATCGGTCTATTCCCTATCTGGAAGAAGAAAAGAAACGCTATCAGTCGTATGCGCGATCTTCACAAGAACTACGAGCCGAAAATAGGAAAGATAAAAATATAAATATACGTATTTCTTCGGGTGATATTGAAAAAATTCAAGAGCGAGCTATCCAGAATGGCCTCCCCTACCACACCCTTATTTCCACGGTTCTGCACCAGTTCGCAAATGGGAAAATTGAAGTAAAGCTGTAAATATCCTTCCTTTGTAGCACATATTTATTCAGCAATAAATCAAAAGCACCGTCATTCTCGAGCAAACGAACCCGGGCAAAGAGAAAACGCAACGTCGTCTCGCGGAACTCCAATACAAGCCAACGTCATCCTCCTGTCCAGGAGGATCCAAGGGGTAATAAACATCCACACCATGGATCCCCGCCTTCGCGGGGATGACGGGAGAGGTCGTGGCGATGACGGGAGAGGTCGGGGATGACGGGAGAGAGGTCGGGGATGACGAGCACGAACGTCATTCCCGCGCACGCGGGAATCCAGCGGATCAATTACCTCTGAAGAAATCAGTAAAGCTGAAGAAAACATTCTTTTTATCTCGCTGTACTCCATAATCACAAAGTTGTCGATACTCTGGACCCCTGCGTTCGCAGGGGTGACGTTGCATTGTCATTCCGGCTTGCCCGGAATCTGCATTTCCCGGGCGGACGCGCATGTCCGCCCCTACTTGAAATTTTAATCCTTTTATGCTATACTATGGGCCTTACATTAAAGGGAGAAAACTAGCTTTTCTTCTCCACGATGTACGCATTTACGGTGCCAAACGAAATCGCTTTCTACAAGCTAGAAAATCCGATTTCCCAAGCACTTTTACAACTGGGTTCAGATTTTAATAAACATAAACCAGTACTCATAAAAGAAATGGGTTGTGGGGATGAATCCTTTCCTCCCTAGAATCCATTTTCTTTTATTTGAGGAAAATTTTTTGTTTTTTATAACAGCGCGAAAGCGCAGAGGAGGTTTGGCCATGAGCCAAGAACAAAACAATAATGATGTCTTTGTCCCTGCGGAGGAAATTAATTTTCGAGCGAGGAACAGAAGACGAAAGGAAGAAACTAAGTTTTTAATGACAGGTTTTTTTTCCTTGATCGCGATAGCTATCATCATACTGCTTGAAATATTAGTGACCCGCGTAGGATCTCTTATTACCTGGCGGATTGAAGAAACGCTAATCGTATTTCTTTTTATCATTTTAGGACTAGTGGTCGACACAGGCCGCTATGTAGGTTTTTGGAGGTAAAATACAATGAAAAAATTTATTTTTTCATTATTAGTGCTTTCCCTTATTTTAGGTCTCTCTGCTTGCACAGCAGAAGACCCCGGTTTAACCCCTGGCGTTCCAACCGGTACCCCTGGGTCATATCCCACGGAATATCCTTTAAATGGACCTACGGTAACCCCGTCAGGTACATTTACCCCCGCCCCGGTAACAACCCCCGCAGCCCCTGGTCAACTTCAGGCAAACAACTGCACCTCAGAACCGCAGTTCAAAAAACCGGACGGCTTAATTGTGGGATCACATTACGTGGCCCAAATCGGTGCCAATGGTTGTTATACAATCTTTGAAGGCCGCATATTTGAAGCTGGACAAAGTGGTCCCGCTGATAGACATGACCTTTATTTGGTTGACGGAGCTAAGGATAACTTTGCATACTGGGAGGGGTCTCTTTGGACCTTTTCTAAAAGCACTGATCCAAAATCGGTAGCAGGCCTATTATGGGACGGTAAAAAAACTAACTGGATAAAACAAGGAATTAATCCACTGCCTTTAAAGCTTTGGAACTTCCCTGTAGGATTCAGTTTGTAACCCTAGCCTAACCCCTTCCATCCTCGCTTTCGCTCACATCTGAGCCCAGGAAACAAAAAGTGACAATGACGTCACTTGGACAAGACTCATTTATAGAGTCAATTACAAACAGCGATGTTTGTTACTGCAACGATGCAGTTTTGACTTTAGAGTCTTGTCCTTTCCCCTATCGCGACAAACACCTGTTTATCGTGAGAGGTGAAAGGATACGCACTATGAAAACCTTTAACAGCAACAACACACTACTCGTCGTCTCCAGCTACCCCGATCCCAAAAAAGGAATTCGGGATCTCAATGCGGTGGCCTGGCATGCGCAAAAAACATTCCTCGAACTCTCGAAACATCAAAAAGTCATTATCTTTGCCGAACAGCTTCCCCACGTAGCAAAAAAAACAAAAATCAATAAAAATTTACTGATCTTACGCACCTGGAAACGCGGCAATCCATTTTCATTACTAACGCTGTTTTTTCACCTCGTATCATTCCGCGAAGCCGAACACGTGCTCTTTCAGTTTGAGTTTAATATTTTTGGTGGCATTTTGCCCGTTCTCGTTACGCCGTTTTTGTTAGCACTGCTTCGCATTGCGGGAAAGACCACTCATTTTGAACTGCACCAGGTCCTGTTTGATGTAAAGGAAATTAGTGCACACATTAACATTACCAATCCCCACCTGCAGCGTATATTCAACCTGGGTATTCGCTCGTTCTACCGTGCTGTTGGTTTTCTTTCTGATACCGTCATTGTATTGGAAGAAGAACTAAAATCACGACTCAGTCAGTTCATTTCAGCAGAAAAGATAGCAGTACTGCCTTTGAGTGTGGAACACAAACATAGCACCAACTCAATCGCAGCAAAAAAACGACTTGGTTACACAGAAAATGATTTTGTAGTTTTAAGTTTTGGCTTTATTAACTGGTACAAAGGAAGTGATTGGTTGGTAAAAACATTTCAAGGAGTACACGATAATTCCTGTAAACTACTTGTTGCCGGCGGAGAAAATCCTACCTTGAAAGACAAGCTGTACTATCAAACATTTATTAAAAAGGTACACAAGGAGCAAAAAAATAATCCCAATATTACATTTACCGGATTTATTCCTGATGAAAAGGTCAGCCTCTACTTCGCCGCTGCCGACTTGGTCATTCTTCCCTACCGTGTGTTTATGTCTGCATCCGGCCCCTTTTCACTGGCTCTTTCGTACAAAAAACCGGTTATTCTTTCTGAAAATTTACTGCGATACGCACAATCAGAAGATATTAAATACACCTTTTCTGAACTCGGTTTACGCACCTCAGATATCTTTTTTAAGTATTCAAAAAAATCCTGTATTGATCTTATGTTAAAAGCAAAAAAAGATAAAAAATTCTATGCAAAACTGCAACAGTTTTCGATACAACTCGGGAAAAAACGAAGTATCCAATCGGTAGTAAATAAACTCTCTTTGATAGTCCAACCGAAACAGTACGTTTCTTTGAAATCAACTGCATTACCAGTATATTTGCCTGCATACAAAAAGGTACAATAATACTATGCAGCGGATTTTGAATTTTCTTTCTTTTCACCGGTATCCCCTTTTTCTTTCCTTCATTGTTCTGATTCTTGGCATTGCGAATTATCATCCCGGAAGTTTTTTATCCGGGTGGGATAACATACAGACTGATCTGAATCCCTGGCTTGGGGTGAAGCGGGCGGTGTTTTCCGTGTGGGAGGAGTACCAAAGTTTTGGACTGGTTTCGGGTATGGCACATGCGGCCGATTTGGTCCGCGCGGTTTTTATCTGGATGCTTTCTTTTGTGCTTCCGCAGTCGTTTTTACGCTATTTTTTTCATGTTTTGATGTTAGGGGTGGGGACGATGGGGATGTACTGGTTTTTGGTGTTTACCAGAGAACATTCGTGTCATTCTGGCAAGCGGAGCGCGTCCAGAATCGATAATCCTGGTCGATTCCCGACAAGCGGGAATGACGAAAGGGGCGAGGATGACGACGCTACCCCTGATTCCGGACAAGCCGGAATGACTTTGCATTGTCATTCCCGCAAGCGAAGTATGAGCGCGTCGGGAATCGTTGTTAATCGTGCGGACACCTCGTCATTCCTCGGCGCGCTGTTCTACCTCCTCAACTTTGCCACGATCCAGATGTTTTACGTTCCCTTTGAAGCATTTTCCGTTTTTTCTGCCTTCCTCCCCTGGGAAATCTGGATTTTTATGAAACTCCTGGAACAGAAAAAATGGAGCCGAAAAGACGTGATTTTGTTTGTTGTGATTAACTTTCTCGCCACACCGCAGGCCTACGTCCAGACCCTGTTTATCGTCTACGGAGTGATGTTGGGGGTGGCAACAGTGACATTGACTTTCCATAGGAAACAAAAAGAACGGGTGACACGAGAATGGGGCATCCCCGTGCACGCGGAGCGGAAAGCGAGCATGTGCGGGGAGACTTCGAGTGGCAGGCCGCCGTTCTTTTTGAAGAAATGGATCCTGAATGGTACTCAATTGAATGGATCCCGGATCGGAGTCCGGGATGACAATTCAAGAAACAACGATTCCGGTCTTCGCCGGAATGACGGGCGGGAAAACCCCGCCCCTACATTTCAATTGTTAAAACGTTCCATCGCCCTATTTCTCCTCCTCTTTTCCATTAATGCCTTCTGGCTTTTACCCCAACTCTACTTTTTGAAAACCAACCAAAACGTCGTAACTGAGGCAAAATCCAACATGCTCGCTACCGAAGACGTCCTCTACCAAAATAAAGAAAAAGGAACCATTGATCAATTCATTCCCATGCGTGGTTTCTACTACGACTTATTTGATGCTGACCAAAAGCAGCTTTTTGAACCATGGAAACAACACTTTCAAAACCCTCTATTTGCCATACTCTCCTATCTGTTCGCGCTGATTTGGATCATCGGCATTTTTGCAAAAAGTAGATACCGTTGGACATTTCTCTCCCTCTTATTTGTGGTCGCCATTGCACTCTTAAATAACACTCCTCCCTTTTCCTGGATCAATGATTTCTTACGAAAAAATGAAATTGTGAATCAATTGTTTCGCTCGCCTTTTACCAAGTTTGCGATTCCCTATGCGTTTGTCGCCAGTTATTTTTTTGCAGTTGGAGTGGAAAGACTGCAAAACGGGTGTCTGAGCTTAGGGCTCCCGCGCACGCGGAGATCTGGCGCTATGCCAGTCGAGCATGGGTGGGAAAAAGCGAATGACAGGCCACCGTTTTGCATAAATTCAGAACAACGATTCCGGGCAAGCCGGAATGACGTACAGGCGGGCGGACACCTGGGTCCGCCCCTACGTAATTCCTCGGGCGGGAAGACCACGTCAAACGTGGCTGTTGCCCCGCCCCTACACAATCATGGATCCTCGATCAGGTCGAGGATGACGATGGTTTATTCGTCCATCGTTCAACATTCATCCTTAATCATTGTCATCGTGATAGTTCTCTCCGCTCTCCCCGCCTTTACCGGCAACTACTTCGCTCGCTCCATGCACGTATCAATTCCCAACGATTACCTCCAAGTGATGCAGTATCTGCAACATCAGGATAAAAATAAACGCATTGCCCTCCTCCCAGACTACACCTTTTGGGGCTGGTTTTACACCCGCTGGGGCTACAACGGTTCGGGTTTTTTGTGGTACGGGATAGAACAACCAATTGTGTCTCGAACCTTCGATGTCTGGAGTGATAAAAGTGAAGGATATTTCTGGGAAATGAAAACGGCAATAGAATCCGAGCAAGTGCAAAAATTCGATCAATTACTTGAAAAATATGATATTGATTATCTCATTTTAGATTACTCTCTTCTGCCTGTCAGTGCTTCGCTCAAAGGACTTCAGTACGAACGCATTGAACGAATTTTAGCTCATTCAGAACACGTCTCGTTGGTACAAAAAGGAAAAAATGTACTTCTTTATCAAGTGATAAACAAAAAACCGGTGAAAAATTTTATCTCTCTGGCCACTGAACTTCCCAACATCGGCCCAACAATAAAACTGACAAACGACGACACCGCCTATACTTATTTTGGCGATTACAAAACTGATGCAACACAACCGTTTGATTACTACTTTCCGTATCTCGATCTTACAACACAAACACGTTTAAAACATAAATTATGGACTTTGAGTGAACAAGAGAACCAGTTTCGTATCTCTCAACCGTTACTGATCAATGCACAGGATTTTGAGCTGAAAGGGACTGTCACTTCAGCCGGGTATCAACTCTATCTCCAAAACGAAGTTCAACAGTTCAAAAGCACCTTGTCCCACTCCATCGAAAACAACATGCTCGTCACCACGATAGCAAAAGAGCCTATTTATCAATTTGATGTAACCAATACATCGGTTCACAATTGCAGTCCTCTGGGAACTACGTCTCGCATAAATAGCAGTGATCTTACTGTTTCATCTACAAATCGTGCAATAGGTTGTTTTGGTTATGAAGCTCCCGCACTTGAGCAAAAAAATGGATATTTAGTAAAAATAGCATCGAAACTCAGAGAAGGACGCCCCTTATTTTTGTATATTTTAGACCAAACAAAACGGCAGGCGTTTCTTGAAGATCGTTTACTAAACTCTACAGAATACTTTATCTTAAGCCCTAAATACCAATATGGACTCGGATATAGTTTTAGTTTTAATAATAATTCATATCACAATATTCCATCTACCAATACGCTCCAGGAATTATCGGTGTATCAATTCCCCTACGATCAATTGAAACAAACCTTTTTTGAGAGTAAGACAACGCATCCAACGAACGCAAAATTTGCGTACACCATACCCGCAGAAAAATTGAACTATTACACCTATAAAGTAACCATCCCCGATCAAAAAATCAGTACCGTGATACTGAATCAATCTTTTCATCCTGGATGGACGGCCTTCGTCATTCCCGCTTGTCGGGAATCGACCCACGCCTTCCCTTTATCGATTCTGGACACGCTCGTTCCTCGCTGCCAGAATGACGTAAATCATGTCATCATCAACAACTGGGCAAACGGATGGACTATCCCTCAAGGGACAAAAGAGGTCGTCCTTATTTTCTGGCCTCAGTATTTGGAATACGTAGGATTTGGGGTACTCCTTCTCACCGTTATTATTGCAATTTTGCATTTCTCGCTTCATCAAGGTACAATGAGAGTATGGTATTTATCTGGGACTACGATCGTAAAGAACTGGAAAAAACCGAAGAAGGACGCATTCTGATCCTTGAACGGATGATAAACTATGGCCCGGGTGATGAAAAAATTCCCCTTGATCAGGTAAAAAAGTATTGGGATCGATTACACCTTCAAAAACCTCAACAACGATTATTAGAATTACTAATATGGAACCAATATCAATCCTAACGGAGAAACACAAGATTATTCTGAACCTTGTCTCTCAGGAGCCCGAACTCGTGAAATCATTTTATTTTACTGGCGGGACCGCTCTTACTGAGTTTTATTTACATCACCGCTATTCTGAAGACCTCGATTTTTTCAGCAAAACTCCTCTCGAGAATCAATACTTGTCAGTAAAAATGCATGAATGGAGCGAACAGTATCAATTCACCTTCCAATCACGATTTATAGAAGTGGTGTACATTTTCAACCTCACATTCGCTGATGGAGAACAACTCAAAGTTGACTTCGGTTATTACCCGTACAAACAACTGGAGAAAGGGACTACCTATAAGTCAATTCCTGTTGATAGTGAGCTCGACATTGCTATAAACAAACTCAATACCATATCGCAGCGAACTGAAATAAAAGATTTTGTGGATTTATATTTTCTGTTACAGAAATACTCTGTATATGATTTGATGGAAGGAGTTAAGGTAAAATTTCAGGTAAAAGTCGAGCCTTTTTTATTGGCAGCCGATATGCTAAAAGTTGAAGATTTTACCTACCTTCCTCGCATGGTTACTCCGCTTCCTCTTGATACGCTCAAAGATTATTACAGAAAACAGGCGCGTGCGTTCGGTCTCAGGACAATAATCTGAAAAATGCTCTATAATGGTGTATATGAAGCAGAGCTTAAGCTTTTTACAGATAAAAAATCCAAAAGATGATGAAACTCCTATCGAAGCCGCTACTCAGATTTTCTCATCGGTGCTTCCCTATCCTTACGTCCCTTTGTGGAAAAGACCTTTTGTAAAGCCTCAAACTTATTCTTTTGAACTCTATCTCCTTAATCAGACCATTTTTTTCTACGTTACTACTCCTTCAAAAAATGAAACCTTTATACGAAGCCTCATTACCTCTGCCTTTCCAAAGTCGGCTATTCAGAAAACTACCGATCCTATGGATATTATTTTTCAATCAAAACGACTCGCTATAGGTGAGGTTTCCCTTAATTCGTATTTCTATTTTCCGATAAAAACCTATTACGACTTTCGCGACATTGACCCACTTTCCCCCATTATCGGTTTTTTGGCAAAACAGGATCCTGCCATTCGCATGGCTGTTCAAATCTTGGTGACGCCCGCAACTTTTGCCTGGCAAGATAAAGCCGTAGAAGCGGTAAAGGTACAATCTCTCGATACTACTTCTGGCCGATACGGACAAAACCCACATCGACAGATTCTGATGAAAAAAGCTTCGTTTCAAGGCGGGAAAGCCCTTATTCGTTTGATCGCCGGTTCAAACAACGAGCACCTTCCCTCGCTCCCCTATTTGCAAAACTTGGCTGGGACATTCGGGACTTTTTCTTTAGGTGAAGGGAACCAACTGGTTTTTAAACGACGATTCTTTTTCCCCGAACGTCTCAAACAACGAATTAAAACCCGATCCACCCATTATTTTGAGAGAAAGTATCAGATTCTTAATTCTCAGGAACTCGCATCGCTGTGGCATCCTCCCGGATTTTTGCTTTCGGGAATTAAAAATATCGCTTGGGGGAAAACACTCTCTGGAGAACCACCCGAAAATTTGCCCATTGCCGATAACCTGACAGATCTTCAAAAACAGGATATAAATTTTTTTGCTGAGACAGAGTATAAAAATAAAAAAACAAAATTTGGAATTAAAACACCTGATCGACGAAAACACATGTACATTATCGGAAAAACGGGTGCTGGGAAATCTACCCTTATCGCCAATATGGCCATTGATGATATCCGAAAAGACCGTGGTATCGGCATTATTGATCCTCACGGGGACCTGTGCGAAACCATTCTGAATTACATCCCCAAACGTCGCATGAACGATGTGGTGTATCTTGAACCTTTTGATACCGAACACCCTTTCTCGCTCAATGTGCTCGAAATAAAAAACAAACAACATAAAGATCTGATCGCTTCTGGTATTGTCTCTATCTTCAACAAACTTTACAAAGATAGCTGGGGGCCCCGTCTAGAGTACATTCTACGTAACGTTATCTTGACCCTTTTGGAAATACCGGATTCTACCTTAGTAGATGTACTATCTCTTCTCTCCAACGCAGATTATCGAAAAAAAATGGTTGCATATGTTGAAGATCCGGTGCTGAGAAATTTCTGGTTGAAAGAATTTGACCGCATGCCCGACCGACTCCGCGCTGAAGCGATTTCACCGATTCAAAATAAAGTTGGACAGTTCGTATCTTCAAAAATGATACGGAATATTATTGGAAAACCTCGATCGTCTATTAACTTAGAACAGATTATGAATGAAGGAAAAATTCTCATTCTGAATTTATCGCAAGGAAAGTTAGGAGAAGACAATGCCGCCTTACTGGGGGCAATGATGATTACGCAGATTCAACTTGCAGCTATGAACCGTTCGTTTATACACGAAAATGATCGCCGCGATTTTTTCCTGTATGTCGATGAATTTCAGAATTTTGCTACCTCTTCGTTCGTTAAAATCTTGTCGGAAGCACGAAAATATCGACTTTCCCTCACCCTTGCCAATCAGTATATTGAGCAACTAGACTTAGAAGTTCAGCGCGCCATATTTGGGAACGTTGGCACTTTGATGGCTTTTGTGGTTGGAGCACGGGATGCCTATCCTTTGAGCAAGGAATTTGGAGAACTGTACTCAGAGAACGACCTTGTTTCTTTAGGAAAACACGAAGTAGTGACCAAGCTTTCTATTGAGAATATGACGTCCGCACCTTTCCCTGCGAATACACTTCCTCTTCCCAATATAGTAAATGATAACCGAGAAAAGATTATCCGACTCTCCAAAGAAAAATACGGAAGAAAGGTTTGATGTTTATCACTGAGTGTTCCCACCCGTCACTCCCGCGAAGGCGGGGATCCATGATATGCGGATATTACCCATTGGATCCTCGTGGCCACGAGGATGACGTGCAGGATCCTGCACCTTGCCTACCGTCAAGTAGGTTGCTGTCCGGGATGACATATACCTGAAGCGTGATGGCCTTGTTCGGAGTGACTTGGGAGATGCGCAGGAACGAGCACGCCCATTTGTCACGAAGAATCAAGAAGACACGCGATAGGATATGATTTTGACAATGATGGTTACTTCATAAACGGCAAAAATCGACGAAGCCTCCCCATAACTATACTCCCTACAATTGGTATGACAATACTTAGCCACCACATTGTTTTTTTCCGTTCCGCTAACGATTGTACTGCTGTACCCACCTTCACTCGCGTATCCACAATTTGGTTTTTGAGCCAAACGAGGAAAAATAAGACCGACAGTACGAGTACGATCCACAGCGACATATAGATAATCCCCACGAGATAAAAGAGTGTTTGTATATCCATACGCTCTTTTATAAACCAGTAACGCGTTCCGCCTCATTTTTCATATCGCGGACGCCTCGCATAATATCTCGCTCCTTACTCAAAATCTCCTTGCGCATCTGATCGAGCTTATGTTTATTTGATTCCTCGTTTTTTTTCTGCCACTCCGAAATCGAATCGTCCAAAGTATGTCGAAAAGCACGATCATCTACCTGCTCATTTCGAGACCGCATGTCCTGTAAACGACCCTTCACGTCTGAAATAAGCTGAAAAGACGGCATTCCATTTCCCAGTTCTCCCTTCATTTTATGCATACGCTTTTGCATCTGCTCCATCGCCTCTTTCATTGTTTTTCTATTCCCTTCCCCGGTTTTTGGAGAGGTCAAAAGAGCAACTACGCCCCCAACAAGAGCACCGATAAGAATACCCGCGCTAAAAGAAGGAGCTTGATTATGATTGTTGTAGTCTCCCATAATAAAACAGTAACTAATAATAGGTAGTTTATTTATACCCAGCATTCTGTAAAGAAGCACGAAAAAGGAGTAAGAGAGAGGTAAGGAATGTTATCTATTTTTTCGGAATATTTTTTTCACCAACGGAATGAGAATGTTTTTCACTAACAAACCCGTGGTAAAAACTGAGCTTGAATTTGCAGCCAGGGAGATTACTTTTGCAGTTACCGATTCCTTTGCATGACGAATTCCTTGAACTAAGGCTACTATAAAAACGACACAAAACACCATAACGAGAATGGATAAAAGCATGAACACAATCCCGACGATGTAAAAAAGTGTTTGTAGATCCATAATAATGTTATGTTTTTTTCGTTTTCTTCAGTTCTTCCCATTGGTCCACAAAATAGTCTTGCAACTGTTTTATTTTGGGAAGGGAAGCTTTTGCTTCCTCTGTTACCTGGGCTAAAGTATCTCCCACAAGCTGTACAAACTCTTCTCGATCCATATCCTTTGAAACTTTTTGCACCTCTTTCATTTTTTCTGAAAGCCGAACCCGAGCTGCTTCATAAAGCTTTGTACCTTCCTCTGTTACATCACCAAAAATAACCTTTGTTTTTTTCTCAACTTCATGTTCTTCAAGCATTTTAAGAAATTCTTCATATTTCTTTTTTACCAGTTCTTTGTTCTCTTTCCCCGATTGCGGAGTAAGAAACAAAGCGGCAAGCGCGCCTGCGGTTGCACCAATAAGCAATCCTATCCCGAATTTAGATGATTTTTGAGTAGACATATGGAATCATTGTACTACATTTCATAATTTTAAAATACCATTTGAAATTTTCCCGTCATCGAGATCGCTATGCACGAACAACGATTCCCGACGCGGCACTTCCGTTCCTTGCGGGAATGACAATCATGTTCTATTGTTTAATCTCTCTTAACTTGTTCATACAGCGTTGCCAGCAAATAAAACGATCCCGTTATCACCCTCGGAGAAGTACTTTTTTTATTTAAAACGTGAGAAAGTGCCATCGAAGGATTCTCTATAAGAACATAATTACGGTAGCCTAATCTTTCTAACTCGTGGGCTATCTCTTGCGGAGGAAGACTAATAGAAGAAAATTCTTGAATACCAGTCGCGAAATTAGTAAGAGTAATCGATTCCGCTACCGGAATAATCTCTCTTAAAATAGGAATAATTTGCTTTCCCTTCTTAAAAGCAAGAAGAAAATGAAAGCTTTGGTTCGGGAAACGTTGTCGAAGCCCCTGGATAAAACTCTTCATCTTTTGTGGATTATGCGCACCATCTAACACAATGATGCTCCCATTTTTGTTGATAATCTCTCCCCTGCCTGGGATAAACATCTTGGACAAAAGAGAGCGGACCTTTGACTCTTCTACGGCAAAATGATCCCGTCCGCTTAAATAGATTACCGTTGCCAACGCCAGAGCAGCGTTTTTCACTTGATACTCCCCTATCAAATTCAATCGAAGCTTTTTGTATGTTATCCCTCCATAGGAAAAATTAAAATAAATACCTTCTGTCCCAGGTTTCATCTGAAAAAATTCTTTATTTTGTTTAATATACGTTACCGATCCTTTTTTGTCTTTGACCACCTGATCTATTACCTTTCGAGCTTGCGGAACCTGCCCGATAGAAAATACTTTATTGAAATTTTGCGTAATCATCGCTTTTTGATAGGCTATTTCTGAAATTTTTTCTCCAAGAATTTCCATATGATCGTACCCAATTGTTGTGAGCACTGCCAATTTTTCAGCGTTTTCTACAATGTTTGTACTATCGTACAACCCCCCTAAGCCAGTTTCCACCACCATATAATCCACCTTTTCCTTCCAACAACTGTAATACGCCAACGCAATAAATATTTCAAAGTAGGTAACCATTTCATTCTCACGTTTTTCAATGAGATCAATGGTGGGGATTAGTTCGGTTAAATATCGACAAAAAGTTTCTTCTGAGACAAATGATTCGTTTATCTGTATCCGCTCGCACAAGGAGGTAATATGAGGAGAAATAGTAAGTCCTACCCTAAAACCGAGACTATGTAACAACGAACGGAGAAAATACGCAGTGGAGCCTTTGCCCGATGTACCAGCGACATGAATTACCCGCATTTGTTCTTGGGGATTTCCTAGTTCGTTCATCAAGATCTTCATTTTTTTAAGTCCCCATTCTCCGGTATATTTTTTCTTTACATCGGGTATGTGAGCAAAAAGATATTCTTCGGCTTGTTTTAGAGTGCTGATTTGCATGCCGCTATTTTACACTTTGTTGATGAATGGGACAAGAGAATTTCCATCCCCGATCCGGGGAATCTATTCAATGAAACAATACATGACATGGATCCCCGCCTTCGCGGGGATGACGTGCCTCTTCTTTTTCTCTCTTGACATGGTGAACGTTTGTTCAGTATCATAATGAGTATGAACGAACCAATTCATGAAAAAGTAAGCGTGGAACTTATTTATGACCGGACAAAAGGGACCGTTTTTCCCCGACGCATCCGTTGGCAGGGACGTTTGTATACTATGCAAAAACTCGGCTATTATCACAAACGAAAAGAAGGCAGAAATTTGCTTCATATTTTCGATGTGAGTGATGGCACGATGGCTTTTCGGCTTCAGTGCAACCCAGAAACGCTTCATTGGATTTTAGAGGAGGTATCTGATGGAAATGCAGATTAATCAGAATAAACCGCTGATTATGCACATCGATCTCAATTCGTGTTTTGCTACTGTGGCTCAACAGGCCAATCCCCTTCTTCGCAACAAACCTCTGGTGGTGGCTGCCTATGCGACACCGAATGGCTGTGTCCTTTCCCCTTCTATCGAAGCAAAACGCTACGGAATAAAAACAGGTATGACGGTACGTGATGCTCATGCTTTGTATTCTGGCGTTCTTGTTCGTACTCCCGATCCTCCCATGGTTCGTGATGTACATGCAAAGTTCAGAAAAATTTTTAATGATTACTCTCCCCATGTGACCCCGAAATCAATTGATGAGGCAATTATAAATTTTGAACATACGCTCTATGAGCAGAAAGATTTAACGGAAGTAGCAAAAGAAATAAAGCTCCGTATGCGGCGGGAAATTGGAGAATGGATTTCGTGTAGCATTGGCATTGGTACGAATCGTTTTTTAGCAAAAACAGGAGCTTCTCTTCATAAACCCGACGGACTCGACATTATTAGCCATAGGAATCTTCGAAATATCTATGCAAATCTTACTCTTCTTGATCTCTGTGGGATAAATCAAAAATATCAGGCCCGTCTTAATATGTACGGCATCTTTACCCCGCTTCAATTTTTTGATGCATCCGCAGAATTTCTCAAAAAACAGGTATTTGAAAGTGTGGTTGGCTATTATTGGTTTTTACGTCTCCATGGTTGGGAACCAGATGCACAGGAGTTCCAACGCAAAAGCTATGGGCAGGAGTACTCTTTGCAAAAACCGACCTCAAATCTGGAAGAACTGTGCCCAATTTTGATGAAACTGTGTGAAAAAATGGGAAGAAGATTACGAGCTTCAGGGCATGCCGCGTTCGGTATTCATGTTGCCTGTTTATATCATGATTATACCCACTGGCATCGAGGACGAAAGTTGCAGGACGAACTGTATGCCACGGTCGATTTATATAAAAAAGCATTGTTCATTTTTAACCAACAGCCTGAACGAAAAATTATTTCTAAACTAGCAGTAAGTTGCTACGATTTAGTTCCAAGTGCTTCCTCTCAAATGAATTTATTTGATACTGAAGTGCAAAAACGAAAACTTGTCTCCGACGCCATGGATAAAATCAATGATCGATATGGAGAGTTTGTCATCACTCCTGCCCGCATGATGGGAATGGATGATTTGGTCCTCGATCGCATCGCATTTGGTGGCGGAAATGAAATGTGATTCTTACTCAAGATTAATACTTCACGTCATTATTTGTCATACCAAAGAACTATTCTATTGAGTTCGTAGATCAAGAAAGAAAGGAGAAAATTGTATGAAAGATGCTGTTCTCAGCTTGGTTCAAGTATTACAAGGAATAATAATTATTATTATCTGGATCAAACGTTCAAATCCCTATTCACAAAGAGAGATTGTAGCAAACTCTTTTAACAATAGAGTGTTATTTTGGACCATCATATCAGCACAACTATTTGTAATGATAATGCATGCTTTTTTACAAGAATAATTCTTGATCTATTGTGGGAAAGATAGCACTCCAATCAATACTACCTGGTCTATCCGCTTACCAGCTTTTGTGTTTTTGAACACGCTATCTTTCCCCTTCTTCTTCCCCTTACGCTATAATCTCTTTAGGTCCTGCTTGCTACCTCCGATCTTCTCAACTCTTATCTCAGTTCGCAGTTAAAGATTTCGTAGTTGGAGAAGCCCTCATCGAAATAAATTACCGAACATCTTTTTTCACTGCTATTTCAAAGTAAAATCTTACCAATTTGACACATGATTCTTCAATCAGATCATTAATATTGGTTTCATGAAAGAACAACTCCCTCATTCTCAACCACTTGTTCAACGTATTTGCCAAATCCTAGAATCGAAAATAGAATCTGAACCTCTCAGCTTTCCTCCCCATGCAAATGATATTCCTCCCATAAAAACAACTGTTTTAGACCAGGTATATACATTATTAGAAAAACCACGACCGGTAAAACTACCTCACGAAGCACGGATCTACACCTATTCAGATAACAGTTCTCGTTTCGAATTATTATTGGAACAATTGTATGAACCGAAAAAAAAGGCAAAACCTCCACAAAAAAATGTACCTAAAAAACCATATGAGCCGCCAATTAAACAAAAAATACCCGATACCTCGCCTCGGTATCCTATTTCGTATCCCATGCCTATGGATCGAGAGACCTATTTAAAAAATTTAGAACAAGTTCGGAAGTATATAAGGAATCATCGGGATGATAAAGAACATGTTCAAGAATTTTGGAATGTATGGGAAAAACGTTTTCCTGTCCCGGTAAGTAAAGCGGTGAAAAAGAAACGCAAAGAAGTTGAAAAATATATATTTCAAATAATCGGCATTGAACCAACTACGAGTGAAATAACGAGAAAAAGATCTCTTTTTACCCGTGTTTTTTCAAGAAAGTAAACGATAATTTTTTTGTGTAAAAATATAATAAAATTTTGACATTATAGCAGAACATAAATGCAGTTGACATTAGTCATTTATTAGGCAATAATTAGTCAATTATGTTCTCCCCTCGCTTTACGTATACAAACAAACTCGTAAGCAATATCGGTACGATCCGCGAATCTATTGGTACGCTTCGGGAACGACGCTTCCCTACGCCGGTTTTTGTCCAACTGGAAAAAGACGCCCGAGCATTATCAGCCTTTTCTTCTACGCGGATCGAGGGGAATCCATTACCACTTACCGATGTAAAAAAGATTTTGAAATCCCGTCCTGAACATATTAAAAACAGTGAACGAGAAGTATTAAACTACAATAACGCACTGGTACACCTCAATGAAATCATTCAATCCAAAAAACCTCTCTCCCTTACCAATGAATTTATTTGTCGGATCCAAAAAATGGTAACCGATGGGCTACTTGTTGAATTTTCAAATGGCGTCTACCGGAGACAACCCGTATTTGTAAACGACCCTCTGCTTCAAAAAACAGTATATTGGCCTCCCGACCATACGGACGTACTGCCATTCATGAACGATTTAATCGCGTACATAAATACGCAAGAGACACAAATCGATTATCTGATATTGGCAGGGATCTTTCATCAGCAATTTGTCATTATTCACCCCTTTTTAGATGGAAATGGCAGGACAACACGCCTCATAACCAAAGCATTACTGGCTAAAATGGGACTCGATACCTTTCAATTATTTAGTTTTGAAAATTATTACAATGCGAATATAACGAAGTATTTTCAAAAAGTCGGGATGAAAGGAAATTATTATGACGTATATAAAACATGGGATTTTACTGGCTGGTTAGAGTACTTTACCGATGGTATTCTTGATGAATTGCAGCGGGTAACTGCGTTACTTCCACAGGCAACCTCTCTTGAAGATAGATTAGAGCCTCATCACAATGCAATTTTAGATTTGCTCAGAGATAAAGGAGTCATCAAAGATTCTGACTACGCACAAGTTACGAACAGGTCTCGCGCCTCGCGCATATTGGATTTCCAAAAACTAGGAAAGCTGGGAATGATCCAGCGAAACGGAAAAGGGAGAGGAACGTATTACGTTCTGAGGTGAATAGAGACCTATTAACCAACTAATCCCTGCTTCTCACAAGCCGCCTTAAATTCCTGTTCGAAATGACACTCCTCGACGCAGAGCATCGAGGTATCATCTAAAAGAGTGCTAACTGTTCTTTGTGCAGTTGCACGTACTCACTCTGCCTCCCTTGCTCTTTCACGTACTTCGTGATTACTTGTTCATT
>JAAXWC010000035.1 GCA_013335175.1 Candidatus Roizmanbacteria bacterium
TTCCATGATACCGCATAAAACTGATCACAGCGCAAACCACGGCTCACTGGGCCTCCATGACAGGCCGATCCGTCACAATGGCCCCCATTACACCAGCTTGCGTCTCCACTACACTGGTTACTTAAAGTACATGCAGCTCCACAGCTTCCTCCTAGCGTTGGAGGTGTAGTAGGGGTTGCTACCGCTCCACAACACGATCCTCCCGGGGTATATGTTTCCGAACAATTGTTACTTGCATTGTATGTAACTTGTACACAAAAGGGACTACTCGGAGAAGTCCAAGTATCGCAGTACTGGCCCGGCGATTGACAGGTGGGTAAAGTGGGAGCCGGGGTATTGGTCGGCTGATCAGGGGGGGTAGTAGGAGGAATCGGTGTACTTGTTGGAATAGGTGTGGCGGTTTGGACGGGAGTAGCGGTTGGCCATGGCGTTGGGGTATTGGTCGGATACGTTACGGTACAATAGGTATAGGAAGCACCGGCCGAATCAGAAAAATCACAACTCCCATCTGGTTGACATGTTTGTCGACGGCCGAATGAACTTGATTCTCTCTGACAGTACCCATTTATCCAAGAGCAATAGGAAGTGGAAGTTGTTGTGGTATCGCCACTCACACAACCTTGTGTGAATGTCTCAGGGTAGCAATAATACTGTATATACGTATTAGTACCACTACCGGAGCATATTTGTGCCTGAACAGATTGTTTGGGAACACTATAAACGATAAATAAAAGAAAAAATGCACTCGATAATAGTAAAATGATTTTCTTCACTGGTTATTTAAGAACATAAAACTGTGTTGGTGTTACTCCGCACTCTCCATTTACAATGGAACTACCCATATCTGTATTTTTATTAGTCAATTCATTTATGAAATTATTATTTAATTTCATGCATGAAATAAATTTCGTTAGATCAGGTCGCTTGCTTTTAATAGAAGAGATCATATCTTCTGTATAGCGGACAAAAACAACCATCGCGTACTGATTTGCTTTTAGTAACGGAACAATTTTATCGGGAGTATCATAGATACGCTGCCATGACTTTTCGTTCGCTATATCAGAATCAACCTGCCATACCATATATTTATTTTTGTTTACTTTAGGAATAATCATCTTGCGTGCAAGAATTTTATTTCTGTGTTGCGTATTAAAATATATTGTGTATCTATCGGACTCCGTAACAACTTTTGTGATCTTTACTACGATATTCACTGCCTCCATCTTATCCGTGTATGTCTGATATAATCCACACGGTATACTATTATTTTGAAAATAAAATGGACTTTTACAATCCCCAATGAAGTTTTTTCTGTAAACAAGCAAAGCAGATATGCTTACAACGATACCAATAACAAATAATACAATTGCAAGCACCAGTTTCCAACTCATAGAAACATGATAGAATACCTTACTCTAAAAAACAACAGCTTCTTATGGAGACACTATGCGGATACCATCCGTTTTTGGCAAAGTCGCAAACCGCATAGCAAACGCTGAGGTTTTTGCATCTTTACCTTGACTCACTATCTCCCCCCATGGAATATGTGATGCATCTAAATTCTGAATAGAAGAGTCTACTTTTCCCTCCAAAGCAATATTTAATAGAGTACTTTGTAGTTTTTCCTGCTGAATTAGTGACTCTCGCATATCCTCCCTAGTCAGCCCTATGTCGTTTGTCCATGTAGGATATTTTTTTGAATAGAAATTAAGTGCATCAGCAGCCGAATGGGAACTGAAGTCACCACACGCAAAAGCTACTGTTTTCCCTTTACCGGATTTTATCGCTTCTATCGGATTTTTTACAGTAGGATCTACCGAAGAACTTAGTTTTTGTTGAGTTAGTTCTCTTCCGTCTGTTGTTGAATACGAATCGGTAGGTGCCAAGGCATGTCCCATTTCAGAGGCATAAACTTTACTATCTTCTTTTGCTTGATGAAATGCAAATACTACCGGTAAAATGATTCTATCTTGGGCGTTTGTCGTCGGAGCAATACCAACAAGCATGACTTGAACTGAAGTACTATTTCCATTGGGAAGAGTTGTTTGAACATCTATAGCACCAAGATCAATACCACTTATTACCATAATATCTCGAAAGCTCCCATCCTCATACGTAGTTCTCGTCGGTACCGCATACAAAATTCCACCATACGTGCCGGGTTGCCTTGTTTTGTGAATAAACGAGGAACCATTTTCCTCTAGAATCATCGATGAGTATTTCGTGTCCTTTCCATCAGCCATATAAAACCCATCCTGAGCAACCTTTTCAATATCAAGTGAATTGAAGTATTTTCTCGCTTCCTCAATCTGAGCTACAACTGTTGCTTCTGGCTTAGCTGTCTCAACTGTCGCAGTCGGTTTCGGTGCCTCGGTTACGGTAGGAGTCACTTCTTTGCCCCCTCCAACAGGCGTGGCTGTCTTCATAGCAACGGGAATTTTTGTCCCGCGAGAAGCATTGGCAACCACTTTATACGTATTTCCGACTTTTATTACATAGGTCTCGTTGCCTGAAGGATCCTGCAACACAACAACGCCTCCTTCTTTTTCTGGCCCTGGTACAAATACTACCTGGCAAGCGGTATACGCTTTGTCATCAGTTGCTCGAACTATCATCGCTTTCTTTGGCGGGTTTCCTGCTGTTGCGTTTATAAGATCAAAATGAGGAATAGTATTGAGCAATATAAAAAGTTGATTTTTCATTTCTGCAAGCAAAACAGCATTGTTTGCTAAATCGGGATAGGTATCGGTTATCAGTGGTTTAAGATTTTCGAGAATATCGGTCCGTTTTTTGTCTTCAATACTTGTAATTGAAACTATGGAGCCGATTTTGACTTCTGCAGGTGGTACTCCCGTAAACTGTGAAACGTTTTGCTGATATTGTTCTGTCCCCGGAGTGATTGTGTCGACAAGCGGGGTGACATCTGCTCGTGCACCTACTTCAACTGTAGCGGTTGCGGCCTGGGGTTGTGGATTGTCTCCACACGCAGCAAGCATAGTGGCCGCGATCACGGCACCACCGCCACCAACGATATACCCCTGTGTTTTTCCTCTGGTTTTTCCCGTTTCGTTGGGTGTCTCGGCAATGTTATTATTTATGGCCTCAATCTCTGCATCGGTTGGACCAATCACTTTGATTGGGGAAGAAGTACCGGTTATCTCGAGTTTCCCCTTCGTATTAAAGAGATTGCCAATTCGTTGAAGAAGTGATGGTTTTGTCTCAGGAGCAGGTGCTACTTTGGAAGGTTCTGAAATTTCCGAATGAGATATCGTTGGAGTAATTTGTTCAAGTGGAGTTACTTCAATTGCACTTAGTTTTTTAGATAACGGTGTTTCTTGCCGTTGACGAAAATCGCTATTGGACTCATTTGGGTTGATGGGACTTCCAGTTTCGTGATTTGACATATCACAGTATAGTATATAATACCCTATAATATTTGCAAGTGGTATTTGCAAATAATGGACAAATATGCGTATACACTGTGTAATACGTGCGTATTTATTGAGTAATACCAGATACTACTCCCCATATCTACATTTATATAGGTTGTTTTATTGACCCCTATTTATTACATATTTCTTACATTTAAAATACAAAGGAGCTTTATAAAGGGAAAATGCCCGAAAAAAAAGAGGAAATGTGAAGAATTAGGCACCATCCACGTTATCACGCATATGGCGAACAATCATGTCGCGGATAAGCTTTGATTTTGTTACACCCTCTCTCGAACTTGCCCGCTCGAGATATTCGAGCAGTTTAGGACTTAAAAAGAAATTAAATCGTTTATCTCTCCGCTCTTTGGCTAATTCCAAAGTATCTTTTACGATCTTTTTTAAATTTTTATCGTTATAACTCTTCAAAATAAGTTTATCGTCCTCAACACCAGAAATAAAATACGGTTTATTCTGTTTGTAGTAAAGAACAATCGTCGGCTTATTCAGCTGTATCGACCGTTCAATCATAAATCCCACACCCAAACTATGATTACTTACCTCAAAAATACAAACGTCGGCCGCTTGAATCTGTTTCATTTTAAGTTTGTAATTATTTGCAGAAGCATCGGGATCTGTATCCATTTTCTTCACAAAATCATCGTATGAAAGCGACACCATTTCATTATCAACCGGAGTATTTCCTAACTCGATTACGTAATCATAAATTTTCTTATAATTAGGACCTAAATTGTCTAATCCTTTGTACGAGGCTAATAATAATATTTTCATAAATATTGAGACAGATAAATAAGTTTAACTTTTCCCATTGATATTATACTGAAATATTCTGCAATACAAGACGGACTTTTGGATCACGAGTTGCGTGGCATTAAGTGTTACCGAACAAAAAGTCTGGGAGGGGGGTTGCGTGATATAGAGGTGTTACCGAACTGATAATTTTTTTCTGCCTCAATTTACGATAAATTATATCCAATTTTTTCTTCAAATTGCGTTGAAGTTCTGCGGGATTAAGTGTATCGTATTGTGAGCGTAATTTTTGTTTTGCTTCCTCGGTGACGGATGGCGTTGCAAGAACCCGTTCGTATGGTGTTTGTGCTGCTTCATATACTTTTTTGGTATGACCATTTGCCGCTTTTTCTTTCTCTTTGAGTTTCATTGTTGTGTAGAAAAAGTTGGTGAGAAGTCGATGTTCATTCTGATACATATCGTCAATTAATGCCACAATTTCACTGTCTTCAATCCGATCATATCCGACAACTTTTCGTATCGAATGGTAGTTTTTTCCCTCAATATGGGCTTGATCATTTTTGTGGTAACTTCTGCACCGTGTGTACTCAAGGTTGTTTCGATCACAGTATTCTTTCATCTTCCAGTTCACAAATTCTGTTCCATTGTCAAAGTCAACAGACAACAACGGAAAGGGAAATTGTTTCTTTAACTTATCTAATCCTCCTACTATTTTTGCTTGAGTTTTGTGAAGAAAAATGGTCTTTTCATTCCAATGAGTTGATACATCAAGAACATTGAGTGTCTCGGCATAGACTCCTACAAGGCTCTCTCCACAATGGAGAACACAATCCATTTCAATATGTCCTGGCTCTTTGTATTCATCTTTGGTGAAATATACTCGAACTGGAATCAGACTTTTCAGCAGGGGTGATTTTCGTGTCCCTGAAAGTCCATATTCTTTTGATGTAATATCTTTTGAACTTTCCAGTAGTCTTTCAATCGTTGACTCTTTCATCTTGCAAAGCAGTTCTTCTTGTTTCCCATACAACTTAATCTCATCAAACTTTTTGAGCTTTGTGATCAATTCTTTCATCTGAGTCACTAATCTTTTTGAACAGGGGCAACCCCCTGTTCTCCAAATCAATGTTAAGGGCGTAATTAAGTCATCAGTGTAGATTGGTTGCTTTCCCTTGGGTGGAGTTATGTGTCGAGGGATTGTTCTCTTCAATGCTCGAATTGCACTCTTTCGAT
>JAAXWC010000036.1 GCA_013335175.1 Candidatus Roizmanbacteria bacterium
GTAGTGTATCGTATAGGCACAGTGGTATGCTTTTGATACTGTCATATCAAAAGCATACTTGAAAACCTATGGTTTTCAACCTTTCCTACCAAGGTGCCCCGTGGCAGAGACCACGGCGAAATCTCCTCTATTATACATATTCAATGTGTAAAAGTCAATACTATGGGTCATTCATCTATTGTTTGTTTATTCAGCCAGTTTGTCATATTGGACTTGTAATCCTGTTTCAAACTGCGCCGAACCGGGGGAATCGTCGTTTAGGCTTAGCGTTGTCATCCTCGTGGACACGAGGACCCAATGGGTAATATTCGCATATCATGGATCCCCGCCTTCGCGGGGATGACGGTGCTTTGTCATTCCCCTGAACAGGGGAATCCAATGGACTCATTACCCTGGGAGAAATTGGAAAAGCGAAAAACGTCTTTGGCTGTGCTGGTTCCAGCAGAAGTAATTGATAGACTGGATCTCCCTCGACGAGGGTACTTTATACGGGGACTTCCTGCGGTCGCCCGGCGGAGCCTGTCCCGGACTCTGATCCGGGGCGGGGATGACGGAAAAGGTGTGGGGATGACGAGGGAACCATTGGGGGGTGACGGGAGTGGCAGGGTTTGTCAAGTAAATTGTGTCTGGGTTTGTAATAACTGATAATTTCTAAACGATGAAACTGAATATTTCATCCAGTTTGATTCTTCAAAGTCTTTAATAACAATAAATACATAGTCCAATAACGTCTCTGGACTTTCAAATGATAGTTTGTTCTTTGTTGCCTTTCGGATACTCTTGTTTAGGTTTTCAATACTGTTTGTTGTATAGATCATCCTCCGTATTTCAGCTGGAAACTGAATATATGTAAAATAATATTCAATGGTATCTTCACTAAAATATCTGGTTATTTGCGGATATTTTTTTCTCCATTTATCTGTAAATGTCTTCACTTTTTCTTTACATTTTTCAAGCTCTGCTCCACTTTCAAAATTATCAAATACCTGTTTTAAATCTTCTGCTACCTCTTCTTTTTCCTTTGGTCGTATTGAGTTTAGTACACTTCTCATTTTATGCACTACACATTTTTGAAACTTTGCATTTGGATATTGTTTCATGATTGTATTTTCCATTCCTGTCAATCCATCTCCGATGAATAGATCAACCTCTTCTACGCCTCGTTCCTTCATCGTTTTCATGTAAGTTTCCCACATACTTGCTGATTCTGTGGGGTTATTATCTAATATGAGTAGTTCCCGTTTACAGTCTTCTCTCACTCCATATGCTATATATACTCCTTCTTTGCTGTATGAATTTCCTCGTCGTACGGTGATAAATATTACATCAAAATGTATGAATAAATAATGTCTCTCTAGTTTGCTATTCTCCCATGCCTCTCGTATCTTCCGAAACCCTTTTGCCATATTTGTAATACTCGTTGGAGATATCGCATTCCCAAAAAAATTCTTCATCAGGCTTTCGATATCTCTACTGGTCATCCCTTTCTTGTATAGTTCTAAACAAAATTGGTTCCGTTCTTCTTCGCTGATTTTGACAAGTTGCATTGAGTCTGGCTGGAATGTTCCACTTCGTGTCCGTGGTACATGAATATGCAGATTGTGTGTCTTGAATGATTCAAATAGCCTTCGGTAAAATCCATTCCCTTTGTCTTTCTCTTTCCTTTCCGTGAGCTCTCGTAAATACTCCTCTCGTTCAAGCATCATTATGCTCTCGACTGATGCTGCTATAAATTTCTCAAATGATAACTTCTCTCCCATGGCTCCCTTAAGGTTTTTGAGACTTGCCATGATTACGTCTCGTTGATAGTCATCTCCCATATGATTTTATGCTGTGGATATTTAATCCTTTTATTTTACCTCAGACACAATTTATTGTACGGTCCCGAGTGGCAACTTGGATCCCCCGAGTCCACATCGAACGTGGCTGCCGTCCCTTTGCACTCGTTTTCCACCGCGCCAAAAGGCCAGTAAGCCGAGTAGTTCGACAAGTTTACCATGAGCCTGTCGAATGGCTCACTATTATCCTGAGCATACCGAAGGATTTGACTCGGCAAGCCAGGAATGACGAAAAACAGCATCCCACCTTTAATTTATACTGAATAATTGCTATGGGCGCATACACTTTTACCCCTGCGCCCTCGGATAGAATACAGTATTATTATCGGTATGCATGTTTTATCACTTGACCCTGGTTTTGAAAAAGTTGGATATGCAGTTTTTGATAAAGAATCGTGTTCAGTGTGGAAGTACTGCTGTTCCGGACTCATTAAAACTGCAAAAACATTGCCTCTTGAAAAGCGTCTCAATCAAATTTACACAGAGCTACAAAAAATCATTGCTGCAAATAGTATAGATATGATTGTGATAGAACAGCTATTTCTTTTTAAAAATCAAAAAACGTTTATTCAAGTTGCGCAGGCACAAGGAGTAATGATGCTTGCTGCATCGGAAAAAGATATTCCTATTAAATTTTTTACACCACTCCAGATAAAGGAAATGATTACCGGATACGGAAATTCTGATAAAAAAGGAGTACACAAAATGCTAAAGTATTGGTTGAAGCAGGACGTAGAGGTGGCAGATGATGATCAATCGGATGCTATTGCTGCTGGCCTGGCCTTCTGCTTTTTAAATCAAAATTTATGATGAAAGCTTGCTTTTGTTCTTTCTTTCTATTAAAAGGGGTCTATGGGGAGGCAGTTTTCCCTCTTTTTTTACTTCATATTTCTCTTGCGACGTGAAGCTCATTCCTATACAATGAGACCTATGAATAATGTACTTCTTGTCGTCTTGGATGGTTTTGGAATTGCCCCTTCTGGTCCGGGGAACCCTGTTTCGTTGGCCCACATTCCTCATATTCGTTCCTACCTTCACAACTATCCAAATACCACACTACAAGCATCGGGAGAAGCTGTGGGACTACCCAAAGGCGAGGTAGGAAACACCGAGGTTGGACATATCAATCTAGGCGCAGGAAGAATTGTATTTCAGGATTTGCCACGCATAAACAACAGCATTGATGACGGATCTTTTTATAAAATTCCAGCATTTATTCGTAGTACCGAGCATGTTCAGCAAACGGGCGGAGCTTTTCACATTATCGGGCTTTTTAGCAGGGGAGCAGTACACTCTTCTCTTAAGCACTTTTATGCAGTCCTCGAACTAGCACAGCGCCAAAAGATAGACAAGGTTTTTATTCATGCAATAACCGATGGACGGGATTCCTCCCCAATAGAGGGAATCGAAGTCTTAGGTGAAGTTGAACGCAAACTTGAGCAAGAGGGAGTCGGTAAAATAGCGACGGTAATGGGACGCTACTATGGTATGGATCGCGATCGAAGGTGGGAACGTACCGAGCAAGCCTACAAAGCGCTGACAACCGGAGAAGGATTGCACGCTTCGTCCGCTTCTGAAGCGATACAAACCTCATATAATGCAGGTGTAACTGATGAATTTATAAAGCCAACAATCATCCTTCCAGATGCACGTATTCGTCCAGGAGATACCGTCGTTTTTTTTAATTTTAGAATAGACAGACCTCGCCAACTCACCAAAGCATTTGTTCTTGATGACTTCGAAAATCAGGCGAACATTACCACAAGTTTTGACCCCTATGCTTCACAAGCTTACACAAAAACGGTATCAACAGAACCGGTCCTGAACGCCCCCTTTCACCGAGGCGAAAAAATTCAAAATTTGTGTTTTGTAACCATGACAGAGTATGAAAAAAATTTGCCCACCGTTGTAGCATTTGCGCCAACTCAAGTGGACGTCCCTCTTGGAGAGGTACTTGCGAACCATCAAATTTCACAACTTCGCATGTGTGAAACAGAAAAAGAGCGCTTTGTGACATTCTATTTTAATGGTCAACACGAAAATGCGTACCCACTTGAAGAACGTATTATTCTTCCTTCGCCAAAGGTTCCAACCTACGATTTAAAACCCGAAATGGCTGCCTATGAAATAACCGATGTTTTGCTTCAAAAAATGAGTGAAAACAAGTATCGTTTTATATTGGTAAATTTTGCAAACGCAGACATGGTAGGCCACACCGGAAGTATCCCGGCATCTATAAAGGCGGTAGAAACGCTTGATGTGTGTTTGGATAAAATTGTAAAGCTCGCAGCAGAGAAAAATTATACGGTTTTGGTCACGGCAGACCATGGAAATGTAGAGGTGAAAATTAATCCGAAAACAGGCGGAGCTTCAACCGAACATACGGGAAATCTTGTGCCTTTTATTGTGATTCGTCCCGATCTGAAGGGAAAAACCGATGGAGTAATTTCTGGTGTCCTTGGTGATGTTGCCCCAACGATTCTCAAATTATTGGAGATTCCTCAACCTCCGCAAATGAAGGGAAAGAATTTAAAGGTCATGTAATATTGTCCTTTGAACAGGACAAATTTGTGCTATAATTGTCCTATGGATAATATATTGAAAACACTTTTATATGAATGGAAAGAACGAACTCTCCCGGAACTAATTCCGCGTTCACGCCCTCTCAAATTGCAAAACTTTACAGATAATAATTCTGTAATTGTTACTGGTTTTCGGCGTGTGGGAAAAACATATTTGCTTTTTGATGCTATACAGGAGTTACTGAAAACGTATACGAGGGAAGAAGTTGTATATATAAATTTTGAAGACGAGCGCGTTATTCCCAACATAGATCTCCTTACAAATCTCATTCCGGAAATTCAAAAAACATATAGGAAAAAACCACTTTATCTATTTTTAGATGAACTACAGATAATTCCCTCTTGGTCAAAATGGGTACGACGGATACTTGACACAGAAAAGATCAAACTGTATATAACTGGCTCTTCATCCAAAATGAGTAGTTTTGAACTACCTACGGAATTACGCGGACGATCGTGGGAGTTCCCCGTATTGCCACTTAGCTTCAATGAATTTTTGCGCTTTAAAGCGGAACTCTTAGACTTTGAAAAAATAAAGTTTGATTTAAATGAACAAGCGCGATTTAGTTACTTATTTGAGGAATATCTTATATTTGGGGGGTTGCCAGCGGTTGTTCTAACCGAAAAAGAGAATAAACAAGAATTGTTGCAGTCATATTTTCAAACGGTTATTCAAAAAGAAATTGGAGAGAGGTTTCATCTACAAAATGAAAGTGCGTTAAAAATCTTACTGAAATTACTTATTAATTCAAATTATATTACCATATCAAAGTTAACCAATAGTCTGAAGAGCTTAGGGATCTCCATGGGAAAGTCAACGGTTGATAATTATATTTCATATATTGAGTCTTCCTATTTTATGAAGGAACTGTATATTTTTAGTCCGTCGGTAGTGAATCAGTTACAATATCC
>JAAXWC010000046.1:0-1295 GCA_013335175.1 Candidatus Roizmanbacteria bacterium
AGGCACTCCGGTGCCGGTGACAAGTTCACCGAAGAGCAGATGAGCTGGCTTCGCATGATCAAGGAGCATATAGCTTCAAGCATCCACATGGAGCCGGACGACCTCGATCTCACGCCGTTCGACGCCTATGGGGGTCGGGGGAGGATGTGGCAGCTTTTCGGCGATCGTATGGATGGAATTATCGAAGAACTTAACGAAGCGTTGACGGTATGAAAAAGGTTGATAAACTAAAATTCAATAACATTATGGAATATTTTATACGACATACGGATGATATAGAGATTTCAATATCTGGTTTTGAAGATTTATATAAAGAGTGTTTGATAGGTATACATTATACTTCAAAATATATAGATAATCGAGATGAGTTATTAAAAGATGATGCGTATATTCAGGCAGATGCTAAGCGAGCATTGAGATATATGAATGATCTTGGTAAAACAGGCGGGTATATATGGAGTGATTACTCTCCAATTTCAAAAAGTATTATTGGCAAGATTGAGCCAAATACGCAAGTGGTTTTAAGGGATTATGATTTGGATCCTAAAAAAAACAGTGTTGACTGTAAGAATAATAAGTTGATTATGAAGTGTTTGAAATTATCAGATGTTAAAGAAATTGCAGAAGACCAATTTCTTTTTTTAAAAGCAAGGCGTCCCCAAAGAGGGGTAATTGTAATATGGAATAAGAGTTATGAGAAGTTATCAAAAATATTTAAAGGTGAATTTTCAATAAATTCAGTTAATGATTTAACGCCGGATCAACTTGAGATATTGGTATTTGAATATTTGAGGCGCTCACCAAACAATAAATACAATGTAAACTATCTACTGATGCCAATAGGGCGAACAATGAAAGATGTTGATATTTATGGAGTGAATAAAAGCGGCAATAAAATATTTATTCAAGTAACATATTCATCTGACGATAAAAAAAACAAAATAGATGCACTACAGAAGTATAAAGGAAAAGACAGTTTTCTTGTTTATGCCGGGGATGTTGAAGAAAAGGAAGAAGGCGGAATTGCTTATATGAATGTAAGAAAAATCTATGACTGGATGCATAAAAATACTAATATTATTTCGTTGATGGAAACATCCTGACTTCGTTTTATAAACAGTAAAATGGCGCAATCGCATATAGAGTGGACGGAGATGACCTGGAACCCGGCAACCGGATGCGACAAGGTTTCCGATGGGTGCAGGTTCTGCTACGCTGAGGCGTTCGCAAAACGTCTTCAGGGGATGGGCGTTGAAAAATATCGTAACGGGTTTCAGCTTACCCTGCACTCCGAA
>JAAXWC010000046.1:1305-1648 GCA_013335175.1 Candidatus Roizmanbacteria bacterium
GAAAAAACCGCGTGTGGTATTTGTGAGCTCCATGAGCGATTTGTTCCACAAGGATGTACCTATAGACTATATCCGGGAGGTGTTCAGCGTCATGAAGCAGAATCCGCATCATGTCTTTCAGGTTCTGACCAAGAGGGCTGATGTGCTCAAATACTACGAAAGCGAAAGATGGCTTGACTGGGCGCATAATATCTGGATGGGTGTATCGGTGGAGAGCCGCAACACGATGCACCGCATCGACCGGCTGAGAGATACCGATGCTCGGGTTAAATTTCTCTCCTGCGAGCCACTGCTCGGGCCATTGCCGGAAATGAATCTGCAGGGTATCGACTGGGTCATTGTC
>JAAXWC010000020.1 GCA_013335175.1 Candidatus Roizmanbacteria bacterium
TTATGAGTCTCAATTTCTTCTCTGAAATTCGGATCCGTTTTATTCCTTCCATACTAACTATCATAACGCGCTAAACATCACTATTTCTAGCGCTTATCTAGTCAGTACCCAAATTTAATTGAAGCACTTGATATGTGCATCAGGCCAGAATGTATATTTTCTAATGATGTCAAAAACGCGATTCGACACAAATGTTCAGCAATACGTTTCGTGACAAAAGACTATTTGTCGGGAGGAATTGAGCTAACTGATTACATTTCTTATACCTCATTTTTTAAAGCAAGAAAAATCATAAAAGATCAAAAAAAAGTGGGCTTGTATGGCGTATGGAAACAGATAAAAAAGAAAACCGCAAACTCAAATATTCACATACTTTCTAAAGAAGAAATTAGAAGATTTTTCAGGATAAGCAAAGATGGCGTTCACCCTTATCTTAAATAAAATAATTTAAAATTTTGGTGAGCGCCACCTTTCGGTGGACAGTCGCTTACGCACATTATAACTTTAGTCCCCCACGATTGTCAACCTTAAATAGCAACCCATTTGAATCGGATATTTCATAAATCATTCTTCATTTATCAGAAAATATTGTTTGTGTTACAATACTTGCATATGCCTACAAAATCAAAAAAAACTCAACCGGAATCTACCTCCGAGACAATCCGCGTAACGGGGGAACGGCTTATGGAAACAGTCAAAAAACTCCTTCATGAGGGAAACATTCGAAAAATTATCATAAAAAATGAAAAGGGCGAGACCTATATTGAAATTCCTATGACTGTTGGCGTTATTGGAGCATTGGTAGCGCCCGTTCTTGCAGCAGTTGGAGCAATTGCAGCATTAGCCGCAAATTTCCAAATTGTGGTTGAAAAAAAGGCAGAATAATACACTCTATGCAACCTTCCGAATCAAACAACCCCATCGATAATCTCAGACAATTCCTTTATCCGATCTTTGGTGAACTTGTTCAGTCGAGTACTGTTATTGCTCTTGTATTGTTCGGGTTGTTCGGCGCTGTAATTGGAGTTTTGTATTTTATCTCTCGATTTATATTTCAGATCCCCTAGGCGTACGGATCGCGAATTCATGGTTCGGTCTTCATATTGTATGGGTATAATAAGGTAATGGAAGAAAAAATTGCTTCTCCGAAGAAGTATATCCCAGTTGTGTATCCAGGCCAAAAGAAGGGAGATAAAAAGATTACCTACTCTATAGAAAAAAACAATCATTTTGTCATCCATGATCGTCGGCTCAGCGGGCAGCAAGAGTTTTTTGAAAATGCCACTATTGGTTATTTTGTTTTTGACGCCAATGAGTGCGTTATTTGGATTAATCAGTACTTACTTGATTTTCTTGGCTATCCTCCGTTTGAGTTTATTGGAAAACCGGCAAAGGATTTTTTTCTTGAGAAAACGAAGTTTGCGACATTAGTCAAACGGCTTAAAAAACAGCAAATTCTCAATAATTTTGAGATTACCATGACCTGCAAAAATGGCACACAAAAACATGTGTTCATGAACTCCTATGCCCGCTTTGAGAATGATACATTCAAATACGCACGAAACTACATTCAAGATATAACGGAGAAGCAACAGAAGGTAACCGAACTTTCCAATACAAATACCCGCATTACAAGAATTTTAGAAAGTATTAGCGATGGGTTTATGTCTCTCAACACAGATCGACGATACGTTTATGTGAACTCGAAAGCAGAAAAATTACTCAAGATTAAACGGAGCAAATTAGTGGGAAAACAAGTTGAAGAAATATTCCCTGGACTTTCACAGTCTCCTAAATATAAAAAATATCTTGAACAGATAAAGAATAAAAAATCTATAACGTTTGAAGAGTATTTTGCAGGGCTTGGAACATGGTTTTCGATTTCTATCTACCCTTCCGATGACGGACTCACCATTTATTTTCAGGACGTTTCTGAACGTCAAAAGGCCATTGAAGTACTGGTAGAAAGCGAACGACAGTTCCGTCAACTAACCGAAACAATTCCCCAAATTGTATGGACTTCAAATACCAAAGGGGAACTTGTGTACTGCAACTCACGATGGTACGAATATACCGGATATGGGGTTGATAAACCTGTTTCGGACAAAGTTTGGAATAGTTTTATCCATCCGGATGACCTTGAGCACAGCACAGTCAAATGGGTAGATTCGTTTAAATCGGGAAAGGCGTATCAGATAGAGTATCGGTTGAAGCGATTAGACGGCGTATATCATTGGTTTCTGGAACGAGCAATCCCCATAACCAATCACAAAGGCAAAATTATAAAGTGGTTCGGCACCTGTACCGATATTGATGACCAGAAGCAAATGGAGAAGCGAAAGGAAGAGTTTATGGGAATCGCCAGCCATGAGTTAAAAACCCCGATTACCACCATAAAAGCATTTACGCAAATCCTTGAGCGACATCTGGAACAAACCCATGATTCCCGTGCATTGGGGTACTTATCAAAGATGCACAACCAGCTGAACAAACTCACAAAACTGGTATACGACTTACTGGATATTTCAAAAATTTCAACCGGCAAACTTCAACTCAATACTGAGGCATTTTCCATTGACGATCTAATTACAGAGACTCAGGAGGCCATGCAGCAAATTTCAAATCATCACACAATTGTAAAAGAAGGCGTTGCAAAATGTATTATTTTTGCTGATAAATACCGTATAGAACAGGTGCTGGAAAATCTTATTACCAACGCCATCAAATACTCGCCAAAAAGCGACAAAATTATTCTTAAGGTAGATGCCGATACCGACGAGGTAATCATCTCCGTAACTGATTTTGGCATTGGTATCGCACAAGAGAAGCAGAAAAAAATATTCGAGCAATTTTACCGAGTAGAAGACTCTGAAAAAGCAGGCTTTCCCGGATTGGGACTCGGACTGTATATTTCACAGGAAATAGTGAAGCGGCACCACGGGAAAATGTGGCTAGAAAGCAGTAAAGGGAAAGGGTCAACATTTTATTTCAGTCTTCCTACACATAGTTCGCTATAATGGTACCAACTTTCGTCTGAGGGGAGAAATAATGAAATTGATTTTCACGATGCAGACGTTCTATTCATCAATGCAACCTGTTTAAACGATCAAATCAATGCATTTATGATTCAAAAGTTTGAACAAGTTGCCTTCTTACGACCAGAAAAGCGGAGGAACGTTTCCCTTTAGTTGGGGTCGGGAAGAAATAAAAAAGGACGGATGGCCATCCGTCCTTCTTCAATTTTCACGCGCGAAATCTTCATTACAGACCAAACAGAGAGAGTACTACGTCGTATACTGAGCCACCCAGAGAGGTGGAATTTGCGTTTGCTCCTACACTTGAATCTGTACCTGATACTGCTCTACCGGTATAGACACCAGTCGAACCAAGATTTTTATCACTGGCGTTGTTGCCAGTTTTAGAATTTACGTTCGCACTTTGTTTTGAATACAGATCATTCGAATTGGTTACGGACACGTTGAGCTTTTTCTGATACTGAGAATTTGAGCCTACATTGTCTCCGGTATTTATCAGATCCTGATAATTACCTGCACCGTACCCTGCATTCCATGCTCCATAAATCCCTGTTGCATTTTTGTTCGCACTAACACCGAACGAATCATAACTTCCAGCGTTGCCTGTGGCTATACCGCCGGTACCAATATTTGAGTTGGCAGTGTTATTTCCTGATGTGGCATTACTCGAACTTTTCTGTAAGACATTGGCATTATTGGTATTATTGACAGAAAAATTTGTTTTTGAAGAGTAGAAAGCGTTCGCTTTATTATTATCACCCGTATTGGTGAGGGACGAAGCATTTCCATTTCCTCCATAGCCTCCGTTCGATCCAGTTAACCCAATCCATGTACTATTGGCATTCACTCCAACGGCAGCATCTACACCACTTCCTGCGTTCCCTGTACTTACAACGCCTCCTCCAATATTTTTATTGGCATCGTTATTTCCGGTGTTTGCATTGGAATTTACTTTCTGGAATATGTCTGCTTGATTATTGTTATTTACATTCAAATTAGTTTTGGATGCGACGTCGGTGTTTACCTTTGAGTTATCTCCGGTATTTATCAGGTCAGTAGCATTGCTACCCGATCCCTGAGAAAGTCCAGCTATACCTGTGGTATTTTTGTTCGCGGTAACACCTGTACTGACGCCACTACTGGCATTTCCAGTAGAAATTCCCGAGTTACCAATATTTTTGCTTGCACTATTTCCGCCTGTATCAGCATTTGAAGACACTTTCTGAGAAACATTTGCATCATTCGTATTGTTTACTGACACATTTGTTTTATCCTGTACAGATGTGGACACGTTATTATTATCGCCACTATTTATGACACCGGTGGTATTACCTGCACCGAACATCGTATCTGTTGCTAATGCAAACGGAGCGCCCGCAAAAAATATAAGACTCATCAATGCAGCGATTCCAGTTGCTTTGAATTTATTCATTCGTTTCACCTCCTTTCGTAGTTAATTCTTAAATTTGTAATGCAATTGAGAAATAAGAGAGCTGGCTCCTCGTTTAAGCTCTCTGGAATAATATCCAATTATCATCGCAAGACTACTGTAAAACAGCATCGAAAAAGTACTGAGATCTGTACTCGTACCCATATGGGTAGATAACACCTTTGGCGCGCTTGATGTTGTTTCACCTGAACTCACTGGATCAAGTGACGAATACCCGAGCACTCGTGGTTTTTGTCCAGCATACGTAGTTTGCGGATCGATACTATTCACCGAAGATGCATTGGATGATGAAGTGGTTTGTGGTAAACGGAGTATCGGATAATAGTAATTAGTAATCGTTGTATTCGTGGTATTCAAGCTTTGTGGCAAAAAGGTACTTGTACTCACTGCTGTAGGAGCTGGTGTGGGGGTGGGAGATACGAGATTCGTTTCATTTCTGTTAGAATAACTTGCGAAACCAGCACCGACCACCGCATTGCCCGTTGTAATTGCGCCTGCACTTTCTCCATTGGAACTATTGTTATTTGACGAATTCGAGCCGGTATTGGCTGAAACTATCAGGAGTTGATTCGTTTGAGAGTAATTAAGATTGTTAATAACAACATCGTGAAATATATCGGTGTTACTATAGAACGCTCCGTGATTCCCCGTATTTAACAGATCCCCGAGAAATGTGGCTCCCGATGAACTGGGTGTATTTTGGTTCGTCGACGGCGAAGCGGTAGAAGCATTGGTGTTTCCGTTGGCAATCATTGTTACATTTACCGTTGCGTTTCCGGTAGTTATCACTCCTGCATTTCCCCCGATGCTAATATTACGATCGGCTGTGTTGTTCCCGGTATTTGCGGTTGCATAGGCAACTTGGTTACTACTGCTTATATTTACATTGTTCAGGTTTGCTTTATCGGTTGATTGAGATTGTTGATTTGAGTTTGCAAAGATACCAAATGCAACATTTGTTAACGCGTTTCCCGTATTGATCACACCCGCACTCCCACCACCGGTTGCAATGCCCCGATTAGAGGTGTTATTGCCCGTATTTGAACTACAGCCAAGAGCACCTCCACACAGTTGCGATATAACAGCATTATTTTGGTTATTCACGGTTGAAGTATTGTTTTGCGAAGTTGAGTTCAGGAGTCCCGTCCCACTTCCCGTATTACTGACACTGATAGAAGCACCACTTCCTGGGCCATTCCCGTTTGATTCGCCGCCAACCAAGGTTACATTTCCGCCCGAAGTAACCAACGAGTTGGTGTTTGTGCTTGCCGTACCCGTGGATATAACTCCTGCCTGTCCACCGACACTAATATTGCGATCAGCGGTATTATTTCCCGTGTTAGCAGAAGCATTGGTGTTTTGCGTTATCTGAGCCGTATTTTTATTGTTCACAAATGTACTTGTATTACTATCTTTCTGTGTAGTTGTGGTAAGATTGTCTCCCGTATTGGTAGTTTGAGATGCCGTTGTTGGGGACGCAGTTGGTGTAGATACCTGAGTACCGTTTGTATTGGTCTGAGCACCAGTTGTCGTATTCACTGTGGCATTTCCGGTGCTAATCATACCGGCGTTTCCTCCAATACTAATGTTCCTGTTTGCTGTATTATTGCCCGTATTTGCAGTGGCATTGGTGGTCTGGGAAGCCTGTGTAGCATTCGTATTGGTTACCGCAGTTGAATCGCTTTTGTTTTCAGCAGACGCGCATACCGCCTCATTTGCCGTATTCGATATTTCCTTTTTTAATTCATCCGGATGTACCGTATCCTCTGCGAATACTACCGGCAAACCAGTCGAAAATGTAAGGTAAACGAGGGCAATAAAAACCTGTAGATAGTAATAGAGTTTATTTCTCATCTTTTGTCTTGTAAACTTTGTAAAATAGGTATCCCGTTCTGTAAAAAAAGTAACTCGTTTCAAAGATACGTTCAAAAAATGAAAAAGGAAGAATAATTGAGTAATTTACAAGTAAGAAGGACCAAAACTACAATCTATGGCAAAACACACCATTCTATTCACCGAAGAAGGCTTGGATAAAGTAAAAAAAGAACATGCTGAACTACAGCTGAAAAGGAAGGATGCTGTGGCTGATCTTGCTCGCGCTCGTGAAATGGGTGATTTGAGCGAAAATAGTGCCTATCGAGCGGCTCGATGGAAGTTATCTTCGATCGATAGCCGTACGCGTCACTTGGAGCGATTGTTAAAATCTGCAACGATCGTTGCATCTCGTCATTCAGATGAAGTAGAAATTGGCAGCACTGTCCTTATCCATGATGGAACGACGAACAAGAAATTTACCATTGTCGGTGGATATGAATCAGACCTTGCTGAGGGGAAAATTTCCTTTTTCTCTCCCATTGGGAAAGCGTTGTTGCATCGGAAGGTGGGGGATACCGTTTGTATTCGCGTACCCGCTGGAGAAATAACCTACTCAATTATTGAAATAAATATAGAGCATGGGTATTGTTGAATTGTATAGATTCCCCGGGATCGACGCAGTCCGGGGCAGGCTCCGGTCGGGATGACGATGTTGAGACTGAATGACGACGTACCTAGAGATACTAGTGAATATTTTACCTATGAAAAAACTAGAGCAAATTGTTTGGGGATTATTTGCGCTCAATGGAGCGTCTGTCCTTATAAGCACTATTGCCCTTTTTCTCTCTGCTTCGTATGCGCAATCTATCGGGTATAAAGGTACCGTATTGCTTATCCCTTCGCTCATGATGATTCTTCATGCCGTATATTTTTTAGGAATACGAAAAAGCGTTCTCTTTCTCAGTATCGCAGCCGGTATTGGATTTCTTTTTGAATATGTCGGATTGCACTACGGCGTGATATTCGGAGGAAACTATACCTACTCTATGGCAGGTCCCGAAATCGGTGATGTACCGATTTTTGTAGTATTGTTCTGGGCTATTTTTATTTATACCGGCTATTCGATTACCAACTCATTTTTTACCTGGACGCATCGAGAAAAATTCCTATCCTCCCGGAAGATGATTGTTCCTCTTGTACTGCTTGACGGGTATATTGTGCTTGCAATAGATCTGTTTATGGACCCGATTCAGGTTGCTGGGGGGAACTGGACATGGATTGAGGGAGGTCAGTATTTTGGCGTACCGATTGGAAATTTTATTGGCTGGTTCAGCGTTGCGGTACTTTCGTGTGCAATTTTTCGCTATTTTGAGTCGTTTTCTGTATCGAAACAACAAAATAAAAATAAACGACTTCTCCTTGTATCTGTTATTGGGTATGGCTTTATATATACACTGCTTACTACTCACGCAATTATTTACCATCTGTACTGGCTCATCTTGTATGGAAGCATTTTCATGGGCCCCGTAATTGTGTTGAATTTGTTTTTATATTTGATATCATTTTCGTATGATTCACCGGATAGAGGTGGGCACAAACAACGAAGACTCTCGGGCTGACACGCGAAAAAATATATTGCAGCAGAGCGGGTACACCGTTCGCAAAGTGGCTGTTGTGGATGTGTATACTGTGGAAGCAACTATTTCTCAAAAAGAACTCATCTCTATCGCAAACCTCCTTTCTAATCCCGTTACTCAATCCATAACCCTCGATGAACCGTCTTTTCCTGTTCCTTTTTCCTATGCTATCGAAATCGGGTTTCTCCCCGGTGTAACGGATAATGTGGGAACAACTGCACGGGAAACGGCGGAGGATTCACTGAAAAAGAAACCAATTTCTGTGTATACCTCCCAAATTACCTTCATAGACGGGAACCTTACCAAGGAAGATGCCGTTCATATTGCAGAGAGTATGTATAATCCGCTCATTCAACGGGCTGAAATTAAGTCGTTTGCGCAGTATAAAAAAGAGAGCGGGATGTCTCGCGTTATCCCGAAAGTAGAGCTTGCTAATTTTGCAAATGCCATACGTGAAATAAATTTGGAAGTATCAGATGAAGCATTGGAAACGCTCGGCTCCAAAGGAATTACAAATGCCGATGGTTCGCACCGCGGGCCGTTAGCATTAGATCTTCTTTCCATGAAAACCATTCAGGCCTATTTTAAAAAGCGCAAACGGAATCCTACCGATATTGAACTGGAATCCCTCGCACAAACCTGGTCCGAACACTGCAAACACACAATATTTGCCAATCCAATCGATGATTGCAAAAAGGGTCTTTACAAATCGTATATTAAAGCTGCTACGGAAAAAATTCGCTCAAAGCTCGGTACCAATGATTTCTGTGCGTCTGTATTTACCGATAATTCAGGAGCAATTTTATTTGATAAACAATATTATGTTACCCATAAAACAGAGACTCATAACAGTCCTTCTGCGTTAGATCCCTTTGGCGGCGCGATCACCGGAATTTGCGGCGTAAATCGCGATGCCATTGGATTTGGTATGGGTGCAAAACCAATTGTGAATACGTACGGATTTTGTTTAGCCTATCCAGACAAGACAAAACCCCTATATCGCGATAAAAATCTAACCCAAAAAATGCTTTCTCCCCAACGCATTATGGATGGGGTGATTGCCGGAATTAACAGTGGAGGGAACTGTTCGGGAATTCCCGGACCACAGGGATTTTTGTACTTTGATGAACGCTACAAAGGAAAACCCCTCGTGTTTGCTGGCACGGTCGGTCTTATTCCACAAACGGTAAAAGACAAGCCATCAATTGAAAAACGTGCGCTGCCCGGAGATCTTATTGTGGTTGTCGGAGGAAAAGTGGGGAAAGATGGAATTCATGGTGCCACATTTTCTTCGGTAGAGTTGGATTCAAAAAGCCCGGTAACTGCCGTTCAGATTGGCGATCCTATTACACAAAAGAAGCTCAGCGATGCCGTTATAAAAGAGGCGCGAGATTTGGGTCTGTATCATAGTATTACCGACAACGGAGCTGGAGGTTTGTCTTGTTCTGTGGCTGAAATGGCAAAAGAATCGGGAGGGTGTGTAGTCGAAATTGAAAAAGTGCCATTAAAATATGCTGGTCTTTCCCCTTGGGAAATCTGGATTTCAGAATCACAAGAGCGAATGACCTTTGCGATTCCAAAACAGAAATGGTCTGCTTTTCAAAAACTTATGCAAAAGCGAGGCGTAGAAGCAACCGTAATCGGTGTTTTTACCGAAGAACCGTACTGCATCGTAAAGCAAAACGGAACAGAAATTATGCATATCGATATGGCATTTTTACATGACGGGCTGCCATTGCGGCAGCTGTACACCAAAAAACCTGCGCCAACTCTTTTACAAAAAGAGAAACAGACTGGAACTTTAAAACAACGTATTTTTGCAGAACTCTCGGCGCCCAGCAACGCTTCCTATGCGTTTGTATCACAACAATATGATCACACTGTCCAGGGAGGATGCGTTTTAGGGCCATTACAGGGAAGAGGCCAGGTAAATGCAGATGCAACCGTAATACGCCCTCTCCTTACGTCGCAAAAAGCCGTTGCACTGACCCAAAGTTTATATCCTTCCTATTCAGAACTCGATCCCTATCGTATGGCGGCAGCCTGCATCGATACTGCCATTCGCCAACTTGTGTGTATAGGTGCAGATCCTCAAAAAATTGCACTTCTCGATAACTTTTGTTGGTGTAGTTCTACTGAGCCAGAACGACTCTGGCAGCTCAAAAAGGCAGCCGAAGGCTGCTACGACTATGCTGTGGCGTTTAGCGCTCCATTTATTTCCGGAAAGGACAGTATGTTTAATGACTTCAAAGGGTTTGATGAAGAAAAACATCCCGTTAAAATTTCTATTCCGCCCACCCTTCTTATCTCTGCAATCTCTGTAATTGAGGATAGTACCAAAGTTGTATCGATTGATGTAAAAAGCCCTGGTGATTTGATATATCTGATAGGCGAGACAAATGATGAACAGGATGTTCCTCATGTTGATACACCAAAGAACAAAAAAATCTACGATACGCTTTTTCAGGCCATACAAAAAGAACTTATTAACTCTGCACTCAGCATAGGAAGAGGCGGGCTTGCACTTGCCCTGATGAAAACGTTAATTGCAGGAAAATTAGGGGCTTCTATTCAACTCGATGGTATTTCCGGCACTGCACGAACAAGTGAATCGATACTTTTTTCCGAAAGTATGGGAAGAATTATTGTTTCGATTTCCGAGCAGGATAAAAAGCGATTTGAAACGCTCATGCGATCGATTCCGTGTGCGTTCATCGGAACTGTTACAGAATCGCCGGAGATCAAAATAATGATGAAACAGAATGCAATTGTCAGCGTGTCGGTTCCCGAGGCAGAATCGGCATACAAACAAACATTTGCGGGATATTAGATGGGGAGAACAACGATTCCGGTCAAGCCGGAATGACAACGCTACGTCATCCTCGGGCAAGCGAGCCGAGATGGCGAGCGTAGACCCGGGGATCCAGTGGAAAATTTTACCTCTGGATTTTCCACAAGGGGACTTCCGTACGGTCGCCCGCGCGATAGCCGCGTTTGACGCGGTTCGCGAGGATGACGTACAGGACAAAAAGAATGGGTGGCACGAGAATGGGGCATCCCCGTGCACGCGGAGCAAAAGCGAGCATGCATGGGGAGAATTCGAGTGACAGGCCACCGTTCTTTTTGAAACAACGATTCCCGGCAAGCGGGAATGACAAAGCATTGTCACCGTCATAACGAGCAGGCAAATCGGAGCCGGAATGACAATCAAAACGTATTAACAAATCTATGAAAAAACCAAAAACACTTATTTTTTCCGGCTACGGGTTAAATTCAGAAGAGGAAACACGCTATGCATTTGAATTAGCAGGTTCCGACGCTGAAATTGTTCATATAAATGATCTTATTGCTTCACCGAAAAAACTGGATTCCTACCAAATTATCTCTTTCCCTGGAGGATTTTCCTATGGGGACGACACCGGTTCAGGAAATGGTTTTGCAAATCGTATCCGCAATTATTTGTGGGAAGAAATAAAATCTTTTGTGCAAAAAGACAAGCTCGTTCTGGGAATCTGTAACGGATTTCAGATTCTCACCAATCTGGGACTTCTGCCAGCACTAAACGAAGACTATGGGAAGCGAGAGGTTGCACTACTGCAAAACACCAGTGCGCGATATAGTAACCGCTGGGTTGATATAGAGGTACAGAATGATTCTCCATGGCTGAAAAAATTGACCAGACTTTCTCTGCCGATAGCACATGGTGAGGGAAGGTTTTTTGCAACAGAAAAAGTGCTTACCCAGCTGAAAAAAAAGAATCTTATTGCGTTCAAATACATACCCGGAGAAATAACAACGTATCTCTCCCTTCCGTACAACCCAAATGGAGCTTTAGCGGATATTGCCGGGATAACCGATGAATCAAAACGAATTCTCGGTATGATGCCACACCCCGAACGGGGCATGTTTTTTACCCAGCTCCCGCACTGGACGATGCTCAAACTTCAGTATCAAAAAGACAAACTCCCATTGCCTGAGTTTGCCCAGGGATTACAAATTTTTAATAACGGCGTATCTTATTTTTTATAGTGGAATAATTGCGCCTATCCTATGACAGTTTCACAACAAACATTCGAACTTTCACCTCTGACCGCCATCAATCCACTTGATGGACGGTACTTTGATCGACTTACAGAACTAGCGCCGATTGTTTCCGAATTTGGCTATATCAAAGCACGTATTGAGGTTGAAACAAAATTCCTCGTTGCCCTCTCTCAGGCTGGTGTAGTGCGCCCGTTTACGAAAAAGGAAACCGACTATCTTCTTAGTTTTTCAAAAAATATCAACCTTGATCTTGCTCAAGAGGTAAAAACGGTAGAAACAGAGCTCAGACATGATGTGAAATCGGTAGAAAAAGTTCTGCGAAGGATTCTTTCTGAAACAACACTTGCCGATGTGATTGAGATGATCCATTTTGGCCTCACTTCCGAGGATGTTAACAACCTTTCTGTCCGCCTTATGCTTCGGGAAGGAGTACAAAAAGCAATTCTTCCGGCAACAAACGTGATTCTTGACCACCTCGTAGCGCTCATTCAACAGCACAAAGCACTTCCTATGCTTGCGCGCACCCATGGACAGGCTGCCGTACCCACCACACTTGGCAAAGAACTAACCGTATTCGCCCATCGAATGCAACGGGAATACACCAAACTCGAATCGTTTCGGCTCCGGGGGAAATTAAATGGCGCAGTGGGGAACTACAATGCCCTTCGCTTTGCGTATCCGCAGGTGAACTGGATCGAGGTTTCTCACCGTTTTATCGCATCCCTTTGCTTTGAAGCGAATGATTTTACTACGCAAATTAGCCCCTATGAAGACATTATTGAGTATCTGCAGATGATCCACCGCCTCAACGGGATTGTGCGTGATTTTGATGAGGATATCTGGCGATATATTAGTGATGACTGGTTTACGCAGGAAGCGAAAAAAAATGAAGTCGGTTCTTCTACCATGCCGCAAAAAGTAAACCCTATTGATTTTGAAAACAGCGAAGGAAACAGTGAACTGGCAAATGCGCTGATTGACGGTATTACCCGTGAGCTTGCGGTTTCCCGCCTGCAGCGCGATCTGACGGACAGCACCGTGCTCCGCAATCTCGGAACGATTCTCGGATACACGCTCCTTGCCTTGAAAAGTACAATGATCGGTCTTGGCAGAATTCGGGCGAACGAGAGAGTAATTCGAGAACGATTAGATGGAGACTGGTCTATTCTGACTGAGGGAGTGCAAACAATACTGAGACGGGACGGATTTGAAGATCCATACACTTTGGTGAAATCACTTTCCCGCGGAAAGAAAATTACGAAACAAGAATGGGAAGAATGGATTAGTACGCTTCCGGTCACCGAAAAACAGCGAAGAGAAATCCGTTCTCTGACGCCAGAAACATATCTTGGATATGCGGTAGAGCTCTGCGACGAATTTTTGAAAAAGTAATGTATCTTCTGCTTCAAAAAGAATAATGGTCTAATCAATGGTCATTGCGAGGAGTGAAAGGACGAAGCAATCTCACCCCACACGTTCTCCCGTCATTCCCTCGAAGGAGGGAATCCATGGCAGGAGTCTGATGCAAGGGTCGGGATGGATCCCCGCCTACGCGGGGATGACGATGCAACGTCATTCCGGACTGAGGAGCATGCCCCGAGATGACAACACGATACGTCATTCTGGCAAACGTAGTGCGTCCAGAATCGTTGTTTAGTTTCAAAAAGAATGGCGGCCGAACAGTGGTCATTGCGAGGAGTGAAACGACGAAGCAATCTCACCCCGCACGTTCTCCCGTCATTCCCTCGAAGGAGGGAATCCATGGTAGGAGTCTGATGTAAGGGTCGGGATGGATCCCCGCCTACGCGGGGATGACGATGCAACGTCATTCTAGATTGTCAGGTCAGGCTTTTCCGGGATGAAGACGGAAGATAGATCTGAAATAATCATTACGCAATCCTTTACGATCTCCTATAGATTCCCTATGAAGACGCTTTAGAATAAAATAGTTTTCAACCGTTATATATTTTTAAACCTTAAAACTATGGTTAATGATAAATCTGTTCCGTATGGATGCCCCGTATGTGGGTATTCCAGTTTTAGCGAGGACGATGTCCGAAACCACATTATTATTATGTCGGACGATCCTGCGCATAAAATATACGAAGAGCAAAACTAATTTTTTAAGTAAATAGAATAAAGCTTAATTTGCGTACTTTATTTTGCTATTTGCTTAAAAAAGTGTTCTTTGACGTTTTAAACAGGAGGAAAAAGTGTGCGGTATGTCATTTTTATTGTATTGAGTATGCTTGTTTTTTTATCCAATGGATGTAGCGAAGAAAAACAACCTATATCCCAAACATCTCAATTTGTATATACCCAGCAATCTAAACTCATGCTCGATGGGAAATCGTACAAATTTATAGGAGTCAATCGCTATAACATTCTACGAGATAGCGATGCGCGTGGCTGTGGGAATGTTTTTTCGGATGCCGATCTGAAACAATGGTTTGATGAGTTGCACGCAATGGGTGCGAACGCCGTTCGATTTTGGTTTTATCGAAACTTTACTGACCAGAGAACACATCTTACACGATTCGATACCGTACTTGCTTTCGCAAAAGAACGGAATATGAAGGTACTACCGGTTTTTGACGATCATTGGGCCTACTGTACCAATGAACCGGAAAAGAATGATCTTTGGTATCAGAATGATTATAAAATCGATTACAAACCCTACGTTCTCGCAATGGGACAAAAATATAAAGACGACCCGACAATACTTCTCTGGGATCTGATGAATGAGCCACAGGCAAACTTCAATACGTTGTCTCGTTTCGCCACAGACATGAGTGCAGCACTCAAAAAAGTAGATCCCAATCATCTTATTTCTTTAGGAACATTAGGGCAGGATCAGCCCGGGATGCAACGCGACGAATGGTCTCAGCTACTTGCCATTCCAACCCTCGATATCGGAAGCTACCACGACTATTCCGGTCAGCCACCGACCGTGCAAACAGATGGTTACCATGGTTTAAGTGATCGATTGAGCCAGTCTTACGCCGTCGCAAAACCACTGTTTGTGGGTGAAGCTGGGTTACAAACCGGATGTCAGACAACGCCCCAACAACAGTGTTTTACTCGCGTTGAACGAGCAGATTTGTTTAAACAAAAAATGTCCTACTATTTTTCTCATGGGGGAGTGGGATATCTGATTTGGTCGTATCGGGACTATTCTCTGAGCATTCAGGATGCCTTTGGGTTCAACCCTCATGATCCACTGTATACTGTTGTTCAGCAACAAGCAAAAATTCTTCCCTCCTAGAAGTTCTCACGTCATGCTTTTTAGGCTCCTTTGGAGCCTTTTTTTTACCCAATAATGAAGAGTTCCTCCTGTGCTCGCGTAACCGCGGTATATAACCAGCGTCGCCACATTTCGTCGTCCATTCTCGAGAAACGTTCTTCAAATAGAATCACGCGCGGTGCCTGACTTCCCTGCGCTTTGTGAACGGTAATTGCATAGCCAAAATCAAAGAGATCACTCTCTAAAATTAGCGATCGATTCTCGGTAAAATTAAGCGCTCCCGGAGCATTGAACTGCGCTTGTGCAATAAGACCCCGGAACGGATCTTCTTCGTCGTCCATTGCAATTTCTGCTTTATACCAAGCGTCGGTTTTGGGATGAACTGAGTTTACTGTACCAAGCATGCCATTAAACACGTTTTTTTCATGATTATTCCGCAGGCAAATAACCCGATCTCCCGCAGTCGGAGAAGGGAACTCGAACCCCAGCATTTTTCTGATATGACCGTTTAATTTTACGCGCGTTGCATTGTACCCGCACAAAATGAGCGTTTCTGGAGTGTAAGAATTGAGCAGCTCAGAAATGATATCCTGAGAATCTGAATCTTTTTTAGAAAGTTTCTTTACCTGCGTTCCATAATCCCCGAATGGTATTTCACCTAGTTCGCGGGCAAGAATAGAAACCTGAATAATAGGGTTCCCTTTTGCCTGGCGATGAATTTCGGTAAGGGTAAGCATTGGTTTTGCCATCAGGTTGAAATTCCCGCGAATGGGAGGGAGCTGTCCATGATCTCCCACTGCAATAATTGGTTTTTCGTAGCTACAAATGTCCCTCCAGATATATTCGTCTACCATAGAGGCCTCATCTACAATAATTAAATCTTGGTCAATTTTTTTCTTTCTCTGCCAGCCTATAATCTCTTCTTTTTCATTCACAATAGGGGAGTAAATCAACGAATGAATGGTACCCACCGTATCTTTTTCGTAGAGAGCTTTTTCCGTGCGAAGACTATTGCGAAGTACGCGCGCTGCTTTTCCGGTATAGCAAACAAAGGCAACTTTTAGATCCTTTTTTTCTTTGTGCAGCGTGTTGCGAAGGTGCCCGATGAGCGTTGTTTTTCCTGTCCCGGCATAGCCGCCAAGCGTAATGAAAGAAAATTCACTTGTTTTCTTTTGCCAATCAATTATTTCATCTAAAACTTTTTTCTGAATTGGCGACAAAGTGAACATTTGTTCATTATAGCATAAACGAAGCACCAATTATCCTTGGGTAGGAAGCACTGGATTTGTCTTTTGGTGATTATCCATAACTTCTTTCTCAAATACTTCAAGGCTACTATTTGGGTTCTCTCCATTTGCTGCCTTGAGCACCAAAGGTATAATAAAAATCATGTCGCTTGGGTATACAAGACCATATTCTCGGCCATTTATACCTGCTCCCACTAATACCCCAAACATTATTAAATCTATGGACGGATCATTTATTGGAATATTTTTAAGATGATCTATATAATCAGCACTATGGTGAACATCATGAGCAGGTTGTTCAGGCAATAATCTTTCTAATGACATAGTAATTCTTAATAAAATATTAATTTGTGAAAGTCTATTATACCTTAAAATAACCAATTAAGTTCTTATAACTCAATCGGTTCTGAAGTTTGTTCTCCAGAAGATTTGCCGCTTTTAATAAACAATGCCGTTATAGCACCCAGAATCATAACATAGACCGTTACGTGAAATACGGTGGAATATGCAAGAATCTCAGCCTTTGAAGCCATCAAAAACATATATTCCTGAACCACCGCTGCATTTGTGGCGTGAACTACCGAATATCGTTGCACGTTTAACAAATTATCGGTTATCGAGTTTGAGAGAATGGTCGCAAAAATAGCGGTCCCAAATGCACCGGCAATATTTCGTGCCAATGCAAGAATAGAGGAGGCAATACCAACCTCCTGTACCGGAACCGTAGCCGTAGCTGCTCGGGTAAGTGGAGCCAATCCCATGCCAACCCCAAACGCCATAATTCCCAATCGATAAGAGATATCCCAAAAAGTCCACTTAATATCAATCGCAGCAAATAGATTCAGTCCAAAAGCAGCAATAAGCATTCCTCCCGAAATGACATATCTCGCAGGAAATTTTTGTATTAAGCGCGCACCTACCTGTGCAGCCACCATTAAGCACATAGCCATAGGAATAAATACATAGCCAGCTTTTGTTACTGAGTACCCTAAAAATTGTTGCACAAACACCGGGATCAGAAACAGTCCTCCCATAAGTCCCATAAATGAAACGAATGAGTTAACAATAGACGCTGTAAAGGTGGAATTTTTAAAGAATTTCAGATCAATAATTGGTTCTTTTGCCTTTTTTTCAACAATCAGAAAGACTGCAAGCGAAACAGTAGAAATAGCGTAGCAAGCGAGCGATTTCATAGAAAACCATCCCCACGTTTGTCCCTGATCCAACACCAAAACAAGTACCCCTAAAAACGTTCCTAAAAGAAGTGACCCAGCAATATCAAAATTGTGAATACCTTTTTTTTCTTTCACTGGTTCGACAATATATTTTAACGATAAAAACGTTGCAATAATTCCAAGGGGGATATTGATGTAAAAAACGGATCGCCAGGAAAAGTTATCTATAAGGGGGCCGCCAAGAAGGGGACCAAAAACAGCGGCAGCTGCAAAGATTGCAGACCAAAGACCCATTGCCTGAGTACGCTGATCTTTATCTTCAAAGGTAACCGCAATAATCGAAAGCGCAAGCGGATAATCGATTGAAACGGTTATCGCCTGGAGAACGCGAAAAAACACCATGCTCGGAAGATTAAATGCAAGCCCCGCCAGTGCAGAGGTAAGGGTAAAACCTACAATGCCGAAAATGTAGAGTGGCTTTCTTCCGATCAGATCTCCCAATTTTCCAAAAATCGGGACAAAAATTGCATTCGCAATAATATACGCAGTCGAGATCCACGCGGCGCTCGAAAGAGTAATACCAAAATCAGAAATGATTTTCGGAAGTGCCAAAGAAACAATTGTCCCGTCTAATCGACCTAAAAAACTGGCGATCATAAGGGTAAGCATAATCATCCACTGATTTCCGGTAAAGCCAGATTTCGTAGCCATTTATTTGGTATATACCGTCATCTTTGCCGACATTCCATTTTTTATTTCCGGATTATGGGAAGCGTCAAAGCGAGCATAAACTTCAAACTGTTGCGTTGGTCGTTCACTCGAGATCGAAAAAGCTGCCTGTGTTTGTTTGGCCGTTGAGGCGACTTCGTCTACATAGCCCCAAAAAGTTTTTCCGGGAAGCGCATCTACGGTAAACGAAACCGGTTGCCCAATTTTCACATCGCGCAACCCTTTATTTTCATCGAGAGATCCATCAATACGCATTTCAGAACTGTTGATCATTGTTACTACCGCTGTCTGGGCAGATGCAATACTTCCAAACTGTTTGTTTGTAGCGGTAATTATTCCTCCGGTGTAGGCATAAAGGATTTCACTCCCAACAGCCGCCAGGGCATCTCCTTTTTTTACTGTCTGGCCTTCTACAACAAACACCTGCTTGAGCGTTCCTGCAGTAGTAGGGGATATGGTAATGATCGGTGCAGAGACGGTAGAGTTTTCAATAGAAACTCGGTTTACCATTTTAAAATAGAAAAAGAGGCCTGTAACAATACCTGTTGAGATAAGAACCACAAGAAGCGGTCGAAATATTTTTGGATTTTTAAGTTTTTTGAGTATATTTTTCATAGTTAATAAACTAAATAACTGGTAGAAACGATGGATTGCGGATTGAGAATGAGTTTGTCATCGGGAGATAGTCCACTCAAAACCTGTATAGAGTCTCCGATTGTTTCACCCACAGTAACCTGCTTTAATTCCGCTTTATTGTTCGGATTCATAACCCAGATACGTTGTTTTGAAAGCACCAGCCACGATGGAACTAATATCACTGGTTTATCAAATTTGCTTTTTATCAAAACCACTCCATTTTGCTTGTACATTCCGTTTCCGGTTAATTCTGGACTGGTTATGTCTACCTGATAGACATTCACCCCGTTGGCAAGAGTAATTTTGTCCGGGTATATTTTGGTTACCGTTCCGGTAAGTTGCTTGCTATTTTGGCTATTTAACGTGATCGTAGCAGAAGCTCCCTCCTGAATATAGGAAATCTCGTCTTCCGGTACATTTGCCTTGAAGACCAATGTCGATGGATCCATAACGTTAAAGGTTGTTGTCGCGCCTACATTTATATTGGGAGTTGTGACATCTTCGTGAAAAAGAATTCCATCTATTGGCGAAGTAAGATAGGACAGTGAGGCTGCATACTGAGCAAGTTGAACCTGAATAACAGAGTTATCCAAGTTAGCCTGGGATTGATCCTGAATTCTTTTTACAATATCGTTTATTGCATTTGTTTCTTGCGTACTACCGATACCAGCCTTACTTGCGTCAACAGAATTTTTTTGTTGTCCCTGCACAATATTATTCTGGGCATTATCCTTTGTCTGATCAAATGAATCGCGCGTGGACCGATAACTATTGAGCGCTGTTTCTAATTGTTTTTGTACTGAATAGGTATCTAAAGAAGCAATGGTTTGTCCTTTCTTTACTGCATCGCCTTCTTTGAATGGTAAATAGGTTAGTTTTCCTCCTGTTTGAAAATGGAGGGTTGCTTCATTCAGAGAACGGACAGATCCTTGAGCTAAAAGTTGTGAATCGACAGATTTAAGGGAGACCGTTTGCGTCTGTGCTCCCGCTTCGCGTGGTGTAAGAAAATAGCGTACGCCACTAAATCCTACAGCCGAAAGCAATACAATAGCGACACCTAATAAGAGGGTTTGGAAAGAAAATTTATTGTGTTTCATATTGATTTTGAGCTTCTGTCAGAACCGCGCTTAAAATACGCAGTAAATTTTTTTTATCATCGTCTGACAAAACTGATAATAATAGTTTAGCTTTTTTTTGCTTCTGTTTTAAAGCATCTTTTAATAAGGTGCTTCCCATCTCTGTGAGATACACATGTACAATGCGTCGATCATTTTCGTTGAGTTTCCGTTCTACCAAATTCATTCGGACAAGTGCATGTAACATCGCAGTCGCGGTTGGTTTGGTAATATGAAAATACGTAGATATATCCAACATCTGTGCATGTGGATGTTTATCGAGAAAGATAAGGGTGTCTAGTTGGAGCAAAGTAAGCTGCTTCAGCGAGGAATGGATTGCCATATGGTGCCGAGTAATACGACTGAGGCGTACCATTACATCTATGAGCTGTTCATTCAAAGCGGTTGTTTTTGTAGATTCTGAGACAGATTTCATAATTAGTTAGATATTCTAACAAATATTTGGTCAAATTACAAGACGTATATATTCGATATGTATTTTATGACATTAACAGCTATTAAATTTAATCCCTAGAGTATATAATATAGGTCTTAGTTATTTAATTTTTATATCGATAATACTATGGCAAATTCTGAACGTAATTTTGCATATTTACCTCTTATACCACCCAAGGATTCTCAACCACTCGTAGTATATGAAAGTCTAGAGAAGGCAGGTCCAGTCTCTATGCTTTTTGCAGGACCAAACATTAAGAATCAAGAACTGGCCGGGCCTACCTCTCTGCTTTTTGCAGATCCAAATGCTGATAATCAGGTAGAGGCAGATCCAAACGCTGATGACACTCCTCGACGCAGAGCATCGAGGTATCATCTAAAAGAGTGCTAACTGTTCTTTGTGCAGTTGCACGTACTCACTCTGCCTCCCTTGCTCTTTCACGTACTTCGTGATTACTTGTTCATTGC
>JAAXWC010000005.1 GCA_013335175.1 Candidatus Roizmanbacteria bacterium
ATGTTCTGATAATGAATGTGCTACGGTGATGGATCAAAAAAAACAAAAATTATTTGATACAATTTTACTGAATCCTATTGATCTCTAAAACCCGTTTTCATGCTCATTTTTCAATGAGAAAATACTCATATTTATTTTTGTAATACATTTGTGGATAAGTATAGTTGCGTTTTCTTCATCATCATTCATTAATCACGGTATAATGTACACATGACTATTTCCCTGCTTACTTATAATTTGCTGTTTAACAAGGCACTTACATCTGTGCCGGAGCTTATTGAGCAATACAAACCGGACCTTATTTGTTTTCAAGAAATGAAAACAACTGAGGAAGAGTTTACTGCTTTGGAATCGTTTGGATATGAACTAGCAGATTTTTCAAATTCATTTATCAAACACGGAACTGTCTATGGTATTGGAACATTTTATAATAAAAATATCTTTAAATTTAAATCTGCACGTACACTTACCCTCCCGAGAAGCTATTACGAGTGGCTTTTACTGTTTCTTCGTGGTGGCAATAATCCACGCACTGTTTTAAAAACAGAGCTCTTGGTGAGAGATACCTCCACACAAATTACGCTTTATAATCTACATCTCTCTCCTTACTCCACCAATGGAATTCGGGTAAAACAGTTTATTCAGACTTTAGATGATATTTCGCATGATACAACAGACCATTTGCTCTTAGCAGGAGATTTTAACTACCCTTATGGAAGAAAAAAATTTGAAGAGCTTATCCATGCCCATGATCTCCAGGAAGCCACGAGCAGTATTTTTTACACGCTTGAGCAACGGTTCCTCAAGTTTTTTTCCATACGTTGGAAGCTTGATTACGTCCTCTACAAAGGATTAAAGCTTATCAAAACGGAACGTATACCGGTCCGCGCTTCAGATCACTACCCGATTCTTTCTTCGTTTGAGATATAGTACTTATCATCATTCATCCGTACTTACCAATGCTTTGAATGCTTGTTGAAACTCACGCAAATTCTTTTTCCAAAAAAGAGAAGTGAATACTGGTTTATCCATTTTTTTCAAATCTTTGCCCTTTTGATATCGAGCGCCTCCCATTTCGTACTCAATAATTTGTTTTTTTACTGGTCCTTTGAAAAGAAAATGCAATGAAACAACGACAGCCTTATACAAAATCTTTACTTTTCCTTCTTCCTTCATCCTTCGTAAGGAGATAATGAGTTTTAAAGAGGAGGATACTTTTGCTCTCACTCCCCACTGAGCAGCTCGTTGAATGATATCATGATCTTCTGCTACAAAAAGTGATTCCTGAAAACCGCCAATTATATTAAAAAAATTACGTTCTATGATCATGTTTCCACCCGCCGAGAAAGGTCTTTTGGTATGTTGAGAGAACTCCACAAACTTATTTAATATACGAAAATACACAAGAGTATCAGATGTTTTTTCCGAAGGTATAAGATAGGGAAGAAATATGAGACCTTTTTTTTGTAAAATACTTTCTCTAATATTTCTTAGAAAGGTAATCCTCAAACCGCTATCTGCATCACAAAAAAAGAGATACTCTCCTTTTGCATGTTCTGCTCCTATGTTTCGCTGATGCGACACATTCTTTTTCGATACCGATATAAATGAAATAGGAAGCATTTTTTGAAAAGATAATGCTACTTTTTTTGTGGTATCTGTTGAATGAGCATCAACGATAATAACCTCCCCTGGCTTTACTTTTTGCTTAACTAAATCAGTAAGTAATCTCGGTAAAAAGTGTTCTTCATTCAGGGTAGGAATTATTACAGAAATAGAAGGAAAAGATGTGGATTTGTGCGGTTTCAATTGTTTGTTTACCATAAGTGAATGGGTTCTGCTGTACAATTTTTGGACTGAGTTGCTCGTTGATATTATATACTATAGAGTTACGTCAGATTGGTTTATTACCGTTTTATGGAAAAACAGACCTATTTTTTTACTATAATCATTCCAACGTTGAACGAAGAAAAATTTCTTCCTAAGTTATTGAAGAATCTCGCACAACAAAAAATGCGGAACTTTGAGGTCATCGTAGTAGATGCCATGTCCCAGGATACTACAAAATCTATTGTTTTGTCATTTTTGGACAAGTTTCCTCTTTTGTTTATAGAAAGTAAGAAAAAAGGAGTTTCCCACCAACGAAATGTAGGAGCAGAACATGCAAAAGGTGAATATCTCATTATGTTGGATGCCGATTGTAGCATTAGTCCCTTTTTTACCAAAAAAGCATATTCTGAGATTAAGAAAAATAAAGGACTTATTTTCTTTCCCTATTTCACTCCTGATTCATCGCGAGACTTTCCTGAAATGAAACTTATTTTCCCCCTCTGGAACACATTCGTTGAGTTATCTCAAAATACATCAAAACCGTTTTCCATTGGGGGGGCAATGATATTCGAGCATGCGACATATACCCTTATAGGAGGGTATGATGAGTCGTTAACCTATGCAGAGGACCATGCTATTATTCGAACTGCAAATAAGTGGGGAATTCGCGTAAAAGTACTAGAAAACTTAAAGGTAATTATCTCGACGAGACGCATGAAAAAAGAAGGTCGATTTAAAGCTTTTTATAAATATGTATCTTCTCATTTGTATTTATTCTTTAATGACGAGCTTCGAAATCAATACTTTAATTATGAAATGGGAGGTCAAGGCTATGAAACTTTCATGAAGAAGAAAAAGCAACAAAAACTTAAGAAAATTGAAGAAAAATTTAAAACCTTATTTCGTTAATAAACGCGGTATACAATAAACTGAGTATTTTCGTATACCTTTTCAAAAGGAGCAGTGAAGGGTTTTTCGACTACATAGTACTGAGCCTTATATTTATACGCAATATTTTTAATTTGCTGTGTGCTGAGAGAATAATACGCTTTCTTAGTATATTTGAAATTCTCAAAGGGATCTCCCTTAAATTTTTCGACAGCTCCTGGAGCAACATCTTTAAACCTTTCTTTCCAGGTTTGTGTATATGAGGGCACAAAAGCAATTTCCAGTAACTCGGAAAAGTTTGCAACTGGAGTTCTTTCTGATACTACCCGCCATTCTAAGGCATGAAACCACCACAAATAGGGGGGAGCAATAATAACAGCATCTTTTGACGTATGATCTCTTACCCACATCTGAGTGTCAAAATTTGGAGATTTTTGAGCATACACTGAAATTCCCGGTTGCCAAATACCTGACCCGAATGAAAAATAATAAACAGTCACGGTACTCAAAAAAGCTATTTCAAACAATATAATATATCGCGCGGATAGTCGTTTCATTCTTCCACAGAAATATAATCCAATCAAAAAAAGAGGCGACATAGAGACCATAAGCGTTATGGCAATAATCCCCTTCTGTAGTTGTGATGAAGTTTGCTTGATCAAATACTCTACCACGTAATAGGTAAAATACACATATGCGAAAAACAAAGCAAAAATACCGACTCTGATAATTTGAAATTGTACGAGAATAACAGAATGCCAAAACTCGGAAGAAATTAAATTAATGAATAATACCACAAATGTAGCTATCATAAAGTTGCTTACTTGTTTGTTGTAGGGAAGTTTAGGAAAAGCTAATCGGACGAAATAAAAAGATAAAAAAGTTGAAGCTGCTCCGAAGCTTATAAACCAGGTATACCACTGATTCGTAAAAAAATGGAAATTATTTGACAAAAGCCCATCACTAATGAGCGAAAACCATTCACTATCTTGACCCAAAACTAAATGTGAGTTGCTAAATTTCCAGTACAACACAGGAATTGCCATACTAGTACAAGCAATGATGCTTTGTACCATGTTTTTTATACCCACTTCTCGGAATCTCATTAACATATCAAACCCAATCAAGATGAGCACAAAGGTAACAGAAATTACATGAAAATTAATGAGCAATCCCAATAAAAGAAATGACCGTATATACTGTTTCTTCAGATACCAATCGATCGCAAAAAGAAGAAAAGGAAATACAAAGGTTCGATTAACCAACGTGAATTCAAAAATAGAGTACCCCGCAAAGCTTAAATGAGGGAACATAAAAACTAGAACTGAAAACAAGGAAACGATGGGATTGTTAAAAAGTGTTTTTGTCAAGCGCCAAATAGCATAAAATGTAAGATACGTTGCGAAACAATGCACGAGGAACATTGTTACTTCGAGGTACCCCGATTTAAGAAAGGGTATAAAAAGCATCCAAAAATACGAATAATGATAATTACGTATTTCAAGAAAATAATCATGAGGATATAATGAAGGGTCAGCCATCTTTCTTAAAAATGGGATATGACTTGCCTGATCAAAAACCCCAAAGTTATACCCTATTAATAAGATTGTAGCAATTGTAGTCGCCAATAAAAATAAATGTCTGTACCAGACATTTTCAGAGACAGCGGTAACTACCGTATGAAATGTACGTATTAGGTTATTTTTCATTATGATTTCTGGTTTTTAAAAACACAACCATAGCCACAGCAGCAATAAGAAATACCGAAATAAGCGCACTTACCAAACCTGTTTCTATCGAAGGGAATAGAAGTTGGAGATCTAGTATATAAAATAAATTCAGAACCTCTAAATTGCCTGTCAAAATGGCATATACACCTAAATATATGAGATGGGTAACGGCAAAAAAGACCATTACATTTTTCAAAATGTTCCACCAAAAGTAAAAAGAACTGGCTTTCATAGCATTCAATAGGTAATAAAATAGTATAATACGTAATTATACTCTATGAAAGTATCGGTCATAATCCCAGTTTATAATGAGGAAAAATACATCGGGGCATGTTTAGATAGTCTCCGTAATCAGAGCGAACCTCCTGATGAGATAATCATTGTGGATAATAATAGCACCGACGCATGTACTAAAATTATTCGTCTTTATAAGGAAGTTATTCTTGTAAAAGAACGAATTCAAGGGATGTCTCCTGCTCGAAATAAGGGGTTCAATACAGCAACCGGTGATATCCTCGTGCGGATCGATGCTGACACCCGCCTTTCTCCCGATTGGATAAAGTATGTAAAGAAAGATTTTCAAAAGGCACATGTTGTTGGGGTAACTGGCCCCACTATTTTTTACGATATTAAACGAAAAGTACCCATTTCTAAACTTCATAACGCTGTTTATTTTAAAGTATTACCAAAATTTTATGGCTATATCCTATTGATGGGGGCAAATATGGCTATACGGAAAACGGTATGGGAAAAAATACGAAACGAAATCTGTAACGATGATTCAAAAATTCATGAAGATATTGAAATAACTACTCACATTGCTGAGCATGGAAAAATAGTATTTGATCCGCACCTAAAAGCCGAGATTTCCGCCCGGAGACTCATGAAACATCCGTACTCTATTGTTGAATACCCCTTACGCTGGGCACGGTCGTTTGCAAAAGATCGCTTATGAATGTGTGTTTACCTGATGCTCGAACATAGATTTTACTTCTGAAACAGTCGTTGCTTCTTCGGGTCTTCTATCCGTTCTAAACCGCTGCAAACGTGGAAAGCGAAGAGCAAAACCAGGTATATCAACCTGCAATGCATTCCCATTTTTTGAGGCTTTCATCACTCGTCCAGCTGTATGAACGGGAGAACGGGTAATTTCATCTGCTTTAATTTCTACCACCGCAGAAGGCTTTATCCAGATATCTACAGACATTTGTTTATCGACGAGATAGAGAGCAGGTTGCTTTTCGGTAATTTGAGCTGCACTCGTAGATTTTAAATCTTTCCATTCTTCATCGGTAAGGCCTGTTCCAATCTTTGCGACGGTAACAAACATATCCTGTTCTTCATCGTAAACCCCAACCAAAAACGCTCCTATGCCGAAATCTGCTCGCTTTCCTCTACCATAATCATAGCCCATTACGACACAATCAATCGTATCTTCTATCTTTGCAGAATAGCTCCGTTTAAATTTAATCCAGTTCGATCCGCGAGCTCCTGGCTGATATACTCCTTCCTTTTTTTTCGCCATCACACCCTCTAAACCGCGGGTTATCGCATCATCAAAATAGATTTCAAGCGCATGAGCATCGCTGGTAATGAGTTGAGGTGCAAGAGTAATGGTATCTTGAAAAATATCTCCGGTAATCGCTACAAAACCTTCCAAAGCATTTCTTCTTTCCATAAATGGACTCTGAATATAACTCGTGCCATTGGCATACAAAATTTCGAAAACAAATAGTTTCAAAGGTATTTCTTTCGCTTTTTCCGCTATGTCATACTTTCGTTTTCGCTGCACAGTTTCCTGAAATGGCAAAAAATTGCCCGTATGAGGATCAAACCCAATTGCTTCTCCTTCTAATATGAGCTCGTCAGCAGTGATTTCTTTTTGAATGCCAGCGATTACATCTGGATACATAGCCGAGACATCTTCGAGATTACGCGAATAGAGACGTACCTCACCAGATTTTTTCTGATAATGTACCTGAAGTCGAAAGCCGTCATATTTTGGTTCAATTACACACTCCCCCAACTTCTCTATGATTTCTGCTGGATTATTGGTACGCTCCGCCCGCATCATAAGGATCGGGGTAAATAGCGTTGGTTTAACCTGTTCTAGTCCATCTATCCCTTGTGCTTTTAACTGATTTCCAATATACCCGAGATCGGGACGGACATGGTACGCTTTTTCGATTTGAGGCCGCAGCGTTTTGCCACCGGTAAGCATCCATGAAAACGCATCTAAAACAGTCATATCGGAAAATCCGAGTCGCATGGTCCCCATAGGAATTCGAGCTAAAAACCGACAGGATAGGGAATCTAGCTCACGAAATAGATGAACTAAAATATTAGTTTTCACTTCTTGTGAGCCGGTTCCGTTTGAGCAGGCTAAAGTATGCAGGGCGTCGTATACTTCTAAAATATCCAAATCTTGTTGTTCAAAAGTGAGCAGTTCTTTTTTAAAAATTTCGATTGTCCGTCCTACGTCTCCCTGCTTTTCAAACTCATGCATAAAGGCAGACCGATCAACCTGCAAAGCTACAAGTGCACTTTTAATGACCGATTTTTCTGCCATTCCAAACTCCACTTTTTCGAATAGCGGCACTACCCTTCCCTGCAACAAATACATTGTTTTTCCCATTTCGTAGGGAGTTAACTCTTTAAATAAAGAAGCAAGAAGCTCGGTGATCTCCAACCGAGATGCAGTGGACTCAATTTTTTCAAAATAAATAGCAAGTTCTTGAAATTTCATACCAAACCTACCCCATTTCGTAACGAGCACCCTTTGTGCTCCCAATTTTTTTAATGACCCCTTTTTCAATGAGATCTTTTACATCGCGCAAAATTGTGTCTTCGGAGACATCGGGGAAAATGGAGGAAAATATTTGATTTTGCAGATATCCTATTTCCTGAATATATTCAATGAGCTTTATTTGTCGCTCAGTAAGGTATATTTGGTGCCCTCCCATTCGTTCTTTTAACTTCGTATCGCGCGAAAGTTTTAGTATTTTTTCCTTTATGCGATCAAACTCTACGGCGGCTCCAAAGGTAAAATATTCAAGCCATGTACTTAAATCTCCCGCAGATGCCTTTTGTAAATTTTCATAATATGAGTAGGAATCGCGATCAAAGTATTCCTCGAGTGAAAAAAACCTCCGAATATCATAGCCACCTAAAAGGAGTACCAGTGTCGCCATAACTCGAGATACACGGCCATTTCCATCGATAAAGGGATGAATACGAACTACTTCATGATGTGCAATACCGGCTTTTAGCACCGGATGGATCGAATCTTTATCTTCTTTATTGAGCCAATATAAAAATTCACGCATTAAAAATGGAACTTCCATCGCGGGTGGAGGGCGGAATGTCACTTCGTCTGTTTGCGAATTTTTGATGACAACCTGTTTGGTGCGGTACTCACCGCACTCCTCCGGAGGGAGTATTTTGTCAATTATAATCCGATGTACTTTTTTAAGCAGAGGCTCGGTAATTTTTTCTATGTTTTTTGTAGCTTCTTCATCGATATACTCAATTACCTTTCGATAGTTGATAACTTCCTGAATATCCCGCGGACGACCAAGCACGTCTTTTCCCATAAGTACATCTTTTGCCTCGTCTTTGGCAAGCTGATTTCCTTCAATATGCGTTCCGTGGTATGCTGCACGGATAACGGCATCTTCGCGAAATTGCTTCTCCCACAAAGGCAGAATAGGCGCATGCTTAATTACCTCTTCTGCTGCTTCAATTTTAGAGATATGCATCAAAATTTTATTGGTGATAGTATATGAAGGATTAAACATGCAAATTATTATAGCAGTTTTTTTACGTACCAAATCTCCTCTGTCGTTTTTTGTACTCTTCAATACAGTTTTCGAGATCCGCAGGGCTAAAATCTGGGAAATTTTTATTCACAAAAACTAGTTCGCTGTAGGCCGACTGCCATGGTAACAACCCAGACAATCGGTATTCGTTTCCCGTACGAATGATTAAGTCTGGGTATGGATGTGGCAATTCAGAAGTATCTAAATGTGCATTTACTATCGCCGGGGTTATTTCACTGGAAGAAATTCCCGAACGTATAATGGATTGCATGGCACGGGTGAGTTCATCATGTCCGCCGTAATCAAGACCTATGCACGAGTAAAACGAAGTAAAGTGGCAGGTTTCATCTTCTGCTTGTTTTATTTTCTTTTGCAAACTCTCAGAGAATCTATCTTTTCGACCTAAATGGATGATGCGGGTTTTTTCTTTCAAGGCTTTCTTTAAATTTTGTTCAATCCCCGACTCAAAAAGCGAGAATAAGGTAGCTCGTTCCTCTTCGTCACGCGACCAATTTTCAGTCGAAAATCCCCACAACGTAACGACCGAAACCCCGAGTTCACGAGCTTTCTCTGTAATCTGAGTACAGACATCAAATCCTTTCTTGTGGCCATATGAAACGGGAAGATGGTGCTCTCGAGCCCAACGTCTATTTCCATCGGGAATAATCGCAATATGACGAGGTATATGATCCATAGGTAGGATGTTAGTCTCCCTTGACACCCTGAATCATTTCATTTAGACTGTGAAGATATGAGTGTGTATGCTGTTGACCTAAGCAATCCAAATATCAACCCGGCCGCACAATTTAGCAGTATCGGAACCATTCTTAATATTATTCTTCCCCTCTTCATGCTTGGTGGCTCGCTTTTATTTCTTGTGATGCTACTGTATGGAGCCTATACATATATGACAGCAGGAGGAAGCCCGGAAAATATAAAAAAAGCTAAACTGACAATCACTTTCTCCGTTCTTGGACTTGCACTCGTTATTTCCAGTTATGTTATAGTAAAATTAATTGGTATTATTTTTAATATAGATATAAAATTATGAAATTATTGACTGCAAATACAACAGATTTTTGGGGTAAGATTACACCGCCTCCCGGTTCTCCATCTGGTGATGGCGCACAGGGATTTAGCACCCTTCTTACACAAGGGATCAGTCTGTTTGTTATGGTTGCCTCTATTGGCCTCCTCGTCTATCTTCTTTGGGGAACCTGGGACTGGCTCACATCTGGTGGAGAAAAAGAAAAACTCGAAAAAGCAAAGCAAAAAATTACCAACTCCATTATTGGATTTATGCTTATCTTTGTTGCAATGTCGGTTTTTATGCTTGTTACCCAGCAAATACTTCATATTTCCGGCACAAATGGGTTCTTCGACTTTAAAATCCCAACTATAAAGTAACAAAGATCAAGACTTGAGCACGATATGATGAATGCACACGTTATACAAATGGGACTCGAAAGATCTGCGCCTTATACAAAATAAACGAAATCCCTGCCATAATGGTGCTATAAAGAAGCAACACAAACATCATGCGATAAAAGAGCAGCTTAGTCGAAAAACGAAGGGTAAGATACAAAAGCATAAACTTCCAAAAAAATAAAGAAAATGAGTAGGCAATAAATACGATACTTAGTAGCATCCCCGGCAACGATGGCGTTCTTGGTGGCGGAATCAGGATATACAAAACCGCATTTCCGAAAAACCAGTAGAATGTTGGCAGGAGTGAATACGTATAGGTAGCAATTAAGCTCTTAATCCGTGGTCTTCCACCGAGAATCTGTGCATAGAAAAAGAAAAAAGCAATCGTTCCTCCATATAAAAGAAGAAATACCAAAAACATACGAAAACTTGCCATATTTTGATGCGGTCGGATACGTTCAGAAAGATAAAAATAGAGAAATGAACCACCCAATAGAATCAGCAGTTGTAACAGGCCTGTTTTCCCCTCCTGACTAATACGCCTCATAGTACGATAGGGAGAAAAAATAAGGAGAACCGACCGATGCAGTACAATCAGAAACGCTGCTAGCACAACCGAAAATACGTTCCTAAAATCCGTATTGTAACAGCGTAGAAAGCGACGTGATACGATATCCAAAAAAAACATATAAAAGTAAGGTAATAATAAAGGCAACTGGAATGAGATAAAGAAAGGGCATTGTTTTTAGCGGATCCGTACAACGTTTATATACATGAGTCAAAAAAGGAATGAAAAGATCGTTCGGAAGCACCAGGTATGATTCTCGCATATGAGTGCGCAAACGTTGTTCGAATTTATTGTTTTTCATACGACGTAATAAATGCAATACGAGCCCTATACAGCAAACTTTCGACTGCTTTAAAATTCATTTTAAATTCTGCGGCTATTTCCTTTACGGACAGGTCTTCAATGTACTTTAGTCGTAATATAAGAGCATATTCATCTGGAAGCTTGTGTAGAACAGTATTGATCGATTCGGCTAACTCCTTTTGTTCAAGCTCGTCTTCCAAGAAAACCGCGCCCAGCTGTTCTACAAAATAAGCAGGTAAAGAGGAAAAAACTAACTGTTTAATTTTCTTTTTTCTCAGAGCATCGTAAATTTTATGCTTCGCGATAGAAAAAAGGAAGGTACGGAGAGAAGATTGAAACTGAAACGTTGGAAGCGCCTCAACAAAGTCAAAAAAAGCCATCTGCATTACCTCATCTACTATCTGAGGATCAGAAAAGGTTCGAGTAATGAATGCCTTCAGTTTTTTCTCTTCAAGCCGATAAAAGCGAATGAGAGCAGCTTCATCTCCCGAAATGATCTTATGTACTAGTTGTTTTTCTTCATCTGAGTTTCCCATACCTTATTACTCCATACTGACTTCGTATATTTTGCCTCCGCTTAAAGCGTATGTATTTGTTTTATAAGCGACGACATCGGTAGCTTTACCGAAAATTTTTGACGTAACCTGGCGGACATATGTCCCATTCTTTTCAAGTACGTACACAACGCTATTTTGTTTATCCCACGCATATACCTGTTCGGTATCTTTTCCTGTTATTACTTTTTCAATAGACACACTGTCCGACGGATAGGTTGTCTTGAAGTCTTCAGAGAGCCCTGAAGTATATTTTACTACTTTTTCAGGGGTGCTTACATAGATCGAAGAATCTATCGCAAAAGATGTGGCGTTTTTCATGGGAAGAACGGTCCCCTTAAAATACGACGACTTAGCAGCGTATCCCGCATCGGTTGCAACATATTTGTAAATGGCTTCATTCCCTCGATCCATAAGGTACAAGTTGCCATTGAAGATTGCCATATCAGAAACATCTCCCCAATCGCTATCTCGTTCAACAGCTTTTGTCGATTTTGAGTTTTTATCAATACGCATTACTCCATCTGTACCAAGCACAAAAACATCTCCGTTGTACCAGGCCATTTTTTGAATAGTACCCGAAGGAGCGGGCCGTTTATCAAGAGATTTTTTGGTTAAAGAAAGCACATAAATAAGAGATTGCTTCTCATCTAAAATAAGCGCTGTGTCTTCCGAAACCGTCATTTTACTCCCCTGTGCTGTTTTGCTATCTACCCCTAAATCAAAGAATTCGTTGGCCTGTTTATTTTCTTTATTCGTAACCTGATCCTGTTTTGACTGAACTAATTTTTCCATTTCAGTAACAATTGCAAACTCCTTTGAGCCTGCAGTCGCTTTCATTGTCTTCAATTCATCCTGAGCTTCAGTGATAAGAGCCGCTGAACGCGCCGGATTTAAAAATGACACATCTTCGGCCTGAGTTATCTTTTGGGTAATAAGCTCTTTGCTCGTCTCTAATTTTTTTAAAGTCTCAGCATCCATCCTCCGTTGATAACCGAATACAACGCTCCAAATAAGAATACCAATAATTCCTACCACGAAAATAATTGTGAACGTTCTTCTCTTCGATTGCGGTTGTTGGAGCTTTATGTGTTTGAACCAAAGAGGGACAGTGGAAAAAAACGTAAATCGAGCCTTCGGTTGTTTCTGCAAAACCTCTGTAACTTCTTGCTTTTCGGGGATAGATTCGACGGGGACATCTTCTCGTTCAACGATTTCTTCATGCTCTACCTTTACAAATAGAGTAAGAGGAAACGATGCAGGATCTTGCTTCGTGAACTTTTCTATATGTTCAGGGATAGAATGTACGTTTGCATGAATAAACGAATGTATCTCATCTTCGGTAAAATTTGCCGAAAAATCTTGGGTAGTCAGTACAAAAATATCTTTTTCTTCAACATAGCCAGAAGCGCTCGTATCTCCCGAGGTAAGTCGAGCAAAATTGTGCCCGCGCTTTACATAAATTTCTCCCTTCCCTTTTGTCAGTAGATAACAGGTTTCTCCGAATACAACGCCACAAAATGATATCGTATCACCAGACAACCCCGCAGTTTTAAAGGCGTGTTCTATTGTCCTTTGAAAGATATCTAACGATTCAAATTCTTCCTGTTCAAATCGCTCTTTCAAAAGCACTAAACACTGACGAGTTTGTTCCTCGCCATCCTCAGATTCATTTTGAAGTAAGAAAAAAGCATTCTGCGTTTTTATATACCCGCTGAATGTCCCATTTGGGCCGTTCCCTCCATTTGAAGAAAAATCGAGAGAGACCATAGATTACGTTAATATAATTGCTAATCCTAAAAGAAGAAATCCTACAAAAGCCTGTATTAAAGATCCCAGATTGAAAAAAACGCCAATTGGTTCATTCACTGTTGCATTCATTACCTTCGTCTGACGTGAAAGAACAACAGCATATAAGAGGTAAATAATAGCAAACACTATAAAAAACCCCTTAATAAAGAGATTTATAATATCTTTACCGTTGAATTGGGTAAACTGTGCAATATCCATATTTATTTTCCAAGGACCTGATTTATAATATTTACGGCTCCCGACGGATCAGGAACCTTTAAAAACTCAATATTTGTCTCTGCACCAGCGGTTTGAATAAACACATCACCAAAATTAAACACAGAGCCAAAATATCCTCCACTTTTTGAAGTAATATCTTCAACTTTATTCAAACGGGTTGCTGTTACTTCTTTATAAATAATCGCACTAAAATCAACATCAACAATCCGCTTATCAGTAATAATTCCCACATTGTAATACCAGTTTAAAATGTTGAACCAAGCATAACTCAGGACAAAGACGAATCCGAAAATATCAAAAACAAAAATTTGCCGACCGGATACAAAAAGGGGCAAATAGAGTGTTGAGACGACGATAAGAAAGACTAAAGCAATAGTGTTAAAAATCCACGGAAGCTGGGTTATGGGGTGCGCTCGGAGCACGAGAACTATCTTTTCATCGGGAGCTTGTGATTCAAAATGTGTTTTTTCAGGAAGAACAGAAAATGCGTGAAAAAATTTTTGTGCTGCATGTAATGGTTCCATTCCATCATTATAACATAATCATAAAATGCAACAATTTTCTCCCCTCAAGAAGACTTTCCGTTACAATTGATATTGCTATTTTATCGCTCGTCATTTATAATAGTTCTTGCTTGGTTATTGAAGCGACTTGGAACCACCTTTCCACATTCCGAACAAAGTAGTGAAACGAGTCAGCGCTGATGATACTCGCTCCAAAGCGGAGTTGGGGAAAGTAAGTCATAGCCGAGCATTTTTTTTGGCTTTTTTTATTTCTGCTGAAGTTTGCCTTCAGTAAATGAAACATTCTTCGGGATAGCAAAGGTACTGTCAGGAACCTCCGCCTTTGTACAGGATTGGAACAACATTTTTATCTGGTCGATAGAAAGGGCCGCAGACGAAGAACTCGTAGAACTTGGAGCCATTTGAGACATGACCGACGGAAGCACAGAACTGATAAGTGATTCGTTCATATTCCCAAACATGCTTGCAAGCGAGATCATCGTGCCAATTCCGCAAAATTTAATTCCCTGTTTTGTCGTGCCATCCCACTGATGAAAACAGTCTTTCGTAAGCACATAATAGCTTTTACTTTTTCCCTGTGTTACCAGTGCAGAAACCTGCATATCTTTTATTTTAGCACTGAGCGATGCTCCCGATTGTTCAGTTTCACAGACCGAGGGACCTTTTAGATCAAATTTAAATTTTTCTGGAGAAGGAGTAGGTGCAGAAGTTGCGGTAGGAACAACCTTTGTAACGGTAGATGAAGCGATCTTATTCCCAGGTACAAATTTAAAAATAAGTGCGGCAACGACCACCGATATAGGAATAATAATAACAGCCTTCGAAATAAAATAAATGAAAGGTTCAAAGGATTGATCTGGTTTCATAGATACTATGATTGTACCTCAAAAATATCAGGAGTACTAGCGTTTGTATTTGGTTCTGGAAGTAGCTCTAGGCTTGGCAATTCTCCGAGCGCTTTTCCCATAATACTTTGTAAATCTCCATGCATTCCTATGGTATTATCGAGCACCATCCGTAACATTCGCTCTTCTTTTGCCCATTTTGAATTGAACCAGCGTTTTTCTTTTTCCAAATGCTCCTGCATGGAAGAAAATGATTCAACTATTGCCTCTACACGATGGCGGAACTCTGTGCCTGTCAGATAGTTGTACAGAACCTCCATTTTTTCATTTTTTCCAACAGCCGATTGACGCACCAATGCGATTTCAGAGAGCTGAGAATGAAGTGAGATAGCGATCCCCAGAGCGGAGTCGTAATCGGCCACCCAAACTCCCTCTACAACCCCCACATGTTTTATACCATTTGGAAGAACCTCAGAAATGAGCACCGCAAGTTCTGCATGTGCATTCCGCTGATCTTCTTTAAGCTTAGAGATCCATTCGTTGCTCCATGCTTTTGTCCGTTTCGTTTCCCATATAATAGTTCCACACCTTTGACCGGAACGACTTTTGACTATCTGGAGAATATCCCCTCCTCGCACTCCTTTGGCAACAGGCTGTATTTCATCGGTAGGAAACTCACGAGACAACATTTGTTCTAATTCCAATTCCAAAACCTCGCCCTGCGTTTGTTGAGACCCTTGCTCGAGTTTACGCTTTAAATCTTGATTCATTTGCAAAGCATCATGAAGCTTTTTTTCTTGCTCCAAAGTTTTCAAGCGATAGTTTTCCTCGAGTCGTTTTTGCTCTTCAGCGCGAATTTTATCTTGCTCTTCCGATAGTTTTTTTTCGAGTTCTAAACGACCTGTTTCGTTTTCAGTACGAAGTTGACGAATAAGTTTGTTCAGTTCCAGGAGCTGTTCTTGCAATCCTTGATTTTGTTTACGAAGCTCTTCCGATTCGTTCTTGGTATCGGCCATTTTTAGTTCAAGTTCTTTTTGTATCTTTTCGCGTGCGGTTCTTTCCAAATGGAGTCGTTCTTCCTGTAATTTTTTTTCAAACTCTTCTTCCTTTTTTTTCATGTTTTCCTGCCAGGCTGCCCGATATTTTTCTTGAATCTGATGAGAGAGTGCCTGCGTGAGAGGAATGGACTTTTTACAGTTTGGACAGATAACCTGATCTTGCATGGTTTTATTCTACACTATCAGTCTGATTTTTTGGTCAATGACTGGAGAAGTGAGCTAACAACCGAAACAAAAAGACTAAAAAGAAGCGCAGACCAAAAATTATCTATCGAAAAACCAGGGACAAGTTTTGAAACCAATAAAACGAGCGCTGCATTCACCACAAAAATAAATAAGCCAAGCGTGAGAATGGTGATGGGTAACGTAAAGAATAGAAGGATGGGACGCAAAAATGCATTGACAAGTGCGAGTACAACGGCACCAATGAGGGCCGTAACAAAACTATCGATATGCACACCAGGAACAATATAGGAGGCAAAAAAAATAGCGAGTGCACTGATAATCAGGGACATAACAAATGACATAGCTTTATTATATCACCTATTTCTAACGTTCTGTTTATTGCGTATAATTAATGCATGTCGCGATATTTTCATATTTTTTCTCAGCATCTCCAAACCGTTATGCAGTATCGTGCAAATATGATGGTTACCATACTCGTGGAATTTGTGATTATTTCGAGCACGCTTTTTTTATGGTTTAGTATTTTCCAAACTACCAAGACCGTAGGAGGAATGAATTTAAGCCAAACGGTATCCTACTATCTTTTTATTCCTCTCATCTTTATCCTCACTTCATCAACTATATCTGACATCATTGGTGATCAGATTAAAACCGGAGATCTCTCTAATTACCTTATGAGACCGGTTCCCCTTTGGATTTTGTATGTAACGTTTGTTCTTGCAGATAAACTTGTTTACACGAGTTTAGTTTTCCCGCTTTATTTTCTGATTGTTTTAGCTCTTCTTGTATATGGCGTATCCATTTCAATTTCATTGGTCGGAATTGTTGCTTGCATCGGAATTATTGTACTCACTATTCCTCTTGCTATTGTGCTTGATATGAGTATTGGGTGGCTTGCCTTTTGGATTGATGATGTATGGGCATTTACGCACATTAAGTCCATCGTATTTGGGCTACTGGGTGGCCTCACCTTCCCCTTTGAATTCGTGCCTGAAAAAGTACGTATTATCTTTGAAGCACTCCCCTTTAAGTTCTTTTTTTACACCCCTATCCACTATCTGTTCTCTCCATCTTTTTCATGGATGGAATATATCAATGATATTGGTCAGCTTATATTATGGTTGAGTTTTTTATTCATTTTCTGTTTATTCCTCTGGAGGAAAGGAATTCAAAAATATGGTGCATTCGGTCATTAAATACGTTGAGATTTACCTGCGACTTTTTCGCTTTGGTTTCATTCTGAGTACTGCTTACCCGCTCTCCTTTCTCATTGAGCTATTCGTAGAAGTGGGCTATCAGGGAGTGATGCTCTTATTCATTAATATACTCTACGGGAATATTCACCTCTTAGGAGGGTGGAATTATCAGGAAATTCTATTTTTCATGGGCTTAAATATTATCACTAGCGAAATCTTTGTAGCAACAATTCTTTTGTCCCTTAGCGATTTACCAAATAAAATACGCGATGGTAACTTTGATTTTATGTTATTAAAGCCAATCAATTCATTGTTTATTGTATCGTTTTCACGGCCATATTTTACTTCTTTCGTAGCAATGATTCCTGGATTTTACTTAATGGCAAGCTCGTACATAAATCTTCATATCCCATTTGATATGTTCCGCATCGCTCTGGCAGGCGTTTTGCTCGTGTGTGGATATGCTATTGGCTATTCTATCCATGTATTTCTCATTTCATTTACCTTCGTTTTTCAGAATTCACGCGTGCTTTCCCGACTTGCTGATGAATTGGTCTGGGGATTCAAAAAAAACCCACATTCAATTTACACCGGGGCTTTTCGTCTTGTTTTTTACTATTTATTACCTGTTATTTTTCTTACCAGTGTCCCTGCTCACATTTTGATAAAAGGAATTGAGTGGCCGCTCGTAATTTCAGGAATCTGTTGTGCTGTGGTTATCTTGACTGCTACAATTTATTTTTGGCGATATATGATTAAACGTTATGCATCGGCAAGTAGCTAATATGGCAATCATTCAAGTTCAAAATCTCTCAAAAGAATTTCGCGTTCCTGTGAAAAAAGAAGGATTACAGGGAAGCATTACCTCGCTTTTTCACCGTGAGCATAAAAAAGTTGAGGCAGTGAAGGATATCTCTTTTTCGATTGATCAAGGAGAGTTAATCGGATTTATCGGCCCAAACGGTGCCGGAAAAACAACATCCCTTAAAATGCTCAGTGGACTACTCTATCCAAGTAGCGGGACAATCTCTGTACTAGGCTTCCGACCGTACGAAAAAAAACGGGAGTTTCTCAAAAAAATAAGCCTGGTTATGGGACAAAAAAATCAGCTTTGGTGGGATTTACCGGTTATCGAGTCATTTCATCTCCAAAAAGATATGTACGAGATACCCGAACCACAATACCAAAAGCGCCTCCATTCTCTCGTAGAACTCCTCGAAGTAAAAGAAGTACTGCAAACACCTGTTCGAAATTTGAGTCTCGGTCAACGTATGAAATGTGAACTGATATCGGCACTCATTTACCAACCAGAAGTTATTTTTTTAGATGAACCGACCATCGGACTTGATCTAATTGTGCAACAGAAAGTACGAGAATTTGTGAAGGAATACAACAGAGAACATAATGCAACCATAATTCTCACTTCTCATTACATGGAGGACGTAAAAGAGCTCTGCAAGCGAATTATTCTCATTGATAAAGGTCTAATTATATTTGACGGTTCACTTCATGATCTGATTCAGCAGTATGCCAATTATAAGGAAATTATACTTATCGGAGAAAAAGAATACCCGAAACATGCGTTCGAAAAGTACGGAACAGACATTACAGTGGAAGAGAAACGCGTAATGATTCATATTCCCCGTGCAGAGGTTTCTCCCATTGCTTCATCGCTTCTTAAGGACTTTGAAATTGTGGATCTTGAGATAACAGAACCACAGCTTGAGGATGTTATAAAAAAAGTCTTTCAGAAATTGTAGATTCTGAATCAAGGTAATATCAAATAGATTCCGGACAAGCCGGAATGACGACCTTACCCCTTGGATCCGCTTGTTCAGGAGGATGACGGAAGTGCCGCAGCTTTTTTCGAACGATTTGGGAGGTGCGCAGGAACGAGCACGCCCACTGAGTGAGAAACAAGGTTGCAAACGAGAAAGGAAACAAGGATACCGATCAGGGGGAAACGAATGCTCCAAGCGTAGCATGGAAAACCCATCGGGTCTCGAAAAATAAAGGAGGCACTCGACTGGTGCTATTTTGACAATCCACCGTTCTTTTTGAAGCATTGTTACATTAAGTAGATTCCGGACAAGCCGGAATGACGGCCTTACCCCTTGGATCCTCCTGTTCAGGAGGATGACGGAAGTGCCGCAGCCTTTTTCGAACGATTTGGGAGGTGCGCAGGAACGAGCACGCCCACTGAGTGAGAAACAAGGTTGCAAACGAGAAAGGAAACAAGGATTCCGATCAGGGGGAGTGACGAATGATTCATGCGTACCTTGGAAAACTCACCGGGTCTCGAAAAATAAAGGAGGCACGCGACTGGTGCTATTTTGACAATCCACCGTTCTTTTTGAAGCATTGTTACATTAAGTAGATTCCGGACAAGCCGGAATGACGGCCTTACCCCTTGGATCCTCCTGTTCAGGAGGATGACGTTGCTATGCATGAACAACATGCCTTCATCACGATTTTGGCACCCAACACCGAAATAACGGCGCTGAGTCTGAATGGCGTAGTAGCTGTTTTATGAATTTCGTCCCTTTTTCACCAGGCGGATGGATTTGACGATGCTGTGCAGTTCGCCCTCTTCATCCTCTATTTCTGTTGCCCCGGATATACGTTCATATTCGGATAAATAATCGCCAAGAGCATCTTGTGTATCTTTTAATTCCTCTTTTATCTCTTCAATCTTTTGCTTTACCATAACCACCGCCGGTTGTTTGAGAATATTTTGTTTCGCTGCGTTTTTTAAACGTGTTGCTTCTTTTGCTTTGGAGTCCTGTTCGTTGAACGTTGCATCTCCGGTTACGGCATCTTTAAACATTCCCTGTTGCGTTTTCAGCTCCTCTTTCATTTTCTTCATTGAGGAAATATAGCGTTTTATGAGGCTATCGAGTTTGAGCATGGTCATTGCCTCATTTTCTGGCTCCATATACGAGGAATCTGCAACGACAGCATCTTCCGTTGATTCAACAACTATTTCTGCTTCAGAAACTTCCTGAGAATCTGAAACGATATCTTCTGGTTTGGTTTGTGGTGTTTGTGTATCATCCATAGAGAAACACTATACAGGAAAGAGAGAGGAGGATGCAAGTCTTATTTATGGTTCTAAAAATACCATAAAAGGCAACAAAAGGAGCATAAAAAAACCAGAGAGAAAATCTGCTGTTATTTTGGAAGGGGTTTCAAATTCGGCCATGGATATATTATAACGAATATTTTTGTAAATAAGTCTTGAACTGGAGCGCCGCAATCTTCCTCATGCTGATTTCATTCTTTTCGCTTATACTCATTTCGGCAAAGGTTTTTCCCAAACCTACTGGTTGAAAAATCGCATCCCATCCAAACCCTGCTGTACCGCGCGGGGAAACAATCGATCCCTGAAGGGAACCTTCAAAATAAGAGATTTCATCTTTTGTGTGAGCGTAGCCGATTACTGTCTTTGCTACTGCCCGCGTGTTTCCCATCTTTTGAGCTAATTCGTACAGTCCATCAGGTCCAAGTGCCTGTAAAAACCATTTAATAAGCGGCCCAGGGAGGCCTTTAAGGCAGTCCAGATACAATGCAGTATCCTCGACCATACACGAGCCAGAGGTCTGTGGAATAGCTGTTTCTAACTTTGCTCGAATAACTGCTTGTGGGTCAAGCTCCTGAATTTCGGGAAGATCAATTACTGCTTGTTTGAGCTGAGGAATAAGGGTTTGCATTTCCGCAAACTTTCTTTCATTTCCGGTAAAAAAATAGATTGGTTTCATAACGATTATGCATCGACCCCCACCGCTTCGCTGATGTTTTTAAATCCATCTTTTTTTAAAAGATCAAGTAACTCTATATTAATTTGAGCGGCTAACTGAGGCCCCTCAAAGATAAGCCCCGTTATCAGTTGAACCAAAGATGCTCCCAATCGAATTTTTTTATAGGCGTCTTTTCCATTAAAAATTCCACCACAGCCCACGATGACAAGTTTTTTTCCCTGTTCACGATACGCAAGACGGATAAGTTCATTTGATCGCTTTTCCGTTGGTTTTCCACTATAGTACCCAACTGAATACTTTGCCACCTCTTTTTTGTTGAGAGAAGCATCTTCACGGTTTTTTTGTAGATTTCCGAAAATGACACCAGCAACCGGGAACTTTACAATAACGTCCAACATTGTACGAACTTCTTCATCTGTTTTTTCTATTGGCATTTTAATAAACAAAGGATGGGAAAGGTTTAATTTTGTTACTGCTGCAATGAGTTCGTACAAATGTTTTGGCGGGTAAAAAGAGATGTTCCCCTTTAGATTCGGGCAACTTATGTTGAGTTCGTAGTACGCAAGCTTAAGCTTTGCTTTTTCCACCGTGACGAACGCCTCAACGATATCTGAAACTGCATCTTTTTGCGTCTTCAGGTCGAGCGTATTTGTCTGACCAATGCTCATTCCAACTGGTGTGGTAATCGGCATTTTTTTCATCCGTTTTACAATCTGCTTTATACCATTATTTTTAAACCCTTTATTTACCATGAGCGACTTTGAGCGAATTAAACGCCCCAAGCGAGGTGGATAATTGCCTTCATACGCTTTGTTCGTGATGGTACCTACTGTGCTGGAGCCGAATCCGAGGACGGGCAAAAATAGGGGTAGCTCCGCATTATAATCGAAGCCGGCAGCAAGCCCAATCGGGTTGGCGAAAGGGATATGTGCAATTGTTTGTTTCAAGGCCGGATCTTCTACCCGGTAAAAGCAACGATACAACCCTCTCGATATCGCATGTGATCCAAGAAAATTACCTATTTTTGTCATTACCTGATGAATAGGTTCTGAAGGAGTAAGAAAAAGCAATGGTCGTACGAAACGATACACGGAGTGGGTAATAACTGCACTCAGAGCTACCCGTTCCGCGGACAAGAACCAATAGGCAAGAATGGCAAGTGAAAAACTCGTAATGGCAGAAAGTAAACAGTACAAGCAAATCGCTTGCAATACCCCCAGCATAATAAAAACTAAATATCCTGAGAAAACAAACCCAATTGCACTTTCCAATAGAAAAAATATTCCAAAAATCCTTCTATTAGTACTGAAAAAAAGAGTCCCCCAAGCAATAAGGAGAAAATAGTGAAAAACTCCCAATAGGGAAAGAGGGATGGAAAAAATATGCGCGTAACTACTCGACAATACTTTCCCGCAGTCAACCATGAATCCGTGAATAGGACACGGAACTAATTTCTGAAAAAGACTTTCATAATATAAATAAGCAGAATCCAACAGACCAACAATGGGAAACAAGAGAAGCCAGAATTTTTTGTTTTTCACAAAAGTATTATACATGCCCGTCCTCATTTAAAGTAGCTTCTGGTTCTATGTGCACTACTACCCGTTCAATACTCGGCAGTTTTTCTTTCATAAGATACTCTAATTTGCTCGAAAGCGCATGAGCCTCTTCTAATGGCATGGAGCTTGGCACAAAGCCATGGAGGGTGACAAACAGCTTGCCCGAAACGGTTCGAGCCTCAATTTGATGAATATCTCGAACGTGTCCTAACTGTTTTTGCACCGCTATCGCTGCATTTTTTACCCGGTCTAACTCGTGTACTGATACGGGTGCACTCTTAAGAACGCTTGGTCGAAGTGGTTCGAGATGAGATTCTATTACCACATCTTCCCCTAGTTCCTGCTCAATTGTATGCTCTAAATGCGTTGCTGCCTTATGCGCTTTTTCGATTGAAAGATCGCTTGGAACTTCTAAATCAAAATTTACGTATTTTTTTGTTTCGAGAGATTGTACCGAAATATCGTGTACCGAGAGATTATGCCGCTGGGCCAGGAGTTGAATACGATCAACAATGGTTTCATCCTTGGGTACAATCGGCTTGGTGTGAATTACAACATCTGCATCGGAAATACTTTTCTGGACTGTTTTTTCTACTTCGTCGGTAATACGGTGTATTGTCTCTAAAGGGAGTTTCCGGCTTACCCCGATTATCATGTCTACAAAATAAGTGTGGCCGGTAGGACGAAGACGAAGTCGCTCTACACTTAACACTCCTTCTACTTCTAAAATAACCTGCTGCACCTGCTCGGTAAGACCGCGAGGCGCAGTATCTATCAGGACATCAAAGGTACGTCTCCCCAATCGATAGCTGATAAACACGACAATAAGTGCAACTGCAATAGCTGCAATCGCATCTGCCCCCTTAATTCCAAGCGACACAAAAAATAGCCCTACGATTACGACTCCTGAACTGAGAATATCGGATTGAAAGTGTAGGGCATCTGCTTCCAACGCCTGGCTTTTGTTCTCTTTTGCTGCTTTAAATAGTGCCCGCGAGCGAGAAACATCAACAACAATAGAAATGATCATAACGGCAAAGGCATACCAGGTAACTTCTATTTCAACCGATTTCACCAAAAGCCGGTGTACCGCTTCATAAATAATCCAAATGCTCGTAATAACCAACAGAACCGTTTCAGCTAAAGCAGAAATACTTTCAATTTTGCCATGTCCATAGGGATGCGTTTTATCTGCCGGTTTATCGGAGTATTTCACAGCAAAAAACGTAATAAGTGCAGCTCCAAAATCTAGTGCACTATGAGCAGCCTCTGAGAGAATCCCTATACTCCCCGTAAGGAGCCCTACTACAAGCTTCATACCAGTAAGGAGAATACTTGCAAATACAGAGCTTCCTGCCACGATAAGTTTATTATTTTTTTTCATACCGTACCAAGTATTATACAGTGTTACCGACCAATTGATCGTCCCTGGAATATCACTCACCATCTGAAAAAACCTGTATCAGAAACCGTATATGTTCTTCAGGGGAAAGACCTATCAGCGTAAACCCCTTCTCTATATCTTCACGGCTCACTTTTGCAGCAAATCCCTTGTCTTTTAATTTCTTTATTACTGATTTCGGTTCCATTCCATGAAAACGATTTGGCCTCATCAGAGATACGGCATGCATAAAACCCGATAATTCATCGCAGGCAAACAAATACTTCTCTAAAAGAGAAACCGCTTCTTTCCCCGTCCGCGAGGGGGCATGTGCTGCAATGGCGTCTTTGAGTTCCACAGGATAATCTGATAACAGGTCACGAATTGCTTTATTCGGATGTTCATCAGGGAACATTTCCCAATCTAAGTCGTGTAACAAACCTGTTTGATACCACAGTTCGACGTCCTCATGTAATTTCTGTGCATATGCGGCAAGTGCCTGCGCTACCATGCGACTGTGGTGCTGTAACGCCTCATTTTTAATGTAGGTCTGAAGGAGCGTTTCTGATTGTTCTCGAGTTGGCATATTTTTAAGAGAAATGTGTATGATATATGATACAAACCTATGCAACAATTCACAACTCCCATGATGAAGCAGTATCAGGCGATAAAAGATCAGTACCAGGACTGTCTCCTCTTTTTTCGTATGGGTGATTTTTACGAATTATTTATGGAAGATGCATTCATTGGTGCAAAAGTGCTTGATATTACGCTTACCGGAAGACCGAAAGGTCGCGATGGCAGAATTCCTATGGCAGGAGTTCCCTACCATGCCGTTGACTCGTATCTGGCAAAACTGGTCAAGGCTGGATACAAAGTAGCGATTTGTGAACAGATGACCGAACCGGATAAATCCGGCATTGTAGAACGCGAGGTAATCCGCGTTGTTACGCCGGGCACCGTTCTCGATGAAAAAGCACTCATTAAAAAGGAAAATAATTTTCTCGTCAGTATCATTATTCAGAGCAGTACCGTGGCCATAGCAGCATGCGATATTTCTACCGGTCAGTTTGAACTCGGAGAATGGAAAACAGACGACTGGAAAGGGCTTATAAGCAATGAGCTGGCAAGCATTCATCCATCTGAATGTATCTTGGCCTCGGACCATTATACCGATGGTTCCCTCCTCAAACTTCTCAAAACGAATAAAGACCTCAACATTTTTTGCTTTCATGAAAGTGGGAACTATACACAAAAAGCTTCACAGGTATTCAAACGGCATTTTCATATCAGCTCGCTCTCAACCTTCGGCATTGAGGAACTTAAAACAGGCATTATGGCCGGAGCAATGCTTCTGGGGTATCTGAAAGAAACACAAAAAGATATGATCGGTCATATCACCAAAATCCAGGTTATGAACTCGAAAGATTTTGTCTCTTTAGATCGTTCAACAATGATAAATCTTGAGCTTTTCTCAACAATTCGTGATCAGGAAACTACAGGTTCTTTGATTTCTGTACTTGACCAAACTCACACCGCGATGGGTGGCCGACTTCTGCGAGAATGGATACGGAAGCCGTTGTATCAGAAACAATCGATTCTTGCGCGGCACGAAGCAGTTGAGACACTGGTAAGAAATTATCCTTTACGTGAAAAGCTTGGTACGATATTATCAGCGATCTCCGATATTGAACGTATTCTTTCCCGCCTTTCTGTAGGAATTGGAAATGCCCGGGACATGGTTTCGTTAAAACATTCATTTGAAAAAGCTAAAGACCTTCGGAAAGCACTTGCACAATCTACTCCTCTCTTGTCTGAGGCAGCTCAGGCAATCTCTCCCGTAATCGATTCGCTCGCAAACCAGATTGAACTAACTATTTTAGATGAACCAGCGTTCGATCCAAAAACCGGCGGAATTATCAAACCAGGTATCTCGCCTGAACTTGATACCCTTCAGGGACTGGTAACCAACGGAAAAAACTGGGTAATTGCTTTAGAGCAACAGGAAAGGGAAAATACCGGAATCCATTCACTAAAAGTCCGATTCAATAAAGTATTTGGATTTTATATCGAGGTCAGCAATTCAAATTTAGATGCCGTACCCGCACACTATATGCGTAAGCAAACCTTAGTAAATGGAGAACGATTTATTACCCCGGAATTGAAAAAAAAAGAAGAAATGATCTTAACTGCCGAAGAGCGTATGCAAGAAATTGAGTACGCAATTTTTAAGGAACTGCTAAATCAGATCCTTGCCTCAACCAAAGATATTCAAAAAACTGCTCAATCAGTTGCACAGATCGACTGTCTTTGTTCATTTGCAGAGCAGGCAACACGTTTTGGGTACACACGACCTGAGATTGTTGAAACGGGTGAAATATACATAAAAAACGGTCGACATCCGGTAGTTGAACGAGTCTTGGAAGAAGGGCAATTTGTCCCAAATTCTATCCATTTAGGTTATTCTGAAGCAACACTTCTGATGATTACCGGCCCCAATATGGCGGGGAAATCAGTACTCATGCGACAGGTTGCCCTGATTGCGCTGTTGAATCAGATCGGAAGTTTTGTCCCCGCAGAACAAGTAAAACTTTCACTCGTTGATCATATTTTTGTGCGAAGTGGGGCGTCTGATGCGATTACGGCCGGTCTTTCAACGTTCATGGTAGAGATGACCGAAACAGCACAAATCCTTCATAATGCAACTGAAAAAAGCTTAATTGTGATGGATGAAATCGGTCGCGGGACCAGTACCTACGACGGTATCAGTATCGCTTGGGCCGTTGCCGATTATCTCGTAACTGCGCCCGGTATCAAAGCAAAAACTCTCTTTGCGACACATTACCATGAGCTTCAGGCTCTTGCAGACGAATATCCACAGGTAAAAAATGTTCACATGGCAATTGAACAGCAAAATGGCGAATTGATTTTTCTCCACACGCTCCTTCCCGGAGGGGCATCGCATAGTTTCGGCGTTGCAGTAGCAAAACTCGCAGGGTTGCCTGCGCCTGTTCTGGAACGAGCAAATCAGCAGCTCTTAAAACTGGAGTCTCGTAGTGCGGAACCGACGGAAACTACAACCTATATTGAACCTCGGATCAATTTTTCGCATCATTTATTACAACGCGAGCTCGACGGACTGGATATTCACCAAATGACGCCTTTAGACGCCCTCAATAAACTGGCAGAACTAAAGGAAAAACTAAAACTTTCAAAGACGAACCAGGAGCGTGCACTCCAAGTGGATTGAGTCATTACACCATTATTACTCTTCTCCACCGTCTTTCTTATCCTATCTTCCAAATATAGTCTACAATGAGAAGGTTATGGGTATAATACACACTCTATCTCAAGACACAATAGCTAAAATTGCTGCAGGTGAGGTGGTCGAACGTCCCGCTTTTGCTGTAAAAGAACTCATAGAAAACGCGGTAGATGCAGGTGCCACCTCTCTCCGTATTGATATTGAAAAAAGCGGACTTCAAAAAATTTCTGTCATAGATAACGGTGAAGGAATGAGCAAAGAAGATCTTCTCCTAAGTTTTCAGCCTCATACAACCAGTAAATTAAGCTCTTCTGATGAGCTCAACACTATTCGTACCCTTGGGTTTCGGGGAGAAGCATTAGCGAGCATCGCCGCCATTTCCCACCTCGTCATTGAAAGTCGCAATCAAAAGGAGCCCATTGGGTTTCAGATTGAAATTGAAAACGGAGAACCCGTCCATTCACAATCGGTAGGAATGGCCGAAGGCACTCGAGTCGTCGCTGAAAATATATTTGAGTCTATTCCAGCAAGACGAAAGTTTTTAAAAAGTCCTACCACTGAATTTCGCCATATTTTAGAGGTAGTTACCAGAGCAGCACTTTCCTTCCCTCGGATTGCTTTTTCCCTTTCCCACAACAAAAAACTAATATTCTCCCTTCCCGAAAATCAAAGTATTGAAGAACGTCTTAAAACATTGTTTGGAACATCTATTTTTGAAAACCTCATTCCACTCAGCTACCAGGTAGCTCATATTTCTCTCACTGGCTTCATTACGAAGCCGCATATTACTGCATACCATCAGAGCAAACATTATTTGTTTGTCAACAAACGCGCCGTGAAAAATACGTTTCTTTCCCAGACCGCAAAAGATGCCTATGGTACGCTCCTCGATCCACATGCATTCCCCATTGTTATTCTCTTTATTACCCTCCCCTCGGAAATGGTTGATGTAAATATTCACCCACGAAAAGAACAGATAGCTTTTTTTAATACCCAAACTATCGCAGATGCGATCAAAGGAGCAGTTTCTGAGTCGCTGAGAAAACACAGTCTCACCTTTCATGATTTGCGCTGGAAAGGGACATCTGTTCGTACCAAAGAGGAAATGGTCCGGGAAACAAGCGGACGCAAAGGGCTCTCTTCATCGTACGCCGCTCATATCCTGAAGGATGAGATCTTCCCTTGGGAACAAGATGAATTTGTGGAGATCAAAAAATCATCCGACGTAATTCAAATAAATAACACCTATCTGATCATTCAGACCGCAAATGGGTATCTATTAATAGACCAACATGCGGCACATGAACGCATCCTGTACGAACAATTTTCGCATACATTCCAAAAGCAAAAAGACGCTACCGTTTCTCATGAACTTACTGAAGCTAAAATACTGCCACTTTCCTTTACCGAAGCAGAGATATTGCGATCGAATTTGTCGCTTTTTGCTCGATTGGGATTTCAAATAGAAGAATTTGGTACTACCACTTTCAAAATTGATGCAGTTCCGCAGTTATTCAAAGACCGCGATATCGGAGCACTTATTCGAGAAATTATCGAGGATCTTATGGAAGATGTCTCACCAAAAAAAGTAGACAATAATAGCCATCGAATGCTCGCGTATTTGGCTTGCCGCAGCGCTATAAAAGCAGGTATACCACTTACAAAAGACAAAGCACGGCAACTCGTAAAAGACTTGTTTCTATGCGACAACCCCTATACCTGCCCGCACGGCCGTCCGACACATGTAGAGATTACCTTGAAAGAACTCGATAAACTGTTTCGGAGAAAATGAGCACATACAAACTATCTCCGTCATTGCCGCTTAGTCGGCAATCGTTGTTCTGGGTCAATTGAACGGAACAATTAAATAGATTCCGGGTCCCTGGCATGCCCTGCGATGCCGCATGGCTGTCGCCGCCATGGCGTGCAAGCCCGGAATGACACCTGCAAATCTTCTCTTTTCAGCTTTCCCTCAGTTTTTTTATGGTATAGTAAATTTATATGAAAAAAGAACTCATCTATGGAACCATGGGAATCGTGCTTGTTTTAGCACTCGTTCTCTTTTTTTCGCTGCAATACGGCAACCAAACATCTCAGAACCAACAAGCGCAGGCAGTGCCAAATGCCGCCATAAGTACAATACCAACTGGTACGCAAACAGCAACTACATCGGGTACTGCCAGCACAACCAGCATTACTACTTCCGTCGTAGCAGAACATAATACGCAAACTGATTGTTGGTTCATTGTGAACGGCAAGGTATACAACATGACACCTTTTATAGCAAGCCACCCGGGAGGAGAACAGGCCATTATTTCCTTCTGTGGGAAAGATGCCACTCAAGCATACAATACCAAAAAAGGGGTCGGCCATTCAGCACGTGCAACCCAAATGTTGGGTAATTTCCTTGTGGGAGAGCTAACGAAAACACAGTAACACACATGACAGACACTAAACTCTATTTGTTATCCAAAAAAATTCATCGAATCTGTGTGCTAATTATTACTGCACTTACGTTTTTTATGGCAGGAACTGGTTCGTATCTCAAATTCACATTTGTCTCTACACTATTTTCGTTTATAGATTTTGGGCTTGTCAGAACAATACATTCCAATTTAAGTCCTCTTTTTAGCTTTGTCCTTGCCGTTATGGTAATAACCGGCATTTACATGTACGTCTTCCCGTATGTGAGAAGAAAATAATCTGCGTTTGCAATTTTACAGTGTAACTACATTGGACGGATTGGACGATAAGAAATTTTTGATATTCCCAAAAGTGGTCGTTTCTATTCTTAACAGTGCCTCTTTACTATTAAAAGCATTATGCGGCGTAATAAGTACCTTTGGATGGTTAATGAGAAAGTGATTGCAAACCAATGTTTTAAAATCTATATTTTCCTGGTAAGTTTTTGTAAGGATACTTACCTCTTCTCCCAGTTCTTTTTCTTCTTCTAGAACGTCCAACCCTACTCCATCCAGAATATCTTCCTGTAATCCAATCAAAATCGCTTCGGTATCTACCAAACCGCCTCGCGCAGTATTGATAAGATAACTTCCTTTTTTAAATTTACGAATATTTTCTTGATTGATAATATGCTTCGTCTCGGCTAAATAGGGTAAATGTAAAGAGACCACGTCTGAGTTTTGAATTAATGTATCCAGATCAACATACTGGAAATTAAGGTCTATAGCGGTTTGAGGGTCTTGAGAGCGATTAAACGCCAGAACCTTCATCCCAAATCCATGGGCGATTCGTGCAGCGTGCTGCCCTATTTTTCCCATTCCTACAATTCCCATCGTTCTGCCTTCGAGATCAATACCACACAGCTCGGTGTGTTGAAAACTCAATCCTTTACATTGATTTACCGACTGATAGATTTTTCTGGTTAAATTGAGAAGGAGTGCAAAAGCATGTTCAGCCACGGTATTACTTCCGTATTCCGGCACATTGGAAATAACAATACTATGGGCTTTGCAATAATCTAAATCGATATGATCAAATCCGGTAGAACGAGTAGCGATTAGTTTTAAATTTGGCAACTTTTCTAACGCTTCTCTATTCAAAGTAGAGTAAATAAAACAGGAAATAACTTCTGCATCCTGAAATTCTTGAGCATTCTCTGGACGAATTGCTTCTCCAACCTGTTTTGCATCGGAATAATCAGTGGTAATAAGTTCCTTTTCCCAGTCTTGTACATCAAAAAAATAAATATTCATATGATGTATTTTTACTAAGAATTAGAGAAAAATGCAATGAGAAGAATTAACGTTTGCGTACAGCGTACCAAATGCCACCCAGTCCCCAGAAAAAGCCAAAGATGGATAAGAGCCATCCAATAATAGGAATTGAATATATTAGTATCGTTACAATAACTCCAATTATTACCTGCCATCTCGAGTCAAATTTCTTTTCCGTCCACAACCGATCAAGTAATTTTTGCCCTACGGTAAGCGAAGTAAATACCTGACTTAATAAAAGAGCAATGATATAGAACAAGAAAAGAATGATTGCTGGAATAATTCCAATTACGGTGAGCAGCAATAGAAAAACAACAAAGGGAGTTCCCCCAAGTAAGACTACTCCCCACCCTAATGAACGAAATGGTTGTCTCTCCATAGCATACGTACCATTTTCTACTTGTCGAGGGAAAAAATGCGTCAACAACAATCCTATAAACATATAAGCTAAGATAATAATGAATGCCGACATGAGCGAATTTAAAAATGCATTGTTCTCTCTTTGACTGGCATGTATTGATTTTTCTGGTATCTGATGAACTGTTTCCCCGCTAATCGCACTTGCCGAGGAAATAACTGCGGAATTTTCACTGGTGTAGATCAGATTTTTACCAATAGCAGCACCATCTAAAACGCTTAATTGAGATGCTCGAAGCGTAGCATTTCCCCCCACAGATGAATGGAGAACAATCGTGCTTGCTACACCGGAAAGATCTGTCCCCACCGATCCACTCAAATCTGCCTTATTGCCTGCAAAAAACAACTCCCGTCCCAAATGAAATGATGGTTTTGTAAACAAATACTGTGCAAGAACCGTCCCATTTTTTTCCGTTGCACCTGCCAATTCTACGTGATTCCCCGCCAGTCGTAGGTTCCCATTGGTCAACCCTGCAATCGTTACATTTTTGCCTGCACACAAAATATCTCCATCAATCGTACCCGTCACAACCAAGGATGAAACAGCACAGATAAGATCGCCGGTAATCTTGCCGTCGACAGTAACAGAATTACCAAATGCCACGACGTTCCCTTCAATCGTTTCATTCCGGGGAATGACGGTGTCTTCTGCCGCTTTTAAGGTGAATGCATACACCGATGGTATTACAAACGGTACGACAACGAGAAAAATGAGCACAAATAATACTATTTTTTTCATAATCTTCATGAACTAATATGAGGCCCGACTACGAGTATAATAAAAGATTTCTCCGTAAGAATACAATAAGAAGTTACAAGACGATACTGGTTTCTTCCTGAACTGCAACGTGCTGATTCGCAATATAGATATCCTGACGGAAGTCGTTTACCCCAACAAACTCTGCTTCGCCGCGGAGTATCGATTCCATCGGACGACACGCATAGCAACCATCTTTATGGGGACACTTAAAAACATTGAGTTGACGTGCAGTTTTTATTTTTTTTGCTATATCTAAAATAATAGCTCGCGATTCCTCCAGAGATGGCAGAACTTTTTCGTCCAGTTCATCGCGCAAATCCACATACCAATAACTCGCCTTATCGACTTTTCTATTTTGACAATGATGAACTAACAAATGGTAAATAGCAAGCTGCAAAGATCCAGCATCTTCTTCTTGCTTACTCGTTTTAAAATCAATAATGTGAACACTATCTGTTTCTGGGAAGTATTCCAACCAATCAATTTTTCCGCACAGAATAATATTTGATTCCTCAGATAGCCAAAAATGGGGTAAATCTTCTTTTATTTTTACCGCTAATCGCAGCAACGGCCCTGGATTCTTCATTACCCGTCGAAGCATCCCTTTTCCCCGCTCTTTATACGTGTATTCTACTTCTGGATTAGCAAATCCTCCTTTTTTGCCACTTACTTTCTGCCATACGCGTTCAAATTTTTCGATAAGAGATTCAGAAAAACGCTGTTGGACCGGAAGAACCGACAATGATTCTATGACCTCGTGTACTGCTTGTCCAAGGGCCAATGGAGGTGCCATGAGTTGAATTTTATGACCTGTTTTTGGGTCTTTATATACGTTTTTTAAGTAGTAGGCACGGGGACACTTTAAAAAATCGCTTATTGAAGTATGCGAAACCCAAATAGCAGTAAATTTATCTCCCCCCATGTGGATTATTATATACCTTATTACCTATTTATTACGACGAACTCACCCTTTCTATTCGAAACTATCCCTACAATCGCAGAATTAAGAAAGGAGGTGAAAATTTATGTGTTACAACTGTGGATGCGGTATTCCTACTGACGATCATGGGAAAGGACATGCGGGTGTTGATCCCGGTGGGAAAGCCATTACTGATAAAACATTTGAAGCAGCCGGAATAGCATTTGGGATGCAAACCTATACATCCAAGATAAATACGCGCGATTTGTTAAATCGAACCGTGTAGTTTTGTGTCATCCATTATATTCTGAAATACTGTCGAGAAGATGCTGTATATCTTTTTCTGACAACGCGGGAAAGTTGGCGATACGAATATGATACTCTTTAAATTCTTTGTATCCGCTTCCCATAACGATTCCCTTTGTTTTTAAAAAGTCGATGAGCGGCTTTGAACCTCCGTTAACCTCCACGACTACTACCGTCGGAGATCGAAATCGAGCAGTTTTTACAAAACAAGAATGTATGGTACCTGCATCAAAATAATCGTACAGTACCTGAGCTTTGTGTATCGTTTTTCGTTGGATAGCGTCAATACCTTCTTCAAGAAAATCCTTCACTACACGGTTTAGCAGGAAGAGAGACAGTACATTTGGCGTCTCGGGGGTTTCATTCTTTTGAGCCGCTTGCTGTAGTTTTATCAAACTGTGATAGCTTCCAATTACAGATCCTCTGTTCTGAAGGGCCTGGGCTTTTTCCACTCCTCGAGGGCTCACAATCATCACCCCTAATCCGGCAGGAAGACCAAACGCCTTTTGTACCGAAAAAAAAGCATAATCAATATGCTGAAAATCAACCGGCACACACGGAGATGAAGAAACCAAATCCAATGCAATCAGTTTTTCGGGATGAGACTGCTTTATTGCATAGATATCTTCCAACGGAAAAAGCACTCCAGTACTGGTTTCATTATGGGTGAAGGCAAGTAGTTCTGCTTCTGGGGGGATAGAAATCGAAGCACAATCAAATCCCTGCCCCGGCGTGACTTCACGTATCTGAGCCTTTTTTTGATAATCGATAGCTGTTTGATAAAATAATTTCGAAAATGCTCCATTCACAAAGTGAAGGGTAGATTGCTCGACACCATTTTGAATAATTCGCTCCATTGCTTCTGTTGCAGATGAAACAAAGAAAATCTGATACTCGTCTGGAATTGACAAAAGCAAACGAAGTGAACAAACCGTTTGTTCAAATAAATCATGAAATGCAGTACTTCTGTGCGATATTGAACCAATCTGAAGCTCTAATGCATCTTTCAAAAAAACAGGCAACTTTGGATGAAGCTGACTTGGCCCAGGAGTAAAATATGTTTTTTGCATAGCTGATCAAACGAGAATATTAATATAATGCCCGGACCTTCAATGTCCCTGGAATTTGTTTCAATGCTGTCAAAACTTCCTGATCGTTAGCAGTATTTACATCGGTTATCACATACCCTATCTCTTCATCGGTTTTTAGATACTGTCCTTCTATATTTATATTTCTCTTTGCAAGAATCAGATTAATCTGTGCCAAAACTCCGGGGATATTTCGATGGATATGTAAAATCCGATGAAGGTTTACCAATTCTGGTAACTGAATACAGGGGAAATTAACGCTCAGAGTTGTATCTCCATTATTCATAAATGTGATGAGTTTTTGAGTAACATATTCTCCAATATTTTCCTGTGCCTCAACGGTACTCCCACCAATATGGGGTGTCAATATGACATTTGGCAATTTTTGAAGCTCTGAAACGAATGGTTGCGTGTTACTCTCTGGTTCATGAGGGAATACATCTACCGCACATCCCGCAATTTTTCCCTTCTTAATTGAGGCAACCAATGCATTGACATCTACAATATATCCTCTGCTATTGTTAATAAAAATAACATTATCTTTCATTTGGGTAAATTCATTTTCACCAATTAAATTACGATTTTGTTCTCTTCCATCAACATGAATGGAGATTACGTCAGAAACAGAAAGCAATTCTGATAAACTTTCCACACACTTCGTATTTCCCAAAATAAGACGATCAATAATATCGTAACAATATACTTCCATCCCCATCATTTCTGCGAGAATAGAAAGCTGCGATCCAATATTCCCATATCCTACAATCCCAAGTTTTTTACCTCGAATTTCATAGCACCCTGCTGCCGATTTATCCCATTTTCCATTATGCAACCCCATACTCTTATCAAAAGCCTTTCGATAGAGCATAATAATTTCCCCCAGCGTGAGTTCTACTACGCTTCGCGTATTGCTATACGGAGCATTAAAAACGGCAATTCCTTTTTTTTCGCAGGCAGACAAATTAATTTGGTTTGTCCCGATACAAAAAGCTCCAATACAATGTAAGTGCTTTGCTTTTTTTACTACTTTTTCGGTTATTTCTGTTTTTGAACGAATACACAAAATGTGAATCTCAGAAATTTTTTCCAGCAATTCTTCCTCTGTAAGCGCCTTCGCAACTGATTCCACCTCATACCCTTCCGACTCAAACATCTCCATCGCTTTTTTACTAATATTTTCGGTCAAAAGTACTTTTATCCGATGCTTGGGATACGAAAAGGCAGAAGGCAGTTTGAGTAAGTAGAGAAACTCATCAAAACTTGGCAGTATTGCATCGGCTTTAGGGATCAATACCTCTCGTGCCATATTCTCGGTAAATAAATAAAAAGAGTGTGCCTGACCTGCTGCTTTTATTTCATAATCAGAGTATCCATCGCCAATTACATGAATTTTCCCCGGTAACTGTAATGCTTTTATCTGTTTTATTTTCCCTTTTTCTTGTGCTAAGACATTGGTTTCATCACATCCAGTTATCTCTCCTTTATTATTCACAACCAACGTATTGGCACATACATGATCTTCAGATATCCCAAACTCAGCAACAAGTGGGACAATATACTCTCGAAATCCACCTGAGATGATATAAATCTGCGAAGCATAGTGCTGAAAAAATGCCTTATTGCGCAAAACAGAAGGCGTAATTTTTGATCTTAGTTCCAAATGAAGCCGTTGGAGATGCTCTTTTTTGAGTTTGAACAGAGCCAGTCGGGAATGTAATGAGGTAGAAAACGGGATCTCTCCATTCATCCCTTTCTGAGTAATTTCCTTTATTTGCTGCACCAATTGATCCTTTTTTGGATTCATTTCAAGTGCAATCTCCGCCAAACGATCGAGCGTTTCTATCTGAACGAAGGTACTGTCAAAATCTATAACAAAATGATCTTTCATATTTTATTATGTAGATAATAATAGCACCATTTCTCCTCATTTAAAGAGATACTTGTTCTGAGGGCTGCATAGGGTAACTTCGTACAATTTGCGCCTATTTATTAGGTGGTCCAAATTCTCACAACAAACAAGGGGTATATACATAGATTGATTTTACAGCCCAAATTGAGAAACTTTCATGAGCTTACTTTTATATTACGTATTTATTACTTCATGTATATTTCTAATAGATATCTTTAAAACAGATTTCATTAATAAGTTAAAAAGGAGAGGGGGTGTACACGGATTATGATACAAAAACAACTTATTGCCTATGCGATTGCATTTGTTATCTCTTTTACTATTGCAGCTGGTACAATAACATACGCGCAGACAGCAACTCTGACGCCAACAGTAACCTCTACACCAACACCGACAGGGGGTTCTAATCCATCTTCAGCTCCACAAACTGGATTAGGAGGTTTGAAATAATAGAACGAACTTATCGTATTGCCTATGAAATTAAATATTATTTTGTTTATATTGGGAGGGATTGTTTTAGGTGTTTTTTCAGTAAACAGTCTGGCAGGATTTCCTCAAACACCAGCTTCGGAACCGGCGTCTGTCGTAAATGCTACGGCAACGCCTGAGATAAAAAGGCTACCGCCGACACGACTTATCATTACAAGCCTTGGGATTGATACTCAGGTTGAACATGTGGGAAAAGATGCCAGAGGAGCAATGGATGTGCCAAAAAACGAATGGAATGTCGGGTGGTATAAACTCGGCGCTATGCCGGGAGAAATGGGAAGCGCGGTGTTAGATGGCCATTTAGATACTGCTACCGGTCCGGCAATATTTGCTCATCTGGCTCGTCTCCAAATTGGAGATGAAATTCGTGTTATAGATGGAGAAGGAGGAGAAAAAATATTTCACGTATTTCAGAAACAGACATTTTCTGATGCCACATTTCCCATAGAAGAAGTATTTGGGAAAAAAGACGGCAGATATTTAAACCTTATTACCTGTAGCGGAGTGTTTAATCATGTCACAAAAAACTACGTTGATCGCCTCGTGATTTTCTCACGGCTCGATTAGCCAAATTTTTCCTCCATTCGTTCCGCTAACGAATAGACACACCCACAGTAATTTTGTTTATAGAAACCCTTTGTTTCGAGATCGCAGACTACCTTTTTGGGAACATAAAAGGGAATGTCAAACTGCCCTGATAGTTTGGTCGCAACCTCTCGTATTGCTTTTGTATCCTGATACGTACTGGTAAGGAGTGTTGTTGTCACCTGTGAAAATCCATGCTCTTTTGCATAAGCAAAGGTAGCATGGAGTCGCACAAACCAACAGAGGGGGCACCGTTTTGTCTTGTCAGAACGATCTGCTTTCTTTAGTTTCCCTACCGTATCGAAATACTCAACAGGACGCCAATGAGGAAAAACAATTTTGTACCCGTGTGGTTCAATCATCTTTTTTAAAGCGTCCATGCGAGCTAAATATTCTGACCGTGGATGAATATTGGGATTGTAGAAAAATAAGGTAATTTCATTATTCTGAATAGCCAACTCTTCTTTTAATGAAGCGATTAATTTAAGTACACAGTCGGTACAACAAGTATGAATCAGAAGCATAACACCTGGATTATACCACGACTTGTTTACTTCGAAAACGCTTGTACAAAATCAATCGTTTTCTGACGTTCAGAAAGTGCCTTTTGAGCAGATACCTCCAAAGCGGTAAGAAGAGCCTCATATAGGTCTGTATTGAGAATCTGCGACATCTGAGTTATTGCTTGTCTTGCTTGTTTTGTGTGATGCATGATTTTGAGGACTACCTCATCTATGACTTCGGTCCAAAAGAGTTCCGATAATGGTTTTGTATCCGTGCAAGGGTGGTGAAGCAACAGTGTAACAACCGGAGTACTATGCTCCTGTTGGAGATCTGCTTCCCAATCGTGGGCATCGTCATGAAGCTGTTTAGCAATTAGATAATGACGAAAAAAAGTAGAGAACTGCTGAAAATAATCGGAGGTTTGATCATATCCTGCGGCCATGAGGATTCCCAGCGGACCCAGTGCATGGCCATAGGAACGATCAGCTAGTTTTTCATACTCTCCCCAACAGGGGTTCGCCTCTCTTCCTCGGCAATTACTCACCTCCCAGATATTTGCCGTGTCTACGATATTCATAATGGTATGAAATACCGACGCATACCCGGGGACGGTCTTTTCCATCTCAGAAGCAATAGTTGCGATTGTACGAAGCGCCATATTTGCTACAGAAAGCGTTTTAGGATCGCCTTCTTCATCCAAAAAATCATCATAAATAGTATATGCGAGCCACCCCAACACATTCGCCACACCCAGTTGAATCACAAGATCCGTATGAACCGGTTTTTTCGGATGGATCAAACTTTTTCGGACAAAATAGGGAAGCAACGCAATTATGTGACGGGAATCTTCTTTGAGAATTTTATTGAAAAGCTGAAGAGCGTGGGTTTTCAGCGGTTCATCTAAGGATGAAAATAGTTCTTGTGTGGTACGGACAATTGTTTCATGAATGTTCTCTTTGTCCGTGTTTAAAATTATTTTTCGTTTTGTAGCTTCAAGATAGTTTCCAAGTGCTTCAATACAAAATGCGGTTGTCAACGCAGAAGAACCCGAATACAGTTTACCTTTTCCTGGTAAGACCTCTACCACAAAGGGGTAGACTCCCCAGTCGCCATTTTTATCCGTAAGCAGAAGATACTCAATATCTGATTCTAATTGAGAAGGATCTTCTCCTGTTTTTAATAAGGCGGTAATACGCAGTGCGGTAAACAGCGGATCTCGCTGTTCCTGCTTCATATTCTTCAGGTATGTATTAAGAATATTCATTTTTTTTCCGTTGTAACAGCGTGAAATAAAATACAAAACAGGCATTTCTCCATAGTAATAGGGAGAGTCAAACACCCCTTTCGTAATGAAAGAATCAATAAACCGTACTACGCGAGGGAGCGTAATCCCTTCACCTGCAAGAAAAAATGCTATATTTGCATTTACCGCAGTATCGATATCTTGCCATGTTTTGTCTGTACTATGGGGAGCAACCCACGTTTTATACGGCCCACCCACTTTCACTTCTTGTTCTGTAAGCAGCTGTACTACTTTTGCAAGAACTTTTGGAGAAATAGCTTCGGGGCTATGTTTTTTTAATGCTGCAAGCGCGCAAAAGATATCATCAAGATCATCGGGAAATGGATATTTTTTCATTTCGGGAGTGTTTTTCCCCCAATAATTAAATGTCCAAGCAGAAGTTTTTTGATGAAGAAGAAACTGAATCGATTTTTCAATCAGCTGGTGTGTATCCGTATTCTTTTCTAAACATTGCAAAATAAGATAGGTACTGAATGCTGAACGAAAGGAAACTGCATTTTGAAAGGTGGGTGATTGTGGAGTGGAAAAACTTACATAGCTGCCATCTTGTTCCTGATGTTTTTTTAGTGAGTCAATCCCCCGTTTGATCACCGTTTGTATTGCCAGCGATTTAACTGCCATATTGATCGATTGGAATAGTTATAGTAAAAATGGTTCCCTTTTCTTGTGTACTTTCCACGGTAATTGTGCCCTTGAAATCGTGTTCTATTACTTCCTTACAGATCGAAAGTCCAATACCACTTCCTTTTTCAAATCCCTTCGTTGTATAAAATGGATCGAACAATAAAGGAATCTCAGAAGTCGAGATACCTTTCCCCCAGTCTTGCACAGTACAAACTATACCGAGTTTTTTCTGAATAACATGTATCGCAATAGTATGCTGTTCCTCCCCTGCTGAAACTCCTTCATAGGCATCGATGGCATTTGAAACCACATTCAGTATGACCTGACTAAATTTTATTGGATTTCCCTTTACAAAAAAGGATTTTTCTGGCGTGTAGATTACTTCAATCCGTTCTTTTTTCGTTTTGTGCTCTAGTAACTTGAGGGTGTCTTCTATTTCTTGGTCGACGGAAAACACTTTTACCACGTCCTGATTCTGTAACTGGCGACGCGCGTTATAAATAAACTTTTCCAGTCGTTTTGCTCCTAAACTCGCCGTATGAATAGATTCCGTAATTTCCTCTGTTTTCTGAGTATCGATACGTTTACTTTGAACTTTTAATAACTCCAAATTCAGAGAGACTACATTCAGTGGATTCACAAGATCATGGAGTAATCCAGAAGTGATTTTGCCCATTTCAACAAAACGGTACAACTGGCTGATTTCTTCTATTTGAACACGTTTTAATTCTTGAGTCCTTTCCTCTACTTTTATCTCCAATAAATCACGTTCTTTTTTTAATTCTGCTTCCGAAGCACGCGCACGTTCCAAAGCTTTTTCACTTTCTCGATTAAATAGCCAGGAAATTAGAGCAATGATAAGAAATACAAAACTATAACTAAGAGCATCAGAAATTGTTGCTGCGTGTTGTTTCCAAGAGTAGTCTACCGGCAGTAATTGATAATTTTGCAAATAATTAATTATCACCATTATCCCTGCTATCATAAATGAAACAAAAAAAGCAACCCGAGAGCTTAACAATATGCCAGACATAATAATCATCAGAGAATATGTCAAAAGCGCAGAAGGGACACTAATTCCCCAATGAATAATTGTTAATGAGGAAACAAACAAACCAATAAAGATGAGGATATAAGAAACAATTTTATAACCTCCTTTTCGCGAAATATACAGAAGAATTACTAATAAAAATACAAATACTATCGCAAAAGATGGAGGAACTGCCTTTGAGCTTTCTACATTCATCAAATGAGTAACACAGTTATTCAAAACCGCTATCCCCGCTACACCAATAGAACCAACAAGGAGAATATTAAGAATAGATTCACGGCGCATGTCATCAGGATGAGAAGAGGTAGGAAGAAACAAACAACAATACAAGCGACTATATAGGGTATCGATAAACTTCATGAGAATAATAATAATGCGAATTACGTATAAGTACGTAATTCGCATTCATTATATAATATTTTACTAAGCTACCGTCCACGGTTCAAAATTACCTTGATTTTTTACCGCCATTTTTTTAATTTCTTTTGCTGTTCGTGCATTTTTATCTGTCAACATTTTTTTCATTAATTCTGTCATCTGCGATTCACCCCCTTTCATTGGATAATTATTAACACTAAGCCTCAATTTTATACCCCGCCCCATAGATCGTTTTTATGAGCTTCTTTTTATACTTTCGGTCTATAGAATCGCGTAAATACTTTATATGAACATCGACGGTGTTATACGAAACATTGCTCATACTATTCCATACATGCTCCAAGAGCATGTCTCGGGTAACAACTCGCCCCGAATTTTGCATCAAATACTCTAAAATTGCAATTTCTTTCCGGCGCAGCTTAATCGGTGTTTTGCCCCGTCGCACAATACGACGATCTTTATCTAATTCTAAATTATCTAAAGACAGAGTCTCTTGAAGATACACGTCGGATTTTCGGCGAAGTAAGGCACGAATTCTTGCTTTTAATTCTGATTGATCAAACGGTTTTGTGAGATAGTCGTCTGCGCCCTTGTCGAAGGCAAGAACTTTTTTTGCCACCTCGTTTTCACCCGTTAAGATAAGAATTGGAGTAGTGATTTTTTCACTTCGTATGGCATTGCAAATAGAGAGTCCTTCTGCATCTGGCAAAATGAGATCAATAATGATTAAGTCGTAACAGTTCGTGAGTGCTAAATACTCTCCCCGCTTTCCGGTAAAAGAGAGATCTACAATATAATTATTCTTCAACCCATTTTTAATAGTCAAACCTAAGTCTCGATCATCTTCGATGATAAGTATGCGCATATAGACATGTTAAAAATCAATTCTTAAAAAAATATTAAATTTTGATAGAACGACTCTTCAAATCTTATCTCTTTTTTGTTTCTTTTTCATCCTATTTTCACGTACCCTGTCTAAACTATACATTGTTATTACTTATTAAAATTACGTTATGAGCAATCTTGTTGTTATTGCCTTTGGAGATGAAACCGGGGCAAAAAAAATGGAAGCAAAGTTACAAGACATGCAGAAAGAGCAAATTATAGAGATCGATGATGCGGCCGTTGTAGTACGCGATCCAAATGGTAAAACCCATGTAGATCAGATGCAGAATTTAGCGGGAGCTGGCGCACTCGGAGGTGCATTTTGGGGTCTTTTAATCGGAGCGCTATTTCTGGTTCCGTGGCTTGGTGTTGCTGTAGGAGCTGTTACGGGCGCCTTTGCGGGTAAAAATGCCGATGTCGGTATCGACAGCGAGTTTATTAAAAAGGTTAGTAACACCATTAAACCGGGCAATTCTGCACTATTTATTATGGCGAACAATGCGAAGTTCGACCGCGTTGTGGAAGAGCTGAAACCCTATGGAGGTGAGATTATTCATACTTCATTATCCAGTGAACAGGAAGCAAAAATGAAAGCGGCGTTTGGCGGGAAACATAAAACCACCTAAACATTTTCCTACTCCCACGGAAAATGTGGAACTTCGGAAACTGCGCGTAACGAATAATCTGGCTGAATTTGGGAAATAGACATGGTATAAAGACAGGCAGTTTTTACCAGCGCCCCCTTTTGCTCCAAATATTTTTTCACAACAATAAGACTTTTTCCCGTTTCGAGCATATCCTCTACCAAAAGAATAGTTTTCCCCGAGATATCTTCTGAAATTTCGGTCGTAACCTTCCGTTCATTTCCCATCTTTGTCACGGAAAGACAAAACATTTGTTTTACCTTAAGTTTTGATGCAAGCATTCTTGCAGGAATCATTCCACCCCGAACAATACCAATGATAATGTCTGGAGTACTCTCAACACGTTTGCTGAGGATGTCAATTTCCTCGTTTAGCTTTTCCCAGGTAACAATATTTTTATTCGTGGTTCCTTTCTCCCGTATATACGCTTCGATGTCCCGTTTTATCCCCGGATGACTGGCTAAATGAAGTGCATCCTCCGGTGTGAGCCATTGGTAATCTGTATGTTCCTCCGAGAGCGTAACCGTATCTGATTCTGTTTTTGCCCAGTAGATGATGCCTATCACTTCTTGTTCCGCAGTTTTTTCGCCACGGAAAATGTGGAAGTTTGAAATCGGTTTAATAACATCTATAGATACTCCTGCCTCTTCCAGAGCTTCACGTTTCAGAGCTTCCTCTGGCTCTTCAAACTGCTTCATCCTGCCTATTACTTCTTCCCAAATACCACCCGAAAAATCTGCCTTTTCAGATCGTTTTATCAGCAATATGCGCCCGGTTTTTGCATGTTCAATAACAGCCCCAACCGCTACCATAAACCGACCCTCAGTTGATACAGACATACCTTAAGCAAATAACTGAAAATAGTGTTCTAGTGCCTTATAATAATCGGTACTATCTTTAAATTGGGTGTAATTATCTTTATTCACCCAGTGAAAATTGTCATGTTCGTCAGAAAGGCTCACTTCACCTGAAACGTAGGTACAGCGGTAACCGGTGAGAAAGCTCTGTTCTATTGTGGTTGGATGTTTAAAAATCCATGTAGTAAATGGGTTCCCAACCTGAATTTCAAGAGTTGTTTCTTCGCGCACTTCTCGCTGAAGCGCAGTGATTAAATTCGTTTCACCGACCTGGATTCTTCCTCCTGGGAAATCTAATCCTATTAACGGATCATGTAATATAAGAATTTCCCCTTTTTTTTCAATAAATGCTTTTTGTGCTGCATAAAAAAGCTGATTCTCGTTCATAAAGAAATTATACCACCTTCCTATACAATCAACCTCGGGGGTTGATTATGTTTTTGTGACGCTCTGATTTAAAATTAATTTTTCTTTCTTATTTTTCGAAAGTTTTTTTACTTCAATTTCGCGTTTCAAAACTCCAGAAACTGTTTCGTATTTTTCACAATATACCAGCTCAACAGGCAAACGTCCCCGTGTATACTTTGCAGATTTTTTTCCTCCCTCGTTGTGCTCTTTCACTCGACGTTCAATATCAGTAGTCTGCCCACAGTACAGAGAGTTATCAGAACAACGAAGAAGATACATATAGTAAATCATGCTTTTTCTCCCTTTAAATTTTGTAATAGGGAACATTTCCAAACTTTTCTCGATATACCTTTATTGCTGCCTGCTGATACACGCTCAGTTGGTCTTCCTCTATTTCCGATAAAGGAAGAATATGTATTTTATTAATTTTTTTTGGTTCCTTGATAGTTGGTATTCCTGAGTGCAGTCTGCATAGATAATCAACAACTACCCAGAAGGGGTCTTTTTCACCTGGCATAATTTTGATGGTTAATACATCGGAAATCTCTACCTCTACTCCTATCTCTTCCCTTATTTCTCTTTGCAATGCTTCATGGAGATCATACTCAGTTTTGCGTACTCCACCTCCAACTCCTTCCAACTTGCCAACCGCATCTCTCGCTCTTTCTCCTCTTTCAAGAAGAATTACCTTATCATCTGAAGTAAAAATGAGCGAACCAACCGCAAGTTTATACTCTTTTGGAGCGTCTTTTAACTTCGAAACATAATCCATCAATTCTGCAACAGTTTTCATAAAAAATTAACCCACGACAATATCAACAACTTGAGGACGGACGAGCATTTCATAATCTTTTGATTTCATACCCACTGAAAAACATCGATCACCAGCATTAAAAACGATCTTTTCATTCTCGAGAACTTTTTTATCAACATACACCGGGATATCAAACAAATTCCCAAACGGAGGAACTGCTCCGCGTAATACTCCATGGGTGATTTCTGCCAACTCCTCTTCTGAAGCAAAGCGAACATTTTTAAGATTAAGCGATAGTTTTACTTTTTTTGAATCAAATCGCAGATCTCCCGGGATAACAAACAAAACAAAACTCTTTGTCTTATCGCTCCTTTCTATTTTTGCAAGGATTGCCTTTGCCCCTTGATGAATCGTGTACTCCGGACGCGTTTTAGCTGCTTCCTCGCTGGTTAAAACCGGTTCATGTTCAAACGTCTCAAACCAGCAATTATTCTCTTTTAGAAGATCAAGAATTTGTTGCACCAGAAAATGGTATGCCATGGAGAAAGTATAGCATTTGTTTATGACTGATCCATGGCACTTGGTTCCATGTAAATGACTTCCCACAAGTGTCCATCCAAATCCTGAAATCCCCAACCATACATTACGTCCTGATCGTCTGGTTCTTTATAATTTACTCCACCCGCTTCTAGGGCTTTTTGGACCATAACATTCACCTGTTCCTTGCTATCCATCGAAAGGGCGACAATTACCTCTGAGGTTTTTTGTGCATCAGCTATTTGTTTATGGGTAAATGTCTTAAAAAAATTCTCAACCAGAAGCATAACAAAACTATTCTCCCCGATAATCATGCATGTCGCATTTTCATCGGTAAACTGAGGATCAAACAAAAAACCAAGTTTCGTAAAAAATGCTATCGACTTATCTAAATCCCTTACCGGCAGATTTACAAACATTTGAGTTGTCATACAACTCATTATTCTTAATAATAAAAAAATTCCTGTATTGGATTGGTAAGAGAAAGATATGGATTGTAGTGTCTAGTGTAGTTCAATCTTAACGGGATAGTGATCTGATGCAATATGAGTCAGTTCGTCTTTAATTACGGAATAAGACGTGAGGTGTGGGGCTAGTGATGTTGATACAAAAATATAATCAAGTCGCATCTGAGCATGTGTCGTATCGATATTCGCAGGAGTCGGGACCGTGAAAATCATATTTTTATCCAGTTCTACCGCGCTATCTACATATCCAGCATTTTCTATCGTTTGTAAAACATCAAAACGCAAAGCACCATTCGTCGTAAACTTCTTGACCTGCATTTCATTAAAATGCTCGATCATTTCATCACGATAACCATCTCTTCGTGATAGTGAATTCATATCCCCCATTAGAATTTTATGTTCATACCCGTTCTGAGCTTCAAGAATACGTTGAATCTCGGGAAGACGTTGATCTTCAGAGTAGGGAGTGAGATGAAAACTTGCAATCGAAATTGGCCCGTAAGTAGAATCTATCTCCCCGACTATACATGCTCTATCAAGTGGATGCACTTCGTATACTTTTTTAAAAGGATGTTTTGAAAAAGAGGCGACATGATAATCGTCTTCACCAGATAGCGCAATGCTAAAATAAGGAAAACCTGTTCGTTCTGCAAACTGTTTCAGAAGTTTTTGATCGTCTGCAGCAAAGGTATTTGCTTCGTTCAGGGAAAGGTAATCAGGAGATTCTTTCTGTACAATTTCGATGATTTGATTAAATGTATCTACCGCTCCATCTCTGATGTTGTAAGATATGAATTTCATACTGCCATTATATCACTCGTATTTATAATCAACCTCGGGAGTTGCGGATGGCTTCACAACGTTCCAAAAGCGGGTTGATTCACCACAACTGCACGAAAAGTACCGGACAGTGTATAAGCAGTATCTTTTTCTACATATAGCGCGGTAACAATAAAATGACATGTTTGATATCGTTGCAACGTCATCCCGGCTTGTCGGGCGACCGCAGGAAGTCTCCGTATAAAGTACAATCTTCGAGGGAGATCCAATCGACTAATTACCTTGGGATGAGATCTCATCGAAGAAAATTGCTCCTCTGGATTCCCCTTTCCAGGGGAATGACGAACAAACCTGTTAGACTGTTTTGAGATTGCTATACATCTGAGTTCCCATACTTCCATGGTTCTAAATAATCTGGCCTGTGTCAATGCAACGGTTTGTAGGAAATTATGTATTTCTATCAATCAATAAACAATTTCTTCCAACATTTTATGATATGCAAGGAACTGACTATCCGAAGTAAATTTCTCTTCGACTGTTTTTATTCCTGCTTTGATAAATTTATCTTTCAATACTTCATCCTTGAGAATACTCTCGATTCGCTGTGTCAGAATACTCGAATCATTGGGGGCAACTAAATATCCATTGTACGAATCGCTAATAATTTCTGGGATTCCTCCGGTGTTTGCGCCAATAACTGGCACACCACAGGCCATTGATTCAATAAATGTTTGCCCGAAGGTTTCGTTGTGTTCCGAAGTAAGAACAAATAGGTCTGAATCTTTGTAAACATTGGGCATTTCATCCAGCTCAAATAGCCGAACTGTTGTTCTATCCTCAATGTTGTGCATTTTAATGTACCCAAGCAGCATTTCATATACGCTGGCAAAATGTGTTTTTAAATTTTCTGGAGCCTTGCCTACCCCAATGAGGAGATGAAGTTTCGGGTATCGAAACGCTAACTTCGAAAATGACTGAATAAGATTAATTATTCCCTTTTCGCCTAAAATATTTGTTTCTCCTCGTAGAATACGACTTGCCGTAAGTACAATTACTGCGTCTTCCGGTATATGAAGTTTTTTTCTTAACTGATAGTTTGGATCCCGCGTTGGGTTAAAATTCTCTATATTTACGCCTAAATAATCAGTTGAAAGCTTTTCAATGTCGGCCCCTTTTTCAAAACAAATACTCGCTACACTTTTACTAACACAGCTTAATCTACTCCAAAGCAATTGAGTAGTTAGCGCAATTTGGAGCTCTGTTGTTGGGAACATATGAAGTCGAAGAACAAGAGGAATTTTATGAATATTTGCCACCATATTAAGAAGTAAACTGTAGGCAGCTGGTGTACCAAAAATGAGATTTTCAGCAGATATAATATTGATGTCGTGTTTGGTAATAATGGTTTCTACAAGCTCAGAAAATGATCGAGCCCGTTCTACCGTTTCTTTTTGTGAGACGCGAATGCCCCGAGGGATATACAGGCTGGTGTCGTAATATATCGTGATATTCCCTTCGGTAACACAATGGCTTTTTTCTTTTGTCGGCAAGATAATATACACTTCGTTATCAGTTTTGCACTTGTAATAATTCATGAGATTGATAATGTAACGTTCGATTCCGCCAATACTTTGAAACGGAGAGTTAGAGCTGATGAAAAGGACTTTCATAGGTGAATAAAGTTAGAAGTTTACCCGACGGACCTATCAACAGGTGATAAAGAACGAAAGGAGAACGAATATATAATAAAGAAGAAATCCCGAGAGGTTGGTATATACCTGGATTGTACTATGACAGCCGGTCAAAAAATTTTCTTACTCTTAGTATAGCAGATTGGAGAGCTATTTGCTTGATGACATACCAGTAATCTAACATGGAAAAAGTATATCTTACCGCCCCTCATACTCTCATATTACTTCAGAGCGAAATTTATCTTGCTTGACAACTATAAAGTATTACTTTATACTTCGCTCTATGATAACCATTGATCAGTTACATCAACTGAAAAATAAATTGGACGCCTATCGCCCATTTCCGCTGTCTATTGTTGAAAATATGGATGAATGGTACAAAGTAGAGCTTACCTATACCTCAAATGCCATCGAAGGAAATACACTCTCTCGGGCAGAAACCGCACGTGTTGTGGAAAAAGGTATAACTGTTGAAGGAAAGACCATTGTTGAACATTTAGAAGCAGTAAATCACGCAAAAGCCTGGGACTATATTTGTACGCTTCGCTCAAAAACCCGAAAAGAAATTACTAAAGAGGATATTTTAGGCTTGCATACCCTTATTCTGCAAAACATAGATACAACCAATGCCGGGAGATATAGAACGGTGCCCGTTCGTATTGCAGGTTCAACCGTGGTTCTGCCCAATCCACTGAAAGTTCCAAACCTGATGAATGATTTTATAAACTGGCTCAACACCACAGATGAGAACGATGTTGATTTTGCTCTCAAAGCTCACTTCAAATTTGTGAGTATCCATCCGTTTACCGACGGAAACGGTCGGACCGGACGACTTCTCATGAACCTCATTCTTATGCAGGGAGGATATCCTCCTGCAATTGTAAAGAAAGAAGATAGAAAAAAATATATTGATAGTATCGAAAAAGGGCAGCTAACCAATGATCTTTCTGATTATATTTCGTTTATGTATGAGAATGTTCAATCTTCACTAAAAACATATCTTCATTCCGTTGCTCCTCAAAAAGATATTGTTGCAGATAAACCCCGAAAATTGCTAAAAATTGGAGAACTGGCAAAAATTACCGAAGAGTCTGTGCCTACTGTTCGTTTCTGGACACAAAAAGGGTTACTCCAGGTAAAAGAATATAGTACTGGAGGATACCAGCTCTATCACCCTGACATGGTAAAGAAAGTACAGCTTATCCGCAAACTTCAAAAAGAAAAAAGATTAACAATTGTAGAGTTAAAAAAGGTAATAGCTACATAACATACATACCGTTTGATATTACAGATAGCAATCTTGACTGAAACACAAAAAGACCAAGTTTAGTTGCTCTAAATTGAACTATTCTCTTGAAATTATACTTGTCAGCTTCTTCCTTAAATTCTACACACCCAAAACGAACCAGATTTTTTTTGAGAAGTCCATATTCAATATCTAAGTGGTAGGAATATTCATTATCCTTGTTATAAAAGGTATCTAAATGAAAATATGCTTTTAGAGTATGGCAAAACGTGTCAAAATCAATCCATTCTTCTCCCTTCCGCGATATCGCTTCCCATATGATATCCTGGTTTTCTTGCAATATATTCATTACGCTTATTTTCTCTTTGTACGGACTTGGCGAAAAATAATCCCAGTTAACCCGTTTCCAATAGTGAATTACCATATTGAGGTATTGCGTAGTTGCATCGATATTGTGAAGATAACCTCTGCCGTTCTTCGAAAGTATTAATTTATCGCGCCTTTTATACGTCACATACATCGCTTCTGCTATTATCTTTATCTGTGTCAAAAACTCGACGACCCTTTCAGAATTAATTTTCCAATTAAATTCTTTAAATTGTTCAAAAATTCTTTGTTGACGAAAACGCTTCTGTAAGGCTGCGATATCGGCTAAAGAAATATTTCCGGTAACAGTACGTTTAATAGGTTGTTCCTCAAGATATTTGAGAAATACGATAAAATCATGAAAAAAATCATTGTTATCGATTGCCTGAAGGAGCAATTTATCTGTTTCCATGGTATTATTTATTTTCTCCCGTTTCACGCGCAGCAGTTTGTGCAAGTTTTTTTATAGGATCTTTTGTTTCATAATTATCTCCAACCTGTTCGTAGGTTATTTTTTGTTTTTTCATAAATTAGGGCTATTATAACACCAAACTTCTCGCTAGAAATCATTCATTACACATCTTCCCTTACCCTCGAAGTCCAGCGGAAATAAAACGATACAGATGTTCTACGGTGCCGGCACTCGATTCACCAGATTTTTGAAGCAAGCGGTGCAACCCAATCATCGAGACCAACCAGAATACATACTGGGAGGCCATATCGGCAGTAAAAACAGATCCTTTTGGAATTAAATCAGGTTGTCTCTCCTGAATAACCTGCACAATCTGGCTATGATATTTTGCTTTCAGTTGCATAATATCTTTTTTCCAATACGTTTTAAGACGCCATACCTCCGAAAAAAGTACCTGACAAAATTCCTTTCTTTGTGTAAAAAAAAGCAAGTGCGCTTCAATGAGCGTATACAAAGCCGGCTGGGTTGTTTCACGATTTAAATGTCTATGAACTAATTCTGAAAGATCATCTATCCCTCGATCGATCAACTCGAAAAATAACTCGTCCTTACTTTGAAAGTGGTAATAAATGGTCCCTTTCGCAACGCCTGCTTTTTCAGCGACAGAATCGATACTTGCTTCCGTAAATCCACGTCGTGCAAATACTTGTTCCGCAGCTGCTAAAATCTTTATTCGTGTTGGATCTGATTGTTTCATAGGTGTTTTTTAATTAATATAGTAAAAGGGCGAACGCCACCTGCGATTCGCTTTACGACGGGGAACGAATAACTCGCTGCCAAACAACTCCCCATAGCAAGAACCATTCCTCCTGCTACAACTTGATATGATACTGTCATTAGCGACCAGTTTCCACCGGTTATTATCTCTCGTAAAACACGTACTGCATAGGTCATAGGCAAATATGGTGCGATTGTTTGAAAAAAACCGTTTGATGTCTCCACCGGATAGGTCCCTGAACTACTCGTCAGTTGGAGCATGAGAAGAATAATTCCGACGAATCTTCCCGGTCGTTTCAACCGATATAGCAGCCAATATTGTATCGAAACAAATAACAATGAAAGTACGACACTAAAAACATAAATACCCGTTTGAGTAATAACATTTAATTTGAGTCCATGGATCATAACATACGGCAGCGCGATGGCCTGCGCGAAACCTATTCCCAGGGCAACAATGTACGTTTTCTGCGCCTTCAGCCACGAGCGGAAACTATGGTACCGTTTTGATTTAGGAACTTCTAACACAAAGAATATTGACATTGCACCAACCCATAATGACAAAGGAATAAAGTAAGGAGCAAATGCTGTCCCATTGTTTGGTACTGGAGCAATCTTTTCTTCTTGAACGAGAATCGGATTCGCTAATACCGGAAGCTTATCGGAAACCTTTTGCTCATTTGTTTTCGTTTGAATTTCATTTGCTCCATCCGCAAGAGAAGTATGTAATTTTGAACTACCAGTCGAAATATCTTCCAGTCCTGTATTGAGATCCGATGCTCCGGTAGATAGTTTTGTCATCCCTTCAACCAACGTATCGCTCCCCGATTTAGCAGTAGCTAAATTATCGCTCAGGGTATGCGACCCGGTATCGAGATTAGAAAGCCCATTGTCCAAGGTTTCTGATCCTTGTTTCAACTCCACAATACCGTCCTTCAACGTAAGAGCGCCACTTGCCAGATCATGCGATTTTGATGTTATCAATTTGTTTCCCAGAACAATCTGATCTAAACTGTTTATGAATATTGCATACCGAGAGACATACTGCTGCTGTCCCTGTGCCAATTGATTGAGGAAAACAACTTCACCCGTCACCCCTCCATTTACTGCCTGTGTTTTATCCTGCAAGGTTTGAATATCGCTTTGTAGTGCGATAATTTTAGATTGCACCGATTGTAACTCAGCAGAATCTGATGCTTCCTGATTTTTGGACATATAGGCTTCGAGACCATTTTTTATGTCTTTTGCCTGAGAGTTTATTCCATCGGTCTGCGAGACAAGTTGATTTGTAGTCGCAGATAACGTAGCAACCTGTGTATGGAGAGCGGAAAGACCTACCTGTACAGAAGTTGAGGCCGATGTTAAGCTTGTACCTCCCGATTGAAGCGCCAAAAGCCCGGACTGTATTTGATCCATCCCTCCTGCTAAAGCAGCACTTCCTGTCGCTATATTTTGTGATCCGGTATACGCATCTCCGAGACCGGACCGTAGTTTTGTAGAACCGGTATGTGCAGCAGCTACACCATTTTTTAAAGTATTCGATCCATCAAATAGTTGTAGGATTCCGTCTTTGAGTGATACGGAGCCGGTCTTTGCACTGAGTATTCCATTGAACAGATCGGTGCTTCCGCTTTGTGCCGCTGTTAATGCATCCGATAATTTTTGTGCCCCATCTGCTCCCTCTTGCAGGCCATCGCCTACTTTCCGCATCTCTACAAATACATTATCAAAATATTCTTGCTGTATTTCTTTTTGAACAGTGTTCGCTAACTCATTCGTAACCGATCTAATATATTTACTCGAAAAAAAACTATTCGTTTCTCGCGTCTTTATTTGAAGAAATGCTTTTTGAGGCGTATCTGAATCGACACTGATCACCCGGGTACTAAAGTCGCTTTGGATGGTAAGGATGCCATAATATCTACGGGTACCTAATCCTTTTTCAGCATCGCCCTTGGTTGTAGAAACCCAGTGAAGATTTTGATTTTCTGCAAGTTTGTCCTCGATTTTCTTGCCAAAAGTATACGAAGTACTGTCTTTGTACGCCCCTTTATCTTCGTTCACTACTGCAATCGAGATATTTTTCATCCCGGCGTACGGATCCCAAAATGCCCAGAGGTATAATCCACCGTAAATAAGCGGTACACATACTACACCGATAAGACTTATCAAAATTAGTTTGCGGTTTTTCAACCATGCAAAAATAGTTTGCATGACTATATTATACTGACTGGTCAGTATAAAATCAAATAAAATTCATGTCGCGTCTCAAAGCATGCTATACTGCATGTATACCCTATGGAACTACCTGTTTACGCACAAACATCGCAGGAGGTTATTTTAGATATGAAAACCTCAGAATCGGGGCTTTCAATAGCAGAGGTAAAAAAACGATTGGCGCACTACGGAAAAAACGCGCTTCCAGAGAAAAAAACAGAAGGGATACTTTCCATTTTTCTTCACCAATTCCAAAGCCCTCTTGTATATATCCTTCTTATTGCAAGCGGAATCATATTCTTAATGAAAGAATATGTAGACGGATCTATTATTCTGTTCGTACTTATTTTTAATGCTATAGTTGGCACGATCCAGGAAGGGAGAGCAGAAAATACCTTGCAAGCCCTCAAAAAATATGCAGAAACTATGGCAAAAGTGCGACGCAACGGAAAAGAATATATTGTTCCAGATTATGACATAGTACCAGGCGATATCATTCTTCTTCAGGAAGGAGATAAAATTTCGGCCGATGCACGAATTCTTGTCACCAATAGTCTTCGGGTAGACGAATCTACCCTTACGGGAGAATCACTTCCCATCCATAAATCCGACGATACCATTCTGGAACATATAGACACCATTGCCGATCAAAAAAATATGGTATTTAAAGGTACTCATGTAGTAGGCGGAAACGCACGCGCTGTGGTAATAAAAACCGGAGTACATACCGAACTTGGAAAAATCTCGCAAAAAATAAGTGATATCGATACCGAAATTCCATTAAAAAAAAACATCCGTTCCCTTACCCAACTTATTATTATCATTGTTCTTATCATCTGTTGTGGTGTTTTTTCCCTTGGATTCATATTGGGACATTCTGCGCGAGAAATGTTTGCGACGGTCATTTCCCTTGCGGTATCCATTATTCCCGAAGGCCTGCCGATTGTTATGACTCTTGTTCTGGCAACTGGTGTCTGGCGGATGAGCAAGCGGAACGCACTGGTTAAAAAACTTCAGGCAGTAGAAGCCCTGGGACAAGCACAGGTAATAGCCGTCGATAAAACCGGTACCCTTACCAAAAATGAGCTTTCACTCCGTGAGGTATACGTAAATCAAAACGTGTTTCACATTACCGGTGAAGGGTACTCTCTCAAGGGCAATGTGTTGCTTCAGGGGGAAATCGTTGAACCTAGTAAGCATTTAGATCTTATTCTGGCAGGTAAAATTGCTGCATACGTAACTGAAAATAGTATTGTATTTGATACTGTGTCGAAAGAATGGAAAACTTCAGGTGATCCAACCGAATCTGCGCTGTGTGTCTTTTCCCGTAAAATCGGCTTCGCGCCAGATTCCCTCGAAAAGGAAGCTCCGAAACTTTCTGAGATCCCTTTTCAATATACAAATCGATTTCATGCTATCGTAAGAAAAACATCAAAACAGACCCTCCTTGTGGTTATTGGCGCACCGGAAGAACTCCTCGAACGATCGCTATCGCTTTGGCACAACGGAACGAGTATGCCACTTTCTGCCGCCCATACCCAAGCGTTGCATAAGCAACTTACGAGCATGTCTCAGAAAGGACTACGGGTTATTGCGTTTGCAATGAAAGAAAATTCCGAGGAACAGATTCATCCGAACCATATTACCGATCTTACCTTTATTGGATTTTATGGTCTTCAAGATACGTTACGACCAGAGGTTCACCATGCGCTCAAACAAGCGCGAGAAGCAGGAATTCAGGTTGTTATGATTACTGGAGATCACAAAATTACGGCGGAAGCAATTGCACGAGAAGCAGGAATTTTTCAAACGGGAGACACCATACTGGACGGAAAACAAATTGACGCACTCAACGACCAAGAACTAACAAACCAGCTCGATACTGTTTCTGTATTTGCGCGAGTTACTCCAGAACACAAATTGAGAATTGTTGAGGCATACAAAAGGAAAGGTCGTATTGTTGCTATGACAGGCGATGGTGTTAATGATGCCCCGCCACTGGTTGCAGCCGATTTAGGGATTGGCATGGGGAAAATTGGTACGGAAGTCGCCAAAGAAGCCTCCGATATTGTTCTTCTCGATGACAACTTTGCAAGCATAGTTGCAGCGGTTGAAGAAGGAAGAAGCATTTACAAAACGATAAAAAAAGTTATCCTTTACCTCTTTTCAACCAGTTTTGGGGAGGTATCCATTATTGTAGCAGCCCTTTTCCTCGGGCTTCCGCTCCCCATTCTCCCTGCACAAATCGTTTGGCTCAATTTTATAACCGATGGATTTCTTGATGTATCTCTTACGAATGAGCCAAAAGAAGCTGGACTGTTGAAAGGGGCGTTTCATCATCCACACAAATATTTGCTCGATGGCGTAACTGTTCAAAGGATGATACTTATGGCATTAACGATGATGGTTGGATCTATTATTTTGTTTCGGATGTACTATGAGACAGATCCGGCAAAAGCGTCTACCGTTGCCCTTACCGTTATGGCCGTATTTCAGTGGTTTAACGCATGGAACTGTCGGAATGAACGCCTTTCCCTTCTCCAGCTGAATCCCTTTTCAAATATATTTCTCGTAGGAGCAACTGGAATTGTTATTCTGTTACAACTTGCGGCGGTATATGTTCCCTTTATGCAATCATTTTTACACACCATTCCATTAGAGGGAAACGACTGGGTTCTGATTATCTTAACTGCATCGTCCATTATCGTTGTGGAAGAAATTCGAAAACTGCTGGTACGAAAATTTACTCCAATTTCAAAATAGTAAGCTGATAGCACTCTATGGCGACGTGAACCACTATACTATTTCAAACTACTTAGAACAAGTAAAGGAAAAGGTACGTGCCTATCGTGAAAATAAACCAGAAGAGATAATACTAATTGGTCATAGCATGGGTGGTTTTACTGCGATCATTGCAGGAAGTAGAATACCTGAAGTTACAAAAATCGTCGCGCTTTGCCCACCTCCAGATAGATTTTGATATCCCCTACGCTTTTGCAGAAGATAGCCTCCAATATTCAGCCCGCGAAGAAGTAAAAAATATCCACAAACCAATCATGATTTTCATTGGCCTCAACGACACCGTTGTCCCTCCCGACACAACTGAAGAAATAGTGAAAAATGCACATAACCCCTATATTGTCAAACTCCCCAATGTTGGACACGACTTTCGACATGTGCAGGGGCAGTGCGAAGACATCGGAGATGAGATAGTGAAGTTTTTATGTTCCACCTAAAATAGTATCTGCTTTGAAGATTTGTGTTTATATTTCCAATATCCGACCGCAATCGGAAGAGCAAGTGTGAGCGCATAGTACAAAAACACATCTGGTTTATAATATGCAGTGCCTGTTTTGAGAAGAGTCACTATAAAAATATAATCAAGTAAGATTGCCATAACGGACCATACAAAGCCTAAGCCAAAATAGCACTTTAGTTCTGGACGTTTGATCTTATCCAAGAGTACCCACATGGTAACTAGTGTTGCAAACGGCGTAATAACAATACCGATCAAGTCCTTTGGCACAATGAAAAACAAAACCATACCAGCAACATATCCGATGAACCATAGGACTACCCCCCACAAAAGCGTGTTTTTAATTTTTTCTATTCCTGTCATAACGTGATTGTAGTACGAAGCGATCGATAAAATCAACAATAAACGTACCGATATGGTATATACGGAAACTCCGGTTTACCAGATGACCAAAGAATTTTTGGACAACCCAGATTATTCATTCGTAAACTATTGCAGAGTTGATATGTACCAGTCGGCTGCCTTTTAATCAGAAAAGCACTCTACAGGGAAACTGGGCGGGTACCTATTGCAACTTTTTCATCTCAGTGCCATAAGCACGCCGTTGGTCCATCCAAACCCCGTTTGCACCGAATACTCTCCCCCGTCTGCGATCTGCAACTCATCAACCACATTATATTTTTCAAAAATAGTACCAGTTTCTTTATACAGATCAAGACATGTTTGGGTAAACCGACGTGCTATTTCATCGGCCAACTCCGCAAACCCATAGTTTTTCAATCCAATATATGCAAAATATTGCAAAGGAGCCCACCCATTTGGACTATCCCATTGCTCTTTTGTAGTATTTAATGTAGTTACAAGCCCGCCGCGTTTCAAAAAATCCTGATTTAGTTTTTCAGCTATTATTCTTGCCTGATCTGGTGTGGCAATACCAGCAAAAAGTGGGAGAGTTGCCGCAAGAGAAAAACACGGAGTATGTTTTTTCGCACTTAAATCGTAATCCATAAAGAAGTTTTGTTCTGCTGACCAAAATATCCGAAGAATAGACTCTTTCCGAGACGCAGCTTTTTTCGTATAAAATGCGGATTTCTCCGACTGTCCAACAAGAGAGAACCATCTGCCCATACGCTCTTCCATCATAGCAATAAGGCAGTTGAGGTCTACGGGAAGAATATCAGTCGCGTAAATCGTTCGAAGATCACCCGGGATTTTGCACCACCTACTAGAAAAGTCCCATCCAGACTCGGCAGCTGAACGAATATGTCGATAAAATGCGGGCCTTTCCTCTGAAGATAACCCTTTGGCAAGCTCTACATCTTCTTTATGCGATTCTGGACGCGGGGTATCGAGTTGATCATAATAACGATTCAGCGTAGCGCCATTACCTGTAACTGCGTGTCCAAACTCCTTCGACATCCAGTATTCATATTCTTTTTCTATATAAGGAAGATACTGAGGGATAAGATCTTTGTGGCCATAATCTGCCAATAGCTGCACCATTAGCGCAAAGAACGGCGGTTGGGATCGGGACGCCAGATAAACCCTATTTCCGTTTGGGATATACCCGATTTCTTCCAGCAAATGGACAAAATTGTCGCACATCTCTATCACAATACCTGTTAAGCCGTCACGAACCAGACCAAGCGCGGTAAAGTACGAGTCCCAGTAATAAATGCTGCGGAATCGCCCTCCAGGAACAATATATGAGTGTGGTAACGGGATGAACGTATCGTGTTTGGCAACCGGTGTTGTTTGTTTGCGATACAGATGGTGCCAAAGCTTTGAGATATATTCATACATCGATAAAGGAGTTTCTTTTGCGATAAGGATTGGCGGATAGATCTGGTTTGGGAGGGTAAATTCTTCGGTGATAAACGACAGATGGTTAAAATTCACCTGGTCTTTTTCAGCGAGATAGCGGGCGAGAATAAGCTCTGGGTCGCGATTAGGGACTGCGTCTACAAATGTAATTCCATCTCCTAAAACTTGAGCAAGTTGCGTCTCTTCAAACAGTGTTCCATGAAGTTGCGGATACGAAGATAAGTTGAGATATTTCATGGGCAAAAAGGCATATAAATAAACAGGCACGGGATCATTCCTTTAAGTATATGAGAATACACACTCAATGCAAACTGATTTCATACGTATTCAATCCAAAAAACTCAGATTCGCCATCTCCGCGTGAAATTTTATGTTTGTTTTTGCAGATTCCTCGATAATGCGGGCATAATTTCTTCAATTCTTAATTTTTTTGCTATATCTTTATTTTCAGCAAAGTCGTTTACTATTTTTTTCATTATAATAATTTTTCTCATATGAATTTTGGAGTCTTATATTTAGCTCGTTTTCTATCACGAATTGCCTTGTCATATACATCACCGATATTTGATAGTAAATAATTGAACTCTGGAGTTTCATGAAGCGAAAGGTCTACTGCCACCAATGTTCCCTGAAAATTGGGTAATGTGTCCTTTGCACTATGCCGATCTTTTTCTGGATCAGCGTATAACTTTGGCAATCCTTTGATTCGTTTTCTATATTTTAACAACGTATATTCCGCACCACCACTGTAAATAACAAAATAGTTACGGGTAATCTTAGCAATGGATTTAATAAAAAATAGTCCAGCCCCAGCATTTTCAGCAGTCTTAATGATTTTGATGGGTACAAATCGCCCGGATTCTTCCTTTTTATGATAAATAAATGGAGAAGGTGTTCTGGTAAGGTCGTAGAGACCCATTCTATCTAAATATCGTCCTGTTTCAGGAACTGTGCCAACAATTTCAGTATTTTCCTTCCCTGCTCGGATTGCAAGTGCTGCTGCCACTACAAGATTAGCAGGATGAACGGTAACCCACCTCTCGTGTGTTGATATTATGAGCTTTTCAGGATTTGTCAAATCAAGCGACTGTACAAAACTCTTGAAATTACGTAAATTTCCTTGATTTGATAAAATATCTTCATGTCGTTAGTTTTACCCGTAGAGGGTTTTTTTGTCAATAAGCACCCAACGGGTAAATTTCCCCCGTAGGTGGCCTTTTAAAAAAAGTACCCGACAGGAAACAGTGTTTCAGTTAGATCACCCTCGTAAACCTGCAATATCTAGCTTTTTCATATTCATCATACGCTTATAAGCTCCAGGCAGCCGTATCAATTCATTCATGTTTTCCGGTGTAATTTGCCAACTAACACCATATTTGTCTTCAAGCCAGCCGCACTGTTCAAAGTTAGGGTTTGCGGATAGTTTTTCCCAGTAATAATCAATTTCTTCTTGATCTTTGCATTTCACCATCAGTGAAATCGCTGGGGTAAATGTAAAATCTTGCATGTCATTGCCACTATCCATAATTGCTAGCCAATCATTAAAAAGCCTAAAGTCTGCAAACATAATCATTCCTTCACGATCAGGATTCATACCAGTTGGATATTTATTAATATTTTTACTTATTTCACTGTTTTGAAATACCGAAGTATAAAATTTCATCGCTTCTTCTGCCTTACCGATATTATCTTTTGTAAAAAGAGCTGCAGATAAATCAGTTCCCATTACAACAGCAAATGAAGCTTGTGGAAAAATGTCTTTCGTGAGGTAATTCAAAGCAGATTCGTGTTCGGAAACAATCCGTTCTTTGGTTTAATAACAACTTGACATTCATCTTTTTCAATATACTTGAAATCGTATATTTTCTCCCGCTTCACGGGCTACAGTTTGTACAAGCTTCTTTATAGAATACTTGGTTTTGCCTGTTCATAGGTAATCTTTTGCTTTTTCATGGCACAATAATAGCGGTCATAAAATTACTGCACAAGAGTGCGCATGGATCTATCTCTCCTAGTGCTATAATTGTTTTCATGAAACTTGCGTTGCTGTTACCCGGATACCTCGATTCACCTGATTATTTACACATGAAGATCTTTGAAAAAGGGCTGAAAGAATTGGGGTACACAGTGGAAAGAATAGATCCATGTAGTCTGTGGGAAAATGGCGACGTGAACCACTATACGATTTCAAACTACATCAAACAAGTTAAAGAAAAAATTGAATCATATGAAAATAATAATTTTGAAGAAATTATATTAATAGGCCATAGTATGGGTGGTTTTACTGCAATACTTGCCGGATGCAAAATACCACAAGTCACAAAGATTATTGCCCTTTGTCCCCCATCCACTTTAGAAGATTCAGCAAAGAAATGGAACGATCAAGGAGTTCGACACTCCAAAAGAGATTTACCGGACAATCCAAACCAATTTCGCGTATTTGATATCCCCTACGCTTTTGTAGAAGATGGCCTCCACTATTCGGCTCTCGAAGCGGTGAAACACATACACAAACCTCTCATGATACTCATAGCTCTCAATGACACTGTTGTGCTCCCTGAAAAAACAGAGGTAATTGTGAAAAATGCAGATCGGCCTTACGTAGTACGACAACCAAACATGGGACACAATTTTCGACATTCAGAAGAGCAATGTTCTCTCGTAATGGATGAAATAAAGAAGTTTCTGGATGCGTATCTTCATTCCTCCACTGCTAAACGAAACTCCTGAAAGATCCGGACAAAATCAGAGGGTTTGTAGTGAGCATTTAACCCGCTCGGACTCGGAAGTAGCCACACATGAGCGCCACCCAGTAGCTCGTTTTGCATACCAATTGTAGCTTTTGGCTTACTAAACGCCGCTCGATATGCCTGTATACCGACAAATGCCACCCATTTAGGATGATATTTTTCTATTTTTTCTATCAAAATTTTTCCACCAGCCTGATATCCTTCTTTTGATATTTCTGAAGCAGAAGTAGATGCTCGAGACACCACATTCGTCAGACCATATCCAAGGCGCAACATTTCACTACTTTCTGATGGCTTTAATAAACGATCCGTAAAACCTGCGCCATAGAGAGTTGGCCAAAATCTGTTCCCCGGTCTCGCATAATGAAATCCGGTGTAGGCCGTATAGAGCCCCGGATTAATGCCGACAAACAAAATAGTCAGATCGGATTTGATAACATCCTCAACTGTCTTATTCGCACAAGCTTCAAGTTCTTTTTTTGTAGGGAGTGACATTTTAACCTAGGTTGTAATGGCTCATAATATCCCGAACTACCTGATCCGGAGATAAATTACTTGTATCGACACTATACTGATTTGGAAAATCTAATTTTTCAAACGACTCTGGATACTGCTCATGCCATTCATTTAGCCGTTCAACGGTACTGATTTTTTTGAGATTTTTTCGTGATTCTTCACCGATACGTTTTATTAATATATCTTTTGTTGCAGTAAGATAAACAACCAAGCATTCTCCGTTATTGTCTAATACCGTTTGCCATATTTTTTTGTAAAACTCTTCGTTATCTCTCATAATTACTCCCGTTGCTATCATATTCATGTCGGTCTTTGCAGATTCTTCAATAATCCGAAGCCGAAACTCTTTTTCAAGTTTCCGCCTTATTGCATTATCATACCCATACAATTCACACAACACATTGAGAATCATATGATTATGGAAAAGTGTGTAGCCAGTTTTTTTTGACAACCGAGTAGCAACAGTCAATTTTCCTGTTCCTGGAGCTCCATACAGTAAGATAAGTTTCATCAATATATAATAGCATGCTTTGAACCGATTTAAAACTAAAATCTTTACGGACGCTGATTACTTTAGAAGGAACTATTACTAATCTAAACGTCTCGCGACACCATAAAAAAAAACCCTTTCGGAGGTCTTTTTTTGTTGGCACTGGTTGACACTTTTACCAAACATCCTCACCAGTATTGGTGATAGAATAATTCACATGAAGAAGGCTACTGAACTGTTAGAAGAGCAATATTTCTTTGTTGATGAAGCAGGCGACCCCGTCTTTTATGATAAAAAAGGTAAATATATTGTTGGAGAAGAAGGATGTTCTAAAATTCTGCTACTTGGCTTTATTCGCACTACTAACCCAATAGAATTACGTAAAGAAATAAATGCACTTCGTCACATAGTGATTAACGACCCATTTTATCAAGGTATACCTTCAATCAAAAAAACGTCAGTTGCTTTCCACGCAAAAGACGACATACCAGAAATACGTGAAAAAGTATTCAAAAAAATAGTGTCATTAGATTTTAAAGCTGAGTTTATAGTGGGGAGGAAAATAGAAAAAACATTTGCTAATCGATATAAAGGGAAAGAACACTTATTTTATGACGATTTAATAGTCAAATTATTTGAAAATAAATTACATCTGGCAAAGAAAACTGTCATCTATTTTTCAACGAGAGGTAGTAAAATACGCCAAAAACCGTTAGAAGATGCCATCAATAAAGCCAAAGCTATTTTTGAAAAGAAATGGAAAGTCAAAATAGATGTGGATGTGAAAATTTACGCACAAACCCCAAGTACCGAACCTTGTTTGCAAATTATCGATTATATGAACTGGGCTGTGCAAAGAGCTTTTACTAAAAATGAAGAACGGTATTACAAATTTGTTGAAGATAAAGTAAGTTTCTTATGTGATATATACGACACAGCTCAATATCCAAAAAACTACTATAACCAGAAGAATAAATTTGAGCTTAAAAAAATAAGTCCTTTATAGCTAGATTGGTTTCCCAATGCAAGGCGTGAAGCCTACTTTCGCGTATAAAGGACTATCTAAGGGAATACTACTTTAATATTGTCAAAATTGCAACAATAATAGATAAAAAGCTTGTTTTTATAACGTATCTCTCTTTTCTTAGATCCTTGATCATTTTTCCATTTCTTGCTACATACCCTAAATAAGTATCAATAAAATTTGTCCAATTTGGTTGAAACTTTGATGAAGTAAAACATATAATCCAAGGCTTAGAGTGATCTTTGTCTACATCTTCGAATTGCTTCACTGCTTTACGTATAAACTCTCTTATTTTTGATACAGAAGTAGTCCAATGAAACATTTGAGTTTCTTCATTTACTAATAAAAGTGGGTTCTTCACTTCGCAATAAAATTGTAAATTATCGCCCTCTTCGACATAAAAATCTGGGGACTTATTTCCACTGCGTAATTGTTCCTTAGTAAACCGTTTCGGGTTATATTTATGATTTATTAAATACTGTTTCACTACTTCTTCAGCTTCTTTGTCTAATAATGATTTTGCTCCAGAACTCATTAACATAATTCAATGATAATATTTATTATCAAATAACTCATTTTTTCACTCAAAAGGTGGCCACAATTGTTTGATAACAGTGCCATATACAGAATTATAAGAATATTCGACAGAAGAGCTCTATTGAAAAAGCATTTCATTTACATATGCATTTCTATAAGATATATTATATATAATGTCATTTAAAGAAGGTTCTCCCCACCACAGTCGATATCACGAAGCCATGCTACGCAGACAAAATCCGGATCTGAGAGACTCAAATGTAAGTCCGGCTATTCATCTCCTAACAATTGACGAAAAGTTTCAACCCTTTGAGGTATGGGAAGAAGATCCTCGACCCAAGGACATATCAATCGAGGGCGCAAACCTTGCTTTGTATCTGGGAGGCATTGCGATACCTGTCAAAACATGGTTGCGGCCCATACATAATGCTCAGGAAAATAGGGTTTTATGGCCGTTTAAAGACTCGGAATCCCAACCAATTCTTATGCAGGATGAGCATGAAAAAAACATTGTTTATGCTCCGAAAGTGCCGGGAAAAGTGGTGCAGGGAGACCTTTCCAGCCAAAAAATTCTCTCTGTTACGATGGATATTGGTTCGGTACTCCCAAATAAATACGACCGGTTGATTACTGCAACACGCAAGTATGAAGATGAACTTACGGCTTTAGGTATGAGCGGTAGATTTGTATCTTCTCAGATCCTTCGCATGATTCACCAGAATAGAGCAACACAACCTTCGCAAAATGGCCTATCAGAGAATATGAGCAAGTTGCGCCTCATTGTTGAGACTGAAGAACGTATTTATACATCAAAAGTAGATGATTGGATGCCCGGAAATCGGTACGCAACGTTCTCCCGGTTTAGCCCGCACCCTTTGCTTATTAAATGTATTACGGCCAGTGAATCGGGTAATTATTACGAAGAAGGTCTGCTACTTGGCTTCGACAAACCAATGGACCAGGCGAAAAATATAAAATTATCTTTTGCATTTGAACCTGCACAACTACAGGTAGTTCGGGTCAAACGAAGTAAAACACGGCAGGAGAGATAAAAAGTAGGTATAGTATCATTACACATTCAAAGAGTTGATACTATGGAAGAAACTACAAAGCTCACAATCAGTACATACTTTTGCTGAGCGTGTCGGACTAGAACCAAAGCTGCCTTATAACGATTGTATCACGTCAAGGCTAAATGAGACATTTGAGACAGTATAAAAGAAAAATAAATTTGTAGTTGACATGCAACACAACAATGTGATAATATGATAAATATGACATTTGGTACACTAGTTCGAGAAGCTAGAAAGAAAAAAATGTGGAGCTTACGAAAGTTGGCAGATCAAATGAAGGAAAGGGGTGCTGATATTGATTTTACATATTTAAGCAGAGTAGAAAATGATATGTCAGAATACCCTTTGAAGGAGAAAAATATAATAGTTTTGGCAGAAGTGCTTGATATTGATAAGTTTAAATTAATTTTTGCTGCAGGAAAAATTCCGCAGGAGTTTTCTGATACTGTTATAGAAAACCCAGAAGCAGCTTTACGATTTTTTAGAACATTAAAGAAAAGCAAATAACTATGGCTCTGCAAATTAATAATTGGAATGGAAAATCATCATTACTACAAATACGAACAGATTGAAAAGATTTCTAAAAGTGTGATATATTATTACCGAAATTTGCGGAATGATATTACGCTTCCTATTGATGTTGAATTCATTATTGAACATATTCTTAACTTAAAATTGCTTTGGAATCCTATTAAAGGTTCTGATGGAGAAGTGATTCTTGCGATGGTAACTCCAACCAAAACTCAAATTCAAATGAATTCCGACCAAATGCAAATGTTTGATTCTGTCCCCAACCTTGAGAGAACTGTACTAAGCCATGAAATCGGACATTTCATTTTACATAAACTAGAGATTACAAACCCCGGACATTCTTATAAGCGAAGCATTGCTAAAAGTAACGATCCCCTCGAGCGAGAAGCACACCAATTTGCGGCATGTCTTTTGTTACCCAGAGATTATCTTCTTGATTTTATCCGATTGAATAGTAAAAAAATTGATTTCAACGGATGGGGCACTATTTACTTTTTGGCACAATCATTTGGTGTAACAAAAACTATGTTGATGCTCCGATTAAAGGAGATCGGAATTTTAAGTAGAACTATTACAGGAGAATTTATAAGTCAAACTGGTCATAATTATGGTCAGTTATTAGTATAATCGGTTTTTTTTATTTATAAGTTGTGTTGTACAGCAACACATATTTTACACCTATGAGTAACTTGATAATAAGTCAAGCTAAACCCAATCCTTCAGGGAAGGATCGTTATAAACAATTTACACCACCGACTGAATTGGTTGGAGAATGGGTTGATATATTTAATCAAACTTATCAATCAATCGATCTAAGTTCTTATTCCCTATATCATAAAGCTTACAAACCTGACGGAACCAGTGAATTTGCCATTGTTACAAGGCTTTCGGGCATACTTCTAGGAAGATCTATCGCAAGAGTTCATTCTGGCGACTTTATGACACAGAACTCCATGCCTGAAATAGACAGAATAGGAGCAAATATTCATTTGTTTACTGGGAAAAACTACGTCTGGAATAACAATAAGGAAGATACCCCGCTCATCTATAATGCTGTTACCAAAACTACTATCGATAAAGCCACATATGATGCATTCCCACCAGATGGAGTTATTTTGAAAAGGTATGGGGATAGACTGATTATCGCCTGATTTTGAATTGAGTACTGCGGGTATTTGACTACCCGCAGTACAGAAGGGAATCACAACTCTATTGATTTCCCATCTTTGTCAGCAATCGTGTACCTTTTTTCCTTATTTAACCTGCTGTTTGAACTACTTACTTATCGATTATTAAGTATTCAATAAATGAAATTCCAAAAGGAGATATTGTTACAAAGGGTGAATATGCAGGATTATACCCCCCTCTTGTTCCAGTTGTATCAAACAGAAGACCTAAGCCAATCAAATTATGAATATTAGCCTTTCTGTTACTATTAAAACCATAAATTAAATAGTTCAAGTTACCAATTTTTGTTGTATCAACATCTCTTAATGTTTCAATATCTATTTGGTTTAGCTGCGAAAGTGTATGAATATATTTCTCTAATGGAAAAAGTGTTTTATCGTTTGCGTTTGCAAAACCCAAAAAAACATTTCGGAACAAAATTCTTTTGGTTGAATCTCTTTCTGTAAGATATTTTTCCAATGCAATAACAAATCCATCTTGAAATTTTTCATCTGTCAATATTTGTTCAGTAAAAACATTTGGGTTATCCCTTACCATTTCAACCCATTCCAAAACTCTTTCTTGTCGAAGCTTCATCCCAGCACCATAAAGAGCTTTAGATAGACCCCAAGCAATATTTATCCCAGGAAGAAGTTTGGCAATTTCATCAACAACAGCTTCGGCAACTACTAAGGCAGAGTCTTTTACTATAATTTTGTCTTTGTCGTTCATAGGTAGTAATTTTACTGCTTATTTTTCTCAACATCTAACAATGGTTTAAACCAATCAACAAGTTTTCTTAAATCTGTAATGTACGTTGGCACCGGATTATCAGAAATAAACTTTGCTTCATAGTACTGATTCCAGTACGCTTCCCCCGAACGGCGTGGATGTTTAGCAAGAAAACTTTCATAAAATGAATCATAAATATCGTAATGATGTGTGTGAATAAAATTATCCCAAGTTTGTCTTAAAGTTTCGTGATCAGATCCCGGCCGATTTATTATGTCCGTTTGTTCCATATTCCTTTCTTCAACATCACCCCATCCTTCTTTGAGAAGCTTAATTGCTTCATGATCAGTTTTTGGTGCGCTATACCCAAAAATAGTTAGCATGAAACAACCTTTTAAGAAGTAACGAATTGCTTTCCATTCTCGTTGGATAAAATCACCATCCTGATAGTTTTTATTCTCAACTGGATATAGTAATTTCGAAGGTTGAAAAAAACTACCGCATGTTTTACACCTAACGCCAACCAAACCACTAACTTTATCTTTTGAGCAATATCCCACTCGGACGTTCCCATGTAAGAAGAAAAGTTTAGGAAATTTTGTTACTCCAAGCTTACACAACCTGATTCGAGATTGCATAAGAAAGGGATCCCAGTTAAATGTAGCGATAACATCCTTTTCTCTTAAGCAAAGGTGGAGTAGATCATAGAGATTGGTTTCCTCCGGCAGCTCCAGATTAGAAAAATAATTTGATACTATGTTGTCTACTTCATCAAGTGACTTACTTTTCCCTCGATTAAATAACTGTGAATAAGCGGACTCAAAATCGCTTTTCGACAACTCAACTAAATCGTCAGGGAAATATTTAAAGATATTTAATTCTGTTGCGAGTTCTCGGAGGATTGGGACTGGTTTACCGTTTTTATCTCTGCTTGGTAGAGCTGCTTTACTTGCTCCCGCACCAAGCAAAAGTACATGGGGTTTTCCCATAAAAACGTTGTCGATTTCTTCTTTAACCGATACTTCGTGATCGCTAGAAGTGCTCATAATTGCTGCATATTAGCTTAATTCAAACAAGAAGTGTGTGTTCGAATCCGTCTTAATCGGAAAACACGGACAGATCAGAACCACAGCCTCAAACTTCAACTTTTTGATGGTGTTTCACGGTTCGAATCTCCGGAGAAAAAAGTGGGGTTTTAGCAAGCCCCTTCGGGCTTATTAGGAACCCCGGTCACTCCGGGGTGCACGTCTTGGCTGGGGAGCTAGGATTCGGACCTAGGGTCTTCTGTTCCAAAGACAGACGTGTTACCGCTACACCACTCCCCATTGTTCGCATACCCCATCAATCCAACCCGTTACCTTTCTATTTAAATCAGTACTCTTTTTTACAACAATTCTTAATAAACCATGATAATCTTCACCTCTATTTTTTCTCTTCGTTAAAATCGCGCCCCTTTTAAAATGAACTACTATTTCTTGGTTATCAATAGCGAGTTCTTTTTTCCAAAAAGCTATTCCTTTTACGGGGTCGGCTGTTTCGTGAATATACAACTCAAACACAATATTTTCAGGTGCAATGTTACATATTTTATCAAGCCAAAGTAAAAAAAGCTTGTTCATTTTTACATCCGAGTTAGCAAAACATAACCGTTGCGAAACATTGTGCTCTTTCTGCTTTGCTCCTTCAGCCCAATACAATACTGAACCTACAATTTTCAACATTTCATCTGATTGTACATGAATATCTGTTTTAGCCTCATTACGGATAAAACTACTTCTTTCCAACCGTTGCATTTTCCTCTTTAGACCTCCATCATTTCTTCCTTTGTTTTGTTTCAGCAATAACACTTTTTTTTGTTCTGCTGTCAACCTGACTTTTTTCAACCAATTGGATAACGTAGATTTTGATACTCCAACTTTTTTTTCTATTTCAGAGTATGAATATCCAATTTTTCTCAAGTCAACAGCTTGTACCTTACAGTTATTTTCCATTTGGAACCAAGATTAATGTTTGCAAATAGATGCATCCATCATTCAAACGAAATTGTAGTACTAACTAAACAGTTATTAAAGCATAAAAACGGATTAGCTCCCACCGAAGTAAAATCCATAGCCTGCAATAAGAAGAACGACAAAGACAATGACCATGAAAAAGGGGAAATGCTTTATTTCCATATACACTGATATCTTCCCAAAAAACTTCACCTATGTCAATGAGAAAAAAGATATAATACTTCTATATGTTCAAAGTAATTCCGATTTTAAGTACCTTCTTTCGACAACTTGGCCTTGCAATCTATTTCAGTGCCATTCACTATGATGCAGATTTACGGACCAAAACCACTACGCAACAACGATTTCTTATCTGGGCAGCAATTATTTCAGGGAGTGTTACCCTTGTCATTGTTCTCCTTCTCATACTTGGGTCGGTAGTAACCTCACTCCTTAAATCTGCACCGTACTAATAAATTCTAGCGTATATTGGTGCTCTTTTTCGCATTTTTATGATACAATAAAACAATGAAAGAAGGAACCGTTTTACTCATTGGACGTCCAAATGTTGGCAAATCTACATTTGTAAATAATCTTATTGGCCAAAAAATAGCCATTACTTCTCCCAAACCTCAAACTACCCGTTTTCCTATAAAAGGGAGATATGAAGACGAACGCGGAAGAATAATTTTTATAGATACACCCGGAATTATGGGAAAGGTTCAAGATTCTATGTCGCAAAAAATTAACAAGCGCACCTTTGATAGTATTAATAACTCCGTCGACGCAGTAGTCTACATGATCGACCATACCAGAAGACGCGATTTTGAAGAAGCAAAAGTTCTGGGAACTGTGCGTAAAATAGATAAACCTAAGTTTTTGCTCGTTAACAAAGTTGATATCCCAGAGCCTACTTATTTGCCCCAGTATACCTATTTAGAGGATGAATTCCCAAACGTGTATGCCATTTCTGCCCTAGAGAATAAACATATCAAACCATTTTTAGATGCATTATTTGCAGTCCTTCCAGAGAAAACGGTTGCGGATACAACCGCAGAAAACGAAACCAACTACCCTCTGCTCAATTTAGACAGTAGTACATTTATAGGGGAATTAATTCGTGAAAAAATATTCCTGAAAATGGGAAAAGAGATCCCGTATACTACCGCCGTTTTAGTAGATGATATTACTGAACGAAACGATACCCTTACCTTTATTAAAGCTCGAATTTTGACTACCAACGATCGGTATAAAAAAATGATTATTGGTGAAGGAGGAAGAAAAATTAAAGAAATGGGGAGCATGGCACGAAAAGAAATTGAACTTGCCATTCACAAAAAAGTGTATTTGGAACTCACGGTAGAGACAGATCCTCACTGGCAAGAAACATACTACAAATAACATATACCTTCATTATTTACTCTCTCGTTATCGTAAAATATGAGACTCTTTAGCCTTTACTTGGAGCAACGATTCCGGTCAAGCCGGAATGACGTATATTCTTGCTGCAATTTCACCCCGTTTTTTGATATAATAATGCGTCATCGTCGTATAAACGAGGAAGTCTTGACTATCTGTCATCCTGAACTGACAACAGAATGTTGTCACCCTGAATTTAGTTCAGGGTCTATACAATAGTACCTTTATTCAGGATACATGCAGGTAGGATCCTATGAAATAGATTCCGGATCGCGCTCAAAAAAGCTCGCTTGTCCGGAATGATGGTGGTAACTGGTGACTGTAGCTCAGCTTGGTAGAGCACTGCTCTGTGAAAGCAGTTGTCGCGGGTTCGAGCCCCGTCAGTCACCCCCAACTTCAAAATGTGGACTATAGTCCATTGAAAACTTCCCACGAGTAACTAAAATTTGAGTATGTTCTAATGTGTCGGTATACGTTTAGTTAGTGAATCTATAACGCTCGAAAAAGTCATGTTTCTAGCAGGGACATCAAATCTATGTCCAAAAACCTTAATGGAAGATCCAGGAATTGGACCATTTACATTGTTCAAAATAATACCATTTTGACTATCTGAATTTCCAAATGATGATAAATGTTCAACACCACTATTATTGGTAGTATTAACTCTTGATATACAAAAATTAGGTGAAATGAGAAATATTTTTATTGATCCAGAGTCGTTATGTATTGAAGATGAATTTATGCAAAAATTTGTTTTTCATGGTGGTATACCCGTAGCAACGATTTCTCAAGTAGATAATATTGCTAAGAAATAGTTTTTATTTTTCTTCAACTAAAGGTATTCCACGAAGATTATATGCTGCTAATTCATACTGCCGAATTCTTGTATCTAATAATTTACTTGCTGTTTCTATACTTGCAACATCACTAATATTCAATGACTCGAATCCTCTTACTATAAAATCAACCACACTCTCACCTTTTCTCATTAAATCAGGTTGAGTATATGCAATTTCCAAATCTTCACTTTGCTCGAGTAATAACGCTAATTCTTCGTGTCGCTTTAAGGCCCAATTCAACTGAGAACGACCGAACTGCTTAATTAAGTTCTTCTTCCAAGATCCTGAATATTGAGAATATCTCCGTGCAAAATCTATATAATTTAAAAAATTTTCATTTGGTTTATCCGCTGCAATTCTTACTAACTCGTACGAGGCTTGTAAAGCAGAAAATTGCCCATCGAACGCACCACCTTTATTTAATATCATTTTAAGATCATTTATCACAGGTCTTAAGTCAGTATTATATGCCGGTGTTTCGTAATCAGGGGTTTTAAATGTAGTTAATAATCTACCTAATACGTCGTCAATATCATCAGATAGAAATACAGTAGTCCAAGGCAATTCAGTGTTACCGCCATCTTCTTCTATAAGAATTGTACTTGTAGCATCAATTGCCATTTGCTTTGGCATTCCAGAAAAAAGCTCTTTTGCTTTTTCACCTATTGGAATTAACCATTCGTTTGAATTATATTTGTCTTCAGTTCGCATAATTGATCAGTATTGTAGCACATAATCAATTAAATCTTAGATAACATTTTGCATTTCTCCATCGATCGCGTGAAATATATTTTCTACCCAAATCTTCTTTAACAAATCTAAAGAGTGATCAGTAAACCATGCTTGAGCGGGAAACGCAGTAACATTGGGATTATTTAGTAACGCATGATCTTTAATCGCTTTAATAACAGTGCTATAACCTGCTACTTTTCCTGACTGAATAGCGTCAAGCATATCATCATTATTTACAAGCGCACCATCTGCTTGATTCACAATAATAGGTTTCTTCTTAGTGAGATCTAACATTTTTTTATTCACAATATTCCCGGTCTCGGGTGTTGTTTTAAGGTGCAAAGAAACATAATCAGATTCAGTAAATACGTCTTTTAAACTTTTCATTTCAACACCTTGAACACTTTTATTTGTTCTATTCCAACCTATTACATTCATTCCAAAACCTAAGGCTAACTCAGCCATTCTACTTCCAATTGCTCCCAACCCAATAATGCCTAACGTTTTATTAAAAAGCACATCATTTTTTAACGGCTTTAATTCGTTATTTTCACGAATTTCATTACATATAAAATTAAGTTTTTTCGCATGAAGTAATAACGAAGTAAACGCAAACTCAGCAACAGAAACCGTTGAATAGTTAGGTGTATTCATGAGTGTAATTCCATATTGATGAGCAAATTCAGGATGTGCCCATGTCATCCCTGTGATATCAGTTGAAATTCCTTTTAAGGGGTAATTGCGTGCTTTAATTTCCTTATAAAATTCTTCAGGAAGATTTTCAATAACATCGTAATTTAACATCAGATACTCTGCTGTTTTTATTAAATCTAAAAGTTCAGAAATTGTGAGTATATTTTTTTCAAAATACGCTACATTGGCTTTTTCTTCTAACTTTTTCCAATCCTTTGGCTCAATCATACCAGGGATGGATACGATCATGACATTAGGTTTATTCATAAGGTTGATTATAAAACATTATTTTATGAAGTAAAACTACAAGTGAGATGATATGCTCTGGGTTCTAAAATCATCTGCCCACTCACCCCAGCTTCAAAATGTGGACTATAAATATCCCTAAAGAAGTATTTCTCAAATCAGGTAGAGGTCGAGGGACGATTCAAAAGCAGTTGTTTCATTCATTTTAAAAGCTTAGCTTGGTAGCCCGCGGACTGTGAAAGCAGTTCTCGCCCCAAATTCTCGAGGTCCGTCTGCCCATACTTTTCTTCACAGCACTAAAACCTCAGAGTTCATTATTATTATATTCACCCCCATAGATAACGAATCACATTGCATGCCGTGGAAACCTCAATTTCTTATGTATACCCAAATAATCCTCCAATAACGGACAAATGTTGATTTTTCTGAATTTTTCATTTTCGTATTCACAATAATAGTGATAAATATTTTCTTCCGCTAACATATGAGGGAGAAAATAGGGAATTTCACAGACAATATTGCTATTTTTTTTATTGCATACCCATTTCAGATTTTTCATAGCTAACGTACCTTCTTTCGTATCTGGATTATTGTTTTCAATATCAATAGAATCAATATGGGCAATAAATGTATAAATCCTTACATACCCCTCGCTATTCCTGTCTTTTCTTGAGAGAATACCACGATATTTCAAGGAATTTGCTCTATTTAAATCTATAGATGCCTCTTCCCAAACTTCCCGATATATTGCTTCTAAAGGTGATTCTTCTTTCTCTATCTTCCCGCCTATTCCATTCCAGTTATGCTTATACGGTTCCTTATTGCGATATATCATCAAAACCTGTCCTTCTTTAATGCAAAAACAAAGTGTATAAAATTGTTCCTTTCGTTTTGTTCTCATATAGTTGAAGGTATGGTACCATTGATATATTGTGTAATCAATACACAACTGCTATACTACTACACAATGAATATTTGGTTTGGCACAACGACTGCAAAATGGGGAGAGTATCGCGTCTTTTACCTCAATATCCGCAATTATATTCGACAGTTGGGATGCGTCATCTTAGACGACTGGATGGACAATGCAGATGTTGCTTATAAAAATCAGATCAAAGATCGAAATATTAGTGAAATATACAAGAATGTTACGGAGGCAATAGATACCGTAGATTGCGTCATTATTGAATATACTGTACCAAATTTTAGTTCGTCCCATCAAATAAACTACGCACTTATCCGAAGAAAACCGACGCTTGTCATGAGACTTAAAAAAGACAATCCCTACTACACAGATTCCTATTTAGAAGCACTTCAATCGACGTATTTAACTATTCGGGAATATACCAAAGATAACTATAAAGAAATAATTGATGAATTTATTGGCTATAGCAAGTTAGAACAAGGCCAAAGTCGCTACAATATTGTATTAGCAAAAAAACAAAAGCAGTACCTGGATTGGGCGGCGAGCAAGTATAAACTATCGAGATCTCACATTATTCGTACACTATTGGATCAGGAAATAGAAAAAAACACGCATTATAAAAACTATATGCATATAAAATAACCACGGTGCGTTTGCAGTATCATATTCTAATATTTAGAGCATTCTAACACTATTTTAATCTCGTTATTACTTGACACGTACTCGGATCACAGGTATAATTTCCTCATAAACACCTCAGCCTGTGCCAAAAGCCCGCTGAGGTTTTTTTTGGTATACTTAACCTCATGAAGAACACGATACTTTTTGTTGATGGTGAAAATTTTGTCTACAAAATAGAACAAGCACTTTTGAAATCTCACGTAAAAAAGGAAGACTGCGATATTTCTACTATGAATTTTGAAAAACTGCTTCACGGTGCTCTCAAAGACTTTCCTATTACTCAAAAAATATTTTACACGGCAAAACTACACCGGCACCCGGAAACAGAAGAAAAATCCAAGGAACTTATAAAAATTCAACGAAAACTTCACAATACCTTAAAGAAATATCATTTTGAAGTAAGAGTTGCCGGAAATGTCCGCGGTCAGATTGTACAGGTAGACAACAAATCAAAAATCATTTTTAAAGAAAAAGGCGTAGATGTCCAACTTGCGGTTGATCTGGTATCCATGGCAGCAGATAAATTAATTGACACCGCTATCCTCTGTAGTTCTGATTCTGATCTTCAACCCGCAGTAAAAGAAGCGAAAAAAAGAGGAGTTGAACTCGTATATCTTGGATTTGAGTTTCAACCAAACAAAGGGCTCACTTTTACCACTAATCGAACCATTTTACTCAGAAATTCAGAGATAAAGGAAGCTTTGAATACTCATCGCAATGAGGCCGGAAAAAGAGTATAATTGGGATAATGAAACACGAATATCGAACCCGAATGAAAAAAGAAACCACAGCTCAGTACACGTGTCCATTCTGTAAACAAAGCATCAACGCTTCAAGTAAAACCGACATCTTTTATCGAAAAGGCTGGATAAAAGGTTGCTACAACTGCTTCGCACTTTCTATCGATAAAGAAAACAAAGACTTTCAACTGAAAAATTATTGATTTTCTCTTCATAATTTTTATACAGATACTATACTGTTGCTATGCCAAATACTGTTCCTAGTGTCGGAGTTGTTGTTATGAACCGTAATAAATCACGGGTTTTGTTAGTGAAGCATAAAGAATCAGCAGACCATTTAACCGGTACTTATGGACTGCCGGCAGGACGATTTATCCCTTCAGAAGAATCCGCAGAACATGCAGCAGTCCGCGAGTTAGAAGAAGAAACAGGACTCAAAACAACTGTAAAAGATCTCGTTCGTATCCCTGCTGTTTATCATGCAACTATTCAACGAAAAAATGGGCTCGTTTCATTTTCTTTTGTTGTATTTCTTTGCCAAAACTATTCTGGTGAATTATCTTCATTCAATGAGACCATACCTGAATGGAAACAAGTGGACGAAATAAAAAATCTCCCTCTTCTACCTAATATTGAAAAAATTATCCAGGAAGCACTATAAGTGCAACTATGATATGTTAGTTATACGTATCTACGTCTGGTTTATACTGAATAACGATAGGCATTTTTAATGCTTGGGCAGCTGCTATCCGACGATGATCTAAGGCTTGAAAAAAGACTCCTCTGCTTGTAATGGAAGGATTTTTTTCGCTTAGATCAACAATGCGTTGTCCGCCTTCTTTCATTGCTTTAAATTTGAAATAATAATAATCATTTTCGTCATTTCCATAGAGCTCAATACGTTTATTCTGCTTGGGATCATCTAAAATACGAGCGCTTGGCTCTGCTACCAAACACCATCGTCCGTTTACCCGCCAAGGATGAATCTCCCCTAAATTAAAAAGCATCAAAGCGCCTAGCTTTCCATAATCTCCAACTTTTTTTATCATATTCCCGACTGTAGCCAACCTATCTGCAAAATTTGGTTTGTTATACGTATCTACATACCCTTTTGGTACATAATACACATTTCGCATGTCATCCATCAGCTGCATCTTGTTTCCATTTACAGCGTATACAAAATATTTTTTTCCATTTCCCAACAGCACTTCTCTTCCTTCTTTGTAAGTCCAGTTTGAAGCATTGGGTTCTTGTTCTTGAAATAATGGATTTTTCATAAACGCAATTTTTTCCGGAGAAAGATTTTGCGCCCAATCATTAGCCCTGAGTGCTTCTGGTGCACAGATTGTTCTAAACTGACGATCTGTTACATTATATTTTGCTTTCACAAATTGTTCATATATATTAATACCTTGTTCTTTACATTGAGTCATCGTTTCATTTGCTTCTAAAAATGCGCCCGCATATCCTTCTAATGTAAGTTGATATCGTGGGTTGAGTCTCTGCTGCACTTCAGGGGGAATCTGTTCCATATGAAAATTTTTTGCAAAGGCTATTTTTTCTTCCACAGTTTGCATTGGCTGATGTGTAAGCGGATGTTCGTTTGAAAGGAGGGCCAGAATTTGTACAACTGGTGATACTTCCGCAGCTCCCCTCATAAACTCCTGTGACTGAGCATCATTAAATTGATGGATTGCTGAAAAGACAGGACGATTCGGCGAAAATTTTACCGTTTTCCGGTCTCCAAATGGAATTGTTGAATCTATCAGTGTGCTAAACTGTGGTACCAACCGACCTGTTTCAGTCGGACGAGGAATACGTTTTGGTGACATGTCTTGGAAATGTTGCGTAAGTTGTTCTCCACCCCGTACTGTCTCAAATCCTTGATCATTCATGCATTAAGTATACAATTCCTATCATTTTTTTTACTCACTGTTTAGAAACTAATTTTCTCTAAACGACTCTGCAAATCCTTAATCGATAGGTGTTTATGCACAGGATAATCCACTAGAGCATACATTTAAAGAGTTTAGCTTTTATTAAGTTCATGGCTGTACAATGAAAGCGTTGGAATATATTTGCCCATAATGCAAACAACAACAAGAGTACACACTCCCCCAATGACCACTGATGATCCTGCACCCACTAAGGCTGCCAAAACTCCTGCCTCAAATTCACCTAACTGAGGGCCACCCATGAAAAAGATCATATTGATACCAATTACTCTTCCGCGAATGTTATCTGGGGTTTCCAATTGGCGCACCGTACTTCTAATAATGGTGCTAATGCTATCTCCTGCACCAACCATCATGAGGGCCGTACAGGATAGGAGTATATTATGCGAAAAACCGAAAAGCAATGTTGCAAAGCCATAAACTGCCACTGCATACAAAATAGTTCTTCCCTGCATTTTGCCCATTCCGAAGTGTGCAATCCCCATCCCCGCTAGAACTGCTCCAATCGCAGGAGCGGCATACAAAAAACCTAATCCCTGTGGTCCCACATGAAGAACATCTTTTGCAAAAATTGGTAAGAGTGAAGTAGCTGAGGAGAAAAAACTACTCACAAAATCTAAGAGCATCGTAGACCAGAGAATGGGTTTCTGTATGATAAATTCCCAACCTTCCTTTATTGCAAATGTAACCTTCATGCTTGCCTCACGCGTAGCTTTTCCACTCGTTTTTATAAAAAGTAATCCAATAAATAGAATTAAAAACGAAACAGCGTTGTAATAATAGATCAGCTCAACACCCTGCATCGCAATAACAAATCCGGCAATCATTGGTCCCAGAATGAGTGCAGTTTGACGTGTAATATAGTTGAGGCTCAAGGCATTGGCCAGGTGGTGTGGCTTCACAAGTTTGGGAATAAAGGACTGTTGAGCTGGTGTAACAAACGCAAACCCAGAAGCCGAAAGCGCAGTGGCCGTATAAATTATCCAAGGAGTCACTAAATGGAGCTGAGTAGCGATAGCAAATGCAAACGCTAAAATTGCGAGTAACCCCTGAGTAATTAATAATATTTTTTTTCGATCAAATCTATCTGAACAACTTCCCGACAGTACGGAAAATAAAATCATAGGAAGGGTAGCGCATAATCCTACTAAACCGAGAGCAACGGGAGAGTGGGTAATCAGATACATCTGCCAACTTTGCCCAACAACCTGCATCTGCGATCCCACCATCGAGAGAAAATTTGCAGCCCATAAAATGCGAAAATCACGATAAGAGAGCGCCACAAAACGCTCAGAATTTTTTAACATGAATCCAATTATACAATATACCCTTCCCATTAAGAATATTCTCATATAGATTGTTCTAATAGGATAATCGTTAACACGAAGTTAAAATAATATAACGGACAGAAGTTTTAGATAAGTTATACTTATTATATGGAAACGGTCACCGTACACGATCTGATGCAGCACGGATATCAGTATACATTAGTAGAACCAGAGGGGAAGAATTTTGATCCGGAATTTCAACCTGAATTAACCCCAATACAAATGTTGGAACTGGGCGTCTTTGGCGGAAAATATATGACCGATTGTCAGAATGAGTTTCCGAGTGTTTGGTTTCAAAACGCAAAACTTTGCCACGAAAAACACGATCCCGAACTTAATTATTTTCAAGTAAATGCGAGCCAGCCACTTTCAGTTTGGCGAAAAAAGGGTTGGATTTATGATGAAGATCCGCGTGGTTGGTTTCAATGGTACTGCCGATATTTCCGAGGAAGAAGAATCCCTCAGGAAGATAAACGACAGATTCGACGCTGGAAGGCAATGAAACGGCATAGCGCGCAGATTCTTAAAAACTGTAAAAGAGAAGATCTTAGCTGCCGTCGCGTGCAACGACAGGCGCTTCTCCACTGGGCATATGACAGTCGTATTTTGTAAAAAATCATTTTTAGATTGTTATAATAATATAATCAACCCCCGAGGTTGATTAAATATTGATGTGTTGAAACGAATAAAAAACCTCGTGGTTGGGTGTACGATCACCTCAACCGACGATGCTATTTCTCGCTATTTTGAAAAATACGCGCCCAATGTTTCAGACCGATTTGAAGCACTCAAGCAATTGAACAAAAATGGCATTAAAACCTATGCTTTTGTAGGGCCCCTTCTCCCCCATTATGTTGCAAACAGTAATGAACTGGAGCGAATTTTTGAAAAATTACGAGAAGTAGGTACACGTGATATGTTTGTAGAGCATTTAAATTTGTCTCCTTATATCCGCAACCGTCTCTTTACCGAAATGAAAGATTTTGATACCGAAATGTTGACAAAATTTTATTCTTCTCAATTGAAATCCTATCGAGATGAACTGAATGAAAAACTCAGGGAGTTAGTGAAAAAGTATGACATGAATTTGCTAACCGACCGGATTATTTATCACAAAGAATATCAACAAAATCCGGCGAACGAACACCCGTTTAAGGAATTAAAATAGAGAGTGGATGTTACTTTTTTGCAATGAGCATGTTTTTTTCCCGATCTGCAAGAGAATTTTGAGCGCGGAAGTTTGTTTGTGTTATATCAGTAAGTACGGGAAATGCTTTTTTTATGGACTTTATGTCGGGGCCTGTTTCAATAAAACCGTTCACTTTCCGTAAACTATTGCACCGAATACTATCTACTGCTCCGAAATGTATGGAGTCACATTCACTGAGTTTCGGTGCATAAAAAGAAATTGATTTATTTCGGTAAAAAGGAACATTATTATATAAAAGGAAATTCATTATCCCAACATTTTTTTGTAATTCAGGGAAAAAAATCTGTATCTGAGAAAGATCATTATATCTTTCATATGCAGGAGAAATTTCTGGTGCTCTAAATAGTACCTCTCCTTGAAAATCAGACAATTTCTCCGCATAAAAAACAGAAGCCGAACAGTGGAATACCGTTTGATTTGATCGAATATGTCGGATATTTGACAGATTGTGAATATGTGCCCATATTGCCTCCCCCAAAAGCGATTGTACACACTGGGGAATTGGGGAAACAAGAAGAAGAGCACCATTAAATGAGACATCTACCTCACCCGTTTCTTGTATATCGGCTTTCATGTCCGATGCATCATAAAAATCTCTCATCTTGAACCATTGCTCGAGAACAGTAGGTACCTGTTGTCGATATTCTTTCATTAAATGCTCTTTCTTCTGTTGTATTAATTTTACTTGTGCATGAAGCGCGTCCCGTTGAGAACGGGTGCCACCATGAATAGTAATGTTTTTTATACCTTTTTCTAGGTCATCTAACTCTTTTTTTATCCCTGCAAGTTGAGTTTGAAATTGAGTACAAATAGTGTCCATACTAATTATCTGCTCTGTTTTTCATAAATGTTATACATTTCTTTCGTTGCTTCTGTAGAGTAAACGTGAAAACGCGCGGGGTTGAAATCTGTCAATACAGGAAATGCCTGCCGAAACGAAGTTACTTCCACCCCGGTTTCTATCCCGTCGTATACCGTTTGTAAAGAAGAACAACGTACATTTTTAGCAGATTTTACATCCATGTTATCACACTCTCTGAGTCTTGGAGCATAAAAATGTTGCACAGCAGAATTCATGGGGATAACTAGTTTTCCCTTTATTCTTTGAAGGGATAAGAAGTAAACATCTCCACAATTTCTGTATCCAGGTGTGGAATTGTTTCCTACACGCATGGTATCACACTCGATATATTTCAAATGAGTTGAGATATAGGAAGGCAAATAACAATCTAAAAAAATATATTGTACTTTTACGGACTCTACGCGAGAAAGGTTAACTCGGGAAAAAAGAGCATTGTTTGATACTCCTACAAGACTTGTAACAATTGTTGGAATAGATGGACGCTCTATTATCAGATTACCCGCGAACGATATCTCAACTTCGCCTGATTCATGTATGAGAACTTCTTTTTTTGATATCTCTTTAAAATCTTCACTGGCAAACCATGGCTGAAGAATTTCACCTACTTGCTCTCGATATGCGGACATCAGTTGCTCTTTTTTATCTAAGATTGTTTTCAAAAGAGAAGACACCTTTGCAAATTGAGAGGAAGTACCAATCTGTTTTGCTTTTTTCAGCTCCCGTTCCAGTTTTCCAAGCCCTTGATGAATAGATTTTAATCGTTGTTGAAGCAGAGTGCAGGGGGTTTCCATAAGAATCGTTAGGTAATGGTATTCATAATATCGGCAAATAGCTTTTTTGCCACTTGCTTGAGTTGGGGGAGTGTTTTCGCTCTTGCGCCTTCTTTGCCCCATACCCGTTCAAAACTTTTTACTTCGCCCTCGTTTAATTGTTCATCGATCTGAATCGCACGAGAATAAGCCCCCTCTTTTATGAGTGCTTCTTTTATCTTTTTTAAGGTTTCCTCTGTCCCAGTACCTCCATCGGTAATAAATAAGGAAAGGTTCAACGCATTTACTCTTGGATGTTCTGTTTTGAATTTTTGTATATAGGTTCGTGCCTCTTCTAATCCTTTATCATCTGCACTATTACCATTCAGATTCTTGAACTGACGAGTGGAGACATTCCACAGCATATCTTCTGCTTTTTGGAACGCACTATCATCTGACATCGCTGAAACTGTTAATTCCCCTTCCTTTATTCGTATAATAACCGAATCTCCAAAGTCTACCCACACAACGTTTGCCTGTAAGGGTATTTCTTTTCCTCCGCTGTTATAGTTAACCTCTTTTATAAAAAGAATCAGCGACTCAGCAAGACTGTGAAGTTGATCGGTTATTGCATCAAACCGCACTTGATTGTTATTAAAAACACTTCCGGAGCAGTCGCGGTGAACAATGAGGTTAAATATCTGTGGATGAAAGTCTGTCGATATCTCCTGAGCAGTCGCCCGCTCCATAAATTGCGCTTCACTGGGATTGGTAAGAATAATCGGAATTTGTGCGATTAAGTCCGACATATTTAAACTACTTCCTGTTTTATACCCCGATTCCCGAGAAGTAGTTACACCGTAGGATCGGTGTATCATCAGCTCCCAGATCTCTTTCAAAGCCGAAACCCCTTCCCGGGTTCGCGCTCTTCGTTTTTCCATTGTTTCTCGTTCTTCCTGTGTATAGCCTTGTTTCTTATTCTTGTCATCAAACCGCTGTTGTGCCACCTCTTCTGCCCGTTTATTTGCTGGTTTTTGTTTTTCATCTGCATACCTTTTTGCTCCTTCAAAGTTTTTCATATCTGTTGCATCCATACTTTGTGTTGGATCGGCAAATTGCTCTTTGGTAAGATTTTCGCTGTTTTTTTCGTCTTGTTCAAGTAGTTCTTTAAAACTAGGGATAACAAACTGATCAAGATAATAATATAAGTGTGACAGGGGTGTTTTCCCGTTAAAAATGGTGTCCCGAACAAATGCTTCTAAATCCGGATACTCTCTGCGGTACAAAGTGACTGACTTATCGAGCTGTTCGCGTACTTCGGGGGAAACAGCTACTGCTTCATCAGGGACCATCATTCTCCGCAGGAGGTAATCACAAAACTGCGCCGTTAGCGGGTTCCCGCTATAATCAGACCCTTTATACGCTTTGTATTTGTAAAAAGCATAGGGTACATCCCCCATTTCACGATTTTCGGGATGAAAGACCCGACTTTTTTTTTGAACGAGAGCATTGGAGTGTATATCAAGGAAGGCGTTATAGAATCTTTCCCAAATTTTGGTTAAAAGGGGATTTCCTTGTGCTTTTTTTTCTATCGAATCTGAAATCCCTTCGAATGTCCGAGGGTCGGAAAGGAACTGGTGAAAATGCCCCACTTCGTGCAGTTTTACAAACATCTCTTCTTCTTCATTCATCCCTAATTCTTGTGCTAATGCACCTCCCAAAACAATCTCCGGCGGATCAGCTCGAAAATATGCTTCCTTCTCCTGAGGATCATAGGTTACTCTAATATCGTTTCCGGTAAATACATGAGCAAGCGAAGTAAGCTCTCCCGTCCGTGCAAAAACGGTACTCTTTGGTTGTTTATCTAGCGGTTCTTGTTCCGACATAAAAAGATTAAAAAATAAGAATAAAGAAGCATCTCCTAACAAATACCAACTGCCTTTGCATCATTAACAAAAGCTTCTAATCCTCCTAAAAAGCCTACTTTCACTAATTCATCTTTATATACGGGATCTCCATTATTTAGTTGTATGCTTCCATCGGTATTAAATTGAGCTCTTGATTGCATTTCTTCGCCTCCGTACCATTTTTTAATCTCTAATAGTTGCTTGCTCAATTCTACCGAAATCTCTGTGGCTTGTTCCGTTGACAACAACTCGAGAGCACGCAGAGGTTTTGCTTCTGTCGGCATTTTGCATCCGGAAAATGCCTCGGCAACTTCCTGTGGAGTAAATAAACGAATCGCTGGTTCTCCAATAAACTTTTCTCTGGTAGGTTGTGCTTTCATATGAAGCAACGAGGTAGCGATGTCATAACTTATTATTTCTTTTTCCCACTTTTCATTCTTAAAAAACTGATACCGGGCTTTTAAAATATCATACATATATCCTGCTTCACGCGGTGCGTGGATAGCGGCCGGACGGAGAAGTGAATCTGCCATATAGTACTCTAGTTCGTGTTGAAAACCATCCGCTTTCCATGCTCTCAAAATATCTCCTAAAGTGCGCATAGAGGCATGGGTTTGCTGTAATCGGATCTCTGCTCTCCCATTGCCTACGGTTATAATTTTCCCCCCGGCGAAATTGTC
>JAAXWC010000021.1 GCA_013335175.1 Candidatus Roizmanbacteria bacterium
TCAAAGTTTGGAGTACAAAACGCCAGCGGAACTTTATGTTAAAAGTTAAGAAAATATAGTTCACATTTTTTGATCAGTTTACGCTTCGTTTTATTATAAATTGGTCTTGACATTGGGGGTAGGTATAAACTTCACGACTCCTAGAAGATTGCTCTGATAGAAAAGATAAATTCTCCTTGTTGGCATTACTTTATGCGCGAAGACCTGATATAAAAAAGACTCTCGAAGAATTGTATAGTTATACTCCAGAAAAATTTACATCCTTTCTAACAGGAAGTGCATCTGAATTACTGACACAATTGCCGGAAGAATATTCACTCATACCAATGCTGCAAAGTCGTGATAATGGTATGTTTATAGACGTCGAGATTGTTCCAGCTGAAGCGGAGAAAGAATATTACGCATTAGGAGATAGAGCATTAGCTTATGATAAATATATTGAGCAAGTAAGTAAAGGTGTACCAACCCCTGGTGCCGGTTATACGCAGTTTTCAATTAAGAGAGAAATCATAGAAGATGTGATGTTGGATTTTGTTTATGGCTTACATATGAGCGTAGAGTCTGAAGCAGTTACAAGAAAACCCGATTATCCAATACCGGGTTTAAAAAATGTCAGCAACAGAAACCGCGTGGCCTCTCCTTTGTTGAGAAGTGAAGGAGGCAAATTTTCTGTTTCAGATGCGTTTATTCATATGCAGGAGGCCCTTATCAAATCTATTGCTCGAGATTCAAACAGCCTTGCACTAAGCTCTACTTCTTTTTTAACAGAAAATGGAAAAAGAATGCGTTTACGAAATAATTATGCGCCAGACTATTTATCGTTTATTCCTGAAGAATATAAGGGTGCTTTTATGAAAACCAATCACTATAGTTTCTTAAGCCAACAATCAGATGCTCTATTAAAAGTCATTCACACCCCTACCCCAAAACAGCTTAGCTGAGATTAGCTTGCTCCCCCGATATATTACTATTCGCCCTTATAACAATCAAGAAGGTGTTTGACTGCTTTATACTCCGGTTCCAGTTCTTTTCTACACATATCAAGACTCAACGCATTCCACTTCTCTTCTGCCTTTTCCCGGAATAACGAGATGAGTTTTTCGATCGGCATTTTCTCCTGCCAATGGTAAATACTGCCGATCACTCCTTCGACAGAAATAAACCGGTAACAGTCGGCATTGCAACAAATCTCAGCTTCTAAAGAGGAAAACTTCTCTGCCCCGTGGTGCTCCCTGACACAGGCGAGCACTATTTCTTTCTCTTCGCTCGTTATTTCACCATCCTGTGAAAGCAGTTCCTCTGCTCTTTGGACACTCATTTCAATATGATCTTTCAGTCTTCCCTCTTTAAATGCCTGCCCCAGTTTGCAGTCCATAAGGAGAGTTCCCAGAAGCACAATGTTTTTATCGGCTTGGAGTTTTTCTGCCAGGAGCTGCCCTTTATCATTTGTGTAGTCCAGTTGAAAGCGAGAAGGAGTGCTCGTTATTTCTATTTCTTTGTAAACGAAGTCTTGTACTGTTTGGATGAGGTTGCTGGTGATCATTATGTTTATTATATACCTACGGAAGCGAGAGAAAAGCAATGTGATTTGAGTTCATTCATAACGCCGCCCAACAGAAATAAGGAAGTTAAAGGTTGAGATTTTTCAATTGAGTTTTGAATTGATTGTTCATAAAAGTATTGTCAGGATTATCCGACAGCACTGCGCCTGTATTGGAGCGATAGGCCATGCTCCCATCTCGTTTTAAACCATACACAATGGTTTGGCCGTTGCTCTTTGCAACAAACTTGACTCCAGTCTCTTTCGTCGCAATCTTTTTACCGTAAACTTCGCTAAATTTCACTATTTGAGGGTATATTTCTAGGGAGTGAGCCTCCCCATCAAACACTAATGAGGGATCCGTAGAAAGTGCATCTCGTTGTTGTCTTTCAATATCTACAACATACTCTCGAACCTCTCCGTGTGAAACATCTAAAACTGAAGGATCCATTTTATTCAACCTATTAGAAGGACTAAGATAAGCGATAGCTCGGCCTTCCAAAACCTTGACATATCGAAGAGTGTAATCTTCAAAACCTGATGATGCTACTCCCATAATCTCGCTCAGGCTTTTTTTTGAATCGGCCACATCATAGCTTTCTTCATCATTTTGAGGATTTATAGAGTTTAATAAATCCATATATTCTCCCAATCCAACCGAAGCTATATCTTGGAAGGGCTCTCCTTTTATGAAGCTTTCAATCCGCTTATGGAATGGCATTTCCTTATGAACTAATTCTGCTTGATCCATAGGATAATTTTTCTAATAAACAAAACCTGCTTTATTTAAAATAACAGCTTGTTCAATTTTTATTCTTGCTCCCCCGTGAGGATTCGAACCTCAAACCTTGATGTTAACAGCATCCTGCTCTACCGTTGAGCTACAGGGGAAAAACGAATTGTAAAGAGCAAATTCTATTATACCATTCAAATTTTGAGTTGTCTTCAGAATTATAAGCGGATTTGAACAAATGCAAATTCAATGGATCCCCGATCAGGTCGGGGATGACGGAAGAATGGTCTGAATGAGGGGTAAAAGAAAGGGAATGACACGCTTAAAACGGCAGCGTAAGCGGCATGTCGGTATCTTTCCCCTGATTTTCTTTATACTTTTTCCAATCAACTTTAATAGGGATCTTTCCCAGTTCATTCATGTAAAAAATCTCTCCATGTTCTATCCCATACTCAAATAAATCTCTCGTTAGCGTTACATCATCGGTGCAATACTGACTGAGTTCTTCGAACTTTCCTTCTTTGTAGTAATCAATTGCCATGAGACCGTGGCCTGTTTTTTTCTTTCCAAGCGTTGCATGGATAACGTCGTTTAGAGCAATACGACGTCCTATTTTTTCCTTTATATCATCTAAAATATCAAAAACCTCAAATACTGAGGTGTCGCCTGGGTAATACGCGCTCAGAACCGGGATATCAAAACTCCGAACATTGTATCCAATAATATAGGATGCCTTCTCTAAAATAGGGAACATTTGAGGAATATCCTTTTCAAAATAAACCTTCGGTTGATTGTCTGAATAATCGAAAATCACTCCTACCGAAATTCCCAGTTTCTTATGATCGCTAAAATCACGAAATGTATACTTCGTTTCCAAATCGAGGACAACCGGAAATTTTTGCATGATAATTGAGCCAATTTTTAATTCATTTTTATGAAGCGTTCCTTGTAGATCTCTACCTCAAAACCGTTCGGAAGGTCTGAAAGCTTTTCATATTTTAAGTTCAAAGTATCGAGATCCTCCTGAAATTTTTGATACATACCATTAAACAGTGGGAGAACAATTCCCTGCTCCTTTTCCGAAAGATTTTTGAGTTCTCTGTAAAAAAATTCATCCATTTTCCCCAAACTCCACAACGCTTCAATAAACTCATTATTTGCGATATCTAGCAGGCTCACATCCCCTTTCAATGGACGAATTTTAAATCGCATCATACGAACATCCTCCTTCATTTTCTTTAAGGGTGGTTTTTTTGCTAAAACCGTCTTCTGAAATTGAGTAATTCTTTCAATACCATCTATTTTTTTCTTTGACATACAGGTATAATTATCGTATGTTAAGAGCAAAAATACAAGCTGATCTTCTTGATGCCCTAAAAAGTCAAGAAAAAATTAAACTGAACACCCTTCGTATGGTTATGTCTGCCATAAAATACAAAGAGGTAGAAAAAAAAGAAGAACTCAACGATGAGGAAGTATTAGGAATTATTCGCAAACAACTCAAAGAGATTCAGGAATCTATAGATGCTTTTACAAAGGGCAACCGGGCAGACCTGCTCCAGGAAGCGGAGGCTCAAAAAGCTATTTTAACCCCATTTCTCCCCCAGGAACTTTCTGATGAAGAGCTGCATATCGCCATCAAAAAACTCGTTGATGACAATCAGGAGCTTATCGCTCGGAACCCAAAAATGATTATTGGTCTTACCATGAAAGAGCTTCGGGGCAAGGCAGGTCCTGATCGGATCATGAAAACGCTTACCGAACTAACCTCCTAACGGCTATACTTAAGATATGAACCGGGTAAAAAAAATCATCCTCATTTCCTTATTATTCTTTTTTCTCTCCTCGTTTACCAAAAGTTTTATCGAATATCGAAAGAACGTTACGTTTTATGAAGGATACAAAAAAGAATATGAACAAGAAAAAAAGCGAAATGATGAATTAAAGACAGAAATTTTGAAAAAAAACGATCCTCACCAGATTGAAAAAACGATTCGGAACAAATTAAATCTTCTCAAAGAGAATGAAGTTACTGTTCTTGTCCCCAATCCGACCCTCTCACCTCCTCAGCCCACTCCTACGACTGCTCCTGTATACCATCAATGGATCACTACTTTTTTCAAAAATTGACATATTGCTTCTCATTGACTATAATATACATACCTTTACGGGGTAGTGTACGGTTGCACAGGAGGCTCATAATCTCCTAGACCGGGTTCAACTCCCGGCTCCGTAACACATGCCTCACTTTCTTCTATCCTTGATCATTCCGGTTTATAATGAAGAAAAAAATATTCATCCTCTTGTTAAAGATTTATTACCTCTTCTCGAAAATTATAAATACGAACTCATTTTTGTAAATGATGGTTCAGTAGATGGGACCGTGCAAAACATTAAAGACATCACTTCGCACAACCCAAATGTGAAACTCGTATCGTTTAACCGAAACTTTGGCCATCAAAATGCTCTCAGTTGTGGGTACCAACTCGCAAAAGGAGACTGTGTTATTACTCTTGATGCAGATGGTCAGGACCCGCCACAGATTATCCCGGAAATGATCCAAAAATGGACTGAGGGAGCAAAGGTGGTGTACGCGAAGCGCATTAAACGTGTAAATGATAGTTTTTTCAAAAAATCTACTGCCTATTTATTCTACCGTTTTATGAATATCCTATCCGATACTATCATTCCGGAGAATGTTGGTGATTATCGATTACTGGATAAAGAAGTAGTCACCTTTTTAAATCAACTTCCTGAACAATCTCGTTTTCTTCGAGGATTGGTAGCATGGGGTGGATATCCTGCTGAGTTTGTTTACTTTCACAGAGGTGAACGAAAAGCAGGGACTACCCACTACACAGTTCCGAAGATGATCAATTTTGCCCTCGACGGGATAACTGCTTTTTCAGAAAAGCCACTCCGTCTTGCTTCCTATTTAGGGTTTCTAACCGCAACACTTGGTTTTATAGGAGTAATTTACGCGTTACTCACCCGATTCTTTTTTCCTGGATACTGGGTAACCGGTTGGACTGCTCTTTTCACTGGGATTATGTTCTTAGGAGGGGTACAACTTATTTCCATTGGCATTATTGGGGAATATATCGCTAAAATATATAAGGAGGTACAAAAACGTCCTCCGTTCATCATTAAAGAAAAAATAAATATATGAGATATGTGGGAATTACCCTCATTGCTATTGGCTCCCTCCTCCTCCTCTTTGCTGTAGTTACGTATATCAATCAAAATAAAGACTCAACACATACGCCAATTCCAGAAGATAATGGGGTGAAGGTAATCTTCGTTACACCAAAGAAATAATTACGGGCAGCCGTTTGAGCCGGATTGGATTTCGAATTTGAATATTCTGCCACAGTTTCCCAAAAAAAGAAAATCTATTGTTTTGAGAATCACAAATGAACTAATGTAGAGAGTAAATCCTATCACCGCAAACTTAAGCGTTCCCTGCGCTTTTTTAACCTTTTCAGGATTGCCAAACGAAGTAAGGTAGGTAAATCCCCCCACCAATAACATAATAAAGAGTGCCAAAACCACAAAACCAGCGGCTACAAAGAATATATTCTGAAACACGTACTCTATGCACTTGAAGGTGGGCACTCCATCGACCATACAACCTGTTGACGATGTATCTGCCGCCCAATCCGTTATTTGCGCATACGCAACAGGTATAGGGAACATATCAGCTATTAAAGCAGGTTAGGAACTGTTATCGGGCATGAAATTCCGAAACAGATCTGATTTTTAAATACGACTTGTTCCAAGGTAACAATGATTGCTAAAGCAACAACGACCAAGATGACACCAATGACAGCGGCTGAAATCTTTTCTCGTGCTTTTTCAACATTTTCTTTACTTCCTCCAGAAGTTACCCATGAGAGAGCTCCTAAAAGTAAATATAGCAATGCTGCAAGACCAACGACAATGAAAAATGCACGAATAAAGAAGGTAAGAACCATAGAAAAGTTGGGAACATTAAACCCAAGTGCGTTTGCTCCAGCTCCCGGTTGGACTTGAATAGTTTGCGCAAGGACGACTCCTGAAAGCGTGAAACTGTTAAAAGAAGATGTTATGGTTCTTACAATTTTTTTCATATGAATTCAATAATATCTCACGGGAAAATATTTGTCAATGGGATTTTCTCAGCTTTTTTATAGCTCTTCTTGAGTGCGGTATTGGAGCGACTCAGCAACGTCTTTTAGTTCAATAATCGTACGCTTTTCCAAATCCGCAATCGTTCGTGCCACGCGTATAATTTTAAAATAGGAGCGTGCGGAGAGTGAAAAATGTTCTGTCGCTTGCTTTAATAAAGAAGTTGCCTCTTCTGAAAGAGGACAGTATTTTTTTACATCATTAGCCCGAATCTGGCTGTTTACCCGCACTGACGTATTCCCAAACCTCTCCCTTTGAATCGTTTGCGTTTCAATTACGCGTTTTTGAAGCTCTTTACTAGAATCTGCAACCTGATCTTGAGATAGATCTTTCTCCTGTACCGGTACAATCGAAAGATGCATATCGATTCTATCGAGAAGCGGGCCAGAAATGCGCTTTTTATACTTCTCTATGTGGTTTGGTGAACAAGTACACGGTTTCGTCGGGTGCCCCCTGTAACCACACGGGCATGGGTTTGAAGCAGCAAGAAGCAAAAATCTACAGGGGAAGGTAAACGAAGAGGCAGCTCGAGAAATAGTTACCTGTCCATCTTCCAAAGGTTGACGAAGAGATTCAAGAACCGTGTGAGGAAACTCAGGAAGTTCATCCAAAAATAAAGTGCCACGATGCGACAGTGATATTTCTCCGGGTGTGGGTATAGTACCTCCGCCAATGAGGCCAATGCGAGAGGTAGTATGATGCGGAGATCGAAAAGGTCGCATACTGAGCAATTCAAAACTTGTAAACAAACCTACAGATGAATATATCCGAGATACCTCTAACATTTCCTGCTCTTCAAGCGGAGGCATAATTGAGGGGAATGCACGACACAACATAGTTTTTCCTGCTCCTGGAGGGCCTTTGAGATGAATATTATGAAATCCTGCCGCAGCAATAAGCAGCGCCCGTTTGGCGTAGGCCTGCCCTTTTACATCGCTAAAATCGAATTCGTAAGCCGGTGCAGACGAAAAATCATATATCTTTTCAGGGAGTGGTATTTGCGGTGAAACGCCATTTAGATGTAGGATAAGCTCTTCTAAACTCCGAAGTGGATAGATTTCAATACCTCTCACGAGAGTAGCTTCCTCTGCATTTTCCAATGGGAGATAGAGCTTCGTAATGCCTTTTTCTTTTGCCATTGCGGCAAGCGAAATGATACCGGGTACTCTCCGTACCTGGCCTTGTAAAGAAAGTTCCCCGACAAACAAACTTGATATAACCGATTCAACGGAAATAAATCCGGAAGCCACTAATATACCAACGGCGATAGGGAGATCAAAACTTGAGCCATTTTTAGGAATATCAGCAGGTGCGAGATTCACCGTAAGTCTCGATTCCGGCATTGCGAAGTTGGTATTTACAATCGCTGTGCGTACTCGATCTTTTGCCTCATCCACTGCTTTTGAAGGTAAGCCAACAATGGTAAACGTAGGGAAACCACGACTTGCTACATCTACCTCAACCTCTATGAGCACCCCATCCAAACCTATCACCGTTCCTGAATATATCTTTGCAAGCATGCGTCCATACTACTCTACTCGAAAAGATTTTTCGATGGACTATATGCTACAACCTGAATAATTAAATTGTTCTGTCGGCCCCTTCAGATCTTTTTTTGAGGATAAAAAATGCAAGGAAAATGCCAGCGAATGCAATTAACAAGACTATGAGAATGAAAACTACGATAATACTTGCTTGAGAGTTATTTGAAACCGTCCCAGTGGTATTCGCAGTACGATCATTCGAAACAGAAGCAGCATTCGTTTTTGTTCCGGGAGCATAGGTACCATTCCCTGATTTTTGTGCACTAGATGTACTAGATGTACTTGTTTTTTTATCATTAGGACTTGCTGTCCCTCCTTTTGCATTTTGATACTGATAAATATTGACTTTATTTGCTTGTGTATACGTTTGATTTTGAGATACATACTGAGAAGTGGAAACCGTAACACTTGATCCAGAAGGTGATGTATATCTAATCTTATATGGCATTGAAGGCAAAAATTCAGAAGTAATTTTGTAATGCCCATTTACATCCGCTTTTGTTTGATAATACGGATTGTCTGAATTTTGTAAATACACACCCACCGTTGCATTCGGAATTACTTCTTTTTTTGAATCATAGGCAATTCCTTCAAGAAAAGTAGGAATTGGCTCAAAACTTGCACTCGTTTTTGTTGCTGCTTCTACGGCAAAATAACGTGAGAAAAAATTCGAAACTGAAGCAATAATCTGTTCGACTGGGTTATGAGTATCTTTTGTTATTAGAAATTTTTTTGAAATGTAGGCAGGAATATCTAACTCTTTTTGATACACTAATTCACCCCACACCTCACCAGTCGGTATTTTCTTCTGATCAATGACTAGTTCAAACTCACCTTTATAATTTGCACGCACAAAGGAACATGGGCTACTTGTATCCGTCTCTGCATTTGTACTTGGGACGAGACATGTCGCTCGTGCATTCGATGTTACATTTTTGCTATAGCCATATATTTTCGCATACGGTTTATTCACCTTACCATTTATGATAACCTCACCGGTGTTTTTGGATACAAAAGATCCTGTGCCCAGGAGAGCGATTGAGGTTGTTTTAACTGCTGTGGTTGAGGGAACCGTAACAGGATCCAAAGGAATGTTTCGTTCCTCCAGGTTCCCCTCTTTTTCTACGATAGACGCCCCAGTCTGCGACGGATAAATCTTAGGATATGCTTTCGTGTATAAATTTACTGCTTTCTGTGATATTTTTTGTGAATCGCTCGGAAAGGTATAACCGCTTTTTGTTACCTGCAATCTGTATGTTCCTGCTGGTACGTAAAAACGATAGACGCCGTCAAGTTCTTTTTCCTGATCTATAGCAGTAATATTTTTATTTGCTGAATTATATTTGTAGTAAGGTGCAAACGTATTTTTAACTGGATCAAGTGCTTCTAGTTGAACCATAGCTCCATCAACCGGTTGCAGTGTGTAGCTATCAAAAACTATACCATCCGGATCCCAGCTAATACTCTTACAGTCGGGGTCATTTGCAGCAGCCTCGAAGTTGAATGCCGTAACAGACTGTCCTCCAGGGACTGCCGATATATCATTACTTTTCGGATCGTAAAAATTCATTGCAAAAAAACGGTGGCCAGTTGTAGTCGATGTTGCACTATGCCATACAAAAGGATTTATGTTCCCTGAACTGTCCGTTTTGAAAGGTTGTGAATAAGTAAAAAGTTTTCCGTCCGATTGATATGCTACCTCAGACCGTACATACTGATAAGTTTTCTTTAGATCGGAAAGATCAGAAGCATTTTTATAAACAATTTTGTCCAAATTTTCATCTCCCGTCGTACACATCTCTCGCGTGCCAATATCTACACACTCTATAACGTAGGTATCTTTATTAGCAAGTGGTTTATTTGCCCCCACTGAGACAAGAGCCTTATGGCCGAGATCTACTGTTGTATTGCATGTGTTTGTATCTGAAGCACAGAGTACTTTGCTCAAACATACCCAATACTGTGCATCATCTGCTGCTTGTACTGAAGTTAAATAAGAAAGAAAGAGAAAGAAAGTTAACAAAACCCCAATCAAAAAAGATCTGCTATTTCCCATATTTATTTTGTTTGAGTATAAATGTAATAATGTAATAATGTGTAAACTATAGTTATTAAATATTAGTGGACAAAAATAGATCTTGTCAACTGATTATTATTCGTTGTATTTGATCCTGAAATTAAATTCGCTTGTCAAGCGGATAAATATACTTTAATATGAAAATATGAGAACAATTCTAAAAACCTTTCTTTTAAGTACTTTATTTTTGATCGCTGTACAATCTGTGCACGCTGTTAAATACGACCTCGTAGTCCCCACTGATGAACTTGTCCATGGGCAGAATGTACAGTTTACCATCAATGTTGATACTGAGGGGACATCGCTAACGAATCTGCAGATCGGTTTAAGCTATGATAAGAGCGTATTACAGTATGTCTCTATAACACCCGGCGAAAGCATAAGTGCTGGATCAGTAAGCGTTTCTGAAACTGAAGCCGGTAAACTTGTTATTACCGGGACTCATCCTACTGGTTTTTCAGGGTCTGGTGCATTCGCCGTCGTAACTTTTCAAATTATTGCTGACGCAGCAGGAAAAACTGAAATCTGTGCTTTATACGCACCAGCCACTACCCCCACTACGGCTGCAAGCACGACTACCCCCACAACCGTTGCGTCTTTACCCCGGAGTGGCAGTTCTGTTGGACTCGGAGTTTTCAGCATGATTGGTGGATTCTTTCTGTTCACATCGTTTTTCCTTTTTGCTTTTGCAAAAAACTCAAATTCCGGCTACATCCCCGAGAGATACCATGGCCGACGACGTACCTCTCGAAACCACGGTTCCTAATAGACGTATATGAATAAATTACGGTTTTTGGTTTTAGCATCGCTACTATTTTTGTGTACTGCTCTTACAGCGAGCGTTTTTCCTGTATATGCAGTAGATCCTACTCCTTCGGTAAGCATCGACATCACTCCAGTACCGTGTGATGGAATATCCGGTGCAAAGCCTACCGACGTTTGCGATATGATGTCGCAAATAAATACGAAAGACAAATGCGTAACCACATTTGAAGAATTCAAAAAAGAACCGCTTCATAATCACTACTGGATAGAAGATCCACAAGTTACCGCCTTAGGGAAATCTATGGATCGGGCGCGCCAGTTTATTAACTGGACACTTACCCGAGGAGCAATTGATGAGCATCCTGTTCTGAAAGAATTGTGGAGTTTTTCTCGTAACATCACCTATTTTTTTGTCCTTATTGTTGCAGCACTTCTTGGATTGGGATTAATTATCGGACAACGCGCTCATTTTGAGTTAAAACTAAAAGTGTGGCCTGCTATTTTTAAAATCGGCACAGTCCTTTTATATATAACATTTTCCGCAGCTATTGTACTTACTCTCATCCAACTATCTGAAATTATGATGAAGTTTTTTATAGAAAATTTGGGCGCAAAAGACCTATTTAATGTCTACTATACCAATGGCGGACCAGATAAAAATTATATTGAGTACTACGGTTGCCGAGACTTGAATTATCGAGTACAGGAAGGTGCGCAAGCACAAACGTTTTTATCTAATATAACCAATATCACCTACTATGTTATGGGGAGCATGATTCTTCTTCGTAAAATAATACTGTGGTTTCTCCTCATACTGTCTCCGTTTCTTGGATTACTCATACCATTCGTATTTATTAGAAATATCGGCTGGATTTGGATTGGCGTATTCTTTCAATGGCTTTGTTATGGACCACTTTTTGCGCTATTTTTAGGGGCGCTTGCAAAAATCTGGAAAGCCGGTATTCCATTTGTTTTCGACTTCACAAAAATTAAAACTGCTGATGGATATGTTTTTCCTACTGCTATCCGATTAGCATATAGTGGCCCCTCCCATAAGCCAGAGATGTTAAATAACGGAAACTATATTGATACATTTGTCGAATATGTTATTACCCTTCTTATGCTTTGGGTTGTTATTGTACTCCCTTGGTGGTTATTAAGAATATTTCGCGATTACTGTTGTGAAGGAATTGCTGCAATGAAAAATATCCTTCTGTCTATGTATGACCAGATGAGAACTGGTAGTCCTCCCTCTCCAAAAGGACCACTATTCCCTGGAGGGCCCTTTGCAGGAAGTCAGACTCTCAGTCTGCAAAAACAGGTGAATACCCAAACTACGGTTGTTACTAAGATTGAGACATTGGAACAAATTAAAAAATCAAAAACTGAAGATATCAGTCGTTCCATGAATTTATCAGCAAACAAAATAACAGATATCGCGCGTTTTGAGACAAATAAAAACACGAGAGAGAGCGTCAAGAAAACACTCGAGTATCTTTCAAACCCAACGAAGGCAGAAACTCCTTCCGAACGACAAAAATTCATGAATATACGAAGTGAGTTATCAAATCGCGCGATTAAACAAGATCCTGTGGCTCGACAGATACTTTCTGCAACAGCTTCTTCTATGTCGGGTAAAATCTTTCAAAAAGCAGAACTTTTACAAACAGTTCAAACGCTTGTCCCGATCACGAAAATGATCTCGCACAAATTAAATGTTGCATCTGAAAAAATTACCGCAATAAACACATCGTTAGCCGATACTCTCATGCAAAATACACCGCTTGTTTCACAGGTTGCAAGCAGCACAAAGAGTACTCCGCAGGTGGTTCATACAATTTTACAATCTTATAAGCAAAAGTCAGAAGTCCCAAGCACTCAGATTGTACCCCTCATAGCAAAAGAAACTGGAATTGAAAAAGGAGTAGTCGCAAATATTATTAAACAGGTTGGTACAGTAGTTCGTGAAAATAAAGAATTCACCAGTAAAATTGCACAGCAGGAACAAGTATCTCCCGAGGAAGTTGAAAAAGTAATAAACGCACAAATACCTCTTGTCTCTGAACCTGAAAAAAATATTGAGCAGACAATTAATCTCCCAGCTACTGTTTCTTTGGAAGATTATGAAGAAGTGAAAAAAATGTGGATCTCGCAGTATGAAAAAGGTGAGGTACCAGTTACTGAAAATTTGACTTCACGAGAAGAATGGTTGGATCAGGATATTGTCTATATTACAAATGTACTAAACAAGCTAATGAGCGAAGATGAAACCTTACGTCAGGAAGGATTAGAAGAGCTCGGTTATATTCTTCCTATCTTTATGATTAATAATATGAAGGGTGAAGAACTACTCGTATACCTCAAAGCAAAACTTGAAGCAGCAAAACAGGTCCAAGCACAGGTATCTAAGGAACAAGAGATCACGGAACGGTTAAAGAATCAGTTAAAAGCGGATGAAGATTTGGTAAAAGTTGCACCTCGAAAAAAAGAAGAAGAAAATTCACAGGCATTACAACAAGAACTGGAGCTACCTACCGCTGAAACAACTGGAACAACTGAGGCACCTCAAGCGCCAGAGCAAACACCATCCCCTCAAGAAGACAATCGCTGAATATCTTTCGGGTATTTTGTGAGAAGTTCAGGTTTATTTTCACTCGTTATTCCGATCGTATCCTCTAAACGCATACCAAAATCGTTTTCCAGATATATCCCCGGCTCTATAGTAAACACCATACCTGGTTGAATCACCTCCGTTGAGACGGGTGAGACCTTTGGCATTTCATGGACTTCCAAACCAATTCCATGCCCGGTCGAATGTCCATACTCAGGGAATCCAGCTTGAATCAAAGATGTGCGACACTGTTCATCGAGTTCTTTTAGTACACTTCCCTCTTGAATTTTATCTATGGTTTGGATTTGTATTTTCTTCAATTGTTCGTACGCAGTGTGCTTTTCAGAACTTAACTCCTCAAAATAAAACATACGAGTAATATCAGAGTTGTAAGACTGATACGTTACTCCAAAATCAATCAGAAGAAGCGACCCTTTTGCTATCATACCGTTTCCCTGTTTTGTATTGTAATGAGGCAACGAAGCATGTGCGTCGAGGGCAACAATCGGATCAAAGGCTAAATCGTATCCCTGTTGCTTAACATGCATTTCTAATCGGAAGGCAATTTCACGTTCTGTCGTACCGAGTCCGATTGTCGGTATTATCTCCTGCAAACACCTGTCCCCAATCTGACAGGCAGTACGGATCATTTCAATTTCATGACTATCTTTTATGGTCCGTAGCCCCGCTCCCATTCCTTTTGTAGGTTCCCATGTACAGTCACCAGAAAAAGCTGAAGCAATTGCATTGTACTCGGCACAGGTTAAATTATCTTCTTCAAACCCAATGGTATGTATCGTACCGTCCTGAATAAGCTCTTTCAACCAAGTCAGGAGTCCTTTTTGCTGTTTTAATTCTGCAAAAATAACTTCGCTGCTCTGAAGAGCACGTGCTTCCTGTGCATATCTACTATCGGTAAAAAGGAAACACTTTTCTCTTGTAATCAAAGCAAACGATTCACGTTCTTCCGGAGCAAGAGTATGCAGTCCAGTAAAATAGAAAAGATTATAAAAGTCAGACAACAAATAAGCATCCAAATTATTCTGAGAAAAAACTCTTCGTAGCATTTCTCGTCGTTTTGCGTGGTAACTCATATGTATATTATACGGCCAAACTTGCAAGAACGAAAAAACTATTTTATTATGGTGACAATGAAAAATTTATTCCGTGAAATCACTTCTTTCTGTTTTCGTATTATTGAGAAGATACACGATAAATTTTTTTGGCATCATCAGGAACACATAGAAGGTCAGATGTACTGGACCGTGTTATTGAAAAAACTTCCGTATGTCCGGGGGTCGATTGCTCGGGAAATACAAACGTCCTTTCTCCATCCTCATACATTAATTACAACACTGAAGCCTTTTAAAAAGGGATTTAATAGTAGTTCATTTACATTTTTTAGCCTGAATACTCATAAAAAACAATGGATATTGAAAATTGGGCATCGCATATCTCCCGTTGTTGATTTTGGAGATCCCTCTTCTCCTTCCTATGCAAAGCTTCAGGAGAAACATCTTCGATTACTGGAAAAGCTCATTTCCACATTCCCCCGGCTTCAGTTTCTTCTTCCGTTCCCTCATTTAGTACAATGGATCCAACATCCGTTTTACTCCCGAAAAGAGGGACGTACCGTTATTTTGCAACCCTACCTCTCCATACTCAAACCTATTGAGATACGAAAACTTCCCCCTGATACAAAAAATAGGCTCTTATTAGAACTCGAAGATTTTGAAAAACTCTGTGCGCTTCTTTTCGAAGAGCATCATTTACTTCCCGATTTATTGGGAGAAGACAACGTGGTAGTAGTACGGTTTGAAAAAGATGGATATCACCTTGTGTTATTAGACCTAGGACTTATGAATATGGAGTTTCCGCTTCCTCTTACGAAGGCAGCAATGCACAATGCGTATCTTCAGTCTTTTAAACACTATCGTACCCTTCTTAAGTAAGGGCTGCTTGAGGCTCCTGCACTGAAGATGGTTGAACTAAATATGCTGATTCACTCCCTTTTAGTTTAAAACCCATGAAAATAAATAGAAGAGCTGCTGAGAATACTCCTACTAAAGGAAGCGCATTGCCGGCAGTAGGGAGCTGATTTGTATTACTCCCTGCATTTTGAGGCATACTACTACCAATGGTAAGAGTAAAAGAAACTGTTTGCCCTCCTGAGGTAAATTTCACCTGATGATCCGCGGAAGATAAAGGAGTAGGAGCCGTGTAGCTCCAATTTCCCTGTCCATCAGCAGAAACCGTTTTCGTATCAGCATCAAGAGTGACCGATAGTTGACTGTTCGGATCTGCCGTCCCTCCGAAGGTCGGTTGTGTCCCACTGTACCACCAGTGCGTATAGGTCTTCCCACCTGTATCGAGAGTACCAATATGCGTAAGCTGTAAAGAAGCGGCTTGGACAGACACATGAACAAAACAGAAGACAAAGAACGCGATGCTGATTGCAGTAATAAAACCTTTCACATACCCATTATCACCTGTTTTCGAAGGAAAATCAAGTGAACCTTTGAGGCTTAACTATGCCAAAAACCTATTCAAATAATCGGTACAACGGGACCTCAAGTGCTCGAGAAATTTTTGCCAGATATCGGACGGTTGTATTCGTCTGACCTTTCTCTATTTTTGCGAGATAGGAAACCGTTATCCGAGCACGAAATGCAAGCTCTTCCTGCGTTACCCGGTGCTTTGATCTGAGATGTTTTAACCGTTTTCCGAGGATTGTTTGATTTTTTAAAAACCAATAATCGGTATGAAATTGATTAGTTTTCATGGGTATACTATACCGAACGATTATGAAATAATTATGAAATTGCCTATACTAGCAGTATGAACCCTATTTTTCTGTTTTTTGCATACTTTGTTTCCCGCCTAACTTTTATCAGTAATTATCCCTATTTCTATGATTCCCCCGAGTATCTTCGTCTTGCTCAAGCCCCCCAGTTTAGCCAAGTTCTTTCTGAGTCTCATGAAAATTTACACCCGTTGTATCTCTTTTTTATTCATATTTTTTATCATATTCTCCCCATTCCGGCAGCAATTAGTTTTGTTTCTGTCCTGTTTGGAGCTCTGGGGATAGCTTCGTTTTACCTACTAGTCAAACTTCTTTTTGGAAATAAAATTGCTTTTTGGGCAAGTCTCCCCCTCTTATTTTTTCCTCATATATTTTTATTACAGACAAATATCCTTCATGATGGAGTTGATCAAAGTCTTTTTCTTGCTGCACTTACCAGTTGGGTTTATTATATGCGCACAACACGAGTCTATTTTATTGTTTTAACTTTTGTATTTTGCACTCTTTCGCTTTACGACTATATTGGAATTGCCATCTGGCTTCCTCTTGTGTTCGTATGTACTATATGGCTCTCAGGGAAAAAACTATGGATAAAAAATGTGCTTCTGTTTACTTTCCTTTGCGTGTTAAGTATCTTATCTGCTTTCTATGGCATCTACCTCACGCTACAGATAAACCATGTAGCGAGAAATTCTGATTTCTTTCGCATTCTCATAGTTGAAGGGAATGAATTATTTGCTCTCCTAACCCTTCCTGGATTGTTGCGTATGATACGAAATGGTATTTACATTTTAAGTATTGGATACACACCGATTGTATCAGGAGTTATTTTGTTTGCAGTATATCGCCTCATCGAAGAAAAAAAATTGCTGCTTCTGAGCGGACTAATTGTTTGTTTCTGTTGCTTCTTTACGAGTATTTCATTCTGGCATGGTGGTTTGGTCGGCAGACTCGGAGGGCTGATTGGCTATTGTTTAGCACTCCTTATGGCTCTATTTCTTTCAAAAAAATGGTATGCAATTGTTTTATTAACTGTTATCGCTGCCTTTTGCTACACGATTTTTCTTTTTCGATTCACCCCGCCACTCCCTATTGTTCAGAAACAAATAGTTTCCGAAATACCTATAAACAAAAATGATATTGTCGTTATTTCAGACTATCAACGGCCCCAGTTGGAAGGGGCTTTTCCTTCTCGAATGCTTGCCGTTGGGAGTGCAACGTATAAAGATGTAATGCAGGAAATTGACCGTACCCTTGGACAAGAACAAAACCATGTATATATAACCAATCAAGCAGCTACATTCCCTTACTGGCAGTATGACGGACAGATGCTGCACATTTTATCTTTCGGGAATTACAAAAAAGCTCATCTGCATGATTTTCTCCTCCATAAAAAACTCGTACGCATCGCAAGTAATCCAAATTTTCCCTTTCTCGAGGTGTATGAAATTCAGGATATCCCCTTTGAGGAGCAAACCCAGACAACAGCATATGGCAGGTATTGAATTGAATCGTCTTTGATCTAATTTTTACTTGTTACGACTTTCTAAACTTCTGTATGCCTGTTTGTACAAATAGGTAAATACAACCATCCGTAAACTACGTATTCTCTCGGGAGTTGCATAGAGTTTTTGATTGGAAAATAGCGAATCCAACATCGTTTCTCGATAAAAAGCAGCTGTAAGCGCAAGCAATGGAGCTTCTTCCAGCACAGCATTTTTGTAACGAAAACTCAAAATATATGAATACTCCATCAGGGGCCCACACGAAATCTGGAATGCCTTCTTGTTCCGTTGCTTTATAGAAGGATCTATTTCTCTAATTACATCACCTACGGTCCGCTTGACCCATCTTTGCCAATTTTTATATTTTTCCCCCTCAAACAACCCGGGATACGCCTCTTTCCATTCCCGTATTTCATCTAATCGAGCCAGCTCCAATGACAAAGGGGTAAAATCCATATGATCTGCCCCGCTTCTTCGTTCCGTCATATGGGCACATTATGAATGCACTTCATAAATGCCGCGCAAAATAAGGCTAAGAAAAAGGTAATAGTTTTTTTTAAATTGCAGGTTGAAAATGTTGTAGGAAAAATAGCTTCGTGCTAAAATTATCGATGTATGATCGATGGCAACGAAAATGGACTATCTCTGATCGGAGAAAGTGATCGAGGTCTTACTGAAAGAATAAAGGTGACAACTGTTTTGGGTAAACCAAATGATGCAATTCAGTTTTCTCCAGAATATAGAATGGCAATTCCCGATCTTCGAACAGCTTTTGATAGCACTTGGGTATGGCATGGTACCGGACGGTATCAATATGATCCTCGAAATAGAAACACTGTTCGAGATGTTTTACAAACAATTATTAGCGAAGATGGCCTTATTCCTCACACCGATGTCCTCGATTTTACTCAAGGGAAAATGGAATCAGTTTCAACTTCACCTGCCCGACTATACTCCTTGATGTATGCGCAGTGTCATTTTGAAAAAGGACATAGTTTTTTTGGCTATGGCAGAAATGGACTTATATGGTCTTATTACCTTGCTCCCATGGCTTGGAGAGGCTTGATCGAGACTTTTATTGACAAAAATCCTGATTATACTCAAATGCTCGATAAAACAGCTCGAGAAGAATTTAGCACTAATGCCAGCGGATTCCATGATAAATATTCACAAATAAAACCTCGGAAATCAGATATGTTTAAAGGAGGAGTTTCCGATATTGCTGAAAACTATCCAATACTCATTGGCATAAAATCTGGTAGTTTTGAACAGAGTCCTATCGGCAAGTTATTGGACAAACATGAGCTACGTTCTCAAACGCCGATTTCAATAGAGAATTTTACCCATTTTGAGGTACCTGAAAATAAAGTTCAAGAAGTGAAAATGCTCCTTCAACAAGCAAATAAAACTGTTCCCGTGTATCCTATCGAATGGGGAACTGAATATTCAAAACAACTCCCCCTGAAAAAGATTTTAGACGGATAGACCAGATACTTGGTTGTGGACATTGCCTCAAAAAATTGGAACCAAATTCAAGCCTATATTTACAAGTGGTCTGCAATACTTGAGAATAGCTACAGTAGCAACATACTAGTATCACAAAGGTTGAAAACCATAGGTTTTCAAGTATGCTTTTGATATGACAGTATCAAAAGCATACCACTGTGCCTATACGATACACTACCACATAGTGTTTCCGGTGAAGTATCGCAAGGCGTTGTTGAGTGAGGCGGTTACCTTGTTCATCAAGGAAATTGCGAAAGAGATAGCAGAGCGGTATTTCATCGAGATAGAGCAACTGGGCTGTGACACGAATCACATCCATTTGCTGTGTGGGGCACACCCGAAGTATGCCCCTGGGGCATTGGTACGGGTATTTAAGAGTGTCACAGCAAAAAAAGTATTTGAGCAATTTCCGCTCATTAAGAAAGAGCTGTGGGGTGG
>JAAXWC010000037.1 GCA_013335175.1 Candidatus Roizmanbacteria bacterium
TTTTCCTTCCAGAGTAATCCCAGGTTTTTCCTCTCTATCGGCAGAAATTTGCGGTTTAAACAATATTCCATATTCTCGTTTTTGTTTTTGAGCATAGATCCAAAGAACGATTCCAAATATAACAAAGAAACCAATAGTAATAAGTAATGCAAGAATCATGGAAAAAAACAAAGTTTTACTAATAACAGCAAGCTACACAACAGCCCAAGGACAAAAAATGTCAGCGAAAGTATCTGTATAGTTTTACTCATTTCAATGTGTCTTGCAAGGGATTCGTGTTTGAGTTTTCCTTCTATCATGGCTTCAGTCGGTTCTGAAAGTTTTCTATTCTGACGAAGCCACCACCCTCGTTTGCAAAACACAAAATCTCCAATTTCACTGGCCGTAACAGTAGTATTTTTACTCATAGTATCCTCTATTATAGAAAAAATAGGCACCGTTATGTCTCGTACAACTTAAAAGGAATATTTTTCCTATTAATGTATGAAGTTGTTTTCAAATGGTAGAATAAAACATGAAAAAAATTGTGGTTCTTAATGGTATTCATGGATCAGGAAAAAGTACGTTAGGGAAGCGGGTTACCGAAAAGGATTCTCGTTTTAAGTATTTCGGTGAAATTGGTGAGCAAGTATATACTGAAGTACATTATAAAAATTTGCGTTCTTATGAAGCCTATGATTCAGAAATCTTTAGAAGAGAAATAGCCCGCGATGCCAAACTGTTGGAGACACCTGAAATTCCTGTTGTTGAGACATGGCATATAGAGAATTTGGCATATGCTTCAGTTCGTTCCCCTCAATTAAGAGATTATTTTAAACAAATGTTTGAAAGGCAGTTGCATTTTTTTGATCCAGTTGTTGTTTTTATATCTATTGATTGGGATACATTTCGAGAACGGTCTAAAAAAGGAAATAATAACCATCAAATGGATACATTAGTTGCATTTACAGAAAGGGTACAAAGTCAATTACTGGAAATATATGACGAATATGGTATTAGGCCATTGCAGGTAAGGAATGAAGGTCGCGTTGAAGATACGGTTACAGAACTGTATGAAGGTCTTGTTATGAGAGGTCTAACCGAAGATAAAGTGAGCGGTAAGGAACAGCTATAATATTTTGTTTTTTTATTTTCTTTTTGCAATAAAGTAAACCATGAAAAGCGACTGAAAGAGCGAAAATCCTACTAAAAACAACCAAATTCCCCACACCAATCGCGGGTCGGCAATATAATGGTCATGAAACTGTACCCCATGGACAAAAGGGGGGATAAAATCGGAAATAATCATTTTATCACTACAGTAAAAAAGGAAACCATCTACAAAAAGAGTCCAAAATGTAGCTGAGACGACAAATAAAATAAGCGTGAATAAGACGTAAAGTAAAAAAAATTTGAATAGTCTGGGCATAAACGAATATCAGTCTACGCTTAAAACTAAAAAGAATCAAGGATTTTGTATGAATGGATGGGTAGGATTTGATTCTCCTGGTTGCGAAGGATTATACATTGTATCCCAAATTTTTCGTATTTTTTCTTTATCTAGATTCATTTTTGCTGTGGTATAATCACACCGATACCCATGAAATTTAAAAAGCTCTTTGCAACTTTTGTTCCGATTCAAAGCAGTATATTGCTCGTTTGTATTTCTTTGATCATTTACCTCCCTTCCTTAAGTTTCTTTTTTGTTGGTGATGATTTTGCCAATCTAACGTTCCATCCCACTGATATCATACTTGTGCGTTCTGGACACAATCATTTTTTCCCGCTATCCTGGCTTATTCTCACATTTTTTAAATACTTCTTTGGTACAAATGCATTTTTTTACCATGCACTTATTGTTACGATCTTTATCATCAACGTATTGCTTGTAAAACGGATTTCCGCATTCTTTTTGAAGGAAGAAAAATTACAGTTTCTTACGGCTGTTCTTTTCGCATCTTTTTTTGCAAATTACGAAATTGTATTTTGGATTTCAACTATTTTTTTGAACACTTCTCTCTTATTCTATCTTGCTGGATTTTATTTTTTTGCAACGTTTCTCAACGCACCGGTATGGAATAAGCAAAAAGCGAGATTATTTTTATTATTCAGTAGTTTCAGTCTTTTAGCAATTCTTGCTCAGGAATATGGTATTAGTCTGGTACTGTTGTGTTTGGTATACATGTGGCATCGCAACGTACGGTGGAATGTGAAGGGGCTGTTACAATTGTTCAGCATTCCAGTTGGCACTTTTTTGCTTATCTCGATTACAAAACTACTCATTGTGACAATCTCGCTTACACCAAGTGCGATAACTCCTCTTCGAGCTACAAAATCCTTTTTTACTTTTTTTTCATATTCCTTATATCCCAACCCCTATGCTTGGGAACTCCTGTATCAGATGAGGAAATTGTATCTTCCTTTTATAGGTGTTATTTTGGTGTTAGGAGTGTTGTTTTTCATTGGAGTTTTGAAGTATAAAAATAAAAAACAACTAGCTCCGGCATTTCTTTTGTTAGTTGGGAATTGCTTCATGCTCTCAGTTACAAGTGTCCCTCAGATGCGATACTTTTATTATCTCGCTTTTCCCTCTGCGCTTATGTGGTCTCTTTTTCTCAAAGATTGTAAATACCGGCTGGTGTTAATCGCAGTTACTATATTTCTCATTGTTCCACAATTTTTTTTCATTCAAGAGCGAATGGGAGAGTGGGGCCGTGCATCAAATATTTCACGGCATATTGTACAAGGTTTGACAAAGGAAAATGGGTGCCAAAAGGTGAAGCGCGACGTATTCCCCCCTTGGATTGGTGATGACCGCTACAAAGCGTATATCATCGCGCATCCTCATACACTCATGGTTTTATTTCACCATACGTATTGCCAACAATAAGAATATTTTCATACAATACAAACTGTTGTGAAGAGCCTTTCGACAGATCTAACTACTGAATATTTGAAGAATAACATTCAAATGCGTAGTCCTCGGAGGAATAGTTGACTTTAGTATAATAGGACTCATAGATGTATAAAGAGATCAGAAAACCGATTGACTACAGAGAGCATGTGGGTGTCAGTTCGTTTACCTACAATTCTGCAATTCCTTATGGAGAAGGAGTGAGCGAACTTGTTGACAGTACGATCTTAACCCCTGCTTTTGCAGAAGTTAAATCAAGATATGGTATTTCAGTAAACCGACTTAATTGGGGAGAAGTTCCTGCATCCGATGAGAAAACTCCTTATTTTCTTTTGGGTCCAATTAACCCACTATTGTTGAAGGACGAGGACAAGGACTATATTGAGAAACTAGCTCAAGTTCCAAATGCGAAAGTAAATATTGTAACTGCATTTCCTTACGGAATGTTTGGAGACACCAGAGACTATAGACAAAGAGCAGAAAGTGATATTCCCAAATTCGATCAAAAGTTAGGGGTAAATAGCATCTTTGCTGATACCACAGATGCTTTATATCATGGAATTAGAACAGTAAGTGCTAGGGACGTTGCTGACAACATTGTTTGTGAAACGATTAGGGTTAAATACAATCCTATTCGAGATAAAAGTTTGAGATCAGCGTTAGAATATCAACAGTTCAATCATAGTCAAGAGATAGAGCAGGTTAGAGCAATTATTGAGCAAAGAAGGCTATGGCACAGGGCCCCGACTGATGGAGCAATCGTAATAAAAGTTCCTGAAGGGTATTTGGTATCGCAAACCCATACTGATAAAACAAATATGGACTCTGCAAATTTTAGTTTAGTTTCACAAACAAAATCAGTTGATAATGAAGTCGTCTATGAAGGAGACAAATTACCTAGTTCTGACTCTCCTGAGTTCCTAGTAGCAGCAAATTGCCTTTTTGGTAGCGATTTACCAGTAATTGGCATTCATTATCATTACAATCCAATTACCAGAGGAGGACACTTTCCAGAGATGGTAACTTCTCAAGTAATTGAGTATGGCAGGTTTGAATCAGCAGAACCTATTCAACAGGAATTTATGAGACGATATGGTCAAGGCCTGGAGGAAACAGTGTTAGAGAGAAACGGAGCATGGCTGATACTAAGGGAACATGGTGTGATTTGGTTTGGCCAATCTGTTGAACAATTTGACCGTTTTGTTCTAAAAATAGAGGAAGAGATCGCAAATTAAATACTGCCAAGTCCGAATCCCGTTACCTCAATATTTCACTCTCAGGCTAATTTACGATTTTATGGCTAAAAACAAGAAAATGGTTGTATCTTAAAAAGAAGATTACGAAGTATACTGATTGTCGAGGCAAATTCAAGCATTTGAACGGAAAAATTTTTACACCTTTAAGGTGTAAGGGATTGTTGGGACGATCTAAATAGAAAATTCAAGGAACTTTAATTCATTTTAAAATTATGATATGCATGATTGCAGAAGAACTCTTTATTTGTTATTTTGCAGTTACGAATTTCCATAATAAGATTTATTACTTCC
>JAAXWC010000022.1 GCA_013335175.1 Candidatus Roizmanbacteria bacterium
TTTCCCCTCGAAAAAGTGCTAACACTACCTGTTTTTTGAATGCGGGTGTATGTACCCGCCTCATCTTTTTTTCTCCCATATTGTAAGCTTACCATCTGGTCTAGTTTATGGGGGTAAGTATAATCAATGAACTCAAATATAGGTAGTACATTTCTACTTTTGTAGATACTGCCTGAAGGTCTGCTTTAATCAACTCAAATATAGGTAGTACATTTCTACTTTTGTAGATACTGCCTGAAGGTCTGCTTTAATCAACTCAAATATAGGTAGTACATTTCTACTTTTGTAGATGTGGTCTGCGTCCTCGATCTCAATGCTCAAATATAGGTAGTACATTTCTACTTTTGTAGATGTACCTGCTTGGAGATCGTGAAAGCACTCAAATATAGGTAGTACATTTCTACTTTTGTAGATTCGATTGTTTCTGGTGAAACTCCTCGCTCAAATATAGGTAGTACATTTCTACTTTTGTAGATCCTCAGCATAGTCACCGCGACCGAGTCTCAAATATAGGTAGTACATTTCTACTTTTGTAGATTGATCGCAGATTCAATATCGAGTCCTCTCAAATATAGGTAGTACATTTCTACTTTTGTAGATCCGGCTGCGTGGGGTACTGATGGAGCTCAAATATAGGTAGTACACTTCTACTATTACTGAAAGGGTTCGAAAAATATCCCTTGACAGGGCTTAGCAGAGTTGTTATATTATTGCTAATTATGGAGGAGCTAACAAAACGTCAAATAGACATTCTGAAAGTAATTATTCGAGAGTATACCGAAACCGGCGATGCGGTTGGTTCGGAGATTCTCGAACGAAAGTATAAGCTGGGAGTATCTCCTGCAACCATACGAAATGAGATGGTAGACCTTGCAAAAAAGGGATACCTGAAAAAAGCTCACTTTTCGTCTGGAAGGATTCCATCTCCCAAAGGATTCCGATTTTATATTCAGAATCTTATGAAGGAAAAAGAACTTTCGACGGTAGACGAAGTAGCATATAAAAACAGCATCTGGGATGACAGAGAGCAGCTTCATCGGCTACTTTCGCATGCTTCTAAAGTGCTTGCAGCCCGGACTGGTCTTCTTGCGGTTACCGCAAACAATTTGGGAGAGGTGTATTATGCGGGGGTTGCAAATATTCTTCGCAGTGATGAGTTTCTCAATATAGATGTCTCTCGAGGCCTGTTGGAATTGCTAGACGAAGTATCGTATTGGGACGCGTTGGTAAAACAACTCTATAAGTCTGATGTAGGTGTTACCTGCATGCTTGGAGAAGAAGATTTTAGAAATCCGGTTTTTGAAAGTTGTGCTTCGGTGTTTGGTGAGTTTCGAGGAGAGCGAGTCTCAGGACTTATTGGAGTCGTCGGGCCACAACGCATGTCGTACGACGTGATTTTCCCCCAGGTTCGCTATTTTTCCGATCTCATCGAAGAGATATTAAAAAATCAGGGAATGTAACCCTCATTTAAAAGTTTATATTTGTAATAGTCCTATGGATGATAAACAAACAGCCAAAAAATCAGAACCTCAAGACCATTCAAAAAAGAATCAGAATATACAAGAACTCGAAAAACAGGTGGAAGAATTAAAAACTCAGGCAGAAGACTTTAAAAACAGATATTTACGAGCGTTAGCCGATTACCAAAACTATGAACGGCGAGTTCGTGAAGAAAAAGAAGAACTCGTAAATCAGGTGCAGGCAACAACCGCTTTGCACATACTTCCCTTTTTGGACAATCTTGAGAAGGCTGAGGTTTTCATAAAAGATGCCGGGCTTTCTATGATAAAAAACGAATTTGAAAAAGTGTTGAAGGAAATCGGATTAGAAAAAATTGAGGTGGTGGGAAAAGAATATAATCCTCATACTGCTCAGGCAATTGAGGTAATTGAAGGCGAAAATGATAATGTGGTGGCAGAGGCAGTGACTGCTGCGTATCAGTTTAAGGGGCGAGTTGTTCGACCAGCTCAGGTAAAAGTTTATCGCAAAAAATAGCTTAATTAATCGTTACTAATTTATTTAAATCTTATGAGTAAAATAATCGGTATTGATCTTGGTACAACCAATTCATGTATTGCAGTTATGGAAGGTGGAAAGCCAAAAGTAATCCACTCTCAGGAAGGACGAAATGTAATTCCATCTGTTGTTGACCCCGTAAAACGGATTGTTGGTGATGTGGCAAAACGCCAGATGGTTATTAATCCAAAGAGCACGATTTATTCAGTGAAGCGTCTTATTGGTCGTCGAGCTTCTGATGCAACCGTACAAGAAGATATAAAACGTCTTCCTTACGGCGTAAAATCAGGAAGAGATGATATGGCAGTTGTTGAGGTGGAAGGAAAACAGTATACTCCACAAGAAATCAGTGCAATGATTTTGCAAAAGATAAAATCTGACGCAGAAGCATATTTAGGTGAAAAAGTAGAAAAAGCAGTTATTACGGTTCCTGCATATTTTGATGACGCAGAACGTCAGGCAACGAAACAGGCAGGGGAAATTGCAGGGCTTGAGGTTGTCCGAATAATCAATGAACCCACAGCTGCAGCACTTGCCTATGGTCTTGATAAGCAACATACGCATACAATCGCGGTATACGATTTAGGAGGTGGAACGTTCGATATTACTATTTTGGAGCTTGGCGAAGGTGTTTTTCAAGTAAAAGCAACGAATGGTGATACCCATTTGGGAGGTGACGATTTTGATAAAAAAATTGTTGACTACCTCGCGGAGGAGTTTCAAAAAGAAAACGGAGTAGATCTTCGAAAAGATGCGCAAGGATTGCAACGATTGAAAGATGCGGCAGAAAAAGCAAAAATAGAGCTTTCGTCTTCCATGGAAACAGAGATTAATCTTCCCTTTGTTACGGTAAAAGATAATCAGCCACAACATTTAGTAATGAAACTTACCCGTGCTAAACTGGAGTCTTTAGTAGGAGATCTTATCGAAAAAACCTTTAAACCGGTGAAAGACGCTTTGAAAGATTCGAAAGTTGATGTCTCCAAGGTAGATGAGATAGTTATGGTTGGAGGAATGACAAGAATGCCAAAAGTCTACGAAAGTGTAAAGGAATTCTTTGGCAAAGAGCCAAATCGCTCCGTCAATCCCGACGAAGTCGTCGCGGTTGGTGCGGCAATTCAAGCAGGAGTTCTGACAGGAGAAACAAAGGATGTTGTGCTATTGGATGTAACACCGCTTTCTCTTGGAGTAGAAACGTTGGGTGGAGTTTTTACCGCGTTGATTCAAAAAAACACCACGATACCTACCACAAAATCTGAGGTATTTTCAACAGCTATGGACAATCAAACTCAGGTAGAAATTCATATTCTCCAGGGTGAACGACCATTGGCAAAAGATAACAAATCCTTGGGTAGATTTATTTTGGAGGGAATTCCACCGGCTCCACGAGGAGTCCCGCAGGTAGAGGTTGCTCTTGATATTGACGCAAACGGTATCCTTACCGTAACCGCAAAAGATAAAGCATCCGGCAAATCGCAGTCGATTAAGATTACCGGTTCAACGGGTCTTACGAAAGAGGAAATTGAAAAAATGCGAGTCGAAGCAGAGGTGAATGCAGAAAAAGATAAGGAAGAGAAAGAAAAAATTGAAGCAAAAAATAAAGCGGAACACATGATTTATGTTTCAGAAAAATCATTAAAAGACGCTGGTGATAAAGTGCCGGCAGACGTAAAGGAAGATGTTGAGAAAAAGATTAAAGAGGTAAAAGAGTCTCTTGAAAAAGATTCTGCCGAAGAAATTGAAAAGAAAACGAGTGAACTTTCTGATGCTTTGTCCAAAATTGGAACCAATATGTACAATCAACAGCCAGGAGCTCCCGAGCCAGAAAACTCAGAATCAAGCACAGCTGAAGAGAAAAAAGAGGAAAAGGATAAGAATAAGAAAGATGTAGAAGAGGGTGAAGTGGTTGGATGAGGAATAAAAGACTCGCGCCACCCGTTTTTTGAGGATTTATAAACGTTTATTATTGCATCACATGGATTATTACAAAATACTCGGTTTGAGCAAATCAGCAAGCGAAGCAGAAATTAAATCAGCATATCGAAAACAGGCTCTTGAGTGGCATCCCGATAGAAATAAATCTCCCGAAGCAACAGAAAAGTTTAAGGAGATTAACAAGGCCTATGAGGTGCTATCTGATCCTCAAAAACGCCAAATGTACGATCAGTACGGCGAAGCAGGAGTAAACCAGAGTGCTGCAGGTAGTAATCCGTATGGTAACTATCAGCAAGGTCCCTTTTCATATAGCAACATGGGCGGATTTCAGACCGATTTTGGAGATGTCGATCCGTTTGAAATTTTTGAACAATTTTTTGGTGGACGTTCTCCTTTTGGAGGACAGCGAAGGGCAAAACAGCAAAAAATATATCAGATTGCGATATCCTTTGAAGAGGCCGTGCATGGCATAGAAAAAACTGTTCAGCTAGACGGCAAGGAAAAGAAGATAAAAATACCAGCAGGTGTTGACGATAGTACACGGATACGTTTTTCTGACTTTGATCTGCTCGTTACGGTAAAACCACATGCTTTTTTTAAACGGGATGGACAGGATATTTATTATGAAAAAGATATTTCGTATCCCCAGGCAGTGTTGGGTGATGTTGTAGAAGTTCCGACGATCAACGAGCCAGTCAAGCTCAAAGTTCGTCCGGGAACGAAGTCTGGAACAGCAGTACGGCTTCAGGGAAAGGGTATTCCGTATCCACAAAGTAACCACCAGGGAGACCAATATGTTGTTTTTCGAGTATATATTCCAGAAAAGGTTTCTTCAAAGGCAAAAAAACTTCTTGAAGAATTAAAAAAGGAAATTGGTTAAAATTTTCTATGTTTGATTGACAAAGGTGGTCATGAAGCGGTAAAATAAGGCCTATGAAAACATATGCGGGTAATTTAAAAAAAGGTGATTTTATTTCCTATCAAAGTGATATTTGGCAAGTAATGAAGGCAGAATTTTATTCTCCTGGAAAAGGTTCTGCTTTGATGCGTGCAAAAATTAAAAATCTTGTTTCTGGAAAAAATATTGATTACAGTTTTAAATCGAACGAAGACGTAGAAACATTGGAAGTAAGCAGCGTTGAAATGCAGTATCTTTACAAAGACGTAGAGAATTTGTATTTTATGGATGAAAGAAGCTACAATCAGTATACCGTTCCAATGAGTGTAGGTGGCGATATAGCTCCCTATTTAAAAGAAGGGGATAAAATTTATGTATATCTTCATAATGACAAACCTCTTACCTTGCGTCCTCCGATGAGTGTTCGACTGAAAGTGGTAGAAACGGAAGATGCTGCAAAGGGGGACACTGTCTCTGGTGCAAAGAAACCAGCTATTATGGAGACCGGTGTAACGGTGATGGTTCCTATCTTTGTGAAAGTTGGCGAAATTATTACCGTTAATCCAGAAACTGCTGAATACACTGGTCGATCGAACGACTAACATGCTATGCTAACAGTCGGTGAATTGCTGAAAAAAGAACGGGAAAAACAAGGGCTTACCCTTAAACAGGTAGAAAAAAACATAAAAATACGGGAAAAGTTTTTGTCTGCCGTTGAAGCAAATGACTGGAGTGTTTTTTCTTCTAAAGTATATATTACCGGGATTATTCGCAACTACGCACGTTTCCTTGAACTGGATGGCGCAAAACTACAGGCTTTTTTTCGCCGTGATTATGAACGACAGGAAACCGTACAGTTTAAGAAGCGGGTCTCTTCTCGCTATCTGATACCGGAGTCGCGTCGGTTCGCTTTTCTTGGACTGATCGGACTGTTTATCCTATTCTTTGGCTATTTTGGTTTTCAACTCTCTATATTTCTCTCCCCTCCGAAAATTGTTTTAGTTTCTCCGAAACAAGATCGTTTCTTTGCAGATGAAAAAATAAAAATTATCGGAAAAACCGACAAAGATGCCCAGATTACGATTTTCGGTGAACGGGTGTACCAAAACAAAGATGGTATATTTGAGTACGATTTTCCTTTAAAACAAGGGGAAAATACATTGATTATTGAGGTAACGGGTGCAAATGGGAAGCAATCTAAGTTGTCCCATGTCTATCTAAAGGAATAGGGAAGTCGCCATGAACGATTAGTGAGAGGAAAATGCGCTTGCTGTTTTTTTTAAATCTCGAATATGCTTAATTGCGGACGAAGAATAGATATTCTTGAATGTGAGACGTTTTGCTTCTTTTATCACTTTATCTTCACCAAAAACTTTACGTATCTCTCCAAGAAGCCCAACTTCACCGATAAATAGCGAAGAAGGCGGGAGTGGGATATTTTCTATCGATGATATCGTCGCAGCGGTGATCCCGAGATCGGCTGCGGTAGATTTAACATTGACCCCTCCAATAACATTGATATATATATCGAATTTATCTAATGGCAAGTGAAGGTTTTTCCGAATGACGGCGAGAAGTAAGAGAACTTTATTATAATCGACTCCATTTACGACCCTCCGGGGAATTGCCAATACGGTCGGAGCAGCAAGAGCCTGTATTTCAAAAAATAGCGGACGCTTCCCCTCCATTACGCCGATAATTGCTTTTCCCGGTACCGTCTGTGACTGATCGTCTAAAAACGCAAGCGGATTGTCTATTTGTACTAATCCTTCTTGTTCCATGGCGAAAATGCCGATTTCGTCGGTAGAACCGAAACGGTTTTTTTGTGCCCGAAGAATGCGAAAATGAGACACTTTTTCTCCTTCAAAAGCAAGTACTGCATCGACCATGTGTTCCACTGTTTTTGGACCTGCAATATCACCATCTTTTGTAACATGCCCTACGAGCATCATGGGCAGTTTATTTTGTTTGGCAAATATAATAAGACGATTCGTAACCTCTTTTAACTGAGAAACACTTCCTGGTTGCCCTTCGATTTGCTTTGAGTAAATGGTTTGAATTGAGTCGATTACAACCATTTCTATAGTAGATTTTAGACTATCTAATCCATCTAAAATACCCTCCAACTGGAGCGTATCTGCAAAAAGGAGATTGTCGAGTTTTACTCCTAAACGGACGGCTCGTTCTTTGATTTGTTCGCCTGCTTCTTCACCCGAGATATAGAGTGTTTTGAGATTTTGAAGTGATTGAAGAAGGAGCGTAGATTTTCCAATGCCTGGTTCCCCGGTAAGAAGAATAACTTCTCCGGCGACAAAACCTCCTCCGAGTACTCGATCAAATTCAAAAATACCGGTTGATTTTCGGTCTTTATTGAGCGAGGGTATCTGAGCAAGTGAGGTTGGTGTAAGTTTTTGAACTTTTTCCTGTTTCCTTTCTGTAGATGCCCCTGCTTCGGGGTTAAACTGAGTGAAGGTATTCCACTCACCACAGCCCGGGCATTTCCCATACCAGGAACCGGCGCCGTACCCGCAGTTGGAACAAACAAATTGAGCCATAGAGTTTATGTTAAAAGTAAAAAGTAAAATGGAAAATGGAAACACAATGTCATTCCGGTAAGCGTTGGCGCATCCGGAATCGTCGTTTATAGTCGTAACATTACATCTTTTCTACCGTTTCGATGCCTAGTAAGTATAGTCCATTTTTTAGGATATGGGAAGTAGCCTCGGTAAGTGCAAGGCGGAGAGATTGTTTTTGCGGTTCGGCTTTTAATATAGGACTGTTTTGGTAAAACAAATTAAATGTTTGCGCGAGCTCGAAAAGATAGGTGCAGACGACATGTGGAGCATAGGATTCCGCTGCTTTGGTAACCACTTCAGGATAATGGAGAAGTGTGCGCATGAGCCGTTGTTCAGATTCGTCAAAGACTGCTTCGGGTGAAATTGTTCCAGATTGTACTTCTGCCATTTTTTGTATAATCGAGCGGCAACGAACGTAGGCATACTGCAAGTACGGTCCAGAGTTTCCCTGCATATTTAAAATTTCGTCCCAGTCAAACACAACATCTTGTGCAGAGGTCTTTTTCAGGTCGTTCCATTTGATTGCGCCGATGGCAATTTTTTCAGAATTATTCAAAGGAGTGGCAAAACCTAAATTATGTTTTCTTGCGGCAGGGGAGATTTTGACATTATGGGTTACTACCTCTGGTCCATCAAATTCGTTTTCGTGTTGCCTGAGCGCATAAGCTCGTTTTACGGCTTCATCAAGTACATCTTCTAACCAGATCGTGTTTCCTTTGCGGGTCGACATTTTTTGATCCTTAAATCGATAGAGTCCGTGCTTGATATGGACTCGTTGCCCCGGTTTTATCCACCCCAGTAACTCCTCGGTTTTAAATAGTTGTTGAAAATAAAGTGCCTGTTCGGCCCCTACTTCGTTAATAATTTTAATGTCGGAACCATATGTCTCCAATCGAAATTTATCTGTTGCGAGATCGCGGGTTGCATAGAGCGTTGCACCGTCCTTTTTTAAAATCATGAGGGGAGGTGGGTTATCATTTTCAAAGAATACGAGTTTTGCTCCTTGGCTTTCTTTCAGTAGGTTTTTGCTTTCCAATTCCTGAATAACTGCCGCCATCTTATCTTCAAAAAAAGATTCTCCATAGCCTCGTCCTGCATTTTCGGTGAAGTGAACTCCCAGTCGTTGGTAGAGACTATCAAATTCTTTCCAGGACCACTCAATACATTTTTGCCACATGTTTCGCATCTCAGCGTCTCCATTTTCCAGTTTTTTGAAATAGGCGCGTGCCTCGTCTTCGATCTCAGGATGAAGTTCTGCTTCTTGGTGAAATTTTACGTACAGTTCAACCAATAGTTTGACCGGTCGATCTGATTTTTCTAATTCTTCAAGGTTGCCCCAGTGCTCGATGGCATATATTTGTTTCCCAAACTGTGTTCCCCAATCCCCGACATGATTATCCCGTTTTATGTCCCAGCCGGTTGCTTCTAGGAGATTGGCGATTGCGTTTCCAATAATTGTCGATCGAAGATGTCCAATAGTAAACGGTTTGGCAATGTTTGGAGAGGAATATTCGACAACTGCATGGCGTTGGTTGCTTACATTTTTTGTGCCATATGCTTCTTTTTTGGTGAGAATTGTGTGTAATTCGTTTCGCAATACACGTGCTGAAAGTTTGAAATTGATAAATCCAGGAGGAAGCACCGTAACAGATTCTACGTTCTCATTTGTACCGATACGTTCCGCAATTTGTTTTGCAATCTCCAAGGGATTTTTTTTGAGTGCTTTTGCAAGTTGCATAGCAATATTACTGGAATAGTCGCCAAATTCCATTTGGGTAGGTTGATCTATTTGGATTGTTTCAGTAGGGTATCCAAGTTTTGTGAGCGCTTCAAAAAGCATCGCCTGTATCTGCTCTTTTATCATAGTGGCAATGATACCATAAAAACGCATAGGTTGCATTACGGAGGGTAATTTCCTACAATAGGAGTATTGTATGAAACGAAAATTATTGCTTGTTCTCGGCCTGTTTTTTCTCTTTGCGATTAGTATTGCGATCCGTATTTTTGTGTTCGGCGGTCAAAATGATACGGGCCGGATTAAAATCCTTTCAACTCCCTCCGCAGGAGTTTTTATCGACAATGTTCCATTGGGAAAAACTCCGTACGATGACAAAATAAAGCCAGGCGAGCATTTGCTCAAGCTTATCCCCGAAGGAAATGACTCCACACATTCGGCAACGTATCAGGAAAAAATAAAGGTATATAAAAACTCGCTTACCTACGTAAATCGGGAATTGGGCGCAACTGATGTTGATTCTGCCGGGGATGTGCTAACGATCTCTAAGATGGAAACGAGACCAAAAAATAGTCAGTATGGCGAGGTATATGTTGAAACAGATCCATCTGGTGCAATTGTGTATTTAGATAATGACGAAAAAGGCGTTGCTCCTCTTATTTTATCGGATGTTTTAGAAGGAGATCATGAACTTTCCGTTTTTATGCCCGGGTTTGCCCGGAGAACACAAAAAATTAATGTAGAAGGTGAATATCGGGTGAGTGCGTTGATTAAACTGGCAATTGATCCTACTCAAAAAGCAAATCTTCCAACCTCAACTCCGCTTGGTGTGTCTCCGACTCCATCGGAAAAGAACAAGGTGCTGATTAAGGACACACCCACAGGGTGGCTCAGAGTCCGTTCAGAGCCAACGGTTTCGGCTTCAGAGTCGGCGCGGGTAAATCCCGGTGAAAAATACGATCTTTTAGAGGAACAACCCAACTGGTACAAAATTCGAATAGAGTCAAAAGATGGTTGGATTTCTTCTCAGTACGCTTCGAAGGTGGCAAATTAACGTTACACTCATATCGCGTTTCAGAGCGAAGGCTGGGAAGGTTTAGCCAAACTTCTTCTTGCTGACCCTCAGCCGATGTTCCTTCTCTTAGATGAACCAAAAAACCATTTTGAGATTGAAACACGGGAAGTGATTGAAAATGTATTGCAAAACTATCAGGGGGCGTTGCTAGATGTTTCGTATGATCGCTACTTTTTGGAGCAGATCAGAATTGGTCGGGATATTGGGTTGTCAAAACACGATAATAACTTCCTTTAGTCTGTCCGATTTTAAGAATGTAATTCTTATCAGTTAACTTTTTTAGATCGTAGCGCAGTGTGCGAGCAGGAACTTTAAAAAATCTACGACGTAAGAAATCAAAAGAAACGAATCGATGTTCTTTTATAATTGCATATATTTCTTCTTGTCGAGGGGGGAGGAGTAAAGGAATGGTAATAGTTGGTCCTGTTTGCCTCAATTTTTGAGACAAGGTAAGGCATTTTTTCGGTTATGGTATGAGGGTGGAATGTTTATAATAGTTGCTAAATATTGCCGAATGTTGCCAAATATTGCCAGATCTTGCCAGATAATAATACCTCATGAAGACAGATTTTTACAAGCAATTATTTATCCTTCCAGATGAGTTTATTGTAGAGAATATATGAATAGGGAATGACAATAAAGAAAATAATAAATACTTTGTATAGATACCAGTATTGTGTACCAAAAATATGATCAAAGAAAGCTACACCCAAGGTTTGAATAAGTATTGAACCTGAAGAGACGAGATTAAATTTTATAAAATTCTTGAGGTAGCTCCCGAGTCCAGAGACTTTTTTGTGCGCAAAACTCCAAAAATTATTAAATATAAAATTGCTAATAATTGCAGATTCTGTGCTGATAAGTGTCGCTTTCCATGCATCCCAGTGTGCTTTTTCAATAAGTATGAAAGATATTGCAAAATCCAGTATAAATCCGCAGCCTCCCACCACTACAAACTTTATAAAAGAAGAATGCCACAGAATATAAAACAAAATCTGTGCAATATACTCAAACGCGTTTATTTTTGAGGACCCGTAGGTCCGTTCTTTAAAATGGACGGGAATTTCTGTTATCGTTGCATGGCGTTTCAGAGCAGAGTCGAGAAGTGCGATTTGAAATACATACCCGGAGTAATTTTGAATATGAGACATGGAGTCTTGAATAATCCAGGTTTTTATTGCTCGATACCCATCGGTCCAGTCCTTGATGCCGAGCTTCATAAATCCAAAGCGGAGCACTAAGTTCCCCATCATAGAAGAAATTTTACGATGAATTCCCCAGTCCTGAGCAGTTGATCCACCTTTTGTATACCGTGAACCAATTACAAAGTCGGCGCCGTTTTCAATCTTTTTCAAAAAATGGGGTATCTCTTTTGGATCGTGCGAAAGATCTGCATCCATTTCGAAAATAACCTGAGGACTGAGTCGTTCAATTGCATAGGCAAAACCGTGCACGTATGCTTTTCCCAGGCCCTCTTTCTTCGTCGAAAGGAGATGTACGAATTTATATTTTTTCGCAAGTTCCTGGACTATTTCCGCAGTCTTATCTTTTGAGGTGCTATCAACAACGACTACCGAAATATTCCATTGTGCAATATCTGCAATAACGTCTTTTATACTGAGGATGAGTTTTTCAATATTTCCTGCTTCATTGTAGGTAGGAATTATGATTGCTGCTTTTTTCATATGAGTGTTTTGAAATAGGAAATGGTAGCGGTGAGCCCCTCAGAGAGAGCTACTTTTGGTTCCCATCCGAGTTTTGCTTTCGCGTGTGCAATGTCTGGTTTTCGTTTTTTTGGATCGTCGGCATCAAGTTCCTGAAACACAATTTCCGAAGAACTGAGCGTAATTTTTTTTATTATGGTCGCCAACTCAATCATGGTTCGTTCGTCGGGGTTTCCAATATTGATAACTTCTCCTTTGAGCCCTTCAGTAGTTGCTAATTTGTAGATACCATCTACGGTATCAGAAACGTAACAAAACGATCGAGTTTGTGTACCATCTCCATAAATGGTAATAGGTTTTTGTTCCAATGCCTGAACAATAAAATTAGAAACGACGCGCCCGTCGTTTTTCTCCATGTTGGGGCCATAGGTGTTAAACAGACGAGCCATTCGGACATCTAGGTTATATTTTCTCACATAGGTACTACAAATTGCTTCCCCAAAACGTTTACTTTCATCATAACAGGCACGTGGTCCCAGAGTATTGACATTCCCCCAATAGCTTTCTGGTTGCGGGTGGACCAGGGGGTCTCCATAAATTTCTGAAGTTGAAGTAAATAAAAATCTTTTACTGCCAGACGACTTCATGAATTCGAGAAGACGATACGTTCCAAAAGAATTACAAAGCAGTGTTTCAACCGGATATTTTTTGTACTGGATAGGTGAAGCAGGGGAAGCAAGGTGATAGATGGTATCAAAGCTTGGAAGCGACGAAAAATCGTATTGTGTGATATCCGCATTGATACATTGAAAGTGTGGGTGATTTGCTACCGTTTCAAGATTGCGAAGCGAGCCGGTAATAAGATTGTCGATAACATATACATCATCTCCACGTTCAAGATGCAGTTGTGTCAGATGAGAGCCGATAAATCCGGCACCTCCGGTAATAAGAATGGTCATAAATATTTTTTATACACTTGCTCTTCCGGTAGAAATATAGGTAAATCCCATTTGTTTCATGGTAAGCGGAGCATAGATATTTCTCCCGTCTAAGATAAGAGGTTTTCTCATGGCGGTTTTTACCTTTTCAAGATTAATTTGTTTAAATTCGTTCCATTCGGTAAGGATACAAAGTGCATCGACTCCATCTACGGCTTCATATGCATCCATCGTGTAGATTATCTTGTCTCCGATTTGTTTTTTTACGTTTTCCATGGCTGCGGGATCAAATACACGAATCGTATATCCTTTTGACAGAAGTTCCTGAATGAGATACAGGGATGGAGCTTGTCGGATATCGTCGGTATCGGGCTTAAAGCTGAGTCCCCAAATTCCGATCGTTTTCCCTTTCACATGCTTCTCTATTTTATGGATCATATTTTCTCGAGCTTGTTTATTGACCGTTTCCACTCCATCTAAAAGACTGGTATCAATCCCTAAATGTCTTCCGACTTCAATAAGAGCTTTAACATCTTTGGGGAAACAGGATCCGCCATACCCTACACCAGGGCTTAAAAAGATTCGTCCAATTCGTTTATCGAGTCCTACGGCGTCAAGTACATTTTCGACATCTGCCCCGGCTTTTTCACAGTAAAAAGCAATAAGATTTGCAAAGGAAATTTTTGTTGCAAGCATGGCATTGGATGTATATTTGATGAGTTCGGCAGACGGAAGATCGGTAAGAACTCGTTGACCATCGAGCGGTTCATGGAGTGCAATAAGCAATTCTTTTGCTTTGTCGGACTCAGATCCAATTACAATGCGGTCTGGATGCAGGGTATCGGAGATACCTGTTCCTTCACGCAAAAATTCTGGACACGAGGCGACTGCAAACTCTGCATGAGCAGGTTTAACTTCCTGAATGAGTGCTTCTACCTTTTTGTTGGTCCCAACGGGAACAGTGCTCTTACAAGAAACGACGGTAAAGCCATTCTTAAGATTTTTTCCGACGTTTTCTGCTACGGAAAATACCGTAGACAAATCGGCTTCTCCATTTGCTTTGGGAGGAGTGCCAACGGTAATAAACACGATCTCTGAGGAGGGAATTGCTTCTTCATAGGAATCGGTAAAAAGGAGGCGTCCGGCCGCAACATTTTGTTCAAGCAGTTCTTTAAGTCCTGGTTCGTAGATGATGGGGTCCCCGGAACGGAGACGATCTAGTTTCTCTTTCGTATGCCCTAAAACCCATACGGTGTTACCAAAATTGGCAAAAATACAGGCAGTTACCAGGCCAACATATCCATGGCCTATAAAGGTGATTGTCATAAGGAATTATGATATATGATGAGGGGAAAAAAAACAAGGCATTTTTGCCTATCAGCGTGTATGTGCAAAAATACAATATTCATATACGATCTCATCACATTGGATATCCTGATTTTCAAGAGGGTGAATAAGGAGAAGATGCACATCAATCTCGCCTTTATCTATAATTTCGGTTAAATCGAGTTCGTGAAATGCATCGAGCAAGTGGGATGCCGTTGCTGATACTTCGGTATGATCTCCATAGAGTGTTGTCTCTACAGGTTCCCCATTTGACATGTATCTTACACCTGCACAGATTTCGGTATGACCAGTAATAATAATTTTATTAAGGTTAGGAGCATATTTATAAACAAATTTTATGTAATCAGCTAGTGCATTGTTTCGATTTTGATCTATTTGGACACCACCTCCAGCAATACTAATTCGGGCTGTTGTTTGAGAATCCAATCCGAATATTTCTTCCAGATGAGCCATGCGAGGATCCATACAGGTTATGAGTAATGCTTCGGTTTGGTTGAGTTGTTCAAGTTCTTGTTCTGGGGTTTGATGAAGGAGGGGTAACCTGATGCTATGTACGCCAGATATTGCTGAATCCCACATATTACGCACTACAGGAGTAGGACGGTTTCTAGGAACAATATCTTGGTCCTGAAGAAATATTGCATTAAGGTTACTAATTTTACTTGCTACATTCATAAAATCCTCGAGAGGGTTAACTCCTTCTTCGTGGTTAACATTAGTAAGCTTGGTACCTTTAGTAACTTCGTTAGGTGCAGATACAACTACATACTCACTCATGGATATATATAAATTAAGAATTATTTAATAATTGATTATATATACTGAATGCGTAAAATCAAGTAGTAGTATCGGTTATAGCAGCTGTTTTAACCCTTCCTTGAAGGTGTTCATGGGATAAGAATTTGTATGAAGTGAGATTATACGTGCGTTCTTTGGCCGTTTTGCCTTCCCGGCAAAATATTCATCGTAGGTTGTTGGTTGAACAAGAGATTCGTCTAAATGAAAGGTTTGTGCAATGAGTTTTCCTGCTTCAAACGGAGATAGTGAGTCGGCGCCCACTACGTGGAAAATATCAGTCGTAAAATTTTGAAGCAATTCCCTTACTGCGAATGCGAAATCATCGATAAAGGTTGGGGTAATGAGCGAATCTGTAATCATATTGAGCTCTTTTCCTTGTTCAAGCAGTGATTTTAAAACGCGCACAAAATCTTTTTTCTCGGTAAATTCTTTTCGATAGGGATAGGAAGGTCGGATAATCATGGCCTGTCCTTTTACCAATTGCTCTGCCTCATATTTTGTTTGCCCATAATAGCCAATCGGGTTTGGGTCACTCGTTTCGGTGTATGGGGGCGTGCTTCCGTCGAAGACAAAATCGGTTGACACAAGAACAAACTGTTTACCGTTTGCTTGCGTAGCTTCAAAAACGTTCTTTGTTCCTTCGACATTTATCTTGTAACAAAGCTCTTTTTGTGTTTCTGCTCCATCTACATTTGTGTAGGCGGCGAGGTGAAAAAATATGTCAAAATCTATCTCTGAAAGCGTTTTAAAAACTGTCTCGCGATTGGTAATATCGAGCTGTTCCTGGGTAAGGGGGACAAAAATGAAATCATTTTTGAGAAGCTCAACCATTCGTGAGCCGATCATTCCCGTTGAGCCAGTAATTGCAATTTTAAGCATAGGATTATGTTTCGTATTGTTTTTTATAATACTCTTGGTATGCGCCAGATTTTACCCGTTTCCACCAGGATTCATTCGTCTGAAACCACTCAATTGTTTTTGCGAGTCCAGAATCTATGCTTTCTGTAGGTTCCCAGCCAAGTTCTCGGTGTATCATACTCCAATCGACCGCATAGCGTCTGTCGTGTCCTGGTCTATCTTTTACATATTCAATAGAAGATTCATCTTTGCCCATTAGGGTAAGAATTTTTTTCACGATTTCAACATTGGGAATATCCTGAGACATGCCTCCAATAAGATATGTTTTTCCAATTTCGCCTTTGCTCAGAATACAGTCGATGGCGCGGCAGTGATCTTCTACATAAAGCCAATCTCGGACATAGAGCCCGTCTCCATATACCGGTACTTTTTTCCCTTCCAACAAATTGGTTATCGCCAAAGGGAATAACTTTTCCGGAAAGTGGAAAGGACCGTAATTGTTAGAACAATTACTGATCGTAATCGGCAGTCCGTAGGTATCAAAATAGGCGCGTACCAGATGGTCTGACCCTGCTTTTGAGGCAGAGTATGGACTATGAGGATGGTATGCGGTATGTTCCGTAAACATGAGTTCGCTGTTTAAGGGGAGTGCGCCGAATACTTCATCTGTGGAAATATGGTGAAATCGTTGAACTTTATGTTCGAGGGCAGAATTTAAAAGCACTGCTGTTCCTTCAACATTTGTTTTTACAAATAACGAAGGGTCCAGAATGGAACGGTCAACATGCGATTCTGCGGCAAAATGAACGACAACGTCACTGCCCTGCATAGCTCGGTGCACTGCTTCTGGGTCGCAGATATCTCCCTGAATGAAAGTATAGTGCGGATTTGTTTCGACATCCTTTAAATTTTCTAAATTACCTGCGTACGTTAGTTTGTCGAAATTAAGGATGGAGTCTTCGGGATGTTTTTTTAGCCAGTAGTGGACAAAATTGGATCCGATAAAGCCTGCTCCGCCGGTTACAAATAGTTTCATTTTAGTAATTGTAGCACATTTTTGGTACGTTCACTCAAAATACTTTGAGGAATGTTTGTAGCATCAATATGCCATAAAGATAACTCAGTTTGGTGAACAATGCCTTAGACGAAAGTCAAAGCATGCCCCTTTTGATTTCCGCGTCCGGTTCTCCCAATTCGATGAATGTAGTCGTCGTATGTTGCCGGCTCGTCGTAATTGATGACATGTGTTATGCCACTAATATCAAGACCGCGAGCAGCGACATCTGTTGCTACGAGAATATCCACGACTTCATCTTTAAAAAGGCGAATTGCTTGTTCTCGTTTTTGCTGAGTTTTGTCGCCGTGAATTGCGGCAGCACGGAAGCCTTTAATGTGGAGATGCGTCGCAAGCTGTTCTACGCCACGTTTTGTTCTTCCAAAGATCAGAACTTTTTTAAATGATTCCTGCTCAAGCAGTTTTTCCAGTGTCTGAATTTTGCTTTTTCCTGGTTCGAGACGAACGATGTTCTGCTCCACATTTTCAGAAGTGTCCTGAGATCGGACAGAAACTGTGATTGGATTCTTCAAAAAAGACTGGATAATAGTATTTACCTGCGCTGAAATTGTTGCTGAGAAACACAGAGATTGTCGTTCTTGGGGAAGCAAGGATAACAAATAGGTAATATCTTGAATAAATCCCATGTCTACCATACGATCGGCTTCATCTAAAATGACAGTATGAAACTGTTGCATATTTAAGATTTTACGTTCAATCAAATCCTTTAAACGACCGGGAGTTCCAATCACAAAATGGGGCTGTCTTCGCAGTTGATAAATCTGATTCTGAATATTTGCTCCTCCAATACAAAGGGTAGAAAAGATAGGCATACCAACTGCAAACTGGCGAAGCTCTGCCTGGATTTGCTGCCCGAGTTCTCGGGTAGGAACCATTACGATAATGCGCTCAGCTTGATTTTTCATTATTTTATCGATTAAAGGAATGAGGAATGCTCCCGTTTTCCCTGTTCCGGTATTGGCGATACCGATAACATCTTTTCCTTCCAAAACAGAAGGGATAGCCTTTTCCTGAATCGGGGTAGGTTTAGTATAGCCCCGTGCCGTTAGGTTTGATAAAACTTTTGCTGGTAAAGAAAAATCAGCAAAAACACAGGTAGATTCATCAGAAACTACTTCCAGTTTTTCTACTGCTTTTTTAATATATTTTTGAGTATCGATCAAACCACCAGGTTGAGAAAACCGGCGAGGATTAAAACGAGACTGACCATATGATGGTCTGCTGGGACGATATGAATTTTTGTACATAACAATAAAGAATTAATAAATTGAAGAATAGAGCCTGTGAAGAATAGTAATAAAAATAATTTCGCAGATTCTATAAATGCTGTAAGAGTAGTATATCAGATTTTGTAATAAAATGTAACCTAAGAATTGTATAACGGAAGATGGTACTGAACGAGGGATTGCAACTAATCGAAAAAAGGGAGTGAAAAGATGCAAAACTATGGGTAGAAATGAAAAAAGGGATGAGCGATAATG
>JAAXWC010000023.1 GCA_013335175.1 Candidatus Roizmanbacteria bacterium
TTGGATATTGAATGCAAAGATACGTTGACAAATCAAACATTTGTAAAACGTATGAATATTGACGTAAATCCAATGGCAGAATTACTCAAAAAATTAAACCCTGCGTACTAAAGTGGACAAGTCAGGAAAGATAGTTTGCAAAAAGCCATAATAAACGATTGGGTTTCTTTAAACGAACAAGGATATCGATGCGTATGAGATAATGCAATTTGAAATGGACAACAATCTCACGTACCTACATGGATCCCGGGTCAAGCCCGGGATGACGAGTGGGAGGTTTTAGTTCACCAACACACCTTCTTCTTGTATTTCATCCTCAACACTCGTCTTACGATTCGCTTTTGGCAAGGGTTTCGCAAGTGCTACTTCCAGCACATCATCCATATTCTCCGCAAAGGTAAACTCAAGATCGTCCAAAACATATTTTGGGATATCTTCCAAATCTTTTTTATTTTCCTTTGGAATAATGACCTTTTTAATATGTGCTCTGTGAGCAGCAATAACCTTTTCCTTAACTCCCCCAATTTCAAGGACCCGTCCTCGAAGGGTAATCTCACCGGTCATGGCCACATCACGTCGAACCGGGATCTTCGTAAGCGCAGAAACCATCGCCGTTGTAAGTGCTGTTCCAGCAGAAGGTCCATCTTTTGGTACCGCACCCTCTGGGACATGGATATGAATATCAATTTTGTTAAAGAAATCCTTTGTAAGACCAAACCGTGCATAGCGAGAGCGAATATACGAAAACGCTGCCTGACAGGATTCTTTCATGACATCGCCAAGATGTCCGGTAAGCGTTAGACTTCCCTTCCCCGGCATAATAGCAACCTCCATAAAAAGGATATCGCCACCTGCCTGAGTCCACGCTAATCCCGTTGAAATACCGACACTATCTTTTTCCTCAATAATAGAGTCTGAGTACTTGTACGGGCCCAAGAATTTTTCAATTTCAGATGCCGTAATAGATTTCTTTTCATGTTTACCCTCAACAATCATACGAGCTATCTTTCGGCAAACCGTTGCAATCTGACGTTCCAATTCTCGCACACCAGCTTCACGGGTAAAACGACGAACTATTTCTTTCAGAGCAGATTCTGCAATCTTCATCTCACTTGCACTTAGATTGTGTGCCTCGATTTGCTTTTTTATCAAATACTGCTTTGCAATATTAAATTTTTCATCCTCAGTGTAACCAGGAAAGTTCACCACTTCTAAACGATCTAGCAACGCCTCAGGTATCGTATCCAATACATTCGCAGTCGTAATAAAGAACACTTTAGATAGATCGTAGGGAACCTCTAAATAATGGTCAGAAAACGCATTATTCTGTTCGGGATCCAGTGCTTCAAGGAGTGCCGCAGAGGGATCTCCTCGATAATCTCGACCAAGTTTATCAATTTCGTCCAGCATAAAAACTGGATTCGTAGTACCTGCTTGCTTTATACCCTGAATCATACGGCCAGGGAGAGCTCCGACATAGGTGCGACGATGTCCGCGTATCTCTGCTTCGTCTCGAATTCCTCCGAGAGAAATTTTGACAAACTTACGGTTAAGTGCCCGTGCAATCGATTTACCAAGTGATGTTTTCCCTACGCCTGGTGGTCCAACAAAACATAAGATCGTCGGTTGCTTCCCTTTGGAAGCGTCTTTCGTTTCCTTTTGTTTTGCCAGCTGCATAACGGCAAGGTACTCTATAATTCGCTCTTTTATTTTTTTCAGACCGTAGTGATCTTCATTCAAAATTTTTTCAGCTTTATCAATATTGATTGCGGAATCTTTTGCGTCTTTCCATGGAATCTCAACTAGCCAATCTAAATAGGAACGAATATACGAAGCTTCAGGATTGTACTGAGACATCTGTGCCAACCGTTTAAGCTCCTTGACTGCTTTTTTATGAACTTCTTCCGGCATTTCTGCTTTCGTGATTTTGGCCTGGTATTCATCTATCTCTTTATCCTCTCCTTTGTTACCAAGCTCTTCTTCGATTGTTTTCATTTTTTCTCGCAAAAATGATTCTCGCATTCCTCGCTCAAATTTTTGTTGCGTTTTCGAAGAAAGATTTTGCTCAATTTCAAGAATCTTTATTTCGCGATCAATATATTCAACCTCTTTTTTAAGACGTTTTTTCAAATCCTGTTCCTCTAAAAGTCCCTGTCGTTCTTCGACTTTGAGATCCAAAACCATAGCTACCTGATAGGAGAAATCAAGTGCTGTCACAATATTTAAAATATTCATGAGGAAAACAAAATCAATCGTTTTTCCTAAATTGATTGCTTTTTTGATCTGTGCAGCGATATGCTTAGTCATGGCATTTACCTCATCGTCATCTGCCAACTGATCTTCAAGAACCTCAACTTTTGCTTCTAAATACTCGAGACTATTCGTATACTCTACTACTTTTACCCGAGACTGACCTTTAACGAGGGCATTAATTTCACCTTTTTCGCCAAAGACAGTTTTTTCTATTGAAACAAGAACACCAACTTTGAACAAATCATTCTTTTGGGGTTCTTCGAGAGAGGGGTTTTTTTGCATAATAAGAACCACTTTTTTATCCCGTTTCATTGCTTCTTGAATTGCTTCGACACTGAGTTTTCTTCCGAAGATAAGAACGTTCTCAGTACTCGGATAAACAATACCATCTCGCACTGGTATTATAGGATAAATAGGTTGTTCTGATGCGCTATTTATGTTTGTCATACATTAGCAGTATAACAAAATAATTGCTAAGTGTCAACCCTCAAATTCAAGAAAAACGTGTATGAAAAATCGCTTATACAAACTGTTTTATAAGCGCTTCAAGTTGGGTAAATGCAGGGCGCATTCCAAGTGAAATATCTGCCGGAAGATGAGATACTTCTTCATGAAACGCGGGGCGCGAAACTTGGTATAAAACTCCCAAAGGAAATTTTTCTTCCAGTGATTCATTGGTTTTATGAAATGCCTCACGCAGATCGGTAGGATCGTAACTTTCGTCTAGTTTGTATACTTTTGGAAGATAGTATTGATACGTATTTACTTTATTAAACGTAACACACGGCTGCAAAATATTGATGAGTGAAAATCCTTTGTGGGAAACTCCTTTTTTTATTGTTTCTACCACATGAGGGAGATCTCCGGCAAATGACTGAGCCACAAAACTTGCTCCCTGACTTAACGCAAGCGCAAGTGGATTAGCAGGAAACTCAATAATTCCGGCAGGTGTAGATTTTGAGCGGTAGCCTTTGTCTGCTGTTGGGGCAACTTGACCTGTTGTAAGGCCATAAACACCATTATCGTGTACAATTACGGTTATGTCGTGATTCCCTCTGCAAGCGTGTAAAAAATGATTTCCTCCTTCTCCATAAATGCCTCCATCCCCGCCCACAACCACCGCACGAAGGGTGTGATTTGCGAGTTTTGCACCAAGTGCGGTCGGAATAGATCTTCCGTGCAACCCGTGCATGGCATAGGCATTGAGATAATCATTCATATTCCCTGAACAACCGATGTCGAAAAAAACCATGAGAGAAGAAGGGGTAAGTTCCAATTGGACAAAGGCCTGTTTGATCGCCATTCCTATGGCCCAATCACCGCAACCCGGGCACCATGTTCCTCCATAACCAGAAAAATCTTGTGTTGTAGACATAGAATTTCGGCGTTATTCCCGCGTAGGCGGGAATCTAATTTTTAATTTCTCCACTAGTTCCTCAACATACCATGGACGACCATCGTATTTTAACCATTTCTCTTTCAAATCGATTCCCACTTCTGCCCTCAGTAATTTGCCAAACTGCGCTTCAGAATTATTTTCTACTAAAATATACTGTTTATTTTCCGTGAAATACGATGCAACAAGTTCTGTATCAAGAGGATAAAGATGGGTAAAATGAAGATACGCAAATTCAATTCCCTGTTCTTTTGCTTTTTTCTGCGCTTCCAACAGTATCCCTTTATTCGCTCCCCAGGAAACAAGCACCTTTTCTGCCTTTGCAAAATCGCCATAGATAGTGGGCTTTGCAAAATCATTTTTTAGGTAGGTCTGCCACTTTCGAGATCGTTTCTGAACCTGCGCGATGCGAGGAGCAGCCTCTTCGGTGGTATGACTATCTTCTAAATGTTCATATGAATTTGCCTGGTAATATACTCCCTCAAACCCGGGGATTAACCGTTCAGAAATACCATCGTCGGTTATGTTATACCGAAGGTAGGGCTGTTCTGAAGGGGTGCGGACGGTTTTTCCATAGTTTGGTTGGTACGATGCAGTAAATGTAGTTACTTTTTCTGTTTCCAACGATTGGTGTGATTCACACAACAGTTTATCGCCCAAAATAATCACTGGCAGTTGGTACATATCTGCCAAATCAAATGCTTTTACCGTAAGTTCAAACATTTCTTCAATATCTCCAGGCGCGAGTACTATTTTTTGGAACTCACCATGACCAGCATGTACCGCAAACAACAAATCCCCTTGTTCTGTCCAGGTTGGCATTCCCGTTGCCGGACCGGGCCTTTGCCCAAGGAAAATAACTAACGGTAGCTCTGCAATGCCCGCATATGAAATGCCTTCAACCATCAGAGCAAAACCTCCACCCGAAGTGCCGACAGCAGAACGTACACCGCCAAATGAAGCTCCAAGTGCTGTATTGATCACTGCGACTTCATCTTCTGCATGGCGCACAACCATTCCCGTTTTTTCTGCCCAACCTGCCAAAATACCCAAAACAGCAGAGGTTGGAGTCATGGGATAGGCAGAATAGAATCGACAGTCAGCAGCAACCGCCGCTAATGAAAAGGCTTCATTTCCCGTCATAACCATTCGCTCGGTAACTTCGGACTGTTTTTTCAAAACAGGTTGAATATACTGCGAAAAATTCTTTTTTACTTCGTCATACCCAAGGCGCGCGAACGTTTTGTTGTACTCGACGACCTCACTCCCTTTACGGGTAAATTCTTCTTCTATTTGGGTGAAATACAGGTTAATATCGCCGTCCATCAGGGCAACGCTTGCACCTATCGCGACCGTATTCATCATAACAACCTGAGCATTGTGCTCTGTTCTGATTTTTTTAAAAGGAATGGGTACGAGGTGATACTCACCTTCAATTACAAATTCATCTGGATCGTATACCACCGTACTTGTTGCACTCAGACGATGCTTGTGCAGTTCAAATGTTGCTTTATTCAGACAAATAAGAAGGTCTATTTCATGTTTTGTCGCCGAAACTTTGTCAGTGCTTATAAGAACATCGTATGTGTTATGCCCGCCACGAATGAGTGAGGGATACTCCGCGTAATCATATATCTGATGCCCCGAACGGGTTGCGAGCTTAGAGATTGCTAATCCGGTAGTCATGATGCCAAAACCGGCTTCGCCACCAATTTTCCAAAGAAAAGAGTTCATAGATTATTGAGGAAAAATTTTATTGCCATTTTCATCTTCAATCGTAATCGCAGCAACAGGACAGGCTCGTGCTGCATCAATAAGTGCCTCTATTGTTTCCGCATCCGCGGTTTGTAATACCACCGCTTTTGCTTCTGAATCTAGTTCAAATGCCTTACCAGCGACAGCTATACAGGTTGCGGCACCAATACACAGATCACGGTCAACAGCAATCTTATAATTGTGAACCTGAACTGGTCCAGATGGATTGTTTGGATCTTTCAAAGATAAATCTGTCATAGTGAATTACATACGACTTGTAATGCTTCTAAAGGCAGCAATGCACACTTGAGGCGTGTTGCTCCCAGCTCAATTCCTAATAAGTCAATAATAAAGCTTGCATCTAGTTTCATCAAGTCCTCTTTTTTTTTGCCTTTTGCATAATCGGTCAAAAGCGAGGCCGCGGCAGTTGATATAACACAGCCTTCTCCTTCAAATGCAATGTCTGTAATAATACCGTCCGACTCGACGATAGAAAGCGTAATAGAGTCGCCACAAAGCGGATTGGATTTGTGGACCGACGAAGTAGGTGCTGATACTGTCCCCTTGTTATGAGGATTGCGATAATGCGAAAGTATTACTTCCTCGTACATAGAACCTCCTTTACGTTTTGTAACGCCTTAATGAATTTTTCTATATCTTCCTCCGTAGTATACACATAAAAACTTGCTCGTGTTGTTGCAGGAACCTGAAGACGTTTGTGAAGCGGCATCGCGCAGTGATGACCTGCTCGAACCGCCACCTGTGATTGATCCAAAATTTGAGCCACGTCGTGCGGGTGAACTGTTCGAAAGCGAAAAGCAACTATACCTGCCCGATCCTCTTCATTTTGAGGGCCAAAGACACGAATATCGTCGCCAAATTGCTGATCCAACCGTTCTAATGCATACCGGGTAAGCTGACGCTCATGGGCACGAATCGTATCCATTCCAATTGATTCTAAATAAGAAAGAGCCGCTCCAAAGGCGATAACTTCACCAATTGCCGGCGTACCGGCTTCAAAACGTTGGGGAGGATTTTGAAAGGTTGTTTTTTCCAAAGAAACCTCGGATATCATTTCTCCTCCAAATAGGAAGGGAGGCATCTGTTGCAGTAGTTCTTGCTTGCCCCACAAAACGCCGACCCCGGTAGGTCCACACATTTTGTGAGAAGAAAAAGCAATAAAATCACAATCCAAGGCGATGACATCGAGTTTCATGTGGGGAACTGCCTGTGCAGCATCCAGAATAATGATTATTTCCGGATTGAGTGTTCTTGCTTTCTTAACAATATCTTTGATAGGATTTATTGTCCCAAGCACATTAGAAATAGCGGTAAGTGCGAGTAGTTTGGTGCGTTTCGTAATGACGGTATCGAGTGACTGCAAATTACCTTCATCGTCAATATCTACCACCTTCAAGTCCACTCCATTTTCAAAGGCAAGCTGTTGCCAGGGAACAAAATTGGCATGATGTTCCATAATGGTCGTAACGATCTCATCCCCCTCTTGGATAATCGATCTACCCAAAGAATAGGCAATGAGGTTTATGGCTTCTGTGGTATTTCGGGTAAAGATAACTTCATTCGGTTTTGCATTGATAAAACGTGCAGTATGTTCTCGAACTGCTTCAAACTCCTGCGTTGCTTTTTCAGAGATGCGATAGAGCCCTCTATAGATATTCGCGCTATACTGCGTGTAATACTCCGTTAATTTTTCTATTACTACCCGTGGTTTTAGCGCGGTTGCTGTGGAATCTAAATACACCAAATTCGGGAGATGTTCAAAAATAGGAAAATCTGATTTTATATTGTGCATAGCTGTATATTATAGTAAATTTACGATCGTCATTCCTCCCAAATGCTCGGGAAGAGGATGACGTTGCTACTCCTTTTTCACAACGATTCCGGGCAAGCCGGAATGACGAAAGGGGCCGGAATGACGATGATACTTCCTCACCTTCTCCAAAATCTCTTCCTTAAACCCCTCAATCATTAGATTCTTTGCCTCCGTTTCGGGTATTCCACGCGATTCAATGTACCGCACCTGCGATTCATTGAGCCTTCCCGTGCTTGATCCATGGGTACAAAAAACATCGTTGGCTAAAATTTCAAGATCAGGTTTTGACTCCACAAATACCTTTGGACTCAAAACCAGATTCTGATTTTTTTGGTATGCTCGACTTTTTTGTGCTTCCTTTTCAATACGGATAAGCCCATGATAGTGAAAGGTTGATGCATCTTCGAAAACACCTTTAATCAGCAGGTTTGAAGATGAATTCGGAGCGCAATGATGCTGAATCGTTTCAACATGAAAAGCATTGGTCGCGTTCCCTTCATACAAACCAATCAATTCAACTGATACCTCGGGAGCGGTTATTCTACAGGTAATTTTCCCAGAATAGTTATGAAAATACACCACATACTCGCCAGGGGTATCAAAGATCAGATTCCCATTTTTTGTTTCATTGAGATGTATATATTGTTGCATAGTAGTTACCCAACACTCCCTTCCATCTCTAACTTGATGAGCCGATTTAATTCTATTGAATACTCTAACGGAATTTCTTTAGCAACCGGCTCAATAAAACCGTTCACTAAAAGACCCTCTGCATCCACTCGTTTAATTCCGCGAGACATAAGATAGGCAATTTTTTCATCTCCCAGCTTTTCGACGGTTGCTTCGTGCTGCACCTCGACATCGTTTTCTTTCACACGCATTGACGGATAGGTATCAGAACGCGAAAGCTCATCGAGAATAAGTGCATCGCATGAAACATATACAGACGATTGTGAAGCACCCGGCATTACCTGAACTAACCCTCGATACGAAGTCCGGCCACCTTTTTTTGAGATAGACTTCGAGACTATCCGACTTTTGGTTCGCGGTGCAAAATGAATCATTTTCGCGCCAGCATCTTGGATCTGCCCTGCATTGGCAAAGGCAATGGATAACACCTCTCCACTCGCCCCTTCTCCGCGTAAATACACGCTCGGATACTTCATAGTAACCTGCGAACCAATATTACAATCAATCCACTCCATCCGGGCATTTTCCTCAGCTTGAGCTCGTTTGGTAACGAGATTATATACATTCGTACTCCAGTTCTGAACCGTTGTATACCGAACCGTTGCATCTTTTTTTACAAACAGTTCGACTACCGCCGCGTGCAAAGAATTTGAAGTATAAATTGGAGCAGTACAGCCTTCTACATAATGGACCGACGATCCTTCATCCGCAATAATAAGAGTTCGTTCAAACTGACCAAATCGCTCTGCATTGATACGAAAATATGCCTGCAACGGAAGGGTTACCTTCACTCCTTTGGGAACATAAATAAACGATCCACCAGACCAAACAGCCGAATTTAATGCGGCAAACTTGTTATCTTGCGCAGGAATAAGCGAACCAAAATACTCTTTAACAAGCTCTGGATACTTTTTAAGTGCGGTATCCATGTCGCAAAAAATTACCCCTAACTTTTGTAATTCTCGATTAACACTTTCGTAAACAACCTCCGATTCATACTGCGCGGATACTCCGGCTAAAAAGCTTTTTTCAGCCTCAGGAACGCCAATTCTATCGTAGGTTTCCTTTATTTCCTTTGGTAATTCTTCCCATGAAGAAGCTCTATCGGATGTCGGCTTAATATAATAATACATATCATCAAACTGAATACCTCCCAGATCCGGACCCCAGGCTGGCATTTCTTTTTTTAAAAAAATCTCATACGCTTTCAACCGGAATTCCAGCATCCAAGCCGGTTCCTGCTTTAAGGCTGAAATTTGTTCAACCACACCACGATCCAGCCCTTTCTTTGCCTTAAAGTGATAGTTCTGTGGCATTGAAAATCCAAACTTGTAGTCAAACTCTAAATTGTCTGAATGCTTGTTATCTGCCATATAGGTAGATCACTAAATAATAGAAACGCCCTCATATCCTTTCTCCTCAATCTCTCGTGCCAGGCGACTATCGCCTACTCGTTTGAGTGTTCCATTTCCCAGTACCAAAACTTCATCGGGCGGTAAATAATGCAAAATATGATTATAGTGTGTGATAATAATATACGTTTTATCTCCTTGGTATTTTTTGAGAAACTCACTGATTGTTTTGAGAGAATCTACATCTACTCCGGTATCTATTTCATCAAAAATAGCAACTGATGGCTCTAAAACTGCTGCCTGTAATACCTCAAGCTTTTTCTTTTCGCCTCCTGATGCCCCTTCATTTAATGGACGACGAAGGAGTTCGTCGGTAATTCCCAGTTCGTTCGCATAGAGACGAATTTCCTGACGAATAGCAAGAGGATCTTTTTTCCCCAAAAGAGCCATGTGTAAAAGCTGGGAAACGGTTACTCCATTGAGCGAAATTGGCGATTGGTAAGAAAGAAAAATCCCCTGCTTAGCCCGTTGCACCGAATCCAAAGAAAGAATATCCTGACGATCTAATTTGATGTCTGAACCCGATTGAACAGTGTAAGGGGGCAACCCCATAATGCTCGACGCCAGTGTGGATTTCCCTGAGCCATTCGGCCCCATAATGGCATACGTTTTTCCTTTTTCAAATGAGAAGGAAAAATCCTGAATAATGTGTTTTTCTCCAACAGAAATGCCTACCTTGTGTAACTGCAACATATTTTGAGTTAAGTAATAATATCTGCAACCGTAAGACGAGATAATTCTCGCTCCATCACGGACGCAATTTTCTCGCGAAGCAAGTGCTTATGCGTGCACAAATTGGCGTACTGACACTCAGAATCTTCCTTGTGACACTTCGCAACCGCTATCGGATTTTCAAAAATAGATAAAAAACTAAGTAATGAAATGTCTGTCAATTTTTTGTTGAGATGATACCCACCAACTTTTCCTTCACGACTCACCAATACCTTATATTTCACTAAATCAGCTGCAATTCGAGCAACAAACCGAGGAGGAAGTTGCGTTCTTTCAATAAGCTGCGAAAGAGGGACAAACCCTTGCGTGTTTTGCAACTGGGAAAGAATAATCAAAGCATAATCTGTTTTATTATTTATGGTTAACATATACTAGTTTTGTAGTAGTTTACATGCAGCAACAGAAAAATTCAAGCAGAAGAAGCCACGAGCAATCGTGGTTCTCGTTCCAGAGCATCGGGATCTTTCATAAACTGTTTTTGTTCAAACATAATCGATCCAACCGCTCCAATCATGGCCGCGTTATCTCCCGTAAGGTAGGAAAACGAAGGGAATAAGACCTCGCCCTGGTATTGTCTCACCAATCTCCGAAACCGTTTTCGCAAATACCGATTTGCAGAGACGCCACCCCCCACAAGTATTCTGTTTAGTCCTTTTTCCTTCATAGCACGTTCCGTTTTTAGCAGGATACTATCAAATACCGCTTCTTGAAAAGATGAAGCCAAATAGCGCAAATTTTTGTTCTTTTCTTCCTCACCCATTTCCCGAAGAAAATACAAAAAAGATGTTTTAAGCCCGGAAAAAGAGAACTGATAGTCTTTTGATTTTGCCATCGGACGAGGAAAACGATAGCGATCTTCATTGTGCACCTCTTGGGCAAGCTGTTCAATTACTGGACCGCCTGGATAACCCAAACCTAACATTTTAGCTGCTTTATCGAGTGCTTCACCGCCGGCATCGTCTACCGTTTCTCCCAAAAGTTCGTACGTTCTGTGGCCTTTCATATGGATCAATTCCGTATGTCCACCCGAGACAAGCAATGCAAGGTACGGGAATTGAAATGGCCGTTCTGGGTTTCCATTTCGATTTTGCATAAATACGGAATAGATATGTCCCTCCATATGATTCACCCCGATCAGAGGTTTATGGTAGCGATTACTCAGCTCTTTTGCTTTTACAATCCCCGCCTCCAGAGCAACAGCAAGACCTGGACCATAGGTTACCGCTACTGCGTCTAGCGAATGCATAATCTTCTCTACATATTCCGGAGATCCATTCCAGTCCGTTACCTTGGCAATCGAATTATATTTTTTCAATGCATTGGCAACTACCGAATCTAACCGCTCGACATGAGCCCGTTTTGCCAAATTCGGGACCACTCCCCCCCACTGTTTGTGAATCAGTATCTGCGAATAGACCACTGAAGAGAGAATCCGCTGACCATCTACCACCGCAGCAGAAGTTTCATCGCACGAAGTGTCTATTGCTAAAATGAGTGCCATAAAAAGTAATTCAATTTATTTCTTCCGTCGTATCGCAATTTCACGTTCTCCCTTGCCCGTATACTTCATATGTATAAAAACAATTTCCGCCTTTTCTTTCAGCATTTCAAATACGGGGCCTGCTTTTTCTCCCCATTCAAAGCACAGTACATTCCCCGGTTTCAACATACGATCTATTTGCAAAACCTTAAACTCTTCATCCTCTTCAAGAGAAAACAAATCAAAATGGATCAGATACTGAATAAACGGATGACCAGAGACATCGTATTCATAATAAATAACATAGGTCGGAGAAACAACCCGAGGTATTTCCAAACTCTCGGCAATCGCTTTCACAAACACCGTTTTACCCACCCCCAACTCTCCCTCCAAAATAAAAACAACTGGTTTTTTCTGAACGGAATCCAGAATACTCCCCATCTGGAGACGCGCTATCATCTGTGTTTCTTCTTCAGAATGAGAAATAAGAGCTACATCTTCTTTCCATAACAGATCTCCTCCTCGGATTGTCTGTACGGTTGGAGTAGTTAAGTCTAGTACGGTAGACGGTTTATTATGAGGTAAGTCTCCCGCATCCACTACTAAATCGATCAACTCAGTTTTTGATCGTAAATCGGAGAGTAATGTTTTGATCGAATAATGAGGCTCTGAACCAGAAAGATTGGCAGAAGTAGCAGTAAGTGGTGAACCGAATTGTTTTACTAATTCTGTAATAAAAGCATTATCAATAAAGCGAAATCCCAAGGTCCCTTTTTCCGACTCGAGAAGCGACGAATTCTTGTGTTTGGAATCGAGAACAATAGTATACCGCCCTGGTAGAATTGTTTTTAAAACGGATGATTGTTGTACATTCAAAACGCCATACGCATTCAACATGTCAAAATCGCTGACAAACACCGAAATTGGTTTTCCTGCCGGACGGTTTTTGATTGCTATCAATTTTTTTACTGCGATTTCATTTTTGGCATCGCACAACAGTCCGTATACGGTATCTGTGGGGGCAACAACAACCCCTCCCCTATGTAAAATATCAACAACCTCCGGTATCGAAATTGTCTGTTTAGGGACTACTTTCATATTCATAAATGTAATGAGTCATAATGAGTGTTTGAGTGAATTTCCTGTTGTGCGGCAACTTTCAGGAGGGGACCCTTTGAGGGGGTGTCACTGGCTGTTGCAAACAATCAGGAACAAACAAGCACAACTGACGTATGCATTTTTATTCGTACCTCAGCCTTCCCATTTTATCAAAAATCTGCTAAAATGTACGCTATGACACCGAAAAAAAATACTCAAAATCCTTCCGATGAACATAAAAATACTAAATCAAAAGGGAAAAAAGTTACCGAGTTTCGCTTTGATTTCAATATAAAAAATATTTTTATTGTTCTTTTTTCATGTTTCTTCATTTTTTATCTCCTTTCTTCCTTTACGACAGCTTTAAAAAAAGATACTGCTGAAAAGCCAATCAGCACCGTAATGAAGGATATTAAAGATGGAAAAGTAAAAGATTTGGAGGTAGCCGACAATAAAGTAACCGTAAACTATAAAAACAATACAAAAGTTATAACATACAAAGAATCAACCGCAAACCTCGACACAATGCTCCATAATGCAGGGGTCGACACAACGGCTGTCCCCATTAAGGTTGATGATACTCAAACTTCACTGGGAATCTTAGCACTTCTCTCCAACTTACTTCCCGTGCTTCTCATGGTCGCATTTTTGGTATTTATATTCCGACAAGCAAAAGGAGCTCAGGAATCGGTTTTTTCTTTTGGACAGTCCCGTGCAAAACGGTTTAACAAAGATCTTCCAAAAACAACTTTTAAAGATGTCGCTGGAGTAGACGAGGCAAAAAAAGAGCTTGAGGAAGTGGTAGATTTCTTGCGTCACTCAGAAAAATATAAAAAACTTGGTGCAAGAACTCCGAAAGGAGTTATCTTGGTTGGACCGGCAGGATGCGGTAAAACACTTTTAGCAAAAGCCGTTGCCGGTGAAGCAAACGTTCCGTTTTTCTCTATCGCTGGTTCTGAGTTCATGGAAATGTTGGTAGGTATTGGTGCAGCACGGGTACGAGATCTGTTTGCCACTGCTAAAAAGAGCGCACCAGCCATCATTTTTATTGATGAAATAGATGCAATTGGACGCACTCGATCGACCGGAGTTATGCCTTCTCACGATGAGCGCGAACAAACCTTAAATCAGATTTTAGTAGAAATGGACGGATTTAATCCGAACGAACAGGTAATCGTCGTTGCCGCCACTAATCGAGGAGATCTTCTCGATTCCGCGCTCCTTCGACCAGGCCGATTCGACAGACGGATTATTGTCGATTATCCAGATGTAGAGGGTCGCAAAGCGATCATTAGTATTCACGCAAAGAATAAACCGTTTGATGAATCGGTAAACTGGGATCGCGTTGCCAAACGAACGGTTGGATTCTCGGGAGCAGATTTGGAGAATATGTTAAACGAAGCTGCAATTTACACGGCGCGCCAAGCGCACGACAAAATTTCAATGGAAGATATTGAAGAAGCAGCAACCAAAGTGAAACTGGGGCCCGAGAAAAAACGACTTCAGTCTGATTATGATAAAAAACTAACTGCGTATCATGAAGCAGGTCACGCACTTGTATCTCACTTTCAACCACATACCGATCCGGTACATCGAATTTCGATCGTGTCGCGTGGTATGGCACTTGGATACACCCTGATTCCTCCTGCGAAAGATAAATTGCATGAAACAAAAACTCATTTATTGGAGCGCATTTCCGTTATGATGGGAGGGCGTGCTGCGGAGGAACTTATATTTAACGAGGTAACTACGGGAGCAGCCAACGATTTTGACCAAGCAACCAGTGTGGCTCGGGCAATGGTAGTTGAATACGGTATGAGTTCATTGGGACCGGTAAATTTTGGCCCCACAATGGACATTACCGAATGGGGACGTTCTTACTGGGAACAAAACAACGTATCGCAGGAGATGCTTTCCAAAATAGATGAAGAGATTAAAAAAATCCTCATTGAAGCATACGATCAAGCAGTTTCTATTCTCAAAACACAGCGAGTACTATTAGATAAGGTCGGGACCGAACTCATCAAAAAAGAGAACTTGGATCAGGATGAGTTTGAAGCACTTGTTGGAGTGAAAACGGATAATACACCTACAGAATAACGTATGAAGACTTTGCTCATCATAGATGGTCACAGTATTATGCATAGAGCTTTTTATGCAATTCCTCCGTTGACTACTGCATCGGGAACTCCTACCAATGCAATTTTCGGGTTCTTTTCCATGCTGCAAAAAGCTACTTCTGAATTTAAACCTGAGTACGTAATCGTTTGCTTTGATACACCCGTAAAAACATTTCGTAAGGAACTCTACGAGAAGTACCAGGCACACCGTCCAAAAGCGCAGGATGGTTTTATTATCCAGATTCCCCTTATTAAAGACCTCCTCGATAAAGCTGGAGTTTTTCGGATCGAGAAACCAGGATTTGAAGCAGACGATGTTATTGGCACCTTAAGCCACCAATTCGGAACCTCGGACACACGCGTAATTATTCTATCGAGTGACCGTGATATTTTGCAGCTCGTAAATGATCACGTATTTGTCGTCGTTCCGAAGGTAGGCATTAGCAGTACTGTTTTGTACGATCGAAATGCTGTTATTGAAAAATTTGGACTACCTCCCGAAAAAATACCAGACTTAAAAGGGCTTATGGGCGACGCTTCAGACAATATCCCCGGTGCCAAGGGAATTGGGCCAAAAACAGCAGCAAAACTACTTCAAGAATATGGTTCTGTTGAGAATCTGCTTGCTGAACTTCCGAAAATGAGTGAAAATAACACCAAATTACTCCTTGTGAAACATGAAGAATTAATTACCCTTTCTAAGAAATTGGCCACCATTATAACCGATCTACCTCTCGAAATTGAACAAGAACAGACTGCTTTTCAGGGATTTCAGGAAGGTATGAAACAAAGCCTAGAAGACCTGGAAATCCACGCCCTTATTCCTCGACTCTTTTATGGTGAAAACACAAAGCCTGTTGAAAAGCCTTCCCAAGAAAAGAAGAAAAAGGAAGAGAAAAAAACGGATGAAGATCAAATGGATTTGTTTTAATCTTTAAACACCTGAACAAACATTTTTCCGTAGATTCCTCCATCCATCACACCAATCCCTACGTTGCCATACTCTTTCGTTAAAATATTCCGGCGATGACCTTCCGAGTTCATCAACCCTTCATGTGCCTGATATACATCTCCTGCAAAGGCCAAATTTTCCCCTACAACGGTATAATTGATGCCCTTTTTTTCAACACGATCAGCAACGGTTGTTTTATCTACAAGCGATGTATGAGAAAAAAATCCGTTTTCCAACATTTGTTGTGCGTATTCACGGGCTACATCGCGCAATTGGGAATCAAATTTGAGTGTTGAGATCCCTTGTTTTCGGCGTTCCTGATTTACCAACTCGAACATGGTATCTTCACTTTCTGAATCTGGAGAAATCGTACGTGCCGGAACTTTAAATCCGAGATCAATAGACTCTGTTGAAGTAGGTTTTACCGTTAAAAAGTTGAGAGATTCGCTTACTGCTTCACCAAAAACTCCCTTTATCTGTTGTTCCAAGACATGCGATACAGCAATAAAAGGCGGTCCAAAACGAGAATTTACGATTTCCGCTTTTATCGCTCCCCTCACGGGAAAGGCAAAAACCACACTGATGCCGATAAAAAAAAGAACGCAGGCCTGAACAAAGCCTGCTCCGTATCCCGCCCATTTGTTGATAGGATTTTTTTCAAACGAGGCCGGAATTTTTGTCATAAGAAACTCTAATACGGCAAAAAAAATAAGTTCAAATACGATCCATGAGATCATAAAAGCAAGTGCATATAAAATACCAAACGGAAGCGTTACTCCCACATTACTCAAGAGCTTCCCAAAGAACGGATAGGTAAAATATGCTCCAATTAAGGAACCTAAAAAGCCTACGATCTCACAAAAGGTATTAATAAATCCTTTATTCGTAACAATAAAATAAAGTACCATGACAAAAAAAACTCCGTCGACCCAATTAAATGTAGCCAGTAAAGCAGAAAAATATTCAATAACATCTGTCATAATTTCATTATCTCACGAAAATGCAAGAAGAATGTAAATTACGTTATAATCTACCTATGAAATATGGCATCTCGGTATCGATGATCACAAAGAATGCGGAGCACACTATTGAGCAAACGCTTCGATCTGTCCACGGATGGGTTGACGAGATTGTTATAGTTGATGACCACTCCACGGATCGTACCGTAGAGATCGCAAAGCAGTACAGCGCAACAGTACATCTTCATGCACAACCGAGCGAAGGACTTCAACGAGTATATGCTCTGTCTAAGATAAAAAATGAGTGGATTTTAGTGTTGGATAGCGATGAAGTTGTCTCCAAGGAGTTGAGGGAAGAAATTCTCAAAACTATTCATGGAAGTACCCCGTTGGATGGATATTGGGTTCCGTTTCAGAGTTTTTTTATAAATAAGCCCCTCAACCATGGTGGAGAACAGTACTCAAAACTTATTTTATTTCAGCACGCAAAGGTATCAGTGTTGCCAGTTCCTATTCACTCCGTATACACAATCCCCAACGGCAAAGTGGGTACTCTCCAGAATAAGATGCTTCATTATTCCTATCTTTCCACGACTCACGTTTGGAAAAAATTAATTTCCTATGCCCATCGCGAAGCTGTCTGTAAAAAAACAGAGGGGGTGCATACGTCGATGAAGGATGTCATTCTGAATCCGCTTTTCATGTTTTATGCACGTTTCCTGAAACAACAGGGATATAAAGACGGCCTCTTTCGAGTTCCGCTGGATCTTGCCTATGCCTACCGGGAATTTCTCATTGCTCTCATGCTATTAAAGGAATGATGACCATTCATTGTCATTCCGGCTCTCTCGTCATTCCGTCCTGGGGAGCCTGCTCCGGACTGCGCCGATCCGGGGGAATCTATTCAATTCAACAATACTTCAAAAAGAATGGCAACCGAACATTGGTCATTGCGAGGAGTGAAATGACGAAGCAATCTTACCCGCACGTCATCCCCTCTCTCTCGTCATTCCCTCGAAGGAGGGAATCCATGGTAGGAGTCTGATGCAAGGATCGGGATGGATCCCCGCCTACGCGGGGATGACGATACAACGTCATTCCGGACAGCGAATGCAATGAGCTCAGCGTCGTCATTCTGGCAAACGTAGTGCGTCCAGAATCGTTGTTTAGTTTCAAAAAG
>JAAXWC010000038.1 GCA_013335175.1 Candidatus Roizmanbacteria bacterium
CGTCGGAAATACTACGTGGTATAGCAACAGGGTCACGTTATGACTTTTATGTATGTGTTCGCTCATTTACCTATTATATAGCTCTCGCGACGCAGAGCGTCGGGGAATTACACCCTGATTGGATTAATCAAGAAAAGGCAGGTCATAATAGTCAAGAGGTAATCAATGCAGAAAGAATTGCACTCCTGGTTACCTATTTCCCCGAGTTTTCAACTATATATCCCGACCTTGAAGGACAAATTACTCAAGCCATAGTAAATCTCCTGGGTACAAAAAATGAGGAATAAATTTTATACAAACAACTTGTAACAATTCAGCTGACGGTGTATAATGCGTATCTGATATGTATTTAATTATTTTTTAAGAATTGATATGGAATTATTACAACCTCCTCCACAGCATGAGACTGAAGATATACTTCCTATAGTTAATATCATGGAACCTCATGAGCATTTAAATACTGGAACGGAAATATTCAACATGGTACAGGATATGCGTCGGACGCTTGCAACGGAAGATCTTACTGATAGTAATCCCGATTTAGCAAATTGGAAAAATTATCTTATACAAAATGGGTGTAGAGTATCCTTTCCACAGAAAGATAAATCACCTCGACTAGATGGATTGACTGTAGCCATTGATTTTTACAATCATGATGAGATAGATAGAGTTAAAAAAGTAAGTTCCTCTCAACAGAATACCCCCAGTACTCAGTTTCGTCCTGAGGAAGAAGAAATTACAATTGATAAAGGATTTGCTTTAACTTTAACAAATACTGGTAAGAATGTGGAATATATGTTAAACACATGGAAAAACAGATGGGAACCAATAAACGGATTATTAGACGTTAAAGCAACGAAAGAAACTCAAGAGGTGCTTGCCTTTATCCTAAAATTGCGAAATGCACATAGAGTAGAACTTAAACTTGATGATTTTTTAGAAATTTTATAGGGAATATAATTTTACCTCTAGATGAATTCTGCCTTCACAGAGATGATACATGGTTGAAGGGAACTACTACTTCTACATACTGAAACTTACATGGTACTCACATAAACACAACAAAAAAATGAAATACTACATTGCATGTACAGAATAAAACGTATATTGGGCATTTTGCGACATTCATTTTATGAATTTCAAAAAGACAAAGTTGAGCAGATGGCTGCGGCCATCACTTTCTATGCGTTATTTGCTATCGCGCCGTTGTTCATCATCATTTTCTCCTTTATCCTTTTTGTTCTCCGTCAACCGGCAATTTTTCATCAGATCGTCAACGTAATTCAAACTCAATATGGAGATTATCCCGCAATGATAGTCCAAAACATCCTTCAAACAGAAGTTGCAAAGACATATAATCTTCTTCCCGCTATCATTTCATTTATTGTTTCCCTGATCGGTGCAACCAGTTTTTTTCTTCATATTCAGGAATATTTGGATACCATTTGGGATAGCCGACCTTCGGGGGAATACACAATTACCCGCCAACTAAAAAACCGTCTCTTAACTCTGCTATTTGCACTCTTTATCAATCTGATCCTCCTTGCTCTCATACTCATAAATACGATTCTTCCCACACTGATACATTTTTTTTATACAACCATTCCCATCTCGCTACCGGAACTATCTGTTTATAATCAAATTTTCTTTTTTATCCTTCTTATCATTATGCTAATGCTCGCGTATCGCTATCTCAGCCATGCACGTTTTCCCATACGCTATCTGCTGATTGGATCTTTGGTTACGGCAGTACTCATGGGAATAGGAAGAATTGCTATTGAACTGTATTTTTTGTTGGTACCCGTTGGGACAATTTATGGAGCTGCTGGCTCGCTATTAGTGTTCATGCTTGCCATATATTACTTCGCCCAACTATTTTTGTTTGGCGCAGAATTTATTAAAGTCGTTACACTGTTACACCTTTAAGGTGAATCGTATTGTCGTAGCAGTCTATTTTTAATTTTTGTAGCATATAGTCTGTTGAAACTACTATTTCTTTTCGTCATACTTTACCTCTATGCCGGGGAGAGATATTAGTTTTATGAATAAAGGGATCTATCATATCTACAATCGTACCCTTGATCGAGCACCAATTTTTAATGACTCATTCCTTTGCAGTATTTTTCTTGAACGACTATCGTATTACCTACCAACACATACGTATATTAAATACTCATTATTTCATAAAATGAAAAATAACTATCTCTATTTAGCCTCAAACACAAAAGGTACCCACAAACATGTAGATCTCCTTGCATACTGCATAATGCCAAATCATTTTCACCTTTTGGTAAAACAAAACAATGATAATGGTGTCAGCAAGTACCTTTCACAGGTAATGAACTCCTTTACAAAATACTACAATATACAGAACGAACGAAACGGCTCGTTATTTCATTCTCCCTTTAAATGCGTAGAAATACGCTCGGATGAACAACTTCTACACGTTTCGCGGTACATTCATCTCAATCCATACACTGCGAGTATCGTTCAAAAAAAAGAGGAAATTGCGCTTTACCCCTGGTCTTCATTTTCTGCATACATAAATGGACATCCAACAAACGTTCCCCTCGATATTCAACATATCCTTTCATATTTTCAGTACAAAAGAGAATGGTATTCAGATTTTGTAATCAACAATTCTGAGTATCAGAAAAGACTTCATAGGAAAAGCAAATAAAAGTAAATTTCCGGCATTATTAACAAATAGCATGTCACAACAACACGATCCACCTTAAAGGTGGGATACTAAATGAACTGAAGGAGACAATCGGATGGAAAAACCCAGCAGGTCCAAATTTTCTTTTAGTTCCAAATAGTCTTTCTCAAGGAGTTTTTTGCAGAAGCGGGAAATAACCATTGATTCTCTCTCCATGGAAATAGGTGAAGGGGCAAATTCAGTATTTTCCAGAGGAACAGCAATCAAATCATCTGCAATTATTTTTGCAAATTCTTGAGTTAAACGGGGAACCTTTGTTGCTATTTTTGTAAAAAAATTGTTACCGATTAATCTGTCTTTGCCAGCACTTGAGCTACTTAAATTTTGAGTCATATTCAAAAGGATCGCCTGCTTCACCGCTTCGAGAATCGAATCGATCGGTTCGTTTGTCATCGCGGAAAGCGCAGTGTAATACCGTTGAGCAAGCTCAGAGAATACCTTTTTTGTTGATTCGTTAAGAGGATGCCGTTCAGCTGTTAATACATAATAGGGATCGGGGTTGATTTGAATTCCCGAAACAAAGGCCGCATGAAGATACGCGGGGAAATAGGGGAAATAATTAGATTCAGGGCAGTACTGCTGTTCAGGTTCTCGCGCATAAAAACGAACAATTTCTTCATAGAGAGCCTGCGTATCCATGGCGCGATTTCCGAGCCGCCCCGCATCACCGCGATAGGGGAAATAGATCGTTTCATGATTATGCCATGCTTCAGTATCTCCGCCGGCCGGTACAAGGTACATTCCCACATTCTTTGCAAAGGAATACCCGAGAAGTTTATCTAATCGCATACGATCGGTCTCCGGATGTGTAGCGGCATTTCCTATAGGAAGAAGATGATGTATTTCAAGCGCAAGACCTTGGAAAGTGTTTATTAGCCCTCGAAGATCAGAAACATCATAATTTGTTTCACCGTGACGAACCTGAATTCCAATCCGTATCCCTCGACCGAATATGTTCGTAAGTTTTCTCTCAATCAGTTTATCATGAAGACTTACATCAATCTGTATTGCCTTTCGTCCCGTATTGAGAAGTTCCTGTATTACCGCTTCCGCACTATTTTTTTCAAGTGCCCACATACCATTGGAAATTATCCGTATCGTACGCTTTGAGTCTATGTTGTTTATTGTCTGGACTAACAAACTTAAATCGGAGGTTGGTTCACCACCTGTAATGATTACTTCCTTCCACGGTAGCTGAGAAACGACTTTGGTTTTTTGGCGCTGGTATTAAGAATATGACTTTTGATACGGGCTTTAGACCTTCATTACAATCTAAACATACGAAAATCTACTTTTAAAAGCAAATTTTGATCAATTTTGGTACTATTTTTTGGTGAAATA
>JAAXWC010000006.1 GCA_013335175.1 Candidatus Roizmanbacteria bacterium
CCTTCTGACGTACATAACGTCGTTATACTATCATCTCTAGTGCCCTTAATTCAACCAGAAATCAACATTTTTGAGCGTGAATTTTTACAGATTTATCTTTTTTGACTTTTTTTGCGGAACTCAGGAAACAATTAAGAACGTGTTACAAAAATATGAAGGTACGTCTGGTTTTCGGTTTACGTATTCCGGAGTCTCAGAAGGTATTTCAGATATGAATTATCTCCAAGTAGACAGCAAAAAACGAAACGAATTACAAACATACGCTACAAATAATCCTGTTCTTGCAGAGTCTCCGCTCGATCTTGCAACACTCGCCGATATTTCTATGCCGATTGCTGATATTGGGCCCTATGGGTTTCATCTGCACGAGTCCAAGGAAAAAGTAGACATTGCGTTTACATTCCATATATTACCTCGCCTGCTCAAGGATATCATTTATGCATTGCAGAAATAGTCATATCTTTGCTTTATCTCCGATATATTTCATTTTCAACTTGTATTTATTACAAGGGTAGTGTTTAATATTGATTATATTAAATATTTAAATATATCTATATGAATGAGGACGTTAAAACAAAAGTTAAGGTATTTAAAGCACTCGCTGACGAAACTCGGCTTGCAATTGTACTCGAACTTGCAAAACATAAAACACTTACGTGTGGTGAGCTTTCCAAACTCTTTCCGCTCTCTCAGCCGACTCTTTCTCACCATTTCAATAAATTGATAGCTGTTGATGTAATCAACGCAAACAAAAATGCCACCCACATGATCTATTCGCTCAATAAAACGTATCTCAAACAAATTGGATTTACTTTTTAATTATTAATTCTCTATCCATTATGAACAATCAAATTCTTTCTGCCCTGAACTGGCGCTATGCCACCAAACAATTCGATCCGACAAAAAAGATCGATGCCGAAATATTACAAACCCTAACAGAGGCAATTCGCTTGTCACCATCTTCGTATGGACTGCAGCCATGGAAATTTCTCATTGTTACCAATCCAGAGATTCGGGAAAAGCTAAAGGCAGCCGCTTGGGGACAACCGCAAATTACCGACGCCTCTCATTTGGTGGTATTTACTCGAAGAACAGATGTCAATGAAGCATTTGTAAACCGATTTATAGAATCAACTGCTGAAATACGTGGAATACAATCCAATGATTTAGATGGATTAAAGCAGATACTTCTGGGATATCTGAAAAATGCAACACCTGCTTATCTTCAAGAATGGACCGCAAAACAGGTCTATATTCCACTTGGAATACTCCTTGAAACGGCAGCTCTCTTAAAAGTAGATGCCTGCCCTATGGAGGGTTTTGATAATAAGAAGTTTGACGAAATACTTGGACTACACGAAAGAAATTTATCTTCCGTTGTCCTTTGTGCTTTAGGGTATCGAGCGTCGGACGATAAATACGCTACCTTGGCTAAATCACGTTTTGAAAAAGAAGAAGTGATCGAAACAATCTAACGACATACACTTGTCCGCAGGGGTCACCACGAATTGGCCCCTGCGAATAACCAAATTCTCGCTTCGCTCTTATATAAAATTTGACAAAAAGATACGTTGTTTGTATACTTGTTCTCATATCGGGTGGTAAAGGAACTGAAGCGGTATCCATTCCGTTCAACGAACTTTACATTTCCCCCTTACGGGGTCCCCGATCTTTTTTTTTGGTCGAAATTCTTGCATAAATTCATCAAGTTGAACGACTTTATTCGGTTTTTTGTGTTTTCGCAATGTACCCCAGGCAACTGTGTGCGCTGGAGAATGTTTACCAACCAACGTGAATTGAATAGCCCTTGGATCAACAAAGTAACCATTTCGTAGCAATAGATTTACCAGATGCTCTTTTATTGCATCATTTTTTCCCTGATATTCTTGATCAATATGCACGCGCGTAAGAGTATGGGAATAATCTCTCAGAAGGAAGTAAAGTCCAACTGTAAACATCTGCAAATACATTTTCTGGGGAGGCATTTTATTACGTAATTCGCGTATACAAGTACGCTTGATTGAAGCAGAAATGCAAACAGAAAATGTTTTTCCGTTTGACATCGCAAGCACGGAATCTTCTTTTGTATCTTCTACTTTTCCACTTTGGTCTACCTCAACGACATAAGACATGAAGCTAAATTCAAGCAAAAAAAATGCCGAAATGCTATAGTAGTACTAGCTTCCAGGCGACCTGTTACAATTGTACTAAATGGGAAACTGAGTCCTCAAGCATCAACGCTGTTAGATACTCATCCCAATGTCATTCGCAACATATTTGAAACACAAAATCACGTTGCAGAATATTACAATGAAATAAGATCGATTTTATACTCACTCATGGAGATGTAACGGAACTCAATATTATCAAAACAACAGAGGGCATAAAACTGGTTGACTGGGACGACGCAATGCTCGCCCCCCCTTTGAGCAAGATATTAATTTCCTTATTGATATCCATGTTTTTCATGGAAGAGTATTCTCAATTATCCGGTTTCACGTACAGCTGAAAAAATATTACGTTCGACAGTGAAGTTTAGAAAGTATCTTGGGAAACTTTGAAAACTTAGATGATCAGTCGAAACGTCAAGTAAACTATGTTCCAACTACACGATATTTCAAAAACATTCGGAGAAAGACAGGTTTTGCGCCATTGCAACCTTACAATTGATAAAGGTGAAGTAGTTGGGTTAGTGGGAAAAAATGGTGCCGGTAAGTCTACCCTGTTTCAGATTATTATGCAGGAGATAAAACCTGATGCGGGGTCGGTACAAATCAGTGAATCAATCGGGTATCTCCCCCAGTACCCAACATTTGGAAAAGAAGAAACCGTTGCTAAATTATTTCGCCAGTACCAAGAATTTGAAATCGACACCGTACTGCATACCGTGGGACTAACTACCATTCCTCGAGCACAAAATATTATGCTACTCAGTGGTGGAGAAAAAACAAGACTCTTTCTGGCAAAAATAGTAATCGCCAATCCTGCTCCAACACTGCTTTTGCTGGACGAACCAACAAATAATCTCGACCTTGCGGGATTGCTGTGGCTAGAAGAATTTATTGCCACCTTTGAGGGTGCCGTTTTCCTTACATCTCATGATCGACAGTTCTTAGATAATGCCATTGATACTACGATCGAATTGCGAGATGGTGAATTAAAGAAATATGGAGGAAATTACTCGTTTTATCGCGAACAAAAGGAGATAGAACAAGAGGCATATGAAAGGCAATATGATGCCCAACAGAAAAAAATAAAACGAATAGAAGAAGATATTAGTCGTATGGAAATACGTGCTCGGACTGGTGAAAAAGAATTTGGATCGAGAATGCCGTATCAGCGGAGGAAAATTCGCAAATCTGCGGAGCAAATGGCGAGCCGGAGAAAACGTCTAGAAAAATTTCTACATAGTGAAAAAAAACTGGAAGAACCGGAAAAAAGAATGTCTTCATATATCCGTCTTTCCGGAAAAACCCCTTCGGGGAAAATACTGCTTCATATAAAAAAACTTTCGAAATCATTTGAAAACCGCCTCATAATTGCTGATTTTGATGCAACAGTAACCGGAACAGAACATGTTTGGATTTCGGGAAATAACGGATCAGGAAAAAGCACCTTGTTGAAAATAATTATGGATGAACTATCGCCAGATAGCGGTAGTATAGAAAAAGGTGTGGGGATATCTATCGGATATTATTCCCAGGAACGGGACGATCTTGATTCGGAAAATACAATTCTTGATGAATTAACAAAAATGGGATTAACACCCACCGAAAGTTATAAAGTAGCGATCAATTTTCGTTTCCAGAGAAATGAACTTATGAAAAAAATAAAAGAACTTAGCATTGGACAACGGGCAAAAGTTTCGTTTGCAAAACTTACTGCAGGCAACTATCAACTACTGCTTCTGGATGAACCAACGAATAACTTAGAAATTGAAACGCGGGAGGTTATCGAAGATGCACTTCGTAATTTTAGGGGAGCGCTCCTTATTGCTTCTCACGATCGATATTTTCTGGAACAGATTGGGATTGACCGGGAAATCAATGAATTGTCTATCCACTCATCTCCTTGATATTGATAAGTGCTCTTATTCTCTTTTCCGTTATGCTCTATTCGCTTTGTTTATATTTATAAATGGCAAAGATAATAATCAATAAAACCGCTAAACCAACAGAAACGAGTGGATGCAGCATTGACGTAAAAAGCACCAAACACGCAGAAATCGCAGACATAAATGATTCTTGTTTTTGATTCATGATTTTATTATACAATGGTATACTTATTTCATGATTCCTGAAGAACTAAAAGAGAAACTCATCGCAGAGGCAAAAGGTGTGTTGCAGAATGAATTTACGAATCCCTGTCATATGTGTAAACAACTCCTCTATGAAAGTCGCCGTCGAAGCAATATCCCTATGCTTATTATTCTGACCAATAATCACGGCGAAACAAAAGAGCTCCAACTGGACGAAATTATTTCGTATCCATGGCCAGTATAAAAACCTGTAATAAACGGTTCGCCTCCAGATGCAAATGGAAGAATATTTACAGTCAAACCTTCGTACTATCAATAAACTCTCCAATCGTTTTCCATACGAATTCTCGTTCTGATTCCACAGTTGGATTGTGATATGAATGAGGTAAAAATATTAGCTTTTTAATTGGAGAAGAGACTCCATTAAACAGTTTTTTCGCATACTTTTTTTTCACCATTTTGTCATGCACTCCATGGATAATAAGAATGGGAGTAGTGATTATCTTAAGGATTTTTTTTGCGCGTATCGCTGCACGTAAAATTTCGACAACGCTATGCACTGGTACGCGCGGGTAGTACTGTACCGTATAGGGAGGTGCATTTGCTGTTTTCAGATAAAGATTATTCGTGCATCCTTTTACGACGGTAACATATTTCTTAACGATATTCAGTAGTTGAATACTATACACATAAATACGCGGATACAATGGCGGTGACATCGTTATAACTGCCTTGAGTTCATTCTGGGCAGCCAATTGCAAAGCAATCAAACTACCCAATGAACGACCCACTACCGAAACATCATGCGAATACGCTTTCAGTTCATCAAGCTTTTGTTGTGCATACTGTACCCATTGAATACTTGTTATGTTCTGCAAAGCTTGCGAAGTAGTCCCATGACCAGGAAGACAAATCGCAGATACGGTATATCCTTTTGCATGCAGATGAAGTGCTAGACCACGCATTTCTGAAGGTGTACATCCAAACCCGTGAATTAAAAGTACCGCGGAAGAATTCCCCTTGAGTACATACTCCCTATTGTCTGTGTAATAATCGAGCGCCATGAGAAATTATAACAAGTAGAGTAAAGAGTAATCATGAGAACGCCATACCCTTTCGAATCCTTGTTTGAACTGATTCCTGGGACAAGCTGACAATGATAAAGATCCCACCCGGCTCGACCCAACTTCCTTCGGCAAATCGTTTATTCGGCCAGTCGTATATCTTTGAGGTGGCTCGTTGTTTATTTTTCAGCGGAATAATAAGCTCATCTCTCACACGTAAAAAATCAGATCGCTTTAAATCCGGATCATAGTAAAAGTCCATACCAATTACCTTTGCCTGAGGAAGAGCTTTTTTTAGATGTTTTGCCAGTGTGCTTTTTCCCGCTCCGCCATTGCCATCAATTGCAACAAAAAAACTACTTTTTCCCGAGGAACGAGAGATAATATTCTGGATAATCGTATCAATTTTTTTCATAATTATTGCTATCATATCACGATAGAAAAATAGCTGTAGTGTTTGCATCATAATTACTGCATATAATAATGCCATTATACCTGAAATCATTTTTGAAGGAAAAACAAAAAATAGCGAGGAGCTTATCATTCGTTATCCAACCATTGATGATGCGAGCAAAGTTGTGCACTGTATAAAAAACATGGATTTATTCAATATGGTCTACTCCCTCAGGGGATTCAATATAAAGGAAAAAAAAAGATGAGATCTACATGTATAAAATGCTTTGATTAACAATTCACAACTCTTATAAAGCAGTGCTCTCTCTTTTCTTTGGTCGTGGTGTTTTTAAGCAAAACACCGTAGTGATAAAAATAATGAAGTATAATAATAAAATGACTGAAGGACATGAAGGAGACGGAAATCATGGGATAATTGATTTTCCACATAAATGGATACGTCCTCCAGATTTTAAACCACCAAAAATACCGCTTGAGGAAAAAATGCCTATCAATGGGGGACGTACGTTCATTAAAGATCATGCACATTTTAGTCTTCCTGCTACTACTGAAATGCCAGGTACTGATATAGAAATATTTTGCGATACAGGTAATGAAAATCGATTTGATGTAACTGTTTTCAACGATATCGATGAAAGGGATAAGAATCTTACTTCAGTTGCAGCGGTATACGACAAACTTGGAAATTTGGTATTGGTAGATATCATTGCGATTAATGTTGATGAGGAAAAAAAGAAAATGACTCCTACGTTCTGTTTTGAACGCAATTCCAACTGGAACCTCACCATAGAACCCACTGACAGAAACCAGGAGCCTTTCATTTATTCAACTGCGGATTTAAAGAAACCCGTTGGCTATGCCGAGGCTGGGTGTTTAACTACAATCACTGAAGTGAAACCTGATCTTCCCGATGTGTTTGAAGTTACTGCGGAAATAAAAAGACACGATCATGCGCAAAAATATAAGTATTCTGTATTGAAGTATATTAGTCCTGACGAGTTGCGTATGCTTATTGACCCAAAAGTAGAAAATAATACTGCTGTCAGTTTGTCAGAAAAATATTTTGGCATGGCTCTTGTGCCCCTATTTGACCAACAAAATAACCAGTAAAGTGTACAACGACTGAAAATAAAATCCGCTACAATAGGAAGTATGAAACCAATTATCATTCTGATAAGCTCTATTCTTGTCGGTGTTCTCCTTGCCTTTGGATATATCCAATTTTTCCCTGTGAAAAAAACTGTTTCTTCATTACCCACTCCTACGCTCCCCATCCCGTCTGTTTACCCTTTCTCCATTGCCAATCCTCCATCAGAGACACTAACTGGGACCGTTACTGCGCAAAAAGGTATCGTCAAAGTAACCTCTCGCACAGATACAATACCCAAACTCTTCAGCTCTTCCTCCATTGTGCAGGGTGAAGAGGTGATAACTGAAAAAAATAGCTCATTGAGTGCTACATTTTCACCCGTCGGTTCTTTCGAACTTGGGGCAGAAACCCACATTAATGTTGTCCAGACGCTCCCTACAAATATGGTGATTACCCAACAGACGGGAGATGTCACCTACACTGCTTCAACAGACACACCGATTGGAGTACGCGCTCTTCATCTCCTCGTACAAGAACATCAGGGAAAAATGAACGTGATGTTGGATACAGAAAAAGGAAGAATAACCATTCATGTTTTGGAAGGTTCTGTTGAACTTGCATTTAACAACAAACAAGCAGAAACACAATATTCCTCATTTACCAAGGGAAAAACTATTGTGTACGATGAAACAACACGAACGATAGATACCCACTAATCTACTTTTTATAGTCCTTTAAGGGATTCAAAATCGTTGACCCTTCATAGCCAAGAGCCCATAATGCCACTCCCCCCAGATTTAAATCTGTTGCAAACTGAAGTTTTGCTTGCATAGATTTTATATCAGGAAAATAGATTTGGTGAAATACATGGGTTGTTTCATCTTTATACACCACATAATGCTCGATTGCCTCTTTTTCTTCGGCCAATGTACAAGTTGTACATTCCTTAAATAGATTCTCTACACGGCGATTACTCGCAGCAAGTCCAGAACCCGGAATTACTGCTGAACGTGGGGTATCTCCGATTGTTTCCCATTCATAACCATACAGTGGAATTCCCATAATTATTTTTTCCTTTGGAAGCGTTTTTATCGCCTCCTGCATCGCCTGGGCTACGTCAAACTCGGAAATCGTCGCTCCTCCGTAGAGTGGAGCTACCGGGCCGCTCACCGATGAACCCTGATAGTGATAGTCGTAGGTCATGAATACAATTTGGTCCACGAATGAGGTAATAGATGGTACATCGACAAGATATTTTTTTACCAACACAATGGGACTTACATCAATCGTTACGGTGCCCGCATTTTGTTCCTTCATACTCTTTCGAATTTCCTGGATAAACTCGGTAAAATGAAGACGCGCTTCATCCGATGCCTCTGTAGTGCTTTCAATATCGATATTCAGATCAGTAAAACCGTGTTTCTTCATAATTGGGATTACTTCATTCATCAGTGTATCAGCGTGAGCTCGAGGATCGGAAATGAGTTGGTGAATTGAGTCTTCTACTCCGTTAAAAACAACCAAAGATAATGATTGCCCATTTTTTTTTGCAAGAGAAAAACGATCTTGTAATGCGCCTGAGTTGAGAAGGTGCCAACCAGTATTTTCCTCTTGTTCATTGTTCATTTTGACAATGGCGCCATCAGAACCGACAGTAAGGCCGAAATAGGCAAAGGTCGTAAGTGAAGAATAATCTGAAGTAGCGGTTTCTTGCGCCCAGTACGGAAAAAAACCAATAACCTGCTTTTTTGATGAAAATGGCGAGAATATGTTTTCCACTGGTGAACGCAAACGATCTAATCCCGAAGAATACACCATCACTGCAATACCTATGCCGATACAAAGACCAACAATTCCAATAATACTATTTTTTACCACACCCCATTGTACCATTCTTAGGCACGCATCATCTTCTTTTCTTTCCGGTGCAAAGTGGTACAATAGAACCTGTTACTAGTACTGTACGTTCATGTTATCCATCGATTTCATTCGCGAAAACAAACAAAAAGTTATCGAGACACTCAAAAATAAAAACAGAGTGGCTGATATTGATCAAATCCTTAAAGTAGATGATATACGCCGAGAGTTCATTCAAAAAACACAAAAACTTCGTGAAGAACGAAACATACTCGCAAAACAACAATATACGGAAGAAACAAAAACACGAGGAAGAGAAATTAAAGAAGAACTCCAGAAGCTTGAGCTTGAACTTGAATCGATTGAAATTGAACTACAAACTCTTATTTCATATGTCCCCAATGTACCCTTAGACGAAGTGCCTATTGGAAAAAGTGAAGAAGATAATGTCGAACTAAGAAAATGCGGCGAACCAAAAAAATTTGAATTTGAACCAAAAAATCACATCGATTTAGGGCTTGCACTTGATATTTTCGATCTTGATCGCGGTTCTAAAGTATCCGGATTTCGAGGCTATTTTTTAAAAAACGAAGGAGCTATGCTTCAGTTATCGCTCATGTTTTATGTTCTCAAAAAACTAGTGCAAAAAGGGTATACTCCCCTTATAGCCCCATCTATTGTAAAAGGTTTTACCCTCTTTGGCACCGGGCAATTTCCCTGGGGTGAACAGGAAGTGTATAAACTCAATGATGAAGATGCATATCTTGCTGGAACTGCTGAAGTTCCCGTAACTGCGTATCATTCCGGTGAAATTCTAACCGAAAAGGAATTGCCAAAGAAATATGTGGCTTTTTCACCCTGTTTTAGAAAAGAAGCTGGTTCGTATGGAAAAGATACAAAAGGCCTCTACCGCGTACATGAATTTTGGAAAATTGAACAGGTTATCATTGGTAAAAATGATCTCATGCAAGCAAAAGAATTACATGAAGAATTACAAAAAAACGCAGAAGAGATTTTGCAGGATCTTGGACTGCCCTACCGAGTTCTTCTTATGTGTACCGGGGACATGGGCGAACCACAAATGAAAAAATATGATATAGAAACCTGGATGCCCGCACGAAACGGATACGGGGAGACAATGTCCAACTCTATTATGGGAGATTTTCAGGCACGAAGACTTAACATAAAATACCGTACTCCAGAGGGAAAAATCGAATATTGTTTTACCTACAACAACACTGCTTTGGCCTCCCCACGCGTGCTCGTTGCAGTGCTTGAAAATTATCAGCAAGAGGATGGCTCTGTGATTGTACCCGAGGTCCTTCGCACCCTTACCGGGTTTGAAAAAATCGTTGCGAAGAAATAAGCACCGTCATTCCGGCTTCACCCCGCGTGCACGGGGACGCCCCATTCTCGTGCCACCCATTCTTTTTTTAGTTTTGTTCGTCATTGTCGCTTTCAGAGTCAAACTCGGCTCATTCGACTTTCGCCACATTAGGAAACAATATGTACTAACTATTTTCCGTTTGACTTATTGCAAATTGTTTGCAATAATCCGGTATGGAGTATGTTGAAACACTGAAAAAAAACGGGTACCGCATTACCAAACAACGTAGCGAAATTTTAAATGCACTTGCTACGTACCCTCTTTCAGTACATGAACTATTCAAGATTCTCCAACAAAAGAGCGTAAAAATCGACCTTGCCTCTATCTACCGAAGTCTCGAAACTTTTGAACGCTTAGGATTAGTTGCCTCATCAGATCTTGGTGAAGGAAAAAAACGTTACGAACTTCTTCATACAAAGCATCATCACCATTTAATCTGTACGAGTTGCGGAGGAATTGAAGATATCGACTGTGCCGATATCGAAACGGCTATACAAAAAATATATAAAAATACTCAGTTTAAGGTCGAACGTCATACGTTAGAATTTTTTGGGCAGTGTCATCTGTGTCAGCAATTATAATTTCACTTTTAAGTTATGAAAAAAAATATGATAGTTGTAGCGATTATTTGTATTACCTTTGCAGGTATTTTATTTATCTTACAAAAAAAACAAACTTCGTCTTTATCAAAAACAAATAAGATAAAAGTGACAGCAACATTTTATCCCCTTGCAGAGTTTGCCCGCAATGTTGGAGGAGATCTTGTAGAGGTAACAACAATTGTCCCTCCGGGAGCCGAGCCACACGATTATGAACCCACTCCCCAAGATATTGCCACAATAGCTTCTTCAAAAGTCTTTATTATGAATGGCAATGGTGTTGATGCCTGGGGTGAAAAATTACAAACTGATCTTCAGAAAAAAGGCGTGGTTATCATTAAAATGAGCGACTCTCTCAATCCTCTTACTCATTCTTCCGATCCGCATTTTTGGCTCGATCCTGTGTTGGCAAAAGCAATGACTCATAGTATTCAGGAAGCGCTTGGTAAAACCGATCCTGCCCGAGTACCCGTGTATGAAAAAAATGCGTTGTCATACGAAACAAAATTAGAAGAACTAGATACCCTCTACAGACAGAACCTTTCCTCATGTAAAAATAATGAAATTATTGTTTCTCACAATGCATTCTCCTATCTTGGAAAACGCTACAATTTTAGTACCATACCTATCTCGGGAATCTCCCCCGAAGAAGAACCCTCTCCTAAAAAACTTGCTGAAATTGCAGAGCTTGCAACACAAAAAAATATTCATTACATCTTTTTTGAAACGCTGGTAAATCCCAAACTTGCAGAAACGATCGCAAAGGAGGTAGGAGCACAAACATTAGTTTTAAATCCGCTTGAAGGGCTCGGACAAAAAGAGGTACAATCAGGCAAGAATTATATAACGGTCATGGAAGATAATCTTACCAATTTAAAGTTAGCACTCGTATGTCAACCGTAACTGAGCCACTCATTGAAGTTTCCAATCTGTACTACGCCTACAATGATACTCCCGTATTAGATCATATCTCCTTTTCTATTGAAAAGGGAAGTTATGTCGGTATTATCGGCCCCAATGGCGGTGGGAAAACTACGCTTCTGAAAATTTTGCTTGGATTATTGCAGCCAAAATCTGGAACTGTTCGAGTGCTGAGTAAATCTGTTTCTGACCTGAAGGACAAATATCGTATTGGATACGTCCCTCAGCGCGTAGCAGACACCAATATTCAGTTCCCCGCGACTGTTCAGGAACTAGTAGAAAGCGGACTCACTCCAAAAAAACCATTTTTCGGCACACTGTCTTTGAAAGATAAAAAACGAATAGAAGAAGTAATGCACTTAGCTCGTATTGAGCCGTATAAAAACCGCCTGATTAGTAAACTTTCTGGAGGAGAACGACAACGGGTGTATGTTGCACGGGCACTGGTTTCAGAGCCTCAGATTCTTCTTCTTGATGAACCATTTGTTGGAATCGATGTTGCTTCACAAAACCAGTTTTACACCTTGCTGCAAGAGTTAAATACCAAAGAAAAACTAACTATTTTATTTGTTTCTCATGATATCGATGTCATTAGCTCACAGGTGAAACAATTGTTGTGTCTCAATAAACGCATTGTGTGTAAAGGTGAGCCGCAGTCTATCTTGGAATCTGAGATGGTTGAAGAGTTATACGGGAAAAAAGTTACCCATTTGCACCACGAATAACGATATGTTTGACTTATTTACCTATGATTTTATGATACGTGCCTTTTTAGCAGGCGCACTTGTCGGGATTATAGCCCCTATTATCGGGCTGTTCCTCGTTGTGAGAAGATATTCGCTTATGGCTGATACCCTTGCGCATGTTTCGTTAGTCGGAGTAGCCGGAGCACTCATTTCAGGCGGGAATCCTGTTGTGGGTGCCCTCATAGCTTCGATACTTGCCGCATTTGGCATTGAGCACCTGCGTAGTTCACGAAAGTTATATGGAGAATCCGTACTTGCACTTTTTCTATCCGGCAGCTTGGCTCTTGCTGTCATAATTATGGGTTTAGCGCACGGGATTAATGTAAATTTTCTTTCATATCTATTTGGGAGTATCGTTACCGTCTCTCAACTAGATCTTCTTGTCATTGCAAGCCTTGGGCTTCTCACGCTTGCATTGATGGTGGTGTGCTACCGCCAACTTTTCTTTATTTCATTTGATGAAGAGCTTGCAAAAGCAAACGGACTACCGGTAAAGCTATTAAATATTATTTTGATTGTTTTAACTGCACTCACCGTTTCTGTATCGATGCGGATTGTAGGTATTCTACTCGTCGGAGCGTTAATGGTGATCCCGGCACTTACTGCAATTCAGTATGGAAAGAGTTTCAAAAAAACCCTCGTTCTCGGCGTTCTCTTTTCTCTGTCATCTGTTTTGATCGGGCTGTATAGTTCGTACTATCTGAATGTTGCCAGCGGGGGTACTATAGTTGTGGTAACACTGCTTTTCTTTACAATAAGCCTTATTTTCAATAGAAAAGGTTAGAAATTAATGCGTTGGCACGAGCGTTGCACTTGGCGTAGCAAACATACAATTTACATTTGTCTCTGTCCCCTTTATAAAATACTCTTTCCTACCAAAATAGCAGTCTTTCGCAACTACATTGTCCGGCTTATTAAGCCATGGTGTACTCGCAGTTGTGTTCGTTACCAAATAGCTCATAACTCTGTTCCAAATGGGTGCTGCACCGGTAATACCCGAAGTAAGACTTGGATTCATAGGGGTATTATCATTGTTTCCTACCCAAACAGCCACAAGATAATCTCCATTGTATCCAATGGTCCAGTTGTCTTTTTTATCATTGGTCGTACCTGTCTTTACCGAAATAGTATATCCGGGGATCTCTAAAGATGAATGGGCACCAAAGGCATTTTGGCGAGCAAAATTATCCGCTAAAATATGGGAAATTATGAAAGCAACCCCCTCATTTAAGACCTTTTTTTGTTCCGGTTGAAAAGCATACAACGTTGAGCCATCTATTTTGTAAATTCCTTTTACGGGTGAAAGCGTTGCTTTATTTCCGGCATTTGCGAATGTACCATACGCCTCGGCCATATCAGTCATATGAACCTCTCCCCCGCCGAGCGTAAGAGATAGCCCGAATCTGCTTTGATCGGTCCACGTAGTGATACCCAGTCGCTTTGCTTGTTCGACAAATGAGTCTACACCTACGGCATTGAGTACTTTCACAGCAGGAATATTGTATGAATTCGCAAGCGCCATGCGCAGTGGCACTTTCCCGTGATACCGACCATCATAATTCAACGGTGTATATGCCGGCCCCCACGGATTGGGAAATGAAACGGGTGAATCGTCAATCAGACTAGCCGCAGTATAGCCTCGATCAAGTGCAAGGGAATACATGAGTGGCTTTATAGAGGAACCTGGCTGACGAAGTGCCGTAGTAACATTGTACGCCCCCGAGGGGGCCGCGAAATAGTCAACGGAACCCACCATAGCCAAAATTTCACCGGTCTTTGGTTTGGTTACCAGAATAGCACCATTCGTTACGTTGAGATTTTTAATTTTTTCTAATTCTTCTCTCAAAATTTGTTCTGCTTTTTGCTGTAGCGGCAAATCGAGCGTAGTCGTGATGGATAGCCCTCCCTGTTCCACCAGATTTGATCCGTACTGGTCCTCTAATACCGCCTTCGTGTAAAACACAAAGTGAGGTGCGTGAATAACTGTTTGAATCGGTTTTATCTGAATGTCTTCCTGCTCTGCTTTTTGTTTTTCTGGCAAACTAATATATCCCTGTTCCGCCATTTTTTTCAAAACATCATTTTTGCGCTGCTTTGCCAACTCAGGATTTATATACGGTGAGTACAGTGAAGGAGCCTGGGGAAGTCCTGCCAAAAAAGCTGCTTCTGCTAAACTCAGCTGCTTTGCAGGAATACCAAAATAACTTTTCGCTGCCTCCTCAATGCCATAGGCAGACCCTCCATACGAGACCTGATTGAGGTACATTTCCAATATTTTATCTTTGGCATACAGTCGTTCTGTCCACAATGCAAGAATAAATTCTTTTACTTTCCGTTGTACCGTCCGTTCCGGGGTAAGGAGCGCGCTTTTTACCAATTGTTGAGTAATCGTTGACCCTCCTTGTACATTTTTAGAAACCACCGTTTCCCACAGTGCCCGTAGGACCCCTGAGTACCATGATACTCCATTGTGCCGATAAAAATCTTTATCCTCAATTGCAACTGTTGCTTTCCCCACATAGGATGGCAGTTGTGATAGCTGTATGGGCGTTCTGTTTTGATCGTCGTACATTTCATATAACAGTGTTCCATGACGATCATACAAATGGGTTGAAAGTGCATAATTAACCTTTCCAATGGATTTTGGCGAGGGGAGATCTCGTACAAATTGGTACGCTTGAAAGATTCCAACAACAACAATACAAACGATAAAGCCTAATAAGAAAAAACGGAATTGAGGGGAAACTACCGCACAAAATATATGAATGGGTACCGCGATTATCGAGTATAAAAAACGATAGAGGCCGCGCACAAGCGATTGAACGGGAAGGTAGCAGTATTTGAACGGAACATGAGGCAAACGAGGGAAACGTAATCGAGGAAAAGTCGACAGGTGAATCGGAACGAATGATAGGCGTGGTCGAGGTCGAAAACGTTTTAATTTTTTAATAAGTAAGATCGGGGCCATAACTAAGATTGCAATACAAAACCGGGTTCCTTCACCAACAAGAATAAAAAAATTAACAAATAAATATAACAAAAAAAATACCCCTCGGAGCAAAGGGCGGAGGGATTTCATTGGGCCAGTTAATAATTGATTCATGCAACAAATAGCAATTTTTTGTAAAGGTACACTATTTTAATTGCTATCGGGCAGATTATCAAGCTTAGCGCGAATCACGAGTCGATTCCAATAGGTGCCGGGAGGCACACAGGTAATAAGCGTGAGGTATGAAGCGTCGTATTTTTGCTCCAGGACAGAAATTTGATCCGGTTTTACTACAAACATGTCATATACGGTATATTCAAACTCCGAATCCCCCATTTTTATTATTGCCTTGTCTCCTTTTTCCAAGGAGGGCAGATAGGTGAATATTGTTTTGTAATCTTTCGGATTGTATAGCTGAGGAAGCGTTGAATGACCAAAAATTGCGACATTGCCAACCTCGCCAGGTAAAGATGTAGGAATATAATGAATAAGACTTTTTGAAAGATCTTCGCCTCCTACTACCACATGTGCATTTACAATATTAATTTTGGGAATAGATAGATAATAATCTTTTACGGTTACTTTTTCTTCCGGAGCAGCTGCCTGTACCTTTGTGGGAAACCACATACTTGCCTGAACAAAGTCTTTTAAATTGCTCGAAAAAACATTCGACGTTCCCAAAACTGAACTTGCTTCCTGCAACGCGCTCGCCATCTGAGAATGAGGAATCGGGCTCAGTATATCGCGCTGAATAAAGAGTCGAGAATACAATTCAAATGAAATAATAGGATAAAATGCCCAAAACAAGAGCATACAGCCTATTACCAATGAGGCATAAGAAAAAACATGAATCATTTGTCGCTTTACTGTGCGAACTTCTTTCGCATACACTCGCAGTGCCATAGGTTATAAGCTTACAATGAAGTAAATCTCAAATCAATATTTTGTTTAAAAAACGGCAGCCACAAAATATTATCTGGAAGATACATACCCTGGTTCTTAATTTCGTAGCCCGTACACATATAGGTATTTTTCAAAATCTTTTCAACATCACCCTTTGATTTTCCTGTAATCTTAGCAATAATTTCTTCCTTCGGAATATCTTTTGAAGCAACACTTTTCACCGAGAGCGTAAGCGATACTTTGTCATTTTTTACCGTAGGTTGACTCATGGTAAAGTGGATCCCATCTTCTGATAATTTGTACCCCGTCTGGACCTGAGTTTGGAGATACGTTTTTAGATAGTGCTTTACCTCAGACGTTTGATAGGCATAATACTCAGCAGAAACCACTGCATCAAGAGCAACTTCTGCTGCGTCCTCTCCGATTTCTTTAGAAAATGTTGTTTTTCCAAGTGTAAAGGTTGTCAGGCCATCAAGAACTTTTTTTTCATCACTCCCTTGCTGACTAACATCGGCTGTCATTTTTGTTTTTGCCTGATCTAACACCTGCTGTTTTAAATCATCATAATCTTTTTTAGTAACTGTCTGTACTTGTTTTTTTGAGCCTCCCGTAAACGCCTTTTCATTGATAGCAAAATACAAACTAGAAGACAGATTCCCAATTTTTAATCGTTGATTGGCGCCTATGTTTGATTCTGTACCAATTGCACTCGCCGTAACGGTTGTCTTTGCTTTACCTGCTTCTTTAACGACTTCGCCATTGATAATATTTTCCGATGATGAAGCCACTTTTATATCAGAATCCGTAACAAATGCAAGACCATTTACCGTTAAGGTTGTCCCTTTTTCGATTACCCGCGTTGTATCGTCAAAATTATGAACCGTTACTTCACCACGAGCCGAATCCCCAATAGCACGCTGCCCTGTGGTTGTTTTTTTTGAGGTAAAGTGAGATGAGATAGTCGCTGTCTGTATATCAAAACTATCATTTGGTTTGTCCAATGAAAGTGCAAGCGGAATCTCCTGGGTAAGTTCCTGCGTGGGAAGATAAGCGGTAACTCGAACTTTATGAAAGAAAAACTCCAAAATAAACAAAGCACTTACAATAAGGACCAGACCAACTATCAGCGAAAGTTTGGAAAACGAAAGGTTCAATTTTGGTACTTTTATGGTAAGAGTGGGAAGTTTCGGAAAACCAAAAGAGCGTTGAGACGCTGCTGAAATTGGTTTATCTGACAGCAACGGCGGAGTAACTTTGCTATCCGCATGAATAGTTGGATGAGTTTTATGAATATCTTCATTCATCACAAACCCGAGAACATCTTGCTTCTTTGCTGGTTCAGGTTCAGAAGGAATAGATTCTTCCTCATTTCCAAAATATTCCTGTTCCTCTTCATCTTCTTCACGAACCTCTCCGGTCGCATCCATAATTTGCTCAGAAAAAATATCGCGAAGATTACTGTATACCTCTTCTTCTTTCATAATCTCCGGGCGAGGTGGTTGCACAAAAAGATCGGTCTGCCACTTATGAGAAAGGATTGCCTGAGCTTCTGAATCTAAGGCAGTTGAATCGTATAAAATAATACGAGAGGGAAGAATCTGTCCTTTCAACTGAGATAGAACTTCAAGAATATCCTCCATGAAATGATTTGTGCGCGCCGCAGTTTGTTGAAAGAGTAACTTTCCTGATTTATAAACAAATAGTCCAAAATTAGTTTTGTCTAACTCCAGCAAAATGGCATTTAATGGCAGGCTTTCCTTTTTTTGCCAAGCACGAGAAACAGCCTCGTGACATTCTATATACCCCAATGGCTTTAATTCGAGACTCTTCGAAAGAGACTTGATTATAGATTTATAGGGCTGTTTGATGTCTCCAGATGGAGCATCGATAAAGGAAGAATACAAAAAATAAATTACCTGTTCGACATGAACAGATGTGGTTTTTTCCAAACCAAAAAGAAGTTCGTCTATATCTTCTGCCAATTGTTCAAATCCATTTGAATACGAAACTTTCTGTTTGTCTAGTGTATGCATTTCGCCGTTCTTTTCTTCATAAATAAACCCAACAGCCTCATGTTCATGAAGAAATAGACCGAAATAGACATTTTTTTTATGGTTATTTTTGTTAAGTAAAGACCCAAACATATTATTCTATTTTAAATTTAGAAAATACCGAACTAATTCCCTGGCCAGCAGTTTTCATCGCTTCGCTATACGATACTCCCTGGGTAGTGGAGGTTACCGCATTTTCTAGGTAGGTAATAATTTCGTCATTCAGACCGTTATCAAAGGTACGAGCTGAAAGGGGTAACGAGTAAACAGAATCCAGTTGGGAAGCAATGACATTGAGATACTCATTTGAACTAAGCATACTTCCCAAATCCACCCGTGAATATGCTTGCCCGAACAACCGGACTTTGCTTTGCGCCTCAAACCGCTTCATTTCTGCATCCTTCGTTGATAAATATTTTAAAAACTTCCATGCTTCCAACTGATTCGCGCTAAATCGGGACACACCCTCCACCCAGTAACTCGCAAGGGAAATGGATTTTGAGCCGGGAACATTGGGGACAGAGGCAACTTTCACTTTTATATCCGGATTCATTGCTTTTATGGTGAGAACTTCCCAAAGGGGCACGATTGTCATAGCAACCTTTTCCTGAGCAAACGCCGTGATGGAATCGGGCATTGTATCGTTCCAATAATCGGTAGGCGCTTCAGCAAATTTACGATAAATCTCCAACGCTTGAGCGGCTTCAGGGGTATCTAACTTTTTGAGATTACCACCGTTTTGAAGGAGCATAAGCCCCAGTACCTCTGAAAAATGTTGAATATTGGTGGCAGTACCCAAAGCTATTCCCGAGGTTATCAATTTATTATCAGAATCTTTAATTGATAGTTTTCCAACATCCTCCATTACTTCATCCCAGTTTGCGGGTGCTGTCAAAATACCCGCTTTTTTAAATAAATTTTCATTGTATGCAAGTACCAACATATCCATTTCCAGAGGAATACCATAGTAATGATCCTGAACTTTCAAATCTTTCGTATAAATAGGGTAAAATGTTTTTTCAAACTCCTGGTTGCTCATTATGCTTGAGGGGAGCGGAGTAACGACCTCCTGAATCTCTGGTAACCATGTGTTGTGAAATCGAAAAATATCTGGTCCCTGACCATTTCGTCCACGGGCGATGAGCTTTTCGCGATAGGATTGAGGGGACATTTTTTCATAATTAATCTTTATAGTCGGGTTTTTTACCTGATATTCATTTATTAGGGGCTCCATTATCTGTCGATCTTCCCACAGTCCCCAGTACGTGAGTGTGATAATTTTAGGAGCCTTCTTTGCCCCGAAAAACAACTGAAAGATAAGAAAAAATAGTATGAGCACCCCGAGTGCTCCGCCACCAATAAATAAAAACTTCATGCGATTATTTTCATTGAGAAGGAATGGATGACCAGCATCAATGACTTCATGACCAGCAACGGCATCTTCAGCAGAAGCTACATCTGAAGAAACTTCTTCCACCTGAAGTTCTTCCTCTGCAGGCAGTTCCTCTGGGGTGAGATTTTCATTTCCGTCAAAAATTGTCTTGGGTTCTTGTTTTAAGGGCGAAGATTGATTTTCCTTATTATTTTCAGTATTATCATTCATAATTCTATGATAGCAAATACCAGAAAAAAAACTAGTATCTTTCGGATACTCACCCTCATACTAGGAATTTCATTCGCGCTTTTGTTCTTTACCGTACTTATTCTTGGGAACTATATCGTGTTTATGGAGAAAAAACTCTCTTCCAGTCTGTATCCTGGTGTATTCATAGATAAGCAGGAAGTAGGCTATAAAACAGCTGCCCAACTCAAAAAAGAATATCAAGCAAAATACGCATATCTCCAAAATAAAGCTTTTACCATACGATACAAAGATCAACCGGTAGCGACTCTTTCTGCAGAAAAAATAAACCTTCATTCAAATGCAAATGAGATTGTCGACCGCGCATACCTCGTGGGCCGTACCCCACACATACCAACGCGTGTAACTCAAAAACTGCTATCTCTATTGCATCTTTCTACATTTCAGTTCTCTACCTACGTCACCTATGATAAAAACTCCATTGATGAGGTACTCGGTGACCTAGAAGATAGGTTTAATCAGAAACCAAAGGATGCTCTCTTTACCTTTGAAAATGGGAAGGTTAAAGAATTTAGTAAAGATGAACCGGGACTCCGGATTAAATCAAATATGGTACGGCTTCACTTGGAACGAGCAGTATTTGACGTTTCAACCAATCCCCAGGCCTCAACTACGATTACTCTGGAAGATGAGGTTATCCAACCAGAGATTACCTTAGCAAAGGCAAACAACTTTGGGATTGAAGAACTTATCGGTGAAGGGGTATCTAATTTTACTCATTCAATCCCTTCGCGTATCTATAACGTCAATATTGCCAGTTCAAAATTCAACGGCGTACTCATCGAAAAAGATAAAGATATTTCATTTAATCAGATCGTTGGTGAAATTTCAGCACGTACCGGATACCAGCCAGCCTACATTATTCAAAATGGCAGAACTGTCTTGGGTGATGGTGGCGGGGTATGTCAGGTTTCTACCACACTCTTTCGTGCTGCTATGAATGCCGGATTGCCCATTCTCGAACGCCATGCACACGCCTATCGTGTGGGGTACTATGAGAATGATTCTAAACCAGGGTTTGACGCAACGGTTTACTCCCCGACTGTCGACTTACGCATTAAAAATGACACGGGAGCAGCTATTTTAATTCTGACAGAAATTGATAAAGACAAAAATCTTCTCTACTTTCGACTGTATGGTAAAAAAGATGGTCGAAAGTCAGAAATTTCTGAACCGGTTATTTCTGATCAAGCTCCGCCGTTACCAGCAGTCTATCAAGATGATCCTACGTTGAAAAAAGGAGTAACGAAACAAGTAGACTATCCGGCATGGGGCGCTAAATCTGTATTTAACTACAAAATTACGTACGCTACGAATAAAATAGAAGAACAAAAATTCGTTTCTGTGTACAAACCTTGGGCACCTGTTTACTTAGTCGGTACTGCTGATTAACTGACCACATGCAGCTTGGATATCATCTCCCATAGTCACCCTGAGCGTGTACGGGATGTTGTTTTGACGAAGAATTTCTGCGAAACGATGAACCTGATTATTACTCGGACGTTCATACAAACTCCCGGCAACCGGATTATTTGGAATTAAATTCACATGGGCGAACCGTCTTTTTAAGAGTTCAACGAGCTGTTTTGCATGGAGTTCCTGATCATTTACTCCTTTTATAAGGATATATTCAAATGTGATTCGTTTGTTCGTCTTTTTGGTATATTCATCGAGAACTACGAATAACTCAGGTAACGGAACAAGTTTCGCGACCGGCATCAATTGTTCTCGCAATTGTTGAGTTGGAGCATGAAGACTAATAGCAATTCTCCCCTTAAATCCATGCGACAGGAACTGTTGCAACTGAACTGCATATCCTGAGGTAGAAATCGTAACTCTACGATCACTCATTGCCATTTTTCCCGGGTCGGTAAAAATATCTATCGCTTGTTCTACTTGCTCTAAATTAAGCATTGGCTCTCCCATTCCCATAAAAACAATATTCGTAACACTTTGGTTTTCGCGTTTGAGGAGTCGTTGAAAATGCAATACCTGATCAACGATTTCATCGGCAGAAAGAAGCGCTCTGAGTCCCATTTGACCGGTAGCACAGAATGTACATTTTACCGGACAACCGACCATACAACTCACACATACCGTATTTCTTCCATCACCATGGCGCATTAGCACTGTTTCAATCTGTTGTTTGTCAGTACGAGAAAATACGGTTTTGTATACGTCCTTATGTTCTGAAATAAGCGTTTTTACTTCTTCCAGACGAGAAAATAGAGTCTCTGCGGCAAGCTGTTGCCGTAGGTCTTTCGGCCAAGTTGTGAGTCCATCAAATGAATCTATCGGCTCCTGATAATACGCTTTATAAAACTGTGTTTCCCGGTATCGTGGGAGAGCATGTATAGCTATAAACTGGTTGATCATGGTACGATAAAATGATATAGTAATATTTGGGCTATTTTGTTACGTTTAAAGTATATTAAAAATTTACTCATTTCATGATAAAAAAAAGCACCTCTCAAAAAGGAATTTCTACACTACTACTCCTTGTTCTCGTAGTAGTCATATTTGTCATTATTGCAGCAGTCTCGCAAATTGTGCTGAAATCGACAAATAAACTCGAAAATCGAGATATTCCAACACAACAAAATGATCATAATGGCCTATAAATAATAGGCAAAAAAAAACTATCTGCCTCCATGTAGGAAAATCCTATATTTCAACAGATAGTATTTTTTTGTATTAGTAACTTCGGCGATGAGGTCGAAATCCACTATTACCACCACCATTACGTGACTCTTCTTTTGGTCGAGCAACGTTAACGATGATTTTGCGTCCTTCAACTTCTTGTTCATTCATAGCTCGGACAGCATTTCCAGCAGATTCTTCATTGTCAAAAGTGACAAATCCGAAACCTTTGGATCTACCTGTCATTCTATCAGAAATGACGACTGCATCAGTGATTTCACCAAACTGTGAAAACATTTCACGAAGCGTGTCATTGGTCATAGACCAAGGAAGATTACCGACGTATAATTTATTATTTTGCATGTATGTTATTTCACCTCCTTTTGATTGGTATAATCTAACAGAGAAGTAGTCTTACTGAATTATAATCAACGCAGTTTCCTAAACATTCTGTCTAACTACTGTACATTATAGCAGAAATAAATAGAGTTTGATTAGAAAAACAGTTTTCTGCCTAATCGATAGTTGAGTACCTTTACTTTTCGTTCTCCTATGGGTTTTGCGGGAACACCACCTACTATGGCAAGAGGTGAAACATCTTTGGTTACTACTGCCCCTGCAGCAATAACGGCGCCTTTCCCAATCGTTACCCCTGGCAGTATGATGGCTCGCGGACCGACGAAAACATAATCTTCTATCGTTACTGGCTCAGATTTTGCTTCAAAAAATTCGTCTTCAACATCGTGCTCTGAGTTATAAACCATTACTTCACTTGCAAAATCTACATGATTTCCAATCCGAAGCGGAGCACGGCCATCAAGTACGGTGTTATCCCCTAAGATAGTATCATCGCCTATGGTAATACCACGAGGATTATAAAATTTCGCGCCACGATGAATAATGCTCCCTTTCCCAATACCCAATCCAGCAAGTCGATATATGAAGACTCGTACGCTATTTAAAGGAAGAGCTCCTACAAGAGTAAGCCAATTCAGTGTAATTTCTAATCCCCAAGATCGAAAACGATTTACTCCCTTGGAAAATACTTGTGCATTGGTAAGCGCCTGTCCATGCCGGTCTTTTAGAAAAACCATACCTCTATTATAACGCATTTTTGTATCAATCTATCAGAATACGGAATTACCAATAATTCGTAGGATCGTTATTTTCATCTTCATCGCTAATAAAGCGCGATTTCTTGCCGTACATCGGCCGTCCAAAAATAAACCGACGTTTTGCATAACTCAGGTATAATTTTCTCCGTGCTCGGGTAATGCCCACATAGAGTAACCTTCGCTCTTCTTCTAACTGAAATAAATCTTCTGTAGACCGAGAATGGGGAAGAATTCCCTCTTCTACGCCAGTGATGAAAACATACGAAAATTCCAATCCTTTTGCCTGATGAAGCGTCATAAGTCGAACTCTCTCACTATTGCCATTTTTTTCACCTTCAAAGTACTCCGATTCAACAAGAGCTACCTGCTCCAAAAACTCCCCAAGCTTAGGAAACTGGACAGCAACCGATTTTAACTCCTTAATATTTTCTAATCGACCGTAGTCTTCCTCATCATGGGCATCATACGTTTCCAGATACCCCGTTTCGCTAAAAATGAGTTCCATGATCTCGTTTGTTTCATGCGCTTCTATCTCCCCGGATATTCGTTGATGCAGAGCTCGATATTTTTCAAACCGTCCTTTTCCCAGTTTTTTAATTCGCTCCATAGCCATACTATCCTGAGGATTAAGCATGAGCCGCAGGTACGAAAGTACATCCTTAATTTCTTTACGTTCATAAAATCGAGTCCCACCAATGAGCGTGTACGGAATTCCGTACCGTAAGAATAGTTCTTCAATAATACGGGATTGTGCGTTCGTCCGATATAAAACAGCAAAATCACTGTAGGTTGACTCTGATTCTGATTCCAAATCTTCTATTTCTCGAGCCACAAATCGAGCTTCTTCCTCCTCATTCACACATTCTTTAATCTCTATCTCTTCCCCTTCTCCATTTTCTGTAAACAATTCCAACACGGGATGCGTTTGATTTTTGGAAATAACATCGTAGGCAAAACTCAAAATTGCCTGGGTGGAACGATAGTTTTGTTCCAGATGAAAGGTAAGAGTCTGCGGAAAATTTTCTTCAAACTTCTTCAAATTTTGAATATCCGCCCCGCGCCAAGAATAAATACTCTGTGAAAAGTCTCCAACAACCGTAACATTGTGATATTTTGATCCTAAAATACGAGTTAGCTCGTACTGCGCACTATTAGTATCCTGAAATTCATCGACTAATAGATACCGATATTTCTCTTGGTACTTTTCCAATACTTCCGGATGAGACTGCAACAGATAAATTAATCGAATGATTAAGTCATCAAAATCGAGTGCATGATTTTTTTGAAGCTCTTTCTGGTACTGAAAATACACTTCCGCAGTCAGAGCCGCGCCATAATCGGCAAACACTTCAATATACCGTTCAGGAGAAATAATCTGATTTTTTGCCTGAGAAATCCGATGAACAAAATAGGAAGGCGTAAATTTCTTAGTATCCATTTTTTTAAGTATCGCTTTTATGAGATCGAACTGATCATTATCATCATAAATCGTAAAATTATGATCAATGTCAATATGGTGTCCTTCAATTCTGAGCAAGCGGCAACAAAACGAATGGAATGTTCCGACATATCCGAGGGAAATATCCGCTCCGACTGCACGCTGGATTCGTTCCTTCATTTCTTTGGCTGCCTTGTTTGTAAAGGTGATCATAACAATTGAAGATGGAGGCACCGATTCTTTTTCAATGAGCTGCAAAACTTTTTGTACAAGCACCCGCGTTTTTCCCGATCCTGCACCTGCTAAAATAATAGACGGACCGTGTGCATGCAAGACAGCTTTTTGTTGTTTTTCATTTAACATGTTGATTGCAGTATCGTTCATAAACTATAATAGTATCACAAATACCTATGAAACTAATCGTAGCGAACTGGAAATCGCATAAAACTGACAAAGAAGGTGTAGAGTGGTTTCAGGAGCTGGAAACATTGCTCAATACCAACCCGATAACCCTGGAAAAGATTCGTGAAAATCAGATTCGAGTCGTTGTTTGTCCCCCTTTTCCCCTTCTTCCCCTCTTACATCCGCTTGCTCAACCACTCGGAATATTTCTTGGCGCGCAAAATATTTCTTCGCATGAAGAAGGAAGTTTTACCGGAGAAGTCCCTACTCTCATCATTGCAGATATGTGTCAGTACGTAATTGTTGGGCACAGCGAACGACGAGCACTATTTCATGAAACAGATGCAGATATTGGCAAGAAGGTTACTCTTGCTCTCGAGCAAAGAATAGAGCCAATTGTTTGTGTGCGAAATGAAGAGGATATCATTCCTCCCCATGCGTCTATCGTAGCGTATGAACCGGTTGCAGCCATTGGAACGGGAAATAATATGCGACCTGAAGAAGTGGTCGCGGTAAAAGAAACATTACTTCTCTCTCAAAAAGCACTCTTTTTATATGGCGGAAGCGTAGATCCTGAGAATGCCTCTTCATATCTGGCACACCAACAAATCGATGGACTCCTGATCGGTAGTGCTTCGCTGGATCCGTACCAGTTTTACACGATTCTGCGAGAAGCGTAATACTATGCGTACAAAACTAATTGCTGCCTTCCTGCTGATTTTTGGACTTTTGTTGGGTGGATCATATTTTACGCTCAAACCTTACTATGATTTTGCAACACAAACTCTCGCAATTTCACCCTTAAAAACTCTGTTGCCTTCTACCGTAAAAACAATAAACAACCAGATGAATATACTGGTACTTGGTATTGCCGGAGGAGACCACGACGGCCCGAATTTATCAGATTCTATCACTGTTGCACATTACGACTTTACCACCAACACCCTCACTACAATTGGCATTCCTCGAGATATGTGGAGTGACACCCTCAAAGAAAAAATAAATGCGGCATATGCAATTGGAGAAGCTATCCAAAAGGGTGGCGGGCTAAAACTGGCAAAAGCAGAAGTAGGTGCGCTTCTGGGACTACCTATATCTTATGGAGTTGTCATTAATTTTTCTTCCTTTGAGAAACTCATTGATTATCTGGGAGGCATTGACATTGTAGTTGAGCATTCCTTTACCGATCGGCAGTTCCCCATTACAGGTAAAGAAAACGACCTGTGCGGCGGAGATCTTACCTATGGTTGTAGATACGAAACACTTCAGTTTAACAAAGGTGTAAATCATATGAATGGTGAAACGGCATTGAAGTTTACCCGTTCTCGTCATGCAGAAGGCTCGGAAGGTTCGGATTTTGCCCGAAGCAATCGTCAGCAACTTGTTCTTCAGGCAGTAAAAGAGAAAATTCTTTCTGTTGTAAAAACTAAAGATTTAAAAAAAATTATCCCTCTCTATACAACAATTAATAGTCTTGTTGAACGGGATATATCAAACCAGGATGGAGTCTTTATTGCAAAGAATATTGTGCTCAAGAAAAATTTTACCCAAGTACACCTTACTATTCCACAAAATGCTCTGTATGTGCCATCCTACGACGATTATGATGGTAAGTACGTGCTGGTTCCTCAAGATAAAGATTCCAAAAACTTTCATCAGCTTGTTACCTGCCTCATCCAGTACCGGAAAGAAGAATCGTGTACTGCCTACCTTAAAACAGAAACGAAAGAACAATAATCCCAATACCGGTACCAATAACCGGTAACAAAAAATCTGTCCACCCCGTTTTTGGAAGAGTAGTTTGTACTGGAGGGGAGGTAATTCGGGTCACGACAACAGTTGGGCTCGTCACCGCTGTAGACGTATTAATTTTTGTGGGAGTAATGCTCGAAGAATACTTCATTGTTGGCGTGATAGAAGAGGAAATTCGTGGGGTAGGACTCATTCCTGCAGTTACCACAATTGGAGTTGGAGTATTCGTCTTTTGAGACAATATAACTGGCGTCGGCGTACCTGTTTTTTTAGCTCCAACGGGCGTAGGAGAGGTCTGTATGAGCGGTGTAATTCCCGTTCCCAATTGAATTGTTTGGGTGTATGTTTGGGCTGCTGCTTTTGTCTTTTTAATCGTTGTGGGAGACGACGTAGAATCACTACGGAGCAAAAAACTTAAAGCAAACGTAGAGACAAGTAAAAAAACAACTGCCCCAATCAATAGATATGTTGTGAAATTAAGTTTCATATTAAGTACCCAACCACCCATCCTGGGCTGTATGTAACTGCGCATCTATTTTGAGTGACTTCACTCCTTCCGGAATAGTATATTCTTTATAAAATACCTGATATTTTTTTTCAAACTGAAGTGTGATGTGTTCGGTTGTCCACACCGTTTCATTCACTCGAATGCGAGCTCTATCTATGGAACCATCGGCAATGGACGCGACACCAATAACTATAGTACTCCCCGGTTTTAGATTGTTCCAATCTTTTTTATCTATTTCTGTAAAACTTCGGTCAAACAACCGGATACCCGCAGACCTTACCTCCTGAACAGTTACACTTCCTCCGTTTGACTCCTCAGAAGCAGTCTTTTCTTTATTCCCCGTCCAAAATGTAATCACTCCAAACACAAGAAGCATAATAATTAAAAGCGGAAGCAGGAGGGAATGAAATCGAGCAGATTGTAGGAAACCGATCTTGTGGGGCATCTTGAGTGGCGTTGCATGTATCGTCTTTGGTTCCGTACTGACTGTCTGGTCGAGTTGAGGGATAACCGGTACCGATTGCATCTTTTTCTGATCCTTCAGTCGTTTAATTTCATAGATTACAATCCCAAGCGTAACAATAAACGCCATCAAACTAAATATATTAATAGATTGAAAAATTGATTCAAAATCCATACGTTAAAAAACAAACATTAACCCTGCGCCAATAACAATAAGTGCAAAGCTACCTAAAATAAAGGGGATATGATTGTCCCCGGTCACTGGTGGAGTAGCGGTAAGAGTAGCTGACAATGTCCCAGTCTGACCTCCTCCTGTGTTTGGCATCGTTGTCGGAGTAGTCAGACTCGAAACCGTGGGAGATACAATCGATGTTACTGCGGGAGTAGTAGTGGGTGTAAGTTTCCCAGAGGCAGTCGACTCCCCCAAGACCTGTTGACCACTTTTAGCAATCGTAAAACTATTACGCGCCATGACCGTTTCTCCTTGTTTATTTTTGCCCGTTGCAGTCACCGTGTATGATCCAGGATTCATAATAACCGGAAAATCAACATCCCACTCTCCTTGTGAATCAGGCACAACTAAAAAGGCATATTGCGGATTCGTGTTTACCGAAATAGTCAGCTTAATGCCAGGCGTCCCCACCCCTTTTATGAGTGGCTTCGTTCCCGGGATAACTGCTCCATCTTTTGGAAAGATAATGGAAATATCCGAACTTTTTGTAGTAGACGTAGCCTTATTTGCAACTGCTCCTAAGACATTATCCTCTTGTAACAGGACATAATCCTTTCCCAGAACCACCGATTGCTCAAACGGATTTATTTTATTAACGAGTGCCTCAATATGAGAAGTATAATCATCATTGAGCACTTCCATTTTAACTTTATCGGTATCTGTCAATGTCTGTACTTGATTGGAATATTTATCTACCGTGTACTGTAAAGGTATCAGCCATTCACCGGTAACTTTACTTAAACTTAACAAGGGATATGCATTTTTGTAATACAAAAGAATAATCGCATTGTTGGCCGGCTCGCTGTTAGGGAGGAGTACCTTACCAAACGCCGGTTTTGTGGCTGCCGCCGTGGTAATGGCTTTCACTGTGTGGAGTTGAAATGGTACCCCCCCTTCAAGGGAAGAAAGTTCGTCACCGGAAATGATTTTGTAATAATAGGTTGTATCAGGATCAAGATTACGAAGCATAACGTAGTGATAATATGACGGAGTTTTACTATCTGCGATATCGCGTTCATCCAAAGCAATTTTCGTTACCTTATCCATTGTTTGTCCATATACAATCCACCCTGTTTCTTTTTTCTCCGACTGCCAGAATATACCTGCTGTACGAGCAGAGACATTGACTTTTTCATGACGTACCAAAACCTTTTTGGAAGCACGTGTGGGGATCTGAGAACGAGTGCTAAAAAGGAGTGCGAAAAAACCAATACCTATTATAACGGCCACGCCGATAAGGAGATAAGAAGGATTCCCTCGCTGTTTGGTATAGAGATCAGTGTACATCATATGACTTACTCGGTTTTTCCCCTCAGAATTGTAAATACATCAGTATGAATATTATAGAGGTTTTGTGGAACAGGTTTCACTGATATTGTCTCCGTTTTTGTTTGCAGATGATAAAAATCTATCAGCATCCAAGCAACAATAGTAAGAAAGACACCAATTGTTAACAGGAGCAACTCTTTTTGATTCATAGATAATATCCGGAAATTTCCAATTTCATTATTAAAGCTCCGCTTTTTGAAGATACCTGGGTCTCAGTTTCATCGCCTCTTTGAATCGAAATAGTATTGATAGATTTTAATCTGCGCTGCTTTAAGAGCATATCTATAAAACTTTTTGATTGTTCATAATTTGAGTTCGTTTCAATATTTACGGCATACGATTTGACATTTTTTTTGTTAGAATCTTCTTTAAGACTGACCTCGCTGATATCAAGTCGCTTAATGAGAATCCCTGAAGCTGTCGCGCTATTCTTGACATCATCAACAACCTTATTTACCTGCGGACGCGACGGAAGAGCTTGATCCAACAAGATAAAATCGTCCCGATTCTTTTCTAACACTGTTTGAAGATCAACAATATGGAGGATAATATTTTCATATGCGCTGTCAGTTTTTTTTAATGTTTCTAGTTGTTTATTCAATGTGATAACGGTTGCGATATTTGGACGTATTGCAAAGACGATAAAAAAAGAAAAAACAAGAAAAAAACCTATAACAAAACTATAGTCCTTAATTTTACTGCGAAGTATCTTTTCCCATGATATTTTGGTTATGGTACTCATGTTTTTTTATCAGCATTAAAATTAAGTAACGAGAGATTGAAGGTATACCCAAGCTCTGTCTTTTGGAGATTGGAAAGATTTATCTGCGCAAAACGGGCATCAGATTTCAGTCTATAGTAATAACTTCTCAATGCGATAACATCTCTCGTTGCTCCCTCCATTACCACCCCATTTGCTGTAATTGATAGCCGCGTTAGCGAGACACTTGCCGGGAAATAGCTCATAATGTACGAAAAAACTGCCGAAACAGTATCTTGCCCTTTCGTTATCTTTTCAATAATTGTAATTTTATTCGTCATTGACTCTACTTCCCGTACAAGAGGTTGCGATACAGCAACTATTTCCTGTTTTTGATCCAACGCATCTTTCAGATCGATGATTTCCTGATCGACTTTAAATCGATAAAAAAACACAAAAATCACAATAAGCTGCGTGAATACTAAGATATAACGCAAATAATGGAATGAAAAATAGATTACGCGATCAACGATATTTCGTTCCTTTGGAGGAAGCAAGTTGATACGGTATTTCATTTTTTTCCAAAAAATAATTTGCTAATCTTCGCTTTAAGACGGGCTGCTTTGTTTTTGTGAATTACCTTTTTCTTGGCTGCTTTATCTATTGTGGAATATGCGCCATTTAACTCTTTTGCATTCTTTGCTGTTTTAGGAGTTTTGACAATTTTTTTGACCGTCTTTTTTACTTTTAAGCGTTGTTCGTCGTTCCGTGCTGTTTTTTTTACATCTTTTCGTACCTTTTTTTTTGCTGATTGAATGTTTGGCATAACAGAATTCACCTCCCTTCCTTAATAATACAAATAATATGATTGGTTATGCAAGTTATTGTAATTGAAAATCTTTTTGAAACAATTTTTCCCCATATGATCCACTAAATTTAAGCGAGAGACTAACTGGACCTTCTACCGTATGATATACACAGGTACCGGATGAACAAGTACCAAGAGTTATTTTTTTCTGATACTCAGTTTCCCCACCTGTAAGTGTCGCATTCCCAATTGCTCCTTGTGATCCCTTACCCATGGCCTGATAGGAAAGTTCATATTCTATCTTCGCTGTTGAAGCAGGAATTCCCTGAATAGAAAGGGTTACCTCTTTTTTCGCTGCATCTGCACTCAAAGAAACTTTAACTGAGGCATCCACTGTGGGGATCGCTTCAACGGTTGGTTGAATGGCAGAATTATTTTGAGCAGTAGTACGAGGTTTACTGGTTAATATAATACCTACAACAATAATAAAAACAATAACACCGCCAATTGCAGGGTACAAATACTTTTTATTCATATTCATGGATATAAATTATAATATCACACGCAATCACCAACATGAGACGCAAAATACGATTTCAGATCTTTTATAGCTATCCGTTCCTGTTCCATTGTATCTCGATCCCGTACAGTAACAGACTCATCCTTCAGTGTATCATAATCTATCGTAACACAATAGGGTGTTCCAATTTCATCCTGTCTCCGATACCGTTTACCAATACTTCCCGACGCATCAAACTCACACATATACTTTTCTCGAAGTTGCTGACACACACCCTCTGCCTTTTCTGAAAGACCATCTTTTTTCATAAGAGGAAGAACTGCTACTTTGATCGGAGACAAACGTTTGTCTAGCTTCAATACAATGCGTTCTTCCCCATTTACTTGTTCTTTTGTGTATGCATGATCTAAAAACATAAGCATAAGACGATTGAGACCAACAGATGTCTCCATAATGTGTGGAATAAATTTCTCGTTACGTGCCTGATCGAAATACTCCAAATTTGCTCCTGAGAACGTGCTATGCTGGGTAAGATCGTAATTTCCTCGTGCATGTATTCCTTCTACTTCGTCGAACTTTTTCATACACTTGAAATGATATTTTATGTCGTACGCTTTTGAAGCATAAAAAACCAATTTTGTGTGCCCAACCCATTTGAGCTCTTCCTCAGTAATTCCCAAATCGAGATACCACTGCCATCGATACTCGTGCCATTTTTCGTAAGAAATCTCCATGTCGTCCGGATGTAAAAAATACTGCATTTCCATCTGCTCAAACTCGCGCGTACGGAAGATAAACTGACGAGCAACGATTTCATTTCGAAATGCCTTTCCAACCTGAGCTATACCAAAAGGAAGTTTTGGATGCAAGGAATTAACCGTATTTTTGTATTCTAAATAAATACCACCGCAGGTCTCAGGACGAAGATATACTACGTTTTCTTCTGATAATTGGTCGAGCGGAGAACCCATGTTTGATTTCACCATAAGCGAAAAAGTGCGAGCAGGCGTCAGGTCTGTTCCGCCACAACTTACACATTTCATTTTTCCTTCTTTTTTGAGTGCATCTAAATGCTCGTTCAAAAATTCAAGAGTTGCTTTATCCGCGTCAATTCCGTGTTCTTCTAAAAGATGGTCTGCTCGCATACGGGCCTTACACGTGCGGCAATCTACTTGCGGATCATTAAAACCATCGACATGTCCCGATGCTTTCCATGTGGTCGGATGCATAAAAATTGCACTATCGAGTGCATAGACATCTGAACGTTTCTGCACCATTGACTTCATCCACTCCTTTTGAATGTTATTCTTTAAAAGAATTCCATAGTGCCCATAATCATAAATACCAGCAAATCCACCATAAATTTCTGATGAAGGATAGACAAACCCACGGGTTTTACAAAATGTTACTAATTCTTCCATATGTGAATTATATAACAAGATCCGGCATTTTTTCATTCATTAACTCTTCAACTATCATAATTAATTCTTCATAGGATTTGTTTTCTTTTAAAAATCCGAGCGATTGAAGTAAGGCGTTTAAATAAAAAGCCAATCGAGTCTTCGTAAAACTTTCACTACGTGCTAATTCCTTCATAAGTGCAAGCGTAATATGAAATGATTCCTGTTCCGGTTGTTCCCGCGGCAAAAGACGTTCGAGAACAAAATAGTAGATAAATAAAATACTCATCTTTTTCATATCTTCTTTTATTGAAGAAAAAGCAGATATAAGCGTCGTTTCTTGTATGTACAACGTATCATGTCGTGATGCAAGTGTGGATCGTATAAGATTCCCTGTCTGAAGATGCGGGGCTCTTCTACTGGTGATTTTTTTTACCCCTTTTGCTACTGAAATAATTTTCCCCTGTTCCTTGGTAAAAAGGGTAACAATCGTGTCGGCACCAGTAAGTCTATTTTTCTTTAGAACAAAAGCTTCCGTTTGTACCACCTGTCTCATATTCAGGTATTGTACCTTATTTATATAAAAAAGGCGGGTGTTGCCACCCGCCCCTTATTTTTTGTCTAACAAAAAATTTACTTTATATCTTTGTCCTTATCAAACTCTCCATCATACTTTGATGCTCCATTTACCGTCACTTTTAGTTTTTGATTATGAGTCCCGGACTGTTTCTGAACGTACAGTTTGTATTCAGAAGTACTCACCGAAGTTGGTAATGTATACGTTACCGTAATTTGGGATTTTCCCATAGGGGGGACTGTCATAAATCCTTCAAACACGGTCTTATCGAGTTCATTATAGACCAACGCTTTCTTTTCTATTCCCTTGAAATTAACCAACTGAGCTCCCTTAGGTACATATACTCGTACCCAGTTTCTGAGTGTGGCGTTTAGACACAGTCCTCCGCGCTCTAAACTACAATCAGAGTGAGCGTATGGATTACGATATTCTACTGTAACTTCTCGGTTTATTTTCCCGCCCTCTATCGTCGATTTCGAGGTGTACTGTTCGTTGATGAACATATTCGATTTTGCTCCAGCAAAATTCACATTGGTTACCAACAAGTAATCTTGCGGGGCCGACTGCACCCGTCCGGCAAAATTCAGTTTTTCTACTGATCCCTGGACCTCTGCATCGGTGAAGTTCAACAAAATATCTTTCGTCTCCATATCTTGATACATTGTTTGGAACAGAGTCCCCCAGTACTTGGAAGGCGAGAACCCAATAGCTTTATAGAACAACGCGTACATCAACTCCCCAAGAATTCCTTTTCTATTTTCTTTCACGTACCCGACAGGTCTATCTACCATATCAGAAAGCTGGTATATTACCTGAGGGCAATCACACCGTTTGTCTATTTTTGCTGAAAATCGGACACCATCTGCTTCAGTGTCACCAAAAATAGTAAGCATGTCAACTAATACCTTCGAATCAAGAGCGATAACGCCATCATACTTTACTTTATCTCCACTTTTTTCATACAGTGAATTAAATAATTTCAAAGACTCTACAAAATCTGGAGAAAGGTTGCTATCTCTGATATAGAACTGACTTACATTTTTGTGATAGGTAAGAATTTTATCAGGCGCAGCTGGATGAACTGCGATACTATTATCCAGAGAATAGATATCCGCAGATTTAGCAATGTTCATCTTACCATCTTTTATTTTAAAAATAGCATAAGCGGTCAAAAATCCTCCCGTTGCCCTTCGTTCACTTTCATTTTGGAAAAGGACTAAATATGTTTTCTCCTTGTCTTTTCCCATAATATACGGCAGTTTTTTTAACAATGGTTTCGCATCAACAAAAAGTGAAGATACACCACTAAACTGATCTTTTATATTATTAATTTTTGCACGTACCTCGGTAGAGCCAAACTTCTCAGGATAGCGATTTGCATCTATAGTCTGAAGTCTTTTTTCAACCTCGCTAATATCTGCAGAGATTGCATCCACTTTACCCAGAACTTTATCCAGTGTAATTACCGCTGTCTGCAAGCGGTCTTCTGCGGAACGTTCAATAAAAGATGCCTTCCCTTTCTTCATACCGATAAGGTCTGCATAGGGATATATCGCCTCAACAGCCTGATTTCCCGCGTCTATCATGTAGGTCCCTGCTTCTACTCCATTTTTAAAATCAGAGACATACGGAATAAACGATGCCCAATATACAGACTGTGACTCTTTCGCAAAATCGGCATACTGCATTGAAACTTTCGTCAAATTTTTTTTCACAAGATCGATATCATTTGCGAGCAGACTCGCTTTCAATTCTTTTGCGGAAGCTACAAGCACATTTGCCTTCGCTTTTATGCGACTATACGGCAAATATACCAGAAAAAAAAGAAGTGCTATAAAAACTACTACAAACGAAAGAATGCTGAAAATAAGCTTTTTTTTAGATTTTCTTCTCATAGAAATAAAATAAATTTATATTGCTCCCTTTCCAGTAAGCATAACGAGTGGAGTCCTTAACATAATACTCATATCCTGTTTTAATGATATCGTATCAACATATCGTGCGTCAATGGCTATTCGCTTATCGAAATTGATTTCTGATCGGCCCGAAACCTGCCATAAGCCTGTTATCCCTGGCTTCACTGAAAGTACCTTCGTCACTAATTTCTTTGTTTCCGGATAATTCTTTTGCTGATTCTCTAATTCATCAGGATAGTAGGCTCGAGGGCCAACGATACTCATATCACCACGGAGTACATTTAATAACTGAGGAATTTCATCGATAGAGTGTTTCCGGATAAACTTTCCAATACGAGTAATTCGTGGATCTTTTTTTAATTTATAGCTCCCCTGTTTATATTCTTCAAACAATGCCTTAAAACGAGGATCGGTACGAAGTAAATAATGCGCATTGACGATCATAGAACGAAACTTGAACATCTTAAATGTTTTCCCATTCTGCCCGATTCGTTCCGGTACATCAGCGAAAATTGGCCCGTCAGAATCCAACTTAATAAGAACGGCTATAACAAGACACACTGGTGAGAAAAAAACCAGTATAACAAAGGCCAACACACAATCAATCAACCGTTTAATAGAGTCACTATATGTAAAAAGGCGTGCAAAAGATCTCGTGGGCATTGCTTCTATTGTATCATACATAAACGGGACAGTAAGAGAGACTTATGTTAACTGTTCGTGTTCGGTCCCCTTAAAATTTTCTACTATTTTTTTAATCTTTGCTACCGAGGTCTTTTTGGCTACAAGTAATACATCGTCGGTATTCACAACTAAAAGCCCATCCAAATCAACTGCTACAATCATTTTTGAATTTTGGTAATTGTAAATAAGATTATCTTTACACCCATCTACATACATATCACCTTGAGTAACATTATCATCCGGATTTTTTTCAAGTGCCTCTTTCAGAGCTTCCCATGCGCCCACATCGCTCCAACCGATGTCATCTACCACCACCAGTGCATTCCCGTTGTCAATTTGCTCAATAACGGCATTATCAAAGTTAATTTCTGGCATCTCCGTATATTTTTGTAAAAATATTTTATTGTAATTCGCTTTACCCTTACTGCTTATAATATCCACAACCAAACGATGAATATGCGGTGCAAAACGTTCAAAAAGGGTGAAAATAAACTGTGGAGTTGAAACAAAGTATCCTAAATTCCAACAATGATGTCCACTTGCGAAATATGTTTTTGCCAGTTCCGCATCTGGTTTATATTTGAACCCGTGGAACGCGCGAAACGAAACTTCTTCCATGGTTTTTACATTCTCCCCCATCTCTATCCACCCCAGATTATCCGAGGCAAACCGAGCTTGCTGACCAATGAAGATAATTTTATTCGGGTCTTTTTTTACCAGTTCGCCCGAGACTCGTATAATATGTTTAAATTTCTTCGTTTCTTTCACTAAGTGGTCGCTCCACAAAATAATTACCGGTTCATTCGGAAATTTTTTTGCTAAGACACCCATCACGTATGCTACGGCCGGGCCGACATCTTTTTTTACCGGCTCTCCGATGATATTTTCTGTAGGAACAAATGGAATTTGAGCTGCAACCATCTCGGTATATGCTGCACCAGTTGAGACATAGATATCCTCTGGCTTAAATTCCGGAAGAAGTCGTTCTACTGCAAGTTGAAGTGTTGTTTTTTCGCCGACAATTTTTTCAAACTGTTTCGGTGATTTACGGCGAGATACCGGCCAAAGTCTTGTTCCAACGCCCCCTGCGAATATAACGGCTTTCATAGTAGATAGTTAAGATTAAGAAATGCTAATAAGGTGTCTGATCTTATCTTCAAACACGTTTTTTTTAAATCGTTGTACCCGCTCCTTGCCTTCCATTTTTAGGTACTTTTTTACATTGTATGACACCGTATGAAAATGTGCAAGGGCTTTCAACAGATCTTCTTCCGTCTGTTTTTCAAAAAAAATTCCAGTTTTGCCTGCTTGTACCGTCTCTATTGCTCCTCCTTGGCGATACGCAATAACCGGACAACCAAAAAAAACAGCTTCCAGAGCGACATACCCAAAATCTTCTTCTTGTGGCATAATAAATGCGTTCGCATTGGCGTATAAATACGCAAGTTGTTCCTCGGTAACTGCTCCCAAAAATGTACAATTTTTGCCCGCCAACTTCCTCAACTGAGCAGATTTACTACCTGTCCCGACAATTATCAGTTGTTCTTGAGGCAGGCTTTTCATAGCCTTTATGGCCAAATCTACCTTTTTATACGATTCTAATCGTGAAACAACAAGATAAAATGACGATTGAATTCCACAAGAATGCGCCCATTCTCGAAGAGCTTGCGTGTGAAGCGTATGCGCAGTTTGTAACGTCTCCCAATATTTGGTGTCAAAAGGAGGGTACACTAGGGTGCTCTGTCGCTGGTAGTACTTTGTAATTCTCTGTTGAACCACCTCAGAAAGTGCTACGAGTACATCAGGTCTTTTGGAGGCATAAAAATCCCATTCTCGGAGCCAGGTCAAAACAGGTGCTGAAATAAAAGCAAGAAAACGATTCTTAATATACTCTTCCTGTTTTACCCATAAAAAACGTGTGGGAGTTAAAATATATGAAATATGCAGTGTGTCTGGTTTGGTGATGACTGCCTTTGCGAACGATGAAGTAACGGAAAGTACCACATCGTACTCAGATAAATCTATCGATTCAAAGGCAAACGGGTAAAACAAAAGCGATAGGATTCTGTTTCGCGTAATAAATTTGGGAAGTTTTTGCATAAATGTTGCACGTAACGGCAGCGACTTTGCCCAGGGGGCTTTCTCTAAGTCAACATGTGACGTATAAAAAACAGCATTGGGGAACATCTGGTGAAGGTTGAGCAAAATTCGTTCAACGCCCCCCCATTTATCCATCCAATCGTATACAATGGCATATTTTTTTTCAGTCATTTTAAAGCAAAATAGTAGATATTTGTAATAGATTCTACTCCAGATCGACTCTATTTTGAATTCAATAATTCGTACCACACAACTACTCTCCTAAGTAGTTTTTATAGAGCTTAACTGTTTTTTTCGTCATTTCCTCAAACGAATATCCATTTAATAGCTCTTCAGATAAAAATGTGGTTGGATGCGAGATCTCTTTTTCTATAGCAATACGCATACTATTTGTATTGTACGGATCGAACTGGTGAAATTTTTTTCCAATCAACTCATGAAACACCGGTATATCTGAGGTAATGACAGGTGTACCAAAGTACAACGATTCTACTATTGGCAAACCAAATCCTTCAGATAAAGAAGGTACTACAAGCGCCTGCGCATTACGGTATAAGAAGGCCATATCCTCAAACGTATGAGGATAATAGAATATCACTCGTTCTGTCAGATTGTTTTCGTGAACCAACTGCTTGAGACGTTTCGAAAAATAATTATCAGGACCCCTCAGTACAAGTTTAATATCCCCAGATACAGACTCAAAGGCCTTGATCAACCGCTCTACATTTTTGTGCGGATAGTAATTTCCTACATATAATAAATAAGGAAAGTGAAACTGTTTCCTCAATGTTTCATTTTGGTGTACGTTGTGATACCGCCAATCTACTCCTTCATAGATCGAAACAATTTTGTTTCCAGATATATCGGGATACTGAGCAAGAATCTGATCTTTCACTACCTGAGTTGGGACAATGAGACGTTTTGCTCTATGTATCTGAGTGGAAAGAACCCATGTAAAAATACGATGTTTAAATTCATATAAGAGTGGTTGACGCGTAGAAGCCTGTCCTGTTTTAAAAAGGAGAGGGGTTAAATCGTGGACAGTAGCAATGAACGCGCGTGGATACCAGATAGGGAAACTAAAATACGTAAAATGCATAAGATCGAGTTTATCCTGCATAAGCTGCACGCCAAACAAACTTTGCTCCTGTAACGTATGCCACTTCGCGTGTGTTATTTTAATTGTCATGCGAGGATGGGCTAAGGAAATCGTGGGAGCATCTTCTGGAGAGACATAAAGATTAATTTGATAATTTTCAGGGACATGTGCAGGGAGGAAATGGATAAAGTTTTGAAGATATGTGCCAACACCAGTCTGAGAATAAAGACGGGCGTCAATCCCGATAGTTTTCATATCTCTTCATCTTACGATAAATAACGTCGTGAATCAAAGCATTTACTACCTTCGGGTACTGTTTGGCGTAGTGTTTGTCGTAAAAAATGCGCATTGCATTGTAAAAATGCCAACGAATTTGATTGCGGGTAATTGAGCTTTTTGTCTGTAGACCACTTTTATATTTCAAATGAGTTACTTCGTATTTCGGATAATAGAGTATCTGATAGCCCAACTCCTTTATCCGGTACGCAAAATCTAAATCTTCTCCATACATGAAAAAGTTTTCATCAAACCCGTGTAATTCTCGTATGAGATCCAACCGTGTTAAAAAAAATGCACCGGTTGGTGAATCTATTTGATGAATACTCGTAAGATCTGCACCGGTCAGATGATATCCTCCAAACAACTGACAAAAAAAAGGAAGTTTCCCAAATGTTTTTTCTAATTTCGTAAAGTAGGTGAAAGATCGCCACGGAGTGGGAAACCCTCTGTGTGAAGCCGGGTCAATAGACCCATCTTGCAGATTTACCCGTACCGTCAGTGCTCCCACTTGGGGATGGTCATGGAGATAGGTGCAAAGATCTATAAAATCGACATCCTTTACAATAACATCTGAGTTCAAACACAGAACATACGTCCCTGTTGCTTGCGCAAATGCTTTATTATTCGCAGTACCAAAGCCATAGTTTTTATCCAAAGCAATAAGTTCCTTTTCTACTTTTTCATGTTTTGATTGCTTAAATAGTTCGAGAATTGCTGCAGGAGATCCGTCTTCTGAGCCGTTGTCTACTACAATAATCTCGGTATTAAGTTCCTGAACGGCAACAACGGATAACAACTGAGATATACAGTCCACCGTCATTTGTTTTGTATTAAAAGAAGGGATAATGATAGATAAATCTGTCATACCTTAACGTTTTGGAGATTGTTTCTGTCGGCGTGCTTTTCCTCCCGTTCCAACTTTTCTTCTTTCTCGAACTCGAGGATCACGGGTAAGAAGTCCTTCTGCGCTTAAAAGTGGTTTATAGGTATCGGTATCTACAAGAGTCAATGCACGTGAAATTCCAAGTATTACTGCATCAAGCTGTCCATTTTTTCCTCCACCTTTTACCAAAATAGATATAGCGAATCTATCATTCGTATTGGTAAGTACTATTGGTCTCATATACTGTTGCTGTTCTGAAACACTCGCAAATAATGTTGCAATAGGAGAACCATTGGCAATAATTTCACCTGCAGTTATTTTCTTATCTGCTACTGTAGCGGTTTTATCTTTTCCTGTAATATATAATCGGACTCGGGCAACAGATTCTTTTCTTCGTCCGGTTGCTTCAAAATATTTAAGATTTTTGACTGTTTTCATGAAATCATTGTACAATAAATAGTAATTCTTTTATCCATTATCTAACACTTTATCCTTATGTGGGTGGTCAGCACCAGGATAGATAAATAATCGTGCTAGTCTTCTGTCTCGTAATTTATTTTTTGGAAGCATTCCAGAGACTGCATGTCGTATCAGTTCTGAAGGCTTTCGTTCCATTAACGTTTTATACGGTACTGCTTTTAAACCTCCTGGATACCCCGAATAATAGGTATAGACCTTTGTATCGGCTTTATTTCCGCTAACTTGAACTTTTTCTGTATTGATAACAACAACAAAATCTCCACTATCGAGATTGGGCGAATAGGTTGGCTTATGCTTCCCTTGTAATAATTCAGAAATAATCGTACTCATTCGTCCAAGCACCTGATTATCCAAATCAATTACATGCCATGCTCGTTTTATATCTTTTGCAGAAATGGGTTTAGTTGTTTTCGTTAATGCTACCATACGTTCAAAAAATTAATTAGTATCAGTTTCTTTCTTCTTTGTAACACGTTTTTTTGGCTTTTGTTCTTTTTCAATAACTTCTTTTGTTGCTTTTGCTTCTACTACTTCCTCGACCTTAGTAGTAAGTGGGTGTGCCCATGTTACTTTTGCCATTAAAGCGCCATCAGAATCTCTTTGATTTAATCGAGAAATTCGAACATAGCCTCCCTGGATATCCTTCATAGAAGGCCCAATTTCGCTAAACATTCGTGCGATAAGCTTCTTGTCGGCAAGAGCAGAAAGCAGAACATTTTTGTTTGCTTCTGATTCCACTTTTGCTTTCTGGACCAATCGTTCAACCGTTGTTTTCAACACTTTTGCTTTCGTAATCGTTGTTTCTAATTTTCCATGAGTAAAAAAATTGATCGCCAACTTTCTCACTAATGCACGATTAGCGTCTTTTCCGTTATTAAATTTAACTTTAGTTGATTGGTGTAACATGTCTCTAGTTCATCAAAATAGTAATTCTTATTTCAATTCGATACCCATTTTTTTCAATTCTTCATCTATCAGGTCGATGGATTTTCTACCGACACCTTTTAAGACGACTAATTTTTCTCTTCCTTTTTCTACTAAGTCTGCCACAGTTTCAATATTTTCTCGAAGCAAAGCATTAATAACTCGAGACGGAAGATTGAGTTCGTCAATAATCACATCGTACAATTTAGAATCTGCTTCTTCCTTTTGGGCAGGAGCAATTTCACCTGTGTTTTTGTGTTCCTCTACATCTTTTGCTGCTAATACATAGGCAAAATGTTTTGACATCATATCGGAAGATGCTTTCAAAGCATCGACTGGAGTTACACTTCCATCAGTCCAGACTTCAAGAACAAGTCGTTCAAAATCACTTTTTCGTCCGACGCGTGCATCTTCAACGAGAAAGTTAACTTTTTTTACTGGTGAAAATGCAGTATCTAACGTGATATATCCTACCTCAGTGTGTTCTTTTTCTTCTGCTGCCACGTATCCAATACCTGTTTCTACAATGGCATCAATCTCTAATTTTCCCTTTGGATCGGTTACCTCTGCAATATAAACATCTCCATTTACAACTCCTACTTCGCCGGTAAAATCTTTTGCAAACACTTTTCCTGGCTTCGTAACAGAAAGTGAAACGTGATATGGACCTTCACCGGTAGCTGCAAAATGCAACTGCTTTAAGTTGAGGATAATATCGAGAACTGATTCTTTTACTCCCTTAAGGGTTGTAAACAAATGAGGTGCTCCTTCGACTTTAACATAGGCAATCGATGCGCCTGGTAACGAAGAAAGAAGAGTTCTTCTGAGTGCATTACCGACACTTTGTGCAAAACTAGGATGTAATGGTTCAAAAATAAAACGAGCATAGGTTTCTGACTGCTCTTCGACTTTGGTTGAAAAAATAGGATCTGTCATAACAAAAGGTAAACTTTTAAATATTATCTCGAGTAATACTCAACTACAAACCGTAAATTAATTTGCTTTTCAAGTATTTCTGAGGTTGGTTCTGCTGCAAGTTTACCGTGGTCAGCTTTTCGCTCTAACCAGGGTGCAAGAAATTCATCTTTTTTTTCAAGAGCAGCCTCAATTGCAGGAATTTTTTTCGTTTCTGCTTTCCGGAATCCAATTACGTCTCCCACTTTTACTAGATAGGAAGGAATACTTACTACCTTATCCGCTATAGTAATGTGTTTATGAGAAATAAGCTGACGTGATGCTGCTCGAGTAGGAGCAAGTCCTAATCTGTATACAACATTGTCTAATCGTTTTTCAAGTAATTCACTTAAATGAATACTTGTATCTCCAGGTTTTCGCGCTGCTTTGCTAAAGTATGATTTCAGTTTTGTTTCAGTCAGTCCAAACATAAATCGCAATTTCTGTTTTTCTCTGAGCTGTCGACCGTACTCTGAAATTTTTCTACGACCTTTTGTTCCATGTTGTCCTGGCAATACCGTTAATTTTTTTAATAACGTTGCCTGACTTTTGGAACCGGGTGTTTTTAATCCCAGATCCATGCCTTCTCTTCGTGCAACTTTGTTTTTAGAACCTGTGTACCTCATATTCGTAACATTATAAATTTAAAAATTAAACACGTCGTACTTTTGGTGGGCGCACACCGTTATGGGGAACGGGTGTCATGTCCACAATTCGTTCAATGTCTAAATCTGCGCCTTTAATAACCCGCATCGCTGCTTCACGTCCTGGACCAATCCCTTTGACAAAAACATCTACGCGAATCAGACCATAATCATTAATTGCTTTTTTCACTGCATTATCTGTAGTAACGGTAGCGGCATACGGGGTTGATTTTCGTGTTCCAGAAAACCCATACATTCCGCAGGAACTCACCACAATTGGCTGCCCTTTTTCGTCAGATACCGTAACAATTGTGTTGTTAAAAGTTGCGGTGATATAAATATTGCCTTTTTCAACGGTACGAGATGTTTTTTTCTTTTTCATATATAAATATTAAATGCTATTATTTTTTTGCTGATTGCTGTTTTGCTTGCTCCAATTTTGCCCATACTTCTTTTGTAAGTGCTCCGACTGTTCGTTTCTTACCTTTTTTGGTACGAGCATTCGATTTCGTTCGCTGACCATTCACAGGTAATCCATGAACATGACGTGATCCTCGGTATGAACCAATTTCCTTTAAGCGTTTTACATTATCAGTTATTTCTTCTCGTAAATCTCCTTCTAGCTTATAATTCTTTTCCAGAACCGCGGTAATTTTTTTCAATTCATCCTCTTTTAAATCTTTTACACGTACAGACAAATCTACACCTGCTTGCGTAAGTACTTTTTTTGCAGAAGTCCAACCTATACCATAGAGTAAGGTTAAAGCATAATCAATGCGTTGTTGTTCGGGAAGTTGAAGACCGAGTATTCGTGCCATCTTGGTAATTTTATATAATAAAAATAATAATTATATCTACTTATCCCTGACGTTGCTTGTGTTTTGTATTCGTACAGGTAATATACAGTTTTCCTCTTCGTTTGACCATTTTGCAATGGCTACATAGTTTTTTAATAGATGATTGTATATGCATAGTTATTTTCTGAATATAATTCTCCCTCGATTCAAATCGTATGGAGTAATCTCAATACGGACCTTATCTCCGGGCAAAATTTTAATATAATTTTTTCTCATTTTGCCTGAAAGATAACACATGATAATTTTATCATTTTCTAGCAATTTTACACGGAATAATGTATTTGGTAAATTTTCTATTACTTCACCATCTACTACTATTTCATGATCCTCTTCTGCCATAAGGTTACTATTGTATCACAAATTTATGTCAATATGTGGGCATTTTTATCTGTCAGTGCCACTGTCTTCTCAAAACAGGCAGACAAACTCCCATCTTTCGTAACTAAGGACCAACTATCGCCCTTTTCATGCGCAATATCTTCACTTCCTTTGGAATAAATGATTTCTATGGCGATAACTAATCCGGGTTTCATGACGATTGTTTTCTCTACTGGTTTCTCTACATATCCAAAAACATACGGATCTTCGTGCAAATCCCGCCCAATTCCATGTCCGGTAAGATCATGAAGGGTAAAATAGCCATGACCGTAAATTTCATCTTCTATAACCTTCGAAATTTCTCCCAAATGATTGCCCGGCTTTGCCTTTGCGATTGCTTTTTCCAACGTGTTCTTTCCAACCTGTAAAAAGTGCTTCGTATCTTCGTCTGTTTCTCCACCGATTACAATGGTATCTGCATAATCTGTATGAAATCCTTTGTAAAAAACTCCAATGTCCACCGTCAAAACCTCTCCTTTTTTGAGAATCCGCTTTGAAGGTCGAGTATGAACCACCTGATCACCGATAGGTACACAGGTAGTCCACGTATATCCGGGGACCCGTTTAAACGACGAACTCCCCCCTTGTTTTATAATCAACTCTTCTGCTTTTCGATCTACCTCCTGCGTGGTCATCCCTTCTTGAATCCAAGGCATCAACTCATCTACCACTGCTCGTAGCCGTTTTCCTCCTTCTTTCATAATTTCAATTTCTTCTTTTGTTTTATAGTGAATCATATCATTGTTATGAAAAATATACTGCTCGGTACGCTTCTTCTAATTTATCAAATAGTTCATCTTTTGAGTAATTATTCTTAATTAAAAAATCTGCAAATGCAATTGTTGGTCCCATATTTGTACGGATAACTTCATCCATATCACGGTCTTCTCCATAAAAACCAGCTCTATCTTTCCGCTGTGAAAGACGTTTATACCGTAACGTTTTATCTGCAAATAATGAGATTATTTTAATTTTCACTTCAGGGAATTCTTGTTTCAAATATATATATTCCTCCCAAGAACGTAATCCGTCTATAATTAGTACTTTGCTATTTTTAAGTGCATCTTCAATCTTATTTTTATTCATTACTGCCAAAGCCTGGTTTCCATACTGTTCCCTCAATCCTTCCCGCAGTTTTTTATGAACTTCTTCTGTATGCGCAAGCCCTTGATTATCTACCAAATCATTGATTATCTTTCCAAAACTAATGACCGGTAATTTTTTTGCCTTGAAAAAATCAGCTGCTTCGGTTTTTCCGCTTCCAGGGAGACCAACAATCGCAATAATTGATTTTTTCTTTTGTTCCCACGTCTTAACTTCGTCTGCTACAACCTGTCGCCCCAAACTTTTTAGAATTTCATCGTTCACTTCCTCGATACTCTTTGATCCATCTATCTCTATAAGTATCCCTTTTTCTCGGTAATACTGAACTACTGGCTCTGTTACCGTATGAAAGAGCTCAATACGTTTAATGATAGCCTGAAGGGTATTATCATCTCGATTTTCATTGCGATATGCAAGACGCCAAAGGGCTTCTTTATCGTCTAACTCTATACAAACTACATGATCTACATTGTTTACAAACTGTTCACACTGAGCAATAGTTCGCGGAAAACCGTCTAAAATATACCCTTTTTTATATTCTGGACGTGATAGATATGAATTAACAATCTCTATCGTTTTATCATCTGGGATAAGGATCCCGGCGTTAATTAATTCTTTGAGGTATCTTCCTAGTTTCGTTTTTTCCTTCGCTATCTCTCGAAAAATATGCCCTGTCGAGAGATATGGAATCTTAAATTGCTTTGATAATAGGTTACCTTGGGTGGATTTACCCGCCCCCTGAATCCCCATCAAGACAAGTTTCATAGTGTTTCGGAACTAGTAATTACATACCAATCAAGCTGCTTTTTAGTCCAGCTTTTTCTTTTCCTTGTGTTCAGTATGCTTTCTACATTTATTGCAATACTTATTTAACTTCAGTGCGCCAGTGGTATTTATTTTATTTTTATCTACCACATAATTCTGTTTATCGCAAACAGTACAGATTAATCCAACCAGGATTCGTGAGCTTTTTTTTGCCATAGGTGTAAAAAACTAAATAACAATAGATTACTTTACAAACTTTTCGTAACTCTTCATTACCAACTGAGACTCAACTGTTTTGAATGTTTCTAAAACAACTGAAACAATAATGAGAATTCCGGTGCCACCAATGATAAGACTATCAATGCCTGTTACTTTCGAAACGATTGCAGGCAGAATAGCTATTATACCTAAAAATAGCGCGCCAAGTGTAGTAATTTTATAGAGAATTTTTTCTAAATATTGTTTTGTGGCTAATCCGGGGCGAATGCCAGGGATAAATCCACCGTGTTTTTGAATTTCTTCTGCAATTTTTTGTGGATTAAAAATAATTACGGTGTAGAAAAAAGTAAACGCGATAACAAGTATAAAATAGAAAAAATTATAAAAGAAACCCGACGGATTAAATGCGGATGCTAAAAAATGCGCAACCGCGGCAACTACAGGAATTTTCGAATACTGGAAGAAATTGCCAATGAGTTGAGGAAACAACACAAATGAAACTGCGAAAATAATTGGGATAACTCCCGCCTGATTTAATTTTAAAGGAAGGTAATTCGTTTGTGCCTGATACATTTTATTTCCCTTAATCCGCTTTGCATAGTAAACAGGAATACGACGAACGGCCTGATTAATAAACACGACAGCGGCGATAACAATTATTCCCAAAACTGCAAAAATAACAAAATTAAAAATGAGATCCTGGTTAATGGTACTTACCGTCTTGCCAAAGACCACCGGAATTCTACCGACAATCCCTGCAAAAATAAGCAGCGAAATACCATTCCCTAATCCAAATTCCGATATAAGTTCTCCGAACCAAACCAAAATAAACGTACCTGCAACAAGCGTAACCATGAACGATACGAACTCTATCGGATTGAGATTACCAATAACATGCTGATTTTTTAATAAAACATAAATTCCCACAGCTTGCACAAATGTCAGTGGAACAGTTAACATGCGAGTATATTGATTGATTTTAAATTTACCATAATCCCCCTCTTTCGCCAACTGTTCTAATTTAGGAAAAACTACCGTTAACAACTGCATAATGATCGATGCATTAATGTATGGATTCAGACCTAGAGCCATAACCGAGAAGTTGATGAGGGTTCCTCCCGAGAAAATATCTAGAAGGGATAAAAATTGATTTTGTGCAAACAATGCTTTCAGTTGAACCAGGTTTATTGCAGGTACGGGTAAAAAAGCAAATAATCGAAACGCTGCAAAAATAAGAAGGGTAATAATTAGTTTCCGTTTTAACTGCGGATCGTTGAGAAGAAGTCTTATTTTATCAACAATATATTTCATGATTATTGTACCTCTCCACCTAATTCTTCGATACGTTTCTTAGCCGACTGAGAAACTGGTAATACGACTATAAGTTTTTTTTCCAGTTTTCCCGTCGATAATACTTTCACACTTACTTCCTTACTCCCAATAGTGATAAGTTTTTTATCAAGCAAAGCCTGCATATCAACAATGGCTCCGTCTTCAAACATATTTAAGTGAGTGAAGGTAATAATTTCTGGTTTTTCTACAAAAGACTTATTGCGTCCCTTTCCACGAAGGAGCGGGAATCGTTTTACCATTCTTCCCTGTCCACCTTCAAAATGGAGTGGTATATTTTCGCGCGCAGCCTGATGACGAGTGGTTCCTCGTGTTGATTTTGCACCTTTTCCCGATCCTGCTCCACGACCAACTCGTTTCTTTTTTGGTTCAACTGTTTTGGGAAGCTGTGATAAAAATGCATTCATAGGTATAATCTAATATTTAATTTCGTGCTTTTAATTTTTGCAACGCTTTAATAACTGCGTATGAATTAACAACCTGATTTCTTGTCCCCATAATCTTTCCAGAGGCATTATGTACTCCTGCAAGATCAAGAATAATTCGTGCAACACTTCCTACTTTTAATCCTGTTCCTGATGGAGCTGGCTTTAAAAATAGTCGTGCAGATTTGAATTTTACTGTTACCTGGTGTGGGATAGAATCTTTATCAAGAGGAACAGTTATGAGTTGTTTTTTTGCTCGAGCAATAGCTTTTTGAATAGCGGGTGGGACTTCAAGACCTCGACCTACACCAATACCAACCTGACCTTTTCCATCACCGACCACCACGAGGGCAGAAAATGTGACATAATTTCCACCGGTAGTCTTTTTAGAAACTCGACGAATCAAGAGTACTTTTTCTTCCATTTTTTCTGTTTTTTCGGTTCGATCTCCGTTTTCTGTCTTTTCTACCTTTTTATCTTCTGGTTTATCGTTCATATCTTCAAATAATTAATAATGTTCTTATGTTTACATAATAATGCCGCCTTCACGGACTCCCTCTGCCAATGCTTTTACACGTCCATTATAGGCATATCGGTTGCGGTCAAAAATAGCTTTTACAATTTTATTTTCTATTAATTTTTTTGCTAGTTCAATTCCGACCTGTTTTGCTTCTTCAGATTTTTTCAGTACTTTCTTTCCATCTTCCCGCACCGACTGGCTGGAATAGGAAGCAACTGTTACCTGCTTTACATCATCAATAGCCTGTGCATAAATATAATTGTTTGAGCGATGAACAGAAATACGTGGTCGTTCAGTCGTTCCCTCTAAAGAAGAACTGACTCTTCTTTTTCTTCGAATTATTCTGTCCCGTGTTATAGTTCTCATATTTGTATTAAATTAAATTATGCTGTTTTAGCTTTTTTACCAGCTTTTGTTCTTATAAATTCACCTTCATAACGAATCCCTTTTCCTTTATAAGCGTCAGGCTTGCGAATCATTTTGATCTGATATGCTACTTGCCCTACCTGCTGTTTGTCAGCACCACTTATAACAATTTTCGTATTTCCTTCAACCTGATAACTAACTCCATTTACTTTTTTGTAGATCACGGGGTGAGAATATCCGATTTTAAAAACCAGGTCTTCTCCCTGCATTTTTACATTAAACCCAGTTCCTGTTATTTCAAGTCGTTTCTGCCAACCTTTATCTACTCCTTCAATCGCATTAAAAACGATACTACGGAACAATCCGTGTAAAGCCTTCAACTGTTTTGTATCTTTTTCACGCGTCACACGCAAAGATCCTTCTTGTTTTTCTATAGAAATCCCCACCGGAAGTTCAACTGTCAAGGTACCTTTTGAACCTTGTGCAGTGACTGTTTTCCCTTGAATATCAAGGTTGACAGATCCCGACAGTGGAATAACTTTTTCACCTATCTTAGACATATTACCAAAGAGTAAATAATAATTCTCCACCTACGTTTTTCTTTTTTGCTTCTGTATGAGTAACGATTCCAAGTGGAGTAGAAAGAATTCCGTATCCGATTCCTCCCATAACAGGTTTTAATTCATTGTGAGCTATATACCATCTTCGTCCCGGTGTAGAATATATCTTTACATCGGTAAATGCTGGTTCACCATTTGCATATGACAATGTTATATTCATCGTTTTTTTGATCTCTCCACTTACTTCATACCCTTTCAAAAATTTTAAGGCTACGAGTTTTTTTATTATCTCCTCTCGAAATTTCGAGTACGGAGATTGAATAGACTCTTTGCGGGCGCCATATCCGTTTTTTATTCTTATGATTAAATCTGATGCTGGGTGTTGTGACATATGCGTAATTTTCTATAAATTATGTTTTCTCTGTTACTCTCTTAGTAACTTTTCCATGACCTCGGAAGGTACGTGTCGGAGAAAATTCTCCTAATCGATGTCCTACCATTGTTTCGGAAATCAAAACTTCTATAAATTTTTTTCCATTATAAATACCAAGTTTATGTCCTACGAAATCCGGTGCTACCTGACATGCACGTTTCCACGTTTTAATGGTTGTATGTTCACCACTTACTTTTTGCTTTTCTATCTTTGCTAATAATTTTGGATCGACATTCGGTCCTTTTTTTACAGATCTACTCATAAGATTACCAAGAAACTTTTTTAACTCCCGGAATTTCTCCTTCCAATGCTTTTTCACGGAAACAAATTCTACATAATCCAAATCTTCTGATATATGCTCGTGATCGACCACACAACGGACAACGGTTATGATCCCGTACGCCAAATTTTTGTGGGTGTTCAAATTTTATTTCATCCGATTTTTTTGCCATATATATAATTCAAATTCTAAATCTTTCTTATTGTTCTTAAACCTTTTTAAAAGGAATTCCTAACTCTTCAAACAATTTATATCCTTTTTCGTGGTTTCTTGCATTCGTAACTACTGTTACCTCTAGACCTCTTATTTTATCAATTTTATCAAATTCTATCTCAGGAAACAGTGTCTGTTCGGTGAACCCGAGATTCAAATTTCCATGTTGATCTACAGAAGTATGGGTAATCCCTCTAAAATCTCGGAAACGAGGCATGACGATACGAATGATCTTTTCTAAGAACTCATACATTTTCTGTCCACGAAGTGTTACTTTTACGCCGATAGGAAATCCTTGACGAATTTTGAAAGCAGAGATTGATTTTCGTGCTTTTGTAACAATCGGCTTTTGTCCGGTAATAAGTGTTAGTTGTTCTTCTACGTGTCCAATCACATTTTTATTAGAAACTGCTTCACCAGCCCCGACGTTTACCACAATTTTTATGATGTGGGGAACAGCCATAGGATTAGTAATCCCCAGTTCCTTCATGAGTTTTGATTTTACCTCTGTATTATATTTTTCTTTTAATGTGATATCCATAGTTTGAGATCTGAATAATGTTATATCGCCGACTGGCATTTTTTACAAATACGAATCTTTCGTTCACCTTCCAACAAATAACCAATGCGTGCTAATTTGTTGCACTTGGGGCACTTTAACATAAGCTTAGAAACATCAATTGGTCTTTCAACGCTTATTATTCCGCCCTGTGGCATCTGTTCATTCTTACGCACATTTTTCTTCACCACGTTTATTTCAGGAACGATGACTTTGTTTTTATTTTTATACACACGTTCAATAACGCCTTCTTTCCCTTTATATTTTCCGGTAATTACGACTATTTTGTCGCCTTTCTTAAGTTTCATATTAGTATATTTCTTCTGCTAAACTGGCAATTTTATTGAATCCATTATCTTTAATTTCTTTTGCAATAGGTCCAAAAATACGACTTCCTTTTGGATCTTTTACATCTTTACTTGCTAAAATAACACAGGCATTTTCATCAAATCGGATATAGCTTCCATCTGGTCGACGTCTTTCTTTTTTTGATCGAACGATAACAGCATATACAATGTCACCACTTTTTACCTGTCCGAAAGGCAAAGCCTCTTTAACAACTCCGGTAATTACTTCCCCGAGATATCCATAGAGCCGATTCCCCTTTTTTGGGATACCAATCATCATCACTTTTTTTGCTCCACTGTTATCGGCCACATTCATCATTGATCTTAGTTGCAACATAGTATTTATTAAGAAACTTGTTCTTTGGTTGCACGACTTACTACTGCAAAATGTTTCTCTGCAGAAATAGGTGCTGTTTCTCTGATTACAACCAAATCTCCAATTTGTAACCCTTCCAATTCATTATGTGCTTTGTACTTTTTATTCCGAACAATAACTTTCTTGTAAAGTTCGTGTCTAAATTTTCTCTCAACCAATACGACAACAGTTTTTTGCATTTTGGTTGAAACAACAGTACCTGTTAATTGTTTACTCATAGTTATTTTGTTTCCAGTTCCTGTGAACGTTTAATAGTAAGCACCACTGCTAATTCTTTTCTTTTCTTAAAAAGCACATTACAATCTTTTTCAGGATTTACCTTCTGTGCTGCAACAAGGTGAGAAATCTCACTTTTTAATCGAACGATTTCTTTAATCAATTCTTCTCCTGATTTATCTCTTAACTGTTGTGTTGATTTTCTCATACTATATCTTTTATGATTAACTTCGTATTAACAGATAATTTTGCTGATACATTTCTGAACACTTCTTTCGCATCTTTTTCTGGCAAACCATCGAGTTCAAAAAGAACACGACCTGGGGTAACTGATGCTACGAAATATGCAACATCTCCTTTTCCAGCTCCCATGGTAACCTCAGGAGGTTTTTTAGAAAAGGGCTTATCTGGAAAAATACGAATCCAAAATTTTCCATTCTTTCGGGTTGCTCGTGCTAATACCACACGTACTGCTTCTATTTCTCTATCTTTTATCCAAGCTGCATCAAGCGTTTTAATACCGATACTTCCAAAGTTTAGTTCATCACCTTTCACGGCGATTCTTCTCCATGTTCCTCTAAACTGTTTTCTATGTTTTTGTCTTTTAGGTGATAACATATTAGTTAATTAATCTTTATTTACAAATCCAAACTTTTACTCCGACGTATCCCGATTTCGTCAATGCCGGGTAACGGGCAAAGTCTACCTCTTCTCGAATTGTCGAGGTCGGGATTGTTCCCTGGAAATATTTTTCTCTTCTTGAAATTTCTGCTCCTGCGATACGTCCTCCAAGTTGAATTTTCACTCCCTTGGCTCCCGATTCCATAACCCGATCCATCGTATTGTGAACCACTCCTCGATGAGGAAAATTACGAACGAGCTTATCTGCCACCGACTGCGCTACATAGTATGCGTTTACGTATGGTTTTTTTACCGGTTCAATTTTCAAATCAATTTTAATTTCTTTTGCTTTTTTGGGTGTTTTTAAATGAGCACTTACAAATTTCTTGACCTCTTCAAGTCCTTTTCCACCTCTCCCAATAATCATTCCTGGTTTTACCGAATAGATAATTACGGTAATTTTATTAATTGCCCGCTCTATATCTACCTGAGTAACAGAGGTATAGGAATACTTCTTCATTAGATCTTTTCTCATTACTAAATCAGAATGAAGCGAATCTCTATATAATTTTTTCTGGGAGAAAAACCAACGTGATCCCCAATTATATACAATTCCCAATCGCAATCCTTTTGGATGAACTTTTTGTCCCATATTATTTTGATTTTGTTGTTAACTTCTTAGTCTCTTTTTTAACTTTAGATACAGCTGTTTTTTTTGCTTTTACTTCTTTCTTTTCTACGACTTCTTCTATTTCTTTCTTTTCTACTTCTAAAGCTTGAGGTAACGTAACCGTTTGTGTTACTAAGCTAATCTTTATGTGAGAAAAGCGCCGAACAAATGGTTTTGCAGAACCTCTACTCCCGGCATAATACCGTTTCATCTTCTGCCCTTCCTCTATTGTGAAAAGCTTAAATTGTAACAAATCTTCCTGTACTTTTAAAGTGTTTTTTGCATTCGAAATTGCAGATAATATTGCTTTTCGCAAAATTCGAGCGCTTGCATTCGGTGTATAAAACAGCACTTTTGCTGCCTCTGCTGGTTTCTGCTTTTTAATAGCTGGCAAAAACATACGCAGTTTTTTAGGTGTTACTTTAATATTTTTTAAATATGTTAGAGATTCCATAGTAATTAATTTCCTTTCACAATAAACTTCTTTACCCAACTGTATTTCTTTCCCGTCTTTGTCCCACGTGCTGACTTACCCCATGGCGTCTTTGGATGCATACCTTCTCCAGATCTGCCTTCTCCTCCTCCATGAGGATGACTTCGAGGATTTTGTGCAGTACCACGGACTGTTGGACGAACTCCCATTAACACTTTTCTTCCTGCTTTACCAATAACCCGATCTTTATGTTCTACATTTCCAACAACACCTACTGTTGCATAACAATCTGCGAAAAATTTTCGGACTGTTCCGGACTGTAACTTTACTTGGACAAATGTTTCATCTTTTGCAACAACCAATGCTGTTGTCCCTGCACCACGTACCATTTTACCTCCCTGTCCAGGATATAATTCAATATTATGTACTTCAATTCCTACTGGTATATTTCGTAATGGTAACGCGTTTCCTAGTTTTATTTCAGCATTTTCACCTGAGATTACGGTACCACCTATTTTAAGATCTTTTGGTGCTAATATATACCGTTTTTCGTTATCTTCGTATTGTATAAGTGCAATATGTGCATTCCTATTTGGATCATATTCAATTGTCAAAACAGTTCCAACACTATCTCTCTTGTTACGCTTAAAATCTATGATACGATAAAATCTTTTCTGGCGACCTCCTTGGTGACGCATAGAAATGGTACCTGAGGAATCTCTTCCTGAATGTTTTTTCAAAAGTACAATCAGGCTTTTTTCAGGCTCCTGTGTCTTTGGTATAGATACTTTAGCTACTAAATGTTTCTTTGGAATGATAACTCTACCCATTCTCTTAATATTCAATTAATAAATTATGCTTGTGGAAATACATCTATTTTCCCTGACTTCAAAACTACATATGCTCTTTTCGTGTCAGGAAGTTGAATTGTTTTTCCCGTTTTACCTACTCTTCGTGTTTTTCCAACACGTACAAGAATACGAACTGTTTCAACCTGAACTTTATATAACTCTTGGACTGCTTTGGCAACCTGCGTTTTTCGCGCTGTTGAATCAACTTCAAACAAATATACTGCTTTTTGTGCTAACTGCGTTGCTTTCTCTGTTAATACCGGCTTACGAATTATTGCTTTCGTTATCATTGTTTGATTGGATTTGATCCACTAAAACTTGTAATCCAGATTCTGTTACATACAGTTTTTTATGTGAAAGTACTTCATAGGTATTCGTATTTTTTGCTTGCGCAACACGGATATATGGTACATTTTTTCCAGCTAATCTCAGTCCTTGGTCTTCTCCACCGGAAAGTACAAGAAGTATTTTTGTTTTCTCTGCGTTGATTGCTTGTAAGGAAGAAACAAAGGATTTTGTCTTCGGCTCCAATTTTTCAAAGGATTTGCCCAAGACAATAATATTTTGCTCCTGCGCTTTCATACTCAAAGCACTGATATATGCCAATTTTCTTTGTTTTTTGTTCATTTTCAATTCGTAATCTTTTGGTTTTGGTCCAAAAGCTACTCCCCCACCGACAAAAATAGGTGCTTTCTTTGCTCCATGGCGAGCTCGTCCGGTTCCTTTTTGTCTGTATATTTTTTTCGTAGTGCCAATAACCTCAGAACGCGTTTTTGTAGAAACCGTTCCCTGTCGTTGATTTGTCAAATATACTCGTACATACTGAGCAATTAATGCTTTGTGAATCGGTTTGCTAAAGATTGCTTCTGGCAAATTAATTTCTTGTTCTACATTCCCTTTAACATCATACACTTTTGCTGCATACGTTACTGGTTTCTTTGCTACGCTTGCTACTTTTACAACTTTGCTTTTTGTTCTTTTTTCCATGATTTCTATAATTAATTTATGTATGCTGAGTAATTTCTATAAGACAGTTTTTGACACCGGGCACTAAACCCTTTACATAAAGTCCATCTTCTGTAATCGTTACAATTTCCAAATTCTTTACGGTTACTCGTTCTCCTCCCATACGTCCTGCCATACGTTTTCCTTTGTACGTTCGTCCCGGTGTGGTAGATTGTCCCATCGATCCTGGAGCACGTAAGCGATCGGATTGTCCATGGGTTTTCGGTCCACCCGCAAATCCATGACGTTTTACTACTCCTTGAAACCCTTTTCCCTTACTTATTCCCGCAACATCTACCATATCTCCTACTTTAAACACTTGTTCTGGTTTCAGTTCAGTTCCAACGTACAGGGTGTTTTCACCCTGAGCTATACCAACTTTTTCATCTTGAAGAAACGTATAGGAAGCTTCATTCTGAAGTTTTTTCTCCTTTAAAAAACGAAGCGAGGCTTCTATCCCCGCTTTTTTTAATTCTCCGCGCAAAGGTTCTTTAATATTTCTTTTGGTACCCATTCCGAGTTTAACTGCGGCATAGCCACGTTTTTCTGAGGAATGAACATCTACCAAATAACATGGGGATGTTTTCAAAAAGGTCGTAGGAATACGTTTTCCTTTTTCATTAAATTTTTGTGATTGTTCGCCTTTTTGAGCAAGTAAAAAACCAAACATAGTGGGTCAAAACAAATACGGTAACAAAAAAAGCCCCAGACTGGGGCTTGTCGCCAATCTGTGCAAGTTCTATCTCTGATACGTTTCCATCTTTTGGAAATTAATCATCAGATGAATTATATACTATTTAACTAAAATGTGCAAGGCCTCCTATCGGAAACCTTGCACAAGTTTCTTTACATTTTAACTTCTACCTCAACGCCTGCAGGTAGTTCCAGATGCATAAGAGAATCAATTGTTTGATTTGTAGGATTCACAATATCTAACAATCTCTTATGGATTTTCATGCCAAAGTGTTCTCTGGCATCCTTATCTGTAAAAGGTGATTTATTTACAACATATACCTCTTTCCGTGTGGGTAAGGGAATAGGTCCTAACACTGATGCTCCTGTTCGAGCAGCAGTATCTACAATCTTTTGACAGGTTTCATCAACCAATCTATGATCGTATGCTTTTAATCGTATTCGAATTCGTCCTTTTGGCATAGTTGTAAAAAGTGCTTATATAACTTAGATATGAGTCTTTATTTTATAACATTGGTAATGACTCCGGCACCAACGGTGTGTCCACCTTCTCGGATAGCAAACTTTAATCCTGTTTCAAGAGCGATTGGGTAAATAAGTTTTGCTGAGATTTTGATACTATCTCCTGGCATAACCATTTCTACGCCTGCTGGAAGATTCAATTCTCCCGTGATATCCGTTGTTCTGATGTAGAACTGTGGACGGTATCCTGTGAAGAATGGAGTATGTCTTCCACCTTCGTCTTTATTCAAAACGTAAATTTCTGCTTCAAATTCAGTGTGTGGTGTAATAGAACCTGGTTTAGCAAGTACCTGTCCACGTTCAACATCGGTCTTTTCGATTCCTCGAAGAAGAAGTCCGACATTATCACCCGCTCGTGCTTCATCAAGTGATTTTCTAAACATTTCAATTCCGGTAATAACCGTTTTTCGTGTATCTTTGATACCGACGATTTCCAGTTCTTCGTTTACTTTCAATACGCCTCGTTCTACACGTCCAGTAACAACTGTTCCACGTCCTGGAATAGTAAATACGTCTTCGATAGGCATAAGGAATGGCTTATCGACTGGTCGAGTAGGTTCTGGGATATATTCATCTACTGTCTTCATAAGTTCTTCTATTGCTGCAACAGATTCTGGATCGTCTTGCAACGCTTTTAATGAAGAACCTTTGATAACAGGTACGGTGTCTCCTGGATATCCATATTTTGTGAGAAGATCTCGAACTTCCATTTCAACCAGTTCAACGATTTCTTTATCCTGAACCATGTCTACTTTGTTCAAGTAAACAACGATTGCGGGAACATTAACTTGATTTGCAAGGAGAATGTGTTCTCGTGTTTGAGGCATAGGACCATCGGGAGCGGAAACAACAAGAATTGCTCCGTCCATCTGAGCTGCTCCAGTGATCATGTTTTTGATGTAATCTGCGTGTCCTGGTGCATCAATGTGAGCATAGTGACGATTTGCAGTTTCATATTCAGAATGGTGAAGGTTGATGGTAACTCCGCGTGCTTTTTCTTCAGGAGCTTTATCAATTTCCTCATATTTCATTGCTTTTGCTAAGCCTTTTTTTGAAAGAACATAGTGAATAGCTGAAGTAGTGGTAGTTTTTCCATGATCTACGTGACCAATGGTACCAATATTTAAATGAGGTTTATTTCGAACGAATGTACCGTCTGCCATATGAAATGAAATTTAAATTAGTAAATTACGAACAAGAATAAATCAACCTCCTATTTAGAGGTTGACATTTTTTCTTAGTGTCCTTATGATAATTGGTAGCATGAAAAAAGTCAAGGGATTTTTAGCATGGTATCGAGAGAGTTTACTCCCTCAATATCCTTTTTATCACCGTTTACTCAAAAAAAGACTTCGCATCTCTCTTTTGTATGGGATCGCAATGATTCTCGTTTCATATTACACATATATAAGTATATATATTATAGTACGTCAGCCCATCCAATCAATGGGAAGTACAATAGAAGCAGTGGAACAATCCCTGCATACCTATCCTTCAGATCTTGTCATTCGTATCCAAAAGGGTGTTGTTTTTTCAAATTATGATCGGCCTTATTTTCTTTGGGCAACCGAACAAGGCAAGAAGAGACTACTTGCTGTACTAGATACTTCTGCCGACGCCTGGAGTATTCATGATTATCAGTCAGAACTGTTGCTTACCGGACATCAGCTCATTCTTGCGTCTTCGCACGCACCGGGATATGACATCATTTCGCTCAACAATGCTACCCACGTGATAAATAAAGCTTCTGTTGGAACGATAATTAAAACGATTGAATTGCTGAAAGTGATACTCCCCTATTGCTATCTCTTGCTGGTATTTGTGATTATTCCCCTCGTGCTGCTTGTTATGTATGCCGGTACTACGTTATTGATCGCACTTATTTCTTACGGGATCGCACATTACTTTTTTTCGGCAGTACAGTATAAACGAGCATTGCAACTTACGATTCATGCCTCAACATTGCCATTTGCAGTATTCTTCGGAGTACATCTTGTTAGCTCTCGTTTTATTGCCTTTCCCTTATTGATCCTCCTTTTCTTGGCTTTTTCACTTACAGCCCTTTATGAGGCTTACGGCGATCATGCAAGCTTCCACCGTGGGACAAACTCGTGATACAATAAGAACTTATGAGCCTCGATCTGCCTACAAAAACGTTGAATACGAATCAACACCAAGCGGTCGTAATGAATGACGGACCCCTACTTATTGTTGCTGGCGCTGGAACAGGCAAGACCACGGTTATCGTAGAAAAAATAAAATACCTGATTACGCATCTTTCGGCAAAACCAGAGGAAATTTTAGCACTCACTTTTACAGAAAAAGCAGCTTCAGAAATGGAAGAGCGTGTAGACGTAGCCCTTCCTTACGGATATTTTCAAATGGAAATTGCCACTTTTCATGCCTTTGCAGACAAAATACTTCGAGCCGAGGCTCATCACATTGGACTGAATCCTGCCTATACGCTTATGACACAGGCGGAGTCAATTATGTTTTTGCGTAAACGCCTCTTTGTTTTTGATCTCAAGTATTTTCGACCATTGGGAAACCCGCATAAATTTATTGAATCGCTTTTACAACATTTTTCACGGTTAAAAGACGAAGACGTTTCTCCCAAGGACTACCTCGACTGGGCAACGGGTTTAACTGAAAGCTCCTATTCAGAAGAGGAACGGGAAAAGTATCAAGAGCTTGCCCGAGCATATCAAACCTACGAAGAACTCAAAATGAAAGAAGGGTATTTTGACTTTTCCGATCTGATATTTTATCTCCTTACTTTGTTCCGAACGCGACCATCCGTATTGGCAGCCTATAAAGCACAATTCAAGTACGTTCTGGCCGACGAGTTCCAAGATACCAATATTGCACAATATTCGCTCTTAAAACTTCTCTGTCCACCCGAAGAAACCCCTCATCTTACTATTGTAGGAGACGACTCTCAGGCCATTTATAAGTTTAGAGGTGCTTCTGTTTCGAACATTCTGGCGTTTATGCGAGACTATCCAACGGCAAAGCAAGTGATGTTAAACGAAAATTACCGTTCATATCAATCTATTTTGGATACTTCTTATACACTAATTCAAAACAACGATCCTGATACCCTCGAAGCACAACTGGGAATTTCTAAAAAATTAGTAAGCTCCCGTGGGAAAAATGGAGAGTGTGTAAGCTTTCACCTGTTTGACAAAGGGGATGAAGAAGCTGATTTCATTGTTGAAACAATCCAGAATCTGAAGGCTGCCAATTCGTATACCTATTCTGATTTTGCTATTTTGATGCGTGCTAACTCGCATGCCGAGCCGTTTGTCCGTGCACTCAGTTATGCAGGAGTCCCGTATCGATTTTTAGGGGCAGGAATGCTCTACAAACAGCCCGAGGTAAAAGATCTTATTGCCTACCTAAAATTTTTATCACTCATTGATGACTCTCCATCGTTTTATCGAGTGCTCACCATGAATATCTTTCAGCTGGACCATCAGGATATCCACTTACTCCTCTCATTCGCTAAAAAAACTACGCTTTCTCTTTTCCAAGCAACTCTGCTGTACTGTTCCTTTTTCCAATCTGATTGGTTTTTATCTGAATACGAAATATACCGGCACTATCTGCCATTAATAAAGGAGGATACTCGAAACAGCCTCATTCCCATTATCGGGATGGTAAAAAAACATTTAGGATGTATAAAACGGGACAGCGCAGGACAAATTCTCTACTATTTTTTAGAGGATACCGGATTGCTCAAAAAACTTGCAGCTTCCAGTACGGCTGAAGAAGAGAAAGAAATAAAAAATATCGCGCGTTTTTTTGAAAAATTAAAAGCATTTGAAGTTGAGCATGAAGAAGCGTCCGTTGAGGCAGTGGTCGATTTCATTGAAATGAGTATGGAATTGGGTGAATCGCCTGTTGCAAATGGAGGAGATGTCCCTAATTATGATGGTGTTCAGCTCCTTACCACCCATGCTTCAAAAGGGTTAGAATTTCCGGTTATTTTTTTGGTTAATTTGAGTAAAGGTCGATTCCCAACCACCGAAAAAAAAGACCCTATTCCTATCCCACCGGAACTTATCAAAGAGATTCTTCCCCAGGGAGATTACCATTTAGAAGAAGAGCGACGCCTTTTTTATGTTGGACTTACTCGTGCGCAAGATCGTGCCTATTTAACGGCATCCTTTACCTATGGGACCGGGAAACGAGAGCGAAAAATTTCTCCCTTCGTTCAGGAAACTCTTGGTATAGATGCAATTAAAAAAGAAGAAACACCAAAAAAGGAAGAAAAAATTCAACTTTCTCTGTTTGAGTACAAAAAAAAGGAGACACCAATCCCCCAGGAAATTGTAAATTTAAAAACATTTTCTTTCTCTCAGCTTGAATCGTTTGCAACCTGTCCTCTTCAGTATAAGTATCAGTATCTTTTGAAAATTCCATCTTCCCAGAATGCAGCAGCTTCATTTGGAGATAGCATTCATAAAACCCTTCAGCGATTTTACACCGAATTTTCTGAAGATAAAACAATTGGATTACCCCGACTCCTGGAGCTCTATGAACAGAACTGGATCCCCGTGGGATATGCTTCCCAGGCTCATCACGTAAAGCGAAAAAAGGAAGGAGCAGAACTGCTTACGCAGTACCTAGAGACATTTCATCACATTGACTTAGATATTCTCGATTTGGAAAAATTATTTAAAATTAGAGTGCGCGACGATATTTTTATTACCGGGAAAATAGATCGCGTAGATAGAACTTCAGAGAATGGAATTGAAATAATAGACTATAAAACGGGAAGACGCCCCGATGACCGTGAATTGAAAAAGAGCCTTCAACTTTCTGTATATGCGCTCGCGGCCTGCGATCCCGGGCTTTATCATAAAAATATTAAAGACGTAACCCTCACCTTTTATTATCTGCAAAGTTTAGAGCAGATACGCATGCAGAAAAGCGCAGAAGATCTCGAACAGGTAAAAGATGAAATTATTGAAAAAGTAGAAACGCTCCGCAACTCAACGTTTGAACCCAAAAAAAGCCCTGCTTGTACATTTTGCCCGTTTCGCATGATCTGTGAAGCTTGGTAATAATTCGGGGTATTATAATATATACTATCCCTATGAAAGACAAAGTAAATAACTATCTTGCCACGACCGTTTCCAATTCGCATTGGTACCTTCGATTTACCGAAATATTTGTGCCACTTACCGCTTGGATTATGATCACGATGCCCATTTGGCTTTCGTTTTGGCATCCTGCATTGGTCGCATATTTCATTATTGCCTTTGATCTCTACTTTTTGTATAAATCTATCCAAACTGCATATTATGCAACCATATCCTATAAGGTAATTTTAGAAACTGAAGATGTCCCTTTTAACAAGAAAATTGAAAAATGGGAAAAAGCAAAACCGCTTGCACATTTTGTTATTATTCCGAATTATAAAGAGCCTCTTTATAAATTAGAGGACACCATTGGCGATATTGTAAAATCCGATTATCCCTTCAAAGAAATATACCTTGTTTTAGCATTTGAGAAGCGAGAGGAAGAAGCAAAGGACAAATACGAAGCGCTCAAAGAAAAATTTGGCCATTTTTTCAAAGACGTAATTGTTTCCTATCATGTTTTAGTTTCAAATGAAGTACCGGGAAAGGCGAGTAACCAGACCTTTGCTTCGCGAATTGTCTCGGATTATGTAAGAGCACATGGATTGAGCCCGGAAGAAACGGTCGTTACCATATGCGATGCCGATAGCCGACTTCCGATCAACTATTTTTCATATCTTACCTATGAATTTATAAAGGATGTAAACCGTAAATACCATTTTTACTGGGCACCAGTATTCCTGTATAACAATTTCTGGCAACTGCCCTTTTTTGTACGCATGCAAGCAACGCTCTCTTCGATTTTACGACTTGCCTTTCTTTCTCAAAAAGAACGGCTTATTCAGCTATCCACCTATTCCACCAATTTATGGTTGCTTGAAGCTGTTAATTATTGGGACGTAGATATTATCCCGGAAGATTGGCATATTTTTTTCCAGGCATTTTTTGCATTTGGAGATAAAGTTCGCACCATTCCACTGTATACAACCACCAATGGTGACGCGGTATATTCTGGAAACATGTTCAAAACATTGGTAAATCGATATGAGCAGGAAAAACGATGGGCCTGGGGTGTAACAGACATAAGCTACGCCTTAAGCCGGCTTTTTACCACGCCGCATATTCCTATGAAGCTCAAGTTAAAACGAATTTTTCTTCTTACTGAAACTCATTTACTTTGGCCAACTTCGTTTTTTATACTTACTCTTTCAGCCTCGGTCCCTCCACTTGTAAACCCTCTTTTTAAACGAACCGTGCTCGGATTTATCTTGCCTCAGCTCTCTGGTCTTATTCTGACAATCGCTTCACTTACCCTCATTCTCTATATTTATCTTGATATTACTCTGAGAAAACGATTAAAAATCGAAACGAAATTAATCAGTATGCCGCTTCTCTTCGTGCAGTGGTATTTGTTACCGGTGATCTCGTTTTTACTTTCTTCGCTCCCTGCGCTCGATGCGCATACAAGACTGTTAATTGGCAAAAAAATCACCTATAAAGTTACTGAAAAAGTATAGTCTATGCTTTCATTTCTTGCTCATTACACACCTCTGAAATATTTCGTCCAAAGCTTTTGGCGTGATGAAGCATTTTCTTACTTACTTGCAAAACAGGACCTATTGCAGATTGTTGTACTCACAGCACGAGATTTTAATCCTCCCCTTTATTACATTTTGCTTCATTTTTGGATACAGATCGCAGGAGCTTCTGAGATTGCCCTCCGAAGTTTTTCACTGATTTTTTTCTGGGCAACGATCTATGTTGTTTTTTATATTTTGCACCATTGTTTCCAACTTTCATCCAAGAAATCATTCCTTTATTTACTCTTGTTTGTGGGAAATCCGCTTCTTGTGTACTACGGAAGCGAAGCACGGATGTACTCCATGCTCGCTTTTTTTGCCACGGCTTCCTACTACTTCTTTTTGAAAAAAAATACAAAAGCCTACCTTATTGTTACGGTAGCTGGGCTATATACCCATTATTTTATGCTGTTTATGCTCCTTGCACAGGCACTAGTGTCTTTTATAGAAAAAAAATCGTGGAAACCAGTAGCGCTCGCCGGCATTGGCTTCGTTCCATGGGTTATTTTCCTGCTTACTCAGCCTCATGCTTTTGCGCAACAATTTTGGATTCCTGCTATCTCAAGCAAAAATATGTACGAACTATTTGGAACGATCTATACAGGGTATGAACCGGAATTGGATTTTTTAAAATTCGTTTTTAACGGTGTACATATTTTCTTACTGGCCGTATCCATTTATATTGGCGGTTTGTTGATGTGGGCATGGAAACGACAAAAAAAGACGTACCCTGGAGATCGGTACGCCCTTACCGCGTTTCTTTTATTTGCGATTCCGGTTGTGCTGATTGTAATAGTCTCCCTTGTTAAACCTATCTATTTGCCAAGATATATGATCTTCAGTACCATAGGATTGCTTCTATTCCTTGTCCTATCTCTTGAGCGCATGAAGTTCAAAACGCGCATAATCTTTTTGGTTGGACTTACCGTGTTTACTGTTTACTACCAATATGTACAGATTATATTCCGAGAAAAAGCAGATATTGCAATTACTATTTCCGACATAAAAACGTTGGCACAGCCGGGAGATAGGGTATACGTTCAAAGCGATCTCGATTTTTTTACCGTTGAATACTATTTTGGAGAAGAAAATGTATATATTTACCACAAGAAATATTCGGAGCTTCCTGCATATATCGGAAAAATTCTTATTCCCCCTGAAAAACTGATAAATACGCTTCCACCCTATCCCCATAAAGCATTTATCCTTGCTCCCGATGGCAAGTCGTATACCATCTCCTCAGTACGATAATAATTGTATAGTTTATACCATTAGTATCTAGTTGATTTCGTGAAAAAAGATTGTTACTCTGTACCCATATGAGCTATTTAAAACAAACTGATCCAGAAATATTTGAGCTTATTAAAAAAGAAAAAAAGCGTCAGGAAACCACGCTTATGATGATCGCTTCCGAAAACACAGCATCGAAAGCTGTTGAAGAAGCCGTTGGATCTTGCCTAGGCAACAAATACGCCGAAGGCTATGCATTTAAACGATATTATCAAGGCCAGGAAAATGTTGACCAGATTGAGACACTCGTAGTTGAACGCGCTAAAGCACTCTACGGAGTCCCGTATGCGAATGTTCAACCCTATTCCGGCTCACCTGCGAATTTAGAAGTATACAGTGCAATTATGAACCCGGGAGACCTTCTTATGGGACTTTCCTTATCTTTTGGAGGACATCTAACCCACGGGGCCAATGCTTCTATGACAAGCAAATTTTTTAAATCAGTTTCCTATGAATTGGGGAAAGATGGGTTTATTGATTACGATGAAGTTGAAAAACTGGCACTTCTCCACAAACCAAAGGTAATCGTAACGGGTATTACTGCCTACCCACGCATTGTCGATTGGAAACGATTCGGAGAAATTGCAGAAAAAATTGGGGCATATGTGTTGGCAGATATATCCCATCTGTCTGGACTTGTGGTTGGGGGGGCCTATCCTTCTCCGGTTCCATATGTCCATATCGTTACCACCACTACGCATAAAACACTCCGCGGACCTCGAGGGGCAATGATTATGGTAACTCAAAAAGGACTCGATAAAGATGCCGAACTCTCGGAAAAAATAGCGAAAGCTGTTTTTCCTGGTTTACAGGGAGGCCCGCACATCAATACGATTGCCGGGATTGGCGTAGCACTCCGTGAAGCATCACAAAAATCGTTCAAAACCTATGCCAAACAAATTATCAAAAATGCGCAAAAACTGGGAGAAGAACTAAAAAAATATGATTTTGATTTAATATCAGGAGGGACAGATTCTCACTTACTCCTAATTGATTTACGTAATAAGGATCTTTCCGGTAAAACAGTGGCCGAAGCCTGTGAAGCGGTTGGCATTGTGTTTAATTACAATTCTGTTCCCTTTGATACGAATCCGCCATTTTATCCTTCAGGGATACGAGTTGGCACTCCAGGAATTACCAGCCGTGGATTAACCGAAATTCATATGAAACAAATTGCTCGGTGGATCCATGAAGTCGTATCAGCAGTACAAAAAACCAAAAATCGGCTTCAATACGCAAAAGATGGAGAGCGAAAGAAGGAAGCTCGAAGAATACTCATTGCAGAGACCCAAGATATAAAACGCATTCGAAAAGAAGTTCTGGAACTGTGCAAAACCTTTCCCCTTCTTGATACCTATAAATAAAAGGCCAAACGCGGTATAATTAGCACTATGATCTTGTATGCACTCGTTGCCGCCGACTTACTGATGGCATTTGCTTTTGTGATGCGATTTAGCCATCTGCCTCCGCAAATCCCTCTCTTTTACTCACGCGCCTGGGGAGAAGACCAATTGGGAGATATGTGGTTCCTTTTTTTGCCCGTTCTATTTCTTCATGTATTTGTATTTTTAAACACGGCGATTTTTCAAAGATTTTTTTTAGTCGATCCATTGATTAAAAAAATAAATATTGGGTTGAACTGGCTTTTCCTTATTGCATGCTTGTTCGCCTTCTTAAAAATTATTTTTACCATTTCATAATTTGCTATGATTCTTGCACTGGGCATAAGCTTTCTGCTTGCAGCACTGTTTACCTTGCCTACAATACGGTTTGCAAAAAAATTTAAACTGGTTACAGACCGCAGAAAACGGAAACACCCTGCCCATACCCACACGGGTATTATTCCACGCGCAGGAGGTATCCCCTTGTTCCTCGCCCTGCTCATAACGACGATACTTTTTATTCCATTATCCAAACTTATGATTGCTATTCTGATTGGGAGCTTTTTATTAGTCGTAATGGGACTTTTTGATGATTATTTTGATCTGTCTCCCTATCCACGGTTTATCGGAAACATTTTAATTTCAACTCTCGTTGTTATGGGAGGACTGGGTATTCCATTCATTTCAAGCCCATTCGGAGGAATAATTCACTTAGATTCCTTGCGAATTAGTTTTGATATTTTTGGCAAACATTCGGTTCTTCTGATTGCAGATATTGCTGCTGTAATCTGGCTTACCTGGATTATGAATATGGTTAACTGGAGCAAGGGAGTCGATGGTCAGATGCCGGGTTTTGTTGCCATCACAGCGCTATTTTTAGGCATTATTGCGCAACGATTTACCGCACACGATATCAACGCACAGTATGTGAGTATTTTTTCTTTTATTATTGCCGGTGCTTTTCTAGGATTTCTTCCCTTTAATTTTTATCCACAAAAAATTATGCCTGGATATGGAGGAGGCTCTTTGGCTGGGTTTCTCCTTGGTGTTTTGTCAATTTTGTCTTTTGGGAAGGTTGGAACTATGCTCCTTATTTTGGCGATTCCCATGACAGATGCAATTTATGCTATTATTCGCAGGCTGAGTAAAAAACAATCTCCTTTTAAAGCTGATTGGGGCCATTTTCATCACCGCCTTCTCGAAATGGGATGGGGAAAACGACGTATTGCAGTATTTTACTGGGTCGTTTCCTTTATTCTCGGTATCGGAAGTTTGTATTTAGAAGGTGTTGAAAAAACAATTGCTTTTTGTACCACTGCTACCATTCTTTTTTTATTCATTTTCATAATGGATCGCCTCAAAAAAGAACGATCTGGTAAAATGGAGAACCTATGAAATACTACATCAAAACATTTGGTTGCCAGCAAAATGTTGCCGATTCAGAGCGTATTTCTGCCAGCTTTGAGGCTCGAGGGATGCAACCGGCCACCGATTACTCAGATGCAAATTATGTGGTAATTAATACCTGTATGGTTCGTCATAACCCGGAGGAACGCGTTTATGGACTGATTCAAAATCTTGCGAAAATAAAAGCGAAAAAATATGAGCAAAGTGAAGTATTCAAGATTATAGTAACGGGCTGCATGGTAGGAATTGCCTACCGTGACAAATCGGGGCAGTTTTTGGCTAAAATTCGAGAACGAATGCCTGAGGTCGATGAATTTATGCCTATTGAGGAGGTCGGATTTGATCTTGAGCCGGTCCGTATCGAAAAAAAACATGCCTGGGTGCCCATTGCGAATGGATGCAATAACTTCTGCACTTACTGTGTCGTACCGTTTACCCGAGGGAGAGAAATCAGTCGTCCCTACAATGATATTGTAGAAGAGTGTAAAAAACTAAAAAATGAAGGTTTCACCGAAATAACCCTCTTGGGACAAAATGTAAACTCCTATGGAGCCGATATCATTCTGGGTGAATCGAATGTTCAGGTTCTTCGGGATATAGACAAAACTTACTTTGAAAAGCAGAGTACTGATATAACAGAGTTTGAATTAAATGGAGAAAAAATTCAACCCGTATATGTTAACCACTTAGGCAAACAACGAATTCCTACGCTCTTTCCCTATTTATTAGAGGAAGTGACAAAACTCGGATTTTCCTTCGTTCATTTTATGTCAAGCAACCCATGGGATGTCTCTGATGAGCTGATAGAAGTAATGGCTCGCTATCCCTCTATTACAAGAACAATGCATCTGCCCGTTCAATCGGGTGACACTAACGTTCTCAAACGCATGAATCGCTGGTATACAAAGCAAGAATATATAGATTTAACTAAAAAAATAAAAAGTAAAATTCCCGATATGATTTTTACCACCGATATTATTGTTGGATTTTGTGGTGAGACAGATGAAGAGTTTGAAAACACGGTAGACTTAGCTAAACAAGTCGGTTTTGATCGAGCATATATCGCTATGTATTCCCCACGGCCAATGACAGCCGCCACAAAAACGTTAAAGGACGATATACCACATGCAATCAAAAAAAAACGCTGGACACTATTGGAAAACTTAATTAATGCGAAATACCAGTAGGGGTTTAGCTTCCTAAACCCCTACCCAACAGCTGTATTTTACTGTTGTTTTCCACCCGTTTGATTATTCGGGTTTTGCCTGGTACCAGTTCCTCGAACTGCATTTGTTAAAGGATTCAACTGAATCGATTGCGCATTCACAGACCCATCCGAATTTGCACTCCCAAATGCAGAGACTGTTTGCCCCGTAACAAGATCAGTTTTTGTAGCTGCATCAGTTTTTGAGATTTTTGTAGTATCGGTAATATTTACGATTTTGCTACTTCCATCCTGCAATTTTACTGTGATTGATTCTGAATCACTACTTACGATCTGACCAATTACCGGTCGTACGCCAGTCGCCATTCTTCCAGCAGTCCCTCTCTGAAATCCCCCTGCTGCTCCTGCAGTCTGGATACCAGCTCCTTGAAATGTTGAAACTACTTTACTTTGTTGGTATTTGATTCCTCCATAAAAAGCGCCTGCGCCTACAACTACTGCTACCACTACTGGGATTATTATTGCGTTATTTTTCATTGTTTTCACCTCCTTTCTTTTTATAATTCATTACGTTTAATTCGCTATATGTTTTACCTATCCCCGCATCATTCCCCCACTTTCCTGTCATTCCCCCGAGTGCTTGGGGGAATCTATTCAGTTCAACAATACATGGATCCCCGATGTGGTGCAAACGAATGATAATACCGATTTTCATCTCCATTATTCATATCTCAGTGCCTCAATCGGTTGCAAATTTGCCGCTCGTGAGGCAGGATACCAACCGAACAAAATTCCAATACCTGCCGAAACAACAAATGCAAGTAATACCGCATACGGTGAAATAATAAATAGGGTTTGCGAAAGTAAGGAATACACATAAGAAAAACCAACACCCAACACAATTCCAATCACCCCCCCAACGAACGTTAACATAATCGCTTCTATCAAAAATTGGAGGATGATAATACGTTTTTTTGCACCCAGAGCTTTCCGAAGCCCTATTTCTCGAGTACGTTCATTGACCGTTACCAACATAATATTCATAATACCGATACCTCCCACAATAAGTGAAATTGCAGCAACTCCCGAAAGAAGTGCAGTAAAAGATCCTGTGGTTTGCGAGGCTGTACTTAAAATATCGGATTGAGAAATAATGGAAAAATCGGCCTTCGCCGGAGTCGAAATTTTATGCCGAGCAAGCAAAAGGTAGCCCACCTGATTTTGAGCATCTGTCATTACCTCTGCGGATTTTGCAGAAATGGAAATATTGCTCAAATAGTTAGATCCAAAAAGCTGTTTCTGCGCCGTTGTTAGCGGCACAAAGGCAACGTCATCTCTGTTTGCAAAACCGCTCCCGCCCTTTGAAACAGTCACACCGACAACTCGAAATGCATTTTTATTAATACGAATCGTTTGTCCGACAGGATCAGAACCATCAGGAAAAAGGGTAGCTGCGGTTGTTGGACCAAGTACAACTACCTTTGTCATACCTAAAACATCTTGATTCGTAATAAAGGAACCTGACTCTACAGAAATACTATTTACCGAAGGATATGCTTCTGTAACACCGATCACCTGGGTGTTCGTGTTGTTGCTACTAGCAGTTAATTGAGCCCGTTTGCTCAGTTGAGGAGAAACATTGTGTACCGTCGTAACATCCGCAGAGCTCATAATAGCTTTTGCATCTTCGTAGGTAAGAGTTGTTCCCCCTCCAGCGGCTCCTCGAACTGCACCAGAAGACTGCGATCCGGGAGAAACAGTTAATAAATTAGAACCGAGTGCCTGAATTTGATCCTGTACCGATCGTTGCGTTGCTTCTCCAAGGGAAATCAAAGCGATAACACTTCCGATGCCGATTACGATACCCAAAATAGCTAAACCAGTACGAAGTTTATTTCGTATCAAGGTTTGGAGACTTTCTGTAATAAGTTCAATAATTTCCATAACTATGTTTCAAGATGTGTGAGTTTTTTTGCAACAGTACGAACATGATTCTTCAAATCCTCGGTAATCTTTCCATCACGGACATGAATGATTCTCTTGGCATGATAAGCAATATCCGGTTCGTGCGTAATCATTACGATAGTGTGTCCTGCATCATTGAGTGTCTGAAAAATACTCATTACCTCTTCCGCTTGTGCAGACGCGATATTTCCTGTTGGTTCATCGGCCAAAAGCATAGCTGGGGTCATAACGAGTGCGCGTGCTATAGCAACACGCTGTTGCTGACCTCCGGAAATTTGGTTCGTGGTATGATTTAACCTATTTCCCAATCCAACCATTTCTAAATATTTTTGTGCCCGCACTTTTCGTTCTTCAACCGGAACACCTCCATAGCGCATGGGAAGCATCACATTTTGCAATATCGTGGTACGAGGCAATAAATTAAATGCCTGAAAGATAAACCCAATTTTCCGATTGCGAATATCTGCTAATTCGTCATCACTTAATTTTTCTACATTCTCTCCATCCAATATATAGGTGCCACTTGTTGGCTTGTCTAAAGCTCCAAGAATGTGCATGAGCGTTGATTTCCCTGATCCGGATGGACCCATAATAGCGACAAACTCTCCTTTATCTATGGTAAACGATACATCATCCAGAGCAACCGTTTCCATAACCTCAGTTTTATATATTTTTGAGATATGAGAGACATCTATCGCTATCTGCTTTTTCATAAATTATTGTCCTCCTCTTCTAACAGCTGCAGATCCTCCCGCAGTTCCGCCAAAACTTGTCGCTCCACCCATTCGGAGCGTATTCCCAAATGGTGAAGAACTACCGGAAGCACCCGTAGACATACTCAGAGAACCAGTTACAATGGAATCATTTTCATTTAATCCAGACACTATCTCTGTTTCCGTATCACCAACAAACCCTGTTTCGACAGAAGCTGAGGTAATTTTATTGTTCTTTAATACACGAACCGTCGACTCGCCATTTGAAGTCTGAATAGCAGACGAAGGTATGTTTAGGACATCGTCCTTGCGGCCTGTTTGAATTACAACGGAAGCAGACATTCCGGGTTTTAGGTTATCGGGCGGCGCAACGAAACTCACAAACACGTTGTACGTTACCACTCCGGAACTACTGGTTCCGACGGTATCCACCTGATCAACTTTACCAACATACGTTTTTCCAGAGAATGCATCAATAGTTATGGTTGCTTTTTGATCTGGTTTTATATTTGGTACGTCATTTTCATTTGCCTGTACCTTAATATACGGGGCACTAAAATTCCCAATTGCCAATACCGTCGAAGCGGTCGTTGCACTGGTATTCGAATTAGTACTACTAATACTACTATTATTCGTCCCTGTTACTGCATCTCCCACTCGTACGGATAAATTAGCAATTGTTCCTCCAATTGGAGCAGCCACTACTGCCGTTTGCGTAGATTGATACGACAACCATGCCGAGGTTTTCGCAGCGGCAGCGGCGGCGATATTTGTATCTGTTTGCAGTACTTTTTGTTCATCTGCACTAAAGGTCTGTCTGGCACTGGTTAATGCAGAATTTATGGCATCAATCTCATTTTGGGTATAAGGTTGCTTTGTTGCGGGATTGTTATAGCTATTATTCAAGTTTGTTTGCAGATTCGTAACATTGGTTGAAGCATTAATAACCGCCTGACGATCCTGTTCTAGTTTTGCCTGATTTGAAAGCTTATTTTGTGTTGCGGTGTTGTAGGATGCAGAGGAATTAAGGTAACTCGCGTAGGCAGATGCTATATCCTGGGCAGAAGCAGTACTTTTTACCTTAAAAAGATTTTGCCCTGCCGTTACCACATCTCCATTTTTCACATAGATTTCTTCAATAATACCGGTTGTAGGGGAACTTACACTTGCCTGACTCGTTGAAGAAACATTCCCATTTTCTGTAACCGTGGAAATGATGGTGCTTTTTTGTACCTGCGCAGTTTGGTATGTTTGTTTTGTTTTCTTTGGTACCAGTAGTTGAAACGCAGTAAAGCCAATAATAACAGCTAAAAGTATGCCAAGAACAATTTTCTTTTTTCTTGACAATGTTTTTAATTTTGAAACAATGTTCATAAATGGTAACTATAACTAATATAACTGAGAATTAGCTTAAAGGGATTCTTACGGTAAATACCGTACCCTTGTCTTTGTTTGGGGATACTTCTATTGTCCCTTTGTACGTTTTGACTATTTTCATTGCAATAGCCAAACCTAAGCCATACCCCTCACTCTTCTCCTTCGAACGAGATTTATCTACCCGATAAAAACGATCAAAAATGTATGGTACATCTTTTTTATCAATACCTCTCCCCTCATCTGCCACGGATATCATAACCGAAGCTTCCCCTTTCTTTACTCCTACAAATATATTACTTTTTTCCGGGCTATATTTTATGGCATTATCGAGCAAAATGATAAACAGTTCAAAAAGCGCATTGCTATCTGCTTTCATAATGATTTCCTCAAGTTCGGATGAAATAATAATTTGCTTTTTTTCTGCCAGACATCGCGCTTTTTTTAGCGACTGCTCCATAATGGCTTTTAATGAAACTTCTTCTAACATATTTTTTTTATTGACTCGCTGATATTGCGCAAGCTGTAACAATGCGTCCGAAAGTGATTGGAGTTCATTTACTTCTTCTAAATTGCTTTCCAAAACGAGCTTTGCTTCCGCCAGAGATAGGTGAGTATCCCTTAAATTAACTTCTATAGAACTTTTTAAAGAGGTAAGAGGTGTCCGCAATTCATGGGAGGCATCTGCAATAAAACGGTTCTGTTCATCTACCATTTCCTGAATCGGTCTCAGAGTCCTTCCCGCAAGTAAATATCCAAGCCCGCCCGCAATTACCAAAATACCAGCATTTATCATAATTAAAATGAGGCGGATCCTATCTTCTGCTTCATAGAGCTCCTTCGGATCGAACCTAATGGGAAGTGGAACTATCTGGCGTTCAATTCGCAGACGTTGTACATGAGCAAATCGTTGTAATTCTGTATGCAATACCTCATAAATAGCCAAACTAAAAACCATACTCACTACCATAATAATAAGTAAGTACCAAGCAGTAAGTTTTATACGAGCAGAGTGAAACATAGTTATGGGTCAGCACTAATTTTATATCCAAATCCACGAACGGTGTGAATAACCGGTTTTTGTGAAGGAAATGGTTTATCTATTTTGTTTCGCAAATACCCAATATATACTTCAACCGTGTTCGGTAAAATATCAGCCTCATAATCCCAACTGTGTTGGATAATCTGTTCTTTACTCAGAACGGTATTTTTATGACGGACCATATATTCTAAAAGTATATATTCTTTATGGGAAAGAGATATCGGCGAAGTCCCGCGCATCACCTGATACGTTTGCGGATTGACCGTTAGATTGTCTACTGTATAGACTGATACTACGGTCTGTTTTGGCCTGCGGGTTATAGCTTTGATACGCGCGAGAAGCTCTTCAAAGGCAAACGGTTTCGTAATATAATCATCGGCACCTGCATTGAATCCCTCTACCTTTTCATGTATTTGCCCTTTCGCAGTAAGCATCAGTATAGGCGTGTGTATGCTTCGTTTCCGCAGCTCAGTACAAACCTCAATGCCATTCATCTCGGGTAAAAGGATATCGAGGATGATCAGATCATAATCCTCGGTTACGGCCAAATCAAAACCAGAGTCCCCCGCATATGAGACATCCACCGTGTATCGTTCTTGTTCCAAACCCTTTTTTATGGAGTTTGCAATTTTGTGTTCATCTTCCACAACCAATATTCTCATGTCCTTATTATATCCTTCTTTCCTGAGAAGATCCTGAATTATTCAATTTTTCTATAGGAGTATTTTCTCATTGAAAAATGAGCATGAAAACGGGTTTTAGAGATCAATAGGATTCAGTAAAATTGTATCAAATAATTTTTGTTTTTTTTGATCCATCACCGTAGCACATTCATTATCAGAACAT
>JAAXWC010000024.1 GCA_013335175.1 Candidatus Roizmanbacteria bacterium
GTCTTTTCCCCTCGAAAAAGTGCTAACACTACCTGTTTTTTGAATGCGGGTGTATGTACCCGCCTCATCTTTTTTTCTCCCATATTGTAAGCTTACCATCTGGTCTAGTTTATGGGGGTAAGTATAGCTCTCGCGACGCAGAGCGTCGGGGAATTACACCCTGATTGGATTAACAGATGCACTCACAAAGGCAACTTCCGCATTAGAACCAAAAAAACAGGAACCATCCGGACCCGATTACGTTCAGATGCTTGCCTCTCAGACAGGAACTGCTGATGAAGATACAACAACCCTAGATCTTGGATAATCTGAGCGGTATTCTTCTCTAACCATCTATAGAGATGGGTGTCTTTTTCGCTTTTCATATACATTTTGATAAACAAACTAATCTGCAAATAAACCTACTCAGGACGAGGAAGAAGATACTTCAATAAAGTTACTTATTTATAGGGATCGATAGAGTGATATCTGCATATCTTTATACTTGATACCCTGTTGCACATGAAAGCAATATCCCAATTCTTTTAATACTTTTACAAAGATATCATAGGCTACAAGAAATGATAAATGCTCTTGACCATATCGAGAAAAGTAAAGAGGAAAGCGTTCATAAACACAGTACTGAAAATATAACTCCACGTCATGAAAAAAATATTCTTCCGAATATTTTTCCTCCTGTGCGGAAATATCTTCTATTTCCCATTGATTTAAAGAACGTCTATTTGAAGGATTTGAAAAGTTCTGCCAGCTAGAAAAAATAGGAGCACCATGGAGATAGGAATTGACTGCTCTTCGATGAGAAAATAATATTTTGCCATCTAATTTTCTAATATTTTTTTTTGAGAATACATCCTGTATCTGAAGCCCGAATGACAAATCTTCACCCAAATCTATATCTGCAGCAAAGCCCCCTATTTTTGTGTATAGCGAACTAGAAAAAGCCATACACTGTCCTAATGTACGAACTGGCATTATTTCTAATGTACTCGAATTTATCTCGTGTTCGACTGCCGAATATACTTGCAATAAAGAGTGTAATATTGGGAATTTACGGAACTTTGGATCTACTGCTGCTTCGCCATATCCAAGGATGAAAGGATCTTCTTTTAGTAATTTAAAACACGAGGTGACAAACTGAGGATCAATATATTCTAGATCGGCGTCTAAGTTAAGAAAAATGACAGGTTCCCCTTGTGTTAGCAAAAGCAGCATATCAATAACGTACTTACGGATATATCCGATCGTCGTCTTTTTATCAAATGTCTTTTCTATGATATATAAGGGTAGATTATTATTAAATTTTCGTCTTATTGCATTTTGTAGCAATTCAAAGGAAGGATCACCTACTCCCCTATTTAGATAAAATACCACACCGCAATTATAGTTTTTAATTTTTAGTTTGCCGATTTGGGACAGTAGTTTATTTAGGTTTGGTTCAGAAGAATGTATTGGAACCACCACATACACATTGTGCTTATTAGTACTCAGATTCTTCTTCAGATCATCTTTCAACTCTTGTATATAAGCAGGATAATAACACTCCTCATAATCTAGATATTCTTGAGGACTTTCAAATAAAGGCATAGTCTAAGTGAGCTTACTCCTATTTTGAATCTAGATTTGAGATCTGAGGTTCATAACGCCGTGGAGCCATCTCATCATAATCATCTTCTTCTTCATCTCCATCAAAATCATCAACCTTTCCTTCTCGAGTGTAAGGATCAATTTTTTTCTCTATTGGATGATATCCATTAACTAACTCTTGTTTCGTCAACCCTGAACTTTGAGTAATGTCTTCCATAAATGACTGTACTTCCTCTTGTTGTTGTTCGTTAAGATTCCCCATTTCAAGCATTTTTTGACATAGATGATAATCTATCATTGCACCTTCCTTTATCTTTTGATCGCGAATTAGTGCCGCCTCAACTACACTTCCAGATCTATCTTTTTGAATATACTCTGCCTTTGCTCTCAAACCAGCAATTATTCTCTCGGGAGGTAAAACAGACAAACGATCGCGGATTTCTGCTTCATACCGAGGCAACTCTTGAATAGCTCCATGTTGGGAAAGATCTAAAGCAGAAACCTCATATCCTACCAAATTTAATATATCTTTATCATAGGGTAAATTACTCGTTATTTGTTCAAGCACACCCGAAAGCTTAGTCCTGTCTATTCCTCGTTCACCCTTACTAGTTGGATCAGGTTCTTTGGTATACCATTTATTAATATGTTCTAATCTAGATTCTAAGCCTGCTCTTTCCACAATAGTGAGCATTGGATTTCTTAACCTACTAACTATTCCCTGAACACTCTCTACAACCAGTTTTTCTTCCTGAGTTAAATTTTCTATCTCTATTCTTGGAAAAGCAGCTTGCATAAGTGAATCAAATCCTGAGATACGCGGTTCATAAGATCCTGAAGATTCACTCTTTGAAAGACTTGTAACTACTGGTTTTAGTTCTTCTGCTCCATTACCTGCTTCTGACATTATTTTTTAAATAACTATTAACTACTATTAATTACACGGAAGGCTGATTTTTAGCAAAATTTGCAACTTCGCTCAATAAATCCTGATTGGGGGCACTATGAGAGAAATCTCTTTTGGTTATGCTTCCTATTAACCGAAAGCAACGTTCAACATTCTCAATAGTCTGTTCTGTTTTTTGAGTGGCAAGTCCATTTGCTGCATATAAATTTGTTTTCAATGTTCGTCTATATTGATCTTGAGCGACATTTCTTACTGTATCATACTGATTTAAAACATTAGAAAGCACTGAAGTACTAATTTGTTTTTCTGTACACATTCTAGTCAATTTTTCACTCATCGCACCATCAGCGATTAAAAATTCAATATATGATGCGACTAATTGCTTGTTCTCTTGAGTTTCTAACTCCCGAACCCATGCTTCAGCGGAATGAGCAACTACTCTCTCTGTAGCATCTCTAAAACTATCTTGCTCTGAATGATTTAACTGTTTATTTGTATACATGCCCTGTAACTCAGAAACAATTTGAGAAAGTGCTTGACTATTTCCAACAAACTCCGAAGAAAACAGCGTTTCATTCCGTGAACCTGTCCACTTAGGTAAATGAATAACAAGTTGTGTTTGATTGTCTAACCCCTGATTATCTAATTCTGACATTTGTAGTATACTTACTATTAATTAGCATTAGTAAATCAAAACATACTATATTTGTCAACCTTATTTTTATAGAATAATTTTATCAATGCACTATAACAATATACTTATTATTATTTTGTAATAAAATCAATCTATAATCCAGTCCTTCAATGGTTTATTTCGTACATCACTTGTGCTTTCAGAAACAAAATAGCGTTTCATGTATTCCTGTAACTTTGTTTTCTGCTCGTTATTGTATCCCACTAGAACAATAATTTCTGGTACTGATAATTTTATAACGGGCGTTACCTTTTTGTGTGTCAGGTTATACATCTCTACGAATGCAGCCTGATCTTTATCTACCCATTTTTGTTCAAAAACAACCTTTGCTGCATTCAGATCATCAATGAGTTCCTTTGAAAATGGGCATAACGTACTAACATAAATCGTAATTTTGTTATCTTGCATTTTGTGGCACAGCAACTATTAATCCTGCTTTTACAGCGGCAGCAAACATCTTATCTACCTGACTCGAAGTGGAATACCCTCCTACCCGATCAACTATTACGAACTGTCCTCCGCTTTCCTGAACAATCCGCGCTTCTGGCGGGACATTTTCTGTTACACCATAATCTCCACCTTTCACATATATTAAATTTGAATTGATAAGGCCTGTTTCTCGCAATTTATTAAAATCAGTTACAAGAGTTTGATCACCCGCAGGAGCTTCTGAGATAACGACCAAATCAGAATGGCGAGAATCATATACGCTTAATGCTCGATCACGATCTGTTTGAGCAGATGCTTTCACAGGATCTTTAAGCTCTGTTTGGTGACCAGCATTTACAATAGCCAACAAGATAACTCCATCATCATTTTCTTCTCCTCTTTGTGTCATACCTACTTCTCTTGCTTGTTCAAGAGATACATTATGTCCTGAATGAAACAAAACAAAATGTCCGTTCGTAACAACTATTGTTTTTCCTTTTTGTTGTTCCTGTTTTAACTGAGGCATTACCGATTCCCATGTAAATGCATTCTGGTCATTCATCATTTCTCTCGTCCGTTTTTTTTGGGGACGTTCTAATGGACGCGGCATTATTATTTCTTGAGAAACTTGAATGTTATTTTCTGCCATATTGATTAAATTTATTACGCTGCCTGAGCCTTATTAATATCGGATTTTATTTGATTGCTTTCCATTGGAATTATATTGCTCTCTACATTTAAATAAGGTCTTAAAAACGAGATAAGATTATCTCTTCTGGCCGAAATTGTATGTATTAAATATGATCGCATCCCACCCATTTCTTTTGCTTTATTCAAAGTAATGAGTGCACCTTGCGTCCATCGATAATCCCGGTAATCTTTTTTCGTCCATTCATTTTTTGGTTTTTTATTCAATTTTTCTAAACGTCCGTTTATTTCTGGAGCTTTTAGCCACTCGTTGATTTGCTGAAATGATTCTTCCCCATCTCGAAAACCGGCTGCTTCCACAATAGCTTGTATTTGCTCGTCTGTAACTTTATCTAACCTATCTAACTCTCTTGCTAAAAATACAGGATTATTAACTACAATTTCTCCTTTTGTTCCACCTTCTACCGTTAATACATTTGCATAAGCTTCATTCACGACCACATCTCCATTGGCATCGTTATCCGGTATAGTTCTTAAGTTATCCCAAAGATCGGTAACATCTACTGTCTCTCCAAAAGATTTAAAACCACCTGTCGCTCGACAGAACAATGCTCCTCCGTGATCTATAAATGCAACCTTGTCCTCTTTCATCATAACATTATGAGGTCGACGATTATATTGATCTAATAATAAATCTGGGATCAATCCTCGCATTAACGTCGGGTTATTTTGGTATTGTTTAGAAAGTATAAATGGATTGTTTTCTTCCGTGTATTTGTCTAAAAATCCAACAACTAATACTGGCTCTCCATTCACTTCCTGGATAGAGGTTTCAGGAACAGGAATTCCCATAAGGAGCATGAGTTTATTCTCTAACACTTCTGCCTGAAGAGTATGAATTGCTCCCCGTTTGAGAACAATTTCTCTTCCTTCTTTTGTTTGCCAGAACTCGACTGGATTTGAGAACTGCTTTGCATCCTCTCCTTTTTTTAATACTTTCAATAATGTGGCTCCTTCAAGGCTTATCTGTTCTTGTTTTAACATATCTTTTGCTTGCAATATACTTCGAAACATTGCCTGATATTCTACCCACTTTTTTATTTCCGTAGAACTACTAAGTTCATGTGATTTATTTATTTGATCTAAAGTAGGTAAAAGTTCCTGTAATTGTTGTTGAAGTATGTTTACATCTATTTTGTCATTAAGCGTTTCAACAAGTACTTTCCCGTCTTCGTTTAAGGAAATTTTATTAAGAGGGTTATTCGGATTTTCTTCATATTTATAATCCATAGCTTTCGGCATATCTGTATTCTGTCCCTCTCCCATTTTGTCAACGATCAGTGCATAGCGAAGCAATTCAAATTCTTTACTCAGCGCTAAATCATTCTGCAGCCCGAGTTTTTTCAATTCTTGAATAATAGGAATTACTTTTGGAGTAATTTCTTGAGTTATGTTTGTAAAATACTGTTCTGCTTGAGGTAAGAGTTTGGCCTTATCTGCCCGTTTCCCCATCTCCTGCACCACTTTTATAAGATTTGAAGTTGACTCATCCTTTTGAGAAACATCAGTTACAAAGTTCATCCGTTTATCTCGCTCTTGTCCAAGTTTGTGTTCAAGTGCATGTTCAAAAGAAGGGATAGGAAAACTAACACCGAGGCGAGTATTGTAAAACTCTGTTTGTTGGACTAAAGCGTTCCCGATTTTAATACTATTATTAATTTCCAAACCACTACCCAATGTGTCAGTAGTTGGCATATTGCTTTTTTCCATGAATATAAAAATAATACTGAATATTTCCCCCTTTTGTAAAGGAGAACCTATTACCTGATAAAATATTAAATACTATTAACAGAGATTTAAGATTATAATTACTATTATGACCAATGATTTGATACATGAACAGCCTCAACCTAATGCACTTTTTCCTGAAGTAGCTCCTTCTAAAGAAGAACCTCTTATTTATTCCTTTGAGCAAGCTGCTAATGCATTTGAGTGGGATGCATGGAAAAACTATGATCTTCATAGGTCTGATTATTATGGAGATGAAGAAGCATTGCGCAATTTTTCTAATAAAGAATGGAGAGAAATACAAAGTCAATTTTTCCATGATCCACTAGTTTCCAATATGAATTTATGGAAACAAATAGCCTTAACAGAGAATCAATTTTTACATTTAGTTGTATATGACGATCCTTCTGTTGGAGCTTTATATAAGGAAAATTCAAGTAGGTTATTAGTAAACATTGCTTTAAAAGCAAATAATTTAAATCCAGAGGAATTAGAGCATCTGTATCTAAAAGCTACCACTGAATATAACTTTCCTATTAACCCTTTATCTGCACCTTTCGCCCAAAATGTATACTTACGAGAAACACTTCCTAATTCATCAGAATCGAGTGAAGATGGATTTGCCTATTTGCATGATGGAAACAGACGACTTATTAACTATGCACGTAAAATTGTATCTGGGGAAAAACAATATACTCCAATAAGCGCTTTATTTGGAGCAAAAGTTGAAAATCCGCATGATACTGCATTACCTATTTCTGAAAAACCAAAGTTCATTGTAGGTGGATATAAAGATAGAAAAAGTGTTCCTCAAGAAGAAATCCTCGATACATTCATAAATGCAGAACAAGTATATTTCGTTTTACCAGAAAAAATTGGAGACATCGTCATGTCTACGGGATTTTTGAGAGGTGTATTGGAGTTAGAACAACAAATGGGGATTCAAATAAAAGAAAATATAATTATGGCTCCTATTTCTATGCATTCATTGTTAAAACCTACTTGCGAAAAATACGGACTTAAACTCATACAAGCTAATGCTGGAACTGGGTCTAATAAAGCAGAATACGAAGCTCGAGAAATTGCTCATAAAACAGCCATCGTGTTCGATCTAGATGCTGAAGGAGGAGGTAATCCTGAAGGTTTATATTTTGAGCACGGATGCTTAACTATAAAAAATATGTTGCCAAGTATTGTAGAAAGATATGGCGTGTCTGATGCTGGACTAAACAAACACATTAATTATCTTCGAGATTTATTTGGGGTCAATCCTGATACATTGAATCCGTTACTAATACAACCGTGTTTAGAGTTACAAGATGGGGCTGAACAAAAAAAACAAGAACTTGTTTCCAAATATAGTATCGACACCACTAAACCTCAGGTATCTATTATTATCGAGACGAGTGAACCGGGAAGACAATACGACATAAATAAATGGATTGAAGCGGCACGGTTAATTCAGGGTTATTATCCTGACACAGAATTTAACATTATTTACGATCCTAAAAAAAATGCACAAGATGAGACATTTATTCCAAGGGATCAATTGACAACGTCTTTTTCTGAATTGAAACGTTTTGGGAATGGAACTGTTCGTTTGATTGGAGAACCATTAATTGATATTGTGCAATTAATGCCCACTCAAAACGTTGTTTTAGCAAACGATACCGGCCTCCCCCACCTCATTGCTACCAGCAAATTGAAGAGCATGCCGAACGTTGTCACGTTATTTGCAGCCCCGCATGCTAACCCGGATAATTGGGTTACTTCTCCCCGTATGAAACCAGTTACACCACCTCAAAGCGAATTGAACAAAGAAGGTGGTATTTATTGCGCAGACCCTCAAAAAAATGGATCAATCAAATTACACCTCGGACAATAGCAGGTCAAGCGCTAGCTGCGTGGTCATTAAAAATCTAAAGGAAATACAAAGGAGAGATTATAAAGATTTTAGTGCTTCCTGAACCACGGTTTTTGGATCTACAAAGTTAATCCATTTCTTTGATTCATCATTTTCTTCTGCATCAAAATTACCATTCCATTTTGTGTCATCAGGTAAAATGCCCGAATGTCTTGTCGTGTCAGTAATCCATGTATCAGGAGGAAATATTGGTAAGTGCAAACTGACTACATGAGGACCTTGATTACGACTATTTTCTACCACTGCGCCGACATGAGCAAGTCCAGTATCATTAGACAAGACTAACTTTTGTTCTGATAGAAGAACTGTTTGTTCAATTAATCCTTCGCTTATATATCTCACATTAGGAATAGAATTAAATACTGCTTCTAATTCTGCTTTTGTATACTCTCCTCCTTGATCTTTAAACAATATATTGAGTTCAATATCGGGTTTCGTAGTTCTTATTTCATCAATTACTTCTTTCCATTTATTGAGCGAATATCGTTTCATTTTGTGTGATGCTCCAACGACAAGAGCAACTTGTTCTTTCGTGGGATCAATAGCATATTTCGTTTTTAATTGGCCGTAAAGAGCATCTGCATTCGCAGGTAGTTCAATCTTCGGTTTAATGGAAAATTTTTCTGAATCAGGAATCGATAACAAGTCATTAAAGAAAGCAGTGAACCGTTCATTCCCCGATCTTCCATGATTATACATTCCAACTGAAGCAGCGAATAAATCACCCACTACCATCCCTCCTTTAGAAGTTGTATCGAGAATCGGTTGCCCAGTATGATGTTCAAATTCCAATACTAATGGGTCACTTTCGCCAGCTGAATCAACTAGTTCTTTCGCTTTATCAATTCCCTTAAACCGTTGTTCTGTTACTACATCGAAACCATACTTGTCGATACTTGGCTGTAATAGATCGACGATATTTGAAGGCATAATAATAGTCACCTTTTTCGTCAAACCTAAATTTTTTAAATAGGCATGAATTCCTTCAAGATAAGCCGTATTAATAGCGACATCTCCTATTGCCCCAGACAATGAGACATAGATATGAGGCGTCTTTATAAAAGTATCACGTAAATCTACCAATATTTTTTCTCCCTCTGCCCGATTACCTATTGTTGTAGCTAAATTTGTAGAAGATGTATTACTAGATACCCGTGGTGGGAATAATCCATTTGCTACACCTGCACCTGCATAATTTAAAATATCAGCAAGTGTACATGGTGAGCCATCCGGATTTATAAATGAATTAAATAACTCCGAATTAGGATAAGAACCCATTCCATAATAGTTACTCCCACTTCCCGTTATAATGGGTGGAAGGGGAGTTGATTCCTGAACTTCTTCCATCTTTTCATCTTTAATATAAGGAATGGTGACGAGAGGGACGGGGCCAACACCTTCTTTGGGAGCAAGAAGAACTGGTTCAGCAGGTGCTGCTTTCAGTTCCCACGATTCCTGTCGCCAGGCATCTCCTAAAGGCGAATTACTGGCGGAAAGATTGGTTGGTTCTATAACAATCGTTTGAGTTGCTCCAGAGCCCTCAATATGCCCAATAAGGCCATCTTTCGTTATTTGATTGAGCATTGCTTCAACCTTTGCTCTATCGGTCCCACTAGCATCAAGACGAATGGTACCAGTCTTTGTATCGAAGCTACCGGCAAACTGTGCATCGGTGGTGTCGGTTGGATTAGGATTGAAAAGATCTACACGTTCTACTCCAACACTCGCGGGCTTAATTGAAAGAAGCGCTTTCCCTGGTCCCATATCGGGAGTAATATAGTTCACTTGACCTGGTTGAGCTCCCAAAGGGCTTACATCTATCTTTCCGCCGCCATCAAAAACAATGGCATGTGGCCGGATCTCTGAAGGATCTTGCGTCAATACCAACTGATTTTGGAGATTCCCATTTGGAATCAGTTGATGGTCAAAATGAAAGGCAGGAGGGACATCGTATCCGCGTGCCATGAGTTGTTCTCGAACACCTTCCAAATATCGAGGATCTCCATCTATAGTATATGTTCTCGTTGTAGAATCAAATGTTCCGTTTAAGACAATACTTCCATTGGGTTCTGCTTTTGTAATATTATCCAGCTCGTGAACGGTAAATGTATTCCCGTTTCCTGTAGACATAAATTTTACGGGCGTCTGTTTACCTTCTATCGCTATCTCAAATGGTCCCGATCCTTTTGGTGTAATATCCATTGGGTTGGGGTTGTGTTCTGCACTTGCCAATAGGGCTTTTTGCGCTGCTTGTTCTGCCAGTAATCGAGGATCAGACTCATGAATTCCCGTTACATCATAATTTTGGTGCAATGCATACTGCACTTCCGTCGGTAAACTCTGCGGGTTACCGGCGAGTAAGATATGTCCATTATTTTCGACATACAAGGGAAGCGGTTGAACCTGTCCATTACTATTGACGAAATCAAGCACATGATTGGCTGCATCATACTGGAGTGCTGTTCCATTTTGCAATTCAATAGGGCCCTTTTGAAGCATTTCGATAAATATATTAGGACCTGCTTCAATTCCTTTCGATTGTGCAATATCGATGAAATCTGCAGAAAAAGGACTTATATCGGGAGCTCTGTTTCCTCCAAAGCCGGTAAATCTCCCTATTCTACCCATTACTTGTTCGAGGGTTGGTTGAACCACATTTTTGCCCAATAATCGAGCTCCAATCGTGCCCAATTCTTCCGCGCCGAAAGCAAAAGCTCCAGAAGTGGCAAAACCAAGTGCAAATGCCCCACTTGCTTTTCTAGCAATATATTTTTTCCTATCCCAATTTCTTTGTTTATCTTCTGTATTTAACGTATTTTCTAGAGCAACCGCCTGATCTTCAATTTGTTGTGCTACCGCAGGATCGAGATTGGTCGCCGTTCCTCGAAGAGCGATGCGAAGTTCGGCACACTTCATATCTAAATAATTCCGTCCCACATCCAGTCCTGCCTTTGCCTCTCCGACTCCAATTCGTTCCAACGCTCCTCGACTATCCTTGGCGGAGATAAAATCTTTTTTTAATCGAAGAGACGCGCGCTGACGAGCCTCTATTTCTGCGATACGAGCAATGGCATCATTTTTATCTTCAGGGGTACCACCATTCCTAATTCTCTGTAAAAGTGCATCAATGTTCCCTCCTGTCCTTCCCGTCCCTCCTTCAATTAATTCTTCTACTGTTGCCGCTTTCACCATGAGCTTGTCGTATTCAGAACGCGTTTTCGCAGTACCTGCATCAAAAGTGCCTCCATGAGACATTTCGGATTGATGGATAGCCAGATTTTGGCGAAGCTCAAACACTTTTCGTCCGGCACAGAACGCACCGCTAACCAATGGCCCTCCAATGAACGAAGCTGTTCGGGCCGCTGTGTATGTTGCTCTCACCACACCTCGCATCCCAATGTATATTCCAACAGAAGCAGAGGCTCCGGCTATCATTGGGTTAGAAATAAAACCTAATGCGCCCGCAGTCCCTTTTTTCGCTTGACGATTTTTGATGAAGTTTACCATTTTTTCAACACTCGTATATTTTGGTTCTCCGTACGAGCCCCATAAAGTATTGGAAAGTCTTATGTCTATCTTATCTTGAATAGCCTCAAGCGCAGCCTGTTGGATGTGCCCGTCGGTATTTAACTTTTCCGCTAAGCCAACCATGTCCGTTGCAAACAAGGATTCATTCAAATCTCCTGTTTTCCCCATCATTTGTTTCAAAGCTTCAAATCCTGGCTTGTTGAGATGGTTCTTTGCGAAATCTCGAAGAAGAGCCTGTGCATTTTTTTCCCGCTGCTCAAGTGGGACATTATTGTGTGTCTGATCCACAAGTTGAGAAAGTACCTCGGATATCATGGCTTGTTTCATGACTCCCGTTGCCTGATTAAGATTACCTGTCTGTGCTTCAAGACGAGCCTGAATTGATCGTATTTTTGTTTCAAAAGTTTTCTGTTGTCCTACTTTTGCTTCATTACTTACTGTTCGAGTAGCTGCATTTTTTGCCAAATCATACGAAGCGAACACATTGTTATTCTCAATTGCCTGCTTCATAAACCGTTCTTTAGCGGCAATAAGATATGCATCTTTAAAAAGCAGACGAGGAAGCCATTTATTCATTTGGAACCATCGAATATCTTTTTTTTCGTCACGCAAATGCTGGTGTGCAGCGAGCCATGCTCTTTCATTCATTAACCCCGTTCCATTTACCAAGTTAAGCTCATATCTAACATTTGAAATCGCTGTTGCCTGAATTGCTTCCAACTGAGTTGCACTGTTAGGTGTTGCGGGTGTAGATGTAGGAGCTGGGGAAGGAGCGGGTGCAGGTGAGGGAGTTGTAGAGGCAGAGTCTAAATCATCAATCTTTATTCCTGGGACTACCAATTCTTGACTATGATTCACTCGAGCAGCAGCTAGTCTTAATTGATCCCCCGGATCTGATGGAAGATATAAATTATCTGCTTGCATTTTTGCAAGTTCCTGATCTGCCAATATTCCTAATTCCGGTATCGAATGCATTTTTTGTGGTTCGAGTGATTTAGAGAGTATACTCAGTTGTCGTTTTGTTGTTTCTAACTGTGCTTTTTCGTCATCTGTTTTATTTGGTTTATTTTGTAATTCACTAACAAACGCAGTCATATCTTCAATCATTCCATTGATTCTGATACCTTTTGCAACGGAAAAATCACCTGTAGAACTATGAACTGTTTCTGTATGAAAACCTTGACCATTAGATTTACTAAGATCTTCCTTAAACTGACGATAATCACGAAGTTTATTTGACTCATTGGCATCCAGCGGTCCAGCATTTGCTTTTGCTTCCAGTGCCTTTCCCCGTTGCAAATACGTCCCCATTGCATTTCGTGCAGCTGCTTCTACTTCTCCTGCAGGGACAAGTTCTTTCCGGGGAGGGAGACCGAGAGGTCTCGAATGTTCTACTGTAACATCTTTGTAAACGGGTGGTGCTGCTGGTCCTTCTATTGGCATAGATATATGAGAATATTAGTATTATTATTCCGGTTTTTGTTGCTGGCTATCTAATTCAGCAGCCTGTTTTTCGATGGCCACATTCCCTAAATACAGATTTCTAAAATCAGTAAAGGCATTTATAAATACTTCTTGAGCATTTGGCAACTTTTCCTGAAGAAATTTTTCAATCTCTTCTCGTGATTTACCATCTTCGTTCATTTTTACAAAGGTATCGAAATCTTCACCCTCCAATTTATCTGCAATCTCCGAAGCTATGTAGTCGTCAAGACGGACAAATAAATCCTGAATCATTTGTTCCTTAACCTGGTCATCTATGATAGTCAATCCCGAATCGGCAATAAGACTCTCTAAAAATCCTTTTATTTCTTGTGGTACTTCGTTAGTAACTTGTGATTGATTCTGTGGATCCATAGTAAATAGTAGAAATACTAATGTTCTCACTATAGTGAAATCTGTTTCATGAAGTCAATTCAATATTTCTATAGGATGGATTACTGAAAGATTTTAAACTGAAGGACTTTTTTGACCATATCTTGCGCTTTGTCATAATTACCTGTTCGGATAAGCTGAGACACATGAGTAAGTGCTTTGGTTTCGTAGGTATCTTCGTAATGCTTCATTATTTTTATAACGAGCGGTCCCAATTCTTGATAGGTATCATCTAAGGAAACAGCGTTGGCATATAAATCTTCAAGCTTCATTCCTGGTTGAATTTTTTCCAACGTGAGTTTCGCTATTGCTTGAATTCGTTCGTCTGGAGTATCGGTTTTTTCTGCAAGGTCTTTTATGATTTGTAGTACTTCCATTTCGACAAATTTTCTAAATTCTTCTTCCGGAGTACGAGGCTCTGAAGAGGATGTATCCTGATCCTGCTGAGGTAGAGAAGAAGCAGCACTGGTAACAATTTGCTGTGCGTTCATTTTTTGATCCATACCTCATGCTATCATAATTCACTTGTTTTTTTCAACCACCTCAGTATACTGGTTTTATGTACTGCCCCAACTGTAGTGAAGAAATGAACTCAGAAGTATACGAAAATCAGCCAGTCCTCCATTGTTCGCACTGTGGCTGTTCCTTTTTTGAAGAAAACGGTCTATCAAAAATAGGCAAAGGTACAGCCCGATATCTTGCACACAATAAAAAAAGTGATTTTATTTTAAGTTCACAAAAACTATGCCCGAAGGACAGTACCGTAATGAGCTCCATGCACAATAACGACGAAGTACTTCAGAATATCCCTCTTTCCCAGTGCACGGTTTGTCGCGGTATTTTTATATATCCGGAAGATTTGCTTACCCTCAAAAAAGCCCGGGAAACTCCGTTTCCTGCCTTAAGGGCGGTATTAGTTTTTAGTTTTTTTACACTATTTTCTCTTTCCGCATTAGCTGGCTTTGTAACCCTGCAAACTCGTAACGCGACCCAAACTCGCGCCGATGACATTATTAAAAATGTAGCCGTTTCTCAGTCTGGTCGCTATTTTTTCTTTTCTTTCAAAACCCTTACGCCGGTCCGTTCTGAAGTGACGTTTATTAACACCAGAACAAAAAAAGTTGTAGTAAAGACTTTATCTAGTACTGCAAAAACTCTCCATTATATAACCACTACCGACATGGACCCTATCTCTGATCTGTCCTACTTTATTACCTTAACCGATGAAAAAGGCCGTGTGATACTGAAGACAGAAACTAAAAAACTAAGTATAATATCTCCATGATCCTTCTTGTTGGTCTCGGTAATCCAGGAACTCCGTATATAAATAATCGGCATAATGTAGGTTTTATGTTTGCCGATTTTTTTGTTCGCAATTTTTCCCCTGAAAATTCTACTGGGTTTGTATTTTCAAAACTGGTAAATGCAGATCTCGCTACCATTTCTACTTCACAAAAACTCTCTGTTTCGAAACCGCAGGGATTCATGAATCGTTCTGGCGAATCGGTAAAAAAAATACGCGATTTTTATAAAATTAAAACTGAATCGATTATTGTCGCTCACGACGACCTCGATATCCCCTTAGGAAAATTTAAAATTCAGCAGGCAAACGGACCAAAACAGCATAATGGAATTGCTTCTATTGAAGAACAACTCGGAGATAATAATTTCTGGCGTATTCGTATTGGCGTCGAAAACCGAGACCCATATAATCGAATGCCAGGTGAAGCATATGTGCTTCAAAATTTTACAGACGAGGAAAAAAAGGTAATTGAGGGGACATTCCCGCAGATTATCGAACGGTTACAACAACAAATGTCTCTTACTTAACCTTATGCAATCTATTGGCAGTATTTTAAAAAAATTTGATCCTGTTGAACATAAGTATATTTCTCGTGAGTTTCAATCTTTTGGAATGCATCTTGCAGAAAAATTGCAAGACTCAAATCGAAAAAGTCTGTATATTAAGTTGGCAAAAACTCTCCCTCGCTCTGTTTTAGAAGAAGCACTCCGGTTTGTGGTCGATTCCAATGCAAAAAGCAAAGGGGCTCTTTTTATGTGGAAATTGAAGGAACTTGGTGTGATAGGAAAAAAGCCTGAACCAAAAAAGAAGAAAAAAGAAGAAACTGAATCGCTATTTTAACCAATGTAAAATCAATAATACCCGAACGCAAAGTATCCTACGTTTGTTATCCCTTTCGTCTGTGCGAACTGTATTTTTTTCTCAGTCGAAGACACATCTTCAAACCAAACAATGTGATACCGTAACGATTCGTCAATATAATTTACCTCCTGACTTGTCCGCCACGAAAGAATCAAAAAGCATGAGGCTGTTATGACAATCTAAATTGGTTTCAAAATGTAAAAAATGCGTACTAAGGGTAAAATAGCAGGATGAATGTGCGTACTACTAAAAC
>JAAXWC010000025.1 GCA_013335175.1 Candidatus Roizmanbacteria bacterium
CTTTTTGAAACTAAACAACGATTCTGGACGCACTACGTTTGCCAGAATGACGACGCTGAGCTCATTGCATTCGCTGTCCGGAATGACGTTGTATCGTCATCCCCGCGTAGGCGGGGATCCATCCCGACCCTTGCATCAGACTCCTACCATGGATTCCCTCCTTCGAGGGAATGACGAGAGAGAGGGGATGACGTGCGGGTTGGATTGCTTCGTCACGAATATTCCTCGCAATGACCACTCTGTTAGGCCGCCATTCTGTTTGAAACTTCTGAATAATTACAAATACAACTTATTCTTCATAATCATTTGACAAATTATCATTTTTCTTTTACTGTATTACTATGAGTCGAAAGAAGCGCACCTCAAAACTGCAAACTATCATCACTCTCATCGGAATAGCGGCTATCAGTATTATTGTAATCTTGTTCCAATACGTAAATAATTATCCGCACCGCGTTGGGAAACCAAAGGCTGCTGAAAATACGGTTACCTCTGCGCGAGTAAATGCTTTGGTTGGGACTTCTAATATTACCCTCGATGATGGTATGCAAAACGATCGTTTTAACGCCCTTACTACTTCTCATTTACATGCGGTCCGATTTAATCTCTATGGCTATTATGATTATGGTGCAAACAAAGTAGTTTCTCCCTCTGTATGGGATGCATTCATAAAAAAAGCATATGATACCAATATCAAACCTCTCCTTCTTTTTGAATACTACGGCAGTTATGCAAAGGACGGGAAACCATTGGGGAGTTATCAAAAATGGTATGACATTGGGCAGGCATACGCGAAACGATTTGGACCAAATGGAGAATGGGCAAAAGAAAATGGAGTAAGTAACTGGACGGGAATTACAATCTACGAAGCAATCAATGAACCGGAAAATGAAAGCTCAATAGACAAAAACGCCTACCATGAAGCATTACGAGGGTTGGCGGACGGCGTTCATTCTGTAGACGCTACTTTTAAAGTGGGCCCCGGTGGCTGGATGGCAGCCAACGCATGGAATGATTATACATTGCGAGGATATGGAACAGCGGTAGCCGATCTTCTGAAAAATGGAACCTTAAATTTTATAGATCTGCACACGTATTTTGACCGACAGTGGGCGCCATTGGAAAATACGTACGAAAATTCTTCGCAACATGATTTTGACCAAATAAAAGCCACACTGGGGCTCGGTGATAACGTGCAGTTTGTATCAACGGAAAACCTGTATCAGCGTCGATTATGCGACGAATCCGCAGCTGCCCAAGGAGAACTAACTTCGTTGTGGGACTCTTTAGGTGTCGTAAATAGCTCCAATAAACCAGTAACACTAGCGGCCTATCCTTACTCTTTATTTGAAGCATATTCTGAAACAGATACGACGTATGGGCTCATGACCTCGTTAAACCCCTTTAAACCAACAGCGAGTGGAAAAACCTTGCAACTAGTGGCTGAAAAACTGTACGGTATGGATTGGGTTTCGCTTGATCCAAAGGGCAAAGGAGAGTTTATCCTTGCAGGGAATGGAAAAAAAATGTGGGTGTGGCAAGATCGGGTTGGCTGGACGAATCAGTATGGTACGTCGTATACGGTAAAAGATATCCCTTTGTCAGCAACAAAGCTTGAGGTGTATGGTTGGAATGGTTTGAGAAGTACCTTCCCGCTTTCACAACAAAGTTCATTTACTGTTTCTCAACTCCCCGGCAATGAAACCTATATGTTTATTGCATCGGGAAGTACAGAGGTATCTTCTACGGCGACGGCGACACCAAGTCCAATTGCCCGCAGTACGGCAACTCCGACCCCGACAGTAAAGCCAACCAGTATCCCCCCCACAAAAGCAATTGGATCGACCTTAAAAATGTACGCTGCGGGAACTCCGTACAATGGTGTTTATCCAACGATGCAACTTCTGATTGATGGGAAGATTGTAGCAACCTATACCAATGTTAAAGGGAATGCATATCGAAATATTTATCAGGTATACACCTATGTAAGTCCAAGTAAGTTAACTGCGCGCCAAGTACGAATTCAGTTTATAAATGACGCATGGGATGGAAAAACGCCGCGCACCAATGATCGTGATTTACGAGTAAATAAAATAGTACTGGATGGAACTACCTATGAAACTGAGTCTGCTACAACCTATGGTGAAGGTACCGGACAGGGGAATACCAGAGCCTGCCTCACTGGGTACAATAAATCAGAATGGTTATTCTGTAACGGATACTTTCAGTACGCGAGCAAATAATTCATCCATCGGAATATCCGTTCTTTCTCACTATAACGAGCTCAGCATTGTCTTTCGTTCCCAGATCTCCAGCTCCAAACCTCTTACGACCTTTTTTTCCTTTAACTGATAGTCTGTAGAAAGCGAGTTTGTACTCACACCGTACAAAGAAAATGTGTAGGGAATTACATACAGCTCATCGGCAAATAGCACCTGTTTCGTTCGAATATCTCGAATACGCGTATCTACCCGATAGTACGAAAAGGCATCTAGCGAAGAGGGAATACCCACTACCGTCGCTTTTGGAGGAATGAGCCGAGCCAAACTCTGCCAGTCTTCCCTATGAAATTGCGGGAGCAATACATAAGAGAGACTCCATGCCATGAAAACCCCCAGAAGCAGTGTTTTTTGAGCATTTTTAGATGTCCCAAGAACCATTAATAAACACATAACCGGAATTAAATAGAGAAATCGAAAATACTGAAGAAGCGGGGTATAAAACGATATAACTGTTCCAAAAATTAAGGGTAGAGAAAAGATAACCAGTAATTTTTTATTATTCAGGCCTCCTTTTATAACAAAGAAAAAGGTCACCAAAGCGGATACCACTCCGAGACCTGTTGAAATTAATTTCGGAAAAAAGCTTATCCTTCCCGTGGAGAATTTGATAAAGATTAATGAAAAATCTTTTAGATTCGCTTTTCCTAAAACAGAAGACCAATGGGGAACCGCAGCCAGTCCTGCCTTTGCATTTTCTAACTGATGTATTAAGAGAGGACTCACTATAAGAAGCGCTAAACCTGGTCCAATGGTTAACTGAAAGAACACACGATACCGTTTTTTGAATAACAAATAGCAGTAAATTGCGCCGATAAAAAATACCGAGCCGTAAAACGTAAGGATACTCAGAAAACTGAAGATGTTAAAAAGAAGAATCCACAAAAACGGGGTTTTATGCATCTTTTTCACAACGATTCCGGACAAGCCGGAATGACCGCTTATTGTCATCCCTGCGTCTCTCCTCGTCATCCCCGCGACTCTCCTCGTCATCCCCGCGAAAGCGGGGATCCAAGCTATAAATTTACCTTTTAATAAGTTTCCATTATGTAACGATTCCACACTGGATTCCCGCGTTCGCGGGAATGACGAACGAACAGGATTTATTTTCACAAAACACCACAGAGCACCGGTCAAAAAAAATGTCACCATCGAATACATTCGTGCCTCTTGAGAATAATAGAGGATAAGCGGATGAAACAAAAATAGGGCGGCTGCCCACAATCCGATCGTTGTACCTTTCAGTTCTTTCCCTATCAAATAAATCACATAGCCCGTTCCTAACGAAAAGAACACCGATGGCATACGTAAAATATATTCTGAAAATCCAAACAAGGAAGTCCATCCTTTCATGAAAAGATAAAATAGCGGAGGATGAAAATCGGTAGGGGAGAAGCGGGTAATAATATCCGCGGAAGAATACTGAGAAATGACCCGTGCAGTAGTCCCTTCATCAAGCCATAAGGATTGATCAAGAGAAATCAACCGTATAAAAAAACCTGCAATAAGAATGAATACAAGCTGCATATATTTAATATCCTATACAATCGCATCGCTCCAGCTCATAGCTGACCAACGAGCATCAATGATTGGTGAAACACCTCATTATGTTTCCCACCCGTGCGGGTGCGCCGCATACCATTTTACCAACGAATCGACTGTCTGAATTAACGTTCGTTTTGGCTCCCACTGCAACACCTGTTTCGCTTTGCCAATAGCCGCGATCATCCGTGCCGCCTCTCCGATACGAGGCTCCGTTGCCTTTTGCATGGGTAGCGCGACCTGCGTTACCTCTTCAACCGCCTTCACGATTTCTAAAACAGAGCTGCCGGTACCGGTTCCCAGATTAATGATTTCACTTTTTCCTCCATTCAATAAATACTCAACTGCTTTCAGATGCGCTTCGTTTAAATCTACCACATTTATATAATCTCGAATCGGCGTTTTATCGGGAGTATCGACCTCACCACATGTAATATAAAATGGCTCAATCCCCAAAGCCCCTCGAACGGCATTTTGAACCATCAAAACCGAAGGTTTTTTTGAATCTCCGATCAAACCATCGTCAGCGGCACCGCAGACATTAAAATAGCGCAGAATAGTATAATTTATCCCTTTTAAACTCCCATACCACTCGATGAGTTTTTCAACCATACGTTTCGATTCTCCATACGGATTGTTTGGATTTGTCGGGTGCTGTTCGTCCAAAGGAACATACTGGGATTCGCCATACACTGCACAGGTAGAAGAAAAAACAAAGTTTTTGACCTGGTGACGAACTAACGTTTCCAAAAGATTTAGTGTTCCATACGTATTATTGTAAAAATACTTGTACGGGTTCTTCATCGACTCATCTACTAAGCACGAAGCAGCATAGTGGATAACCGCTGCGATATCTGTTTCTTTTTCAAAAAGGGAATCTAAGTTTTCGTGAAGATCTTGTTCATAGATATGAAGCGCTTCCGATCCGAATTTTTCCAGTAAAATTTCGAGTGGCTTTCGGTATCCGGTTTGAAAATTGTCCAGTGCGATAACACGATAACCATTTTGCAAAAAAAGATAGGTTGATATGGAGCCAATGTAACCACCAGCTCCTGTAATAAGGATTGTTTGTTTCATATGTAATTAGTATAGCATCTCTCATCGATTGACAGGCATGAAAAAGTCAGTTAGGATCATAGGTATATGAACATCTGTATCGCCCATTTTCGAATTGGATTGACGGATGGCGTTTCTTTGGAAATCGAGAAACGATCAAAAATTCTTACCGAAATGGGGCATACCGTTACAACCATTGCCGATCAATCCTCGCTTGGCGCAGATCTAAGTATCCGGTACTTTGACTACAAAAGACAGGCAGATATTCTTGATGCGCAAAACAATGCCTTTGGCGGATCAGAAGAAATTGGTGCAAGTTACGAACTTATTGAAGCTATCGCACAATCTATTGAAATTAAGTTAGAGCAGTTTTGGACAAAGAAAAAATTTGAATTGCTATTTGTACACAATATCTTTTCTTTACCGGTTTGCATACCTGCGACTATCGCATTTTATTCGTTCTTAAAACGCCATACCGACGTTGCTGCTGTTGCGGTTCATCATGACTTTTACTGGGATCCGGTACGAATTGCCTCTTTTGAACCAAAAGATCACTATGGTCTTGCGCTGCTTCAAACTTTTTTCCCGCCAATTCTCCCGAATCTGAAACACACTGTTATTAGTACATGGGAACAAAATAAGTTATTGGAACAACGTCTTATTCCTTCTACCGTCATTACGGACACCTTCGATTTTGAACAACCGAGTTGGGAACAACGGCCGGAAACGGAGGCATTTCAGACTGAGCTACAGCTCAAACCCGAAGATCTCGTATTTCTGATTGCCACACGCATTCGCCGCAGAAAAGGAATAGAAATTGGCATCGACTTTTTGTATGAATTTCAAAAAACCAAACATCTACTGATGGGAAAAAGAAAATATAATGGGGCCGATATAACAGAAAAAAGCCGGATTGTTCTCTTACTGCCTGGAGAATATGGAGAACAGGAAAAATCCTATGTTTCCCTTCTAAAAAAACATGCCGAAGAACTGAATATCGATATCCAGTTTGTCGGCGATTTAGTCGGATCTGACAAGGAAAAGGAAGAGGGCTCGAAAAAATATTCTCTCTGGGATGCCTACGTTATTTCTGACATCGTACTTTACCCAAGTATCTGGGAAGGGTGGGGGAATCAGTTTATTGAAGCAGTATTTGCCAAAAAACCTATTCTCGTTTTTGAGTATGCCGTCTTCCAGTCCGATATTGCACCCGTGGGCTTTCAGGTTGTCTCTCTCGGAAAAACGTATACGGTAGGGGAGAATCGACTGGCAAACGTCCCACAGACCGATCTTATTCAAGCTGTTCATGAAACACAGGCGCTCTTGACAGACCAAGAAGAATATAGTAAAGTGACCGAACTCAACTTTGAGATCGGCAAAAAAACTCATAATACGCATATTCAACTCAAAGATCATCTCATGAAAATTATCCATTCTGTACCCGTACCTTATGTACTCACACGATAAATTAAAATATATGATTGTTCATCCGGGGATTAACTCGTACTTATCTCCCTTTATGCTTTCTGGATCTCTGATTGCCTCCGGCATGCACGTAGAGACTGCCTATTCTACCGCAAAAAAAATAATTGCAGATGTCCCTGGAGATGGAGTATCGGAATCGAAGTTATTTCAAATAATGGTAGAGCACATCCCGCAAAAAAACCGTATTCGCTATACAACTCTCTTTCTCATAAAGCGTTTTCTGATGAGTCCCAAAAGTAAAAGTCCGTTATTCATATTCCTGGGCGGCTTGGCCGGGAAAACAACACTTACTACCTACCTTGTTCAGCATTTGGGTATTAATCGCGTTATCTCTATAGATGAAGAAAAATATATTGTTCGTTCACGTAGCCCCGAACTAGAGCATTTGTGGCAACCAACCTATGAATCGATAGAGGGATACATTCAAACCTATCAAAGTATGATCCCCCGAATGCGGGAAAAATTGGATGAAAACTACCACGATTACCACGACCATAAAAAATGGTGTTACTTCTGGGAAGGGATTTATCTTCTTCCTTCGGTTCTGGATCAAATATTAAGTGATCACCCAGAAATGTATTTTTTAAGCATTTTTTCTCTTCCGGAAATAGATGAAATACGAAATCGCTATATGCACCGCTGGCTTATGGAACAGGGTTTACAAAAACTCAAAAAAACGAAAAATATTATCGATTCGTATCTTGAAAATATAGAAGCAATTCGAAGCACGATCAAACAAGAACTTCCGCCTGTTGCTTCTTTTGTAATAGAGAGTAAATCATTTGAGGAACAATTGGAAATATTTTACGGATGCCTACATCAAAAAATAACAGACATCGCAAACGAAAAATTTCCTGGTTGGGTTGAACGGATCGTTCAAAACCCAAAAGATCTCACCGTGTTTCAGCGTTTTCTCGAGACGTAATCCGAGCGTCTCTTTCCAACCCATTTTTTTTATGAATATAGACGATCAACTCGCCGATAATTCCCGTCATAATAATCTGAACACCGACTATAACCAGCAATACCGCAATTTGAAGTGCTGGCCGACGATAGAGTAACATATTGAAAAAGAGTCGTTCTACCAACAGATAAATCAGTGTGAAAAACCCGCTGAGACCAACCAAAACCCCAATTGGCCCAAAAAAATGAAGTGGCTTTTCTACAAAACCAAAAATAAAATAGGTAGTGATAATATCAATAATGGTATAAAACATCCGCCAAAACCCATACTTAGAAACTCCATATTTTCGCGGGTGATGTTGCACGATAACCTCCGTGGTTTTATATCCTTCTCTCTGTGCCCACATAGGCAAAAAACGATAATTATCCCCATAGAGAGGTACTTCTTGGAGAATTTCTCGCCGCATCATTTTAAACCCACAGTTTATATCGTGAAACGGGGAGCGAAGCAAAAGACGAAGCAGAAAAAAGTTAAATATTTTCGAAGGAAACGTTTTCCCGACAGAATCTTTTCGTTCCTTTCGCCAGCCATTCACGAGATCATAGCCTTCTTTCATTTTGGAAAAAAACAAGGGAATATCGGCCGGATCATCTTGTAAATCAGCATCCATGAAAAGAAGAATATCCCCCTGAGAAGCTTTAAAACCCGTTGTCAATGCTTTTCCTTTTCCTCTCCTTCTCCTGTGGCGAACTACTATCAAATAATCGTTTTTAGGGATAACAGAAAGTGAATTATCCGTAGAGCCATCGTCAATAAGAATAACCTCAAAGGGCTGTTTTAATTTTTTCAGTACCCCAATGAGTAGAGGAATGAGAACTGGCAAGTTCTCTTTTTCGTTATGAAATGGAATAAGAACAGATATCATAGTGGTTTTCTTTGAAAGACTATCACTTCATCCTGAGAAAAAACTGATTGGTAGCGAGAATCTGCTTTCAATTTTTCTAAAATCGGGACAAAACGTGCTTGTTCAGAGCTATTATATACCTCAGACGCCTGAATCACCACATAATCTGCACTATCGTACTGTTCAGAAAAAGGATAATAATACCGACGTGAAGTGAAGAAGGGAGCGATATGACCGTACGAACTAACTTTTATCGATTCATCTTTGAGAGCCAAAGCCCAGTGATGTACTACCGCAATTGCAGGTTGTGGATACAAAATAGGATAGAGTTCGCGTTCTACACTATAGGGGAGCGGTCCTTTTGTAGCAGAAAAGAAAAGCGTAGCTACCAAGATAAGACCTCCAATTATAAACGGAAAGCGGACCGTTTTTATATTTTTTTTCAGAAAAGAGTACGCAGGTAAAAAACCATAGATAGCAGAGAAAAATACAAAAGGTTGAATGACCGAGGTGTAATGAAAGATGATGTTTCGCATATTCCAATTTTGCGAAAGCAGATTGATTGCAAATTCAGGCGCAGCAATCAAAAGGCGCAGAGGAGAAAGGACAGAAAGAAAAGCCAACGGCCCCAGAAGAAAATAAAAATAGTTCCATGTATCGGGACGAGATAAATACTTCCCCAAACTCAATGGATTATGAAATACTCCCACCATTACCTTCATGGGAGATTCACCAAAATCTCCATAATAGCCCAAGGCAAAATGGTTTGATCCTCTAAAATGAGGAATAATTACGAGAAGCGATACCAAAAACCAAGCACTACTCACACCAAGAACAATAAATGGATAGCAGTACGATTTTTCCGGAGATTTCTGTTTCCAGGCAGTATAAAGCATGAACAGCCCAAACATGCCGGTAGTTAAGGCCACCTGCTCTTTACACAAAAGAGAGAGAAGGAAAAACACCGCACTCCATCTATAGTTTCGCACCAACCAAAAATAGATCATAAACAACAAAAATGAGGTTGCGAGCGTTACGCCATGGAAATCAAATAGATTAGCTCGTTCCATGGGGGTATATAACAGATATGCTATCGCAAATAAGAAAGAAAATAGTTGCCTCTGAGGCAGAGAATGAAATACCCGCTGTGCGATCAGATATACGGCTAAAGCACCTATTGCAAGAATAATGGTCTGAATAATTAATAATGTTTCCGGACCACTCCACAAAAAATAAAAGGGGGCCATGAACGCTAAAATTGGATCGTTGTGAATGGCCATCCGTTTGATCTGATTTACTCCTTCGGGGTTTGTCATTTCTAAAATTCGCGAAGGATCAAGATGAACTAAGGCCTGATACGTGTTGAAGACCGTTTGATGCATAATCCCAAGATCGTAGTACGAAGCATAGAGCGTCCGATAGCGAAGAATCGAGAAACTGGAAAAATAGAACACGTACGCTAAGAGAAAAACTCCCAGAAGGACCTGAATTTTATACTTGCATATCAAGGTAAACATATAATCTCTTCATTATACGCGGTATACTGAAAAATTAGGCTATTTTTTCGTTACCCTGTGCTGAAAGTTTTAAAGCATGCTCATCTGAAGAAAGCTGTACCCCTGAAAATTCTACCGGGAATTGTTTATTTTTTAGAAATTCATTAAACCAAGCTTCTGCATCAGATAACTCAACTGCTGTGTTAGATTGCATGAGTAACGTATTATCGCCCTGAATCAAGTGAATTTTTAGATCTGGTACGTGAACCGTAGGGTAACCTTTCATCGATTTGCCGTCTATTTGCGTTCTCAGAATTTCAGTAAGATTCAAAGAAATACTATCAGCCTGTGTGTTTGCAACTTGTATTTGTTCATCAACTTTTCTCTGAGCTATTTTTTTTATTCCAGGGAGCTTTGCCCACAAATTTTTTAATCCATTTGGTGCTTTCAATTCAACTCCCTTTAGCATCAACTCTCCCGAACTTGGTGGATCTTCTTCAAAAAAAGTTTTAAAATTCACCGCAAGTTTTGCTGTCGTCAGACGAAGCGGTTTTAGTCCGAAAAACACTTTTTTCTGAGTAGACATATTCTTACGAGCGTCCAAAACACCATTTACACAGAGTTTATTTCCATCGATCTCAATTTTAAGTTGATTCGGATCAAAATTGACACCATCCAAACCTGATTTATCTTGAAGAACCTGTAGCAAGGGATTTTTTATTGCAGGTAGACCTACCAGATATTGAACCACTTTTGTTGCAGTCTCCGGTTTAAGCCGTGCATGCAACCCAGGTGCTTGCTGAACCTCTGTTTGTTGAATAGTTCCATCTACAAACGAGCCGGAAACCGCGATCTTACCTGATTGTGAGTTGATAGTAAGGCCTTGAAGTGCAACAGGCAAGTCCTTTTTGGCTAAAACCTCTGTAACCATCCGTTCTAAATCTGATTTTTGAATGGAAGAATCACCAATAATTCGCAGGATATCTCCTTCGAGTTGCATTCCAAAAACAGGATGAATCAACTGTGCAATTGGTTTAGCTGCGAGCGCTTCCCGAATCTTACCAACGACATCAATCTGTGCATCAACTGCCTGCTGCGCTCCCTGTTGCACCTTATCACGGGCAAGATTATTTACACCCGGAATAATACCAAATGGCCCGTCTACACCATTGGTGGTCAGATTGATTGCTTCCATTTTAATTTTGCTTTTATCGGACGGGTCATTCACGAACTGGACGTCAAAAGAAAGTGGGACATCTACCCCTAACAATGCTACTTTTTTCTCTGCTTTGGCAGTACCGGAAAGCTTCATTTTTCCGTTCTCAATCACTACTTTTAGATCTCGTGGGTCAAAATACACCGATTCAAGTCCGGCTTGTTTTTCTATAGCACTGCACAAAGAACTCTTGACTGCCGGAAAGGTATGAAAAATACTCTGAATCAATTTTGTTGCACCCTGTCCTTGAAGCGGTAATTCTACCGATCCTGAAAAAGGTGCTGCCTCAGCTCTTTGCTGTTCTATATCGAGAACAGGCTGGTTTACCTGAGGAGGTTGCTGTTGTTCAGGGGTCTGGCTCACGGTATCGGGGTTCGGTCGATTATCTTGCTGTTCCGGATTTTGATTATGTCGATGGGGAGGTAAATTTCCTCTTTCTGGTACTGTAGTATCTGTCTGTGCCGGCTGTTCTATTTGTAATGTTTGCGGTGTTTGATTTGATATGACGGGCTGATTACGATTTTCCTGTCTCACTTGTGTGGGTGTTTGGCGCTCTGTTTGTCTCGGAATTTCAGTGCTCGTGTTCCGGTGTGTCGTGTCTGGTAGCTGTTGTGTGCGTGCCGGTTGCGTTGGCCGGCTTTGTTCAATGAGAGCAAAGTTCGAAAATGTTCTCAGTAAATCTCTTTCAGTTTCACCCAAATTATTAATTCTTCCATCGTGATTCAGATCTCGTGTGAATCGCTCTTTACCTTCGGTTACTCGTAGTTCAGAGCTCCCATAGATCAGCTGAGCCATTATTTCCCCGCTTACTTTAGGACCGTATAGTTGTTGAGAAAGCCATAGAACCTCATCAGCACTTTGACGAAGGGCAACTGGATCGAATGTATCGATAATTGCGCGTTGAAATACTTCTGGAGAAATACGTGAGCCACTGGCATCAAAACAGAACCGACGATATATGGTATCAATCATCCGGGGATCTTGCATCGTAGCCTGTCCGATAAATTTGGTTAAAAAAGCTGCATTCTTTCCTTTTTGAAGATTATTATTAAAATCCTGTTTCCATGCAGAAGTCTTATCACCAATGAATCCCCGCCAATAAAAATTTGTTTCTGTATTTGCAGCTTGTTCGAGTTGTTTAAACGGCCAAACCGGATTGTGAACTGCTTGAGTTATCTGGTCTGAGTTAAGTTGGATAGCATGATCTGGATCTAGTGCGTGGGGAGTCGTAAGACCAATACATAACAACCGCGCTTGCACTCCTTCATGTGAGGTGAAGTTTGGTCTTTCTTGTGTTTCCGGTTGTCGAAGCACTTCCGTTTCTGGCATCGATATAGTATACACAATTTAATACCTATTTTTCTTTATTTCCTGAGTGGAATTTTTCGTGAATTTCTTTCAAATGAAGGTTGGTGACATGGGTATAAATCTGAGTAGTTGCAATATTCTTGTGCCCTAACATTTCTTGCACAGAACGAAGATCGGCACCATGCTGCAATAAATCTGTTGCATAAGAATGGCGCAACACGTGGGGCCCAATACGAATGAGAATCCCTGCTTTTTTGCGATATTTATCTACCAATCGTTCTATAGAACGGACTGATAATCGTAGTTTATTATCGGTTAAACCTTCTTGCGATTTTGGGCCGGCATAACGAATAAAAAGAGGGGAGTAGGGGTCTGAACGCATAGTGAAATAGGTATCAAGCCATTGTTTTGCATCGTTTGAGAGAAAAACCACGCGGGCCTTTCGACCTTTTCCAATAACACCAAACTCTCCCGTTTCCAAATTAATCTGATCTCGATTTAAAGCAACAAGCTCTGAAACGCGAAGCCCCGTTGAAAAAAGTACCTCCAAAATTGCCCGATCTCGAAATCCCATTTCATCTTTTAGTTCTACTGCGGCAAACAATCGTTCTAAATCTTCAGGGGATAAGTATTTAATTCCACGATCTCCCTGTTTCCCCAGTTCAATTACTTCAGGCGAGAGTACGGTATGTTTTTGCTTAATTAAATAGCGGAAAAATGAACGAAGTGCTACTAAAAAATAGCTCTGTGTCTGACGTTTTAAATCGCCTTTATAGGGGTTTTTATACGTATGAGAAAGATACAGTCGGAATTCACGGATCATATCATCGGTAATTTTTTCCACCGGAATATCTTCGATTTGAAGTTTTTTTAGTAACCAATCCTGGAAAAAAAGTACATAATAGCCATACATTTTTACCGTTCGAGGAGATAAATTTCGATCGAGTTCGCTGTATTCCAAAAATCGTAGCACTGCTTCTTTCAATCCCATGTATTCATAGTAACCGACGTTCAGAGAAAAGACAAGAAAATACGCTTATTTTCTCGCTGACTCAAAATCTACCACCCAGCCCGTCATCCGAATGCTCTTATAGAAAAGACCGGAAAGCATCTCTCCTTTTTCATCGTATAACTCAGGATAACCACGGTATTTCACGATATTTTTATCATACTGAGCAATCTGATATTGCGCCTCCTCCTCATAGGCAGTTTTTCCTGTTCCCTGAGAAAGGATGTGCAACAGTTTTATGTATTCTGCCCCCCAGAAACTCCAGATAGAAGATCCGCCATAGGAAGGTACAAAGATCCGGACCAACGGGAACTGGCGAGTAGCACGATCTTGCTGCTGATATTTCAACCCAAATGGCCGGTCAATTTGTTGTTGGTGCAAATAGGCAACACTTTTTTCAAAATAGGGGAGTTCATTCGGATTTTTTGGATCAAGAAATCCAGTAAAAAATGCAGCCAGCCAATCGGAGGAGTAATAGTGGTCCGACATGGAAGCAGGGGAGAGGTCCTCCAAAAAATATCCCCCTCGCGGATACCAATAGGTTGAAAGAATCTTCTGTTTATAGGCCGAAAGATCAATTTGAGATTGATAGTTGAATCCAAGTTCTTTAGCAAGGGAAAGCGTTTTCCAAAGAATAACATTATCATAAAAAGCTGAAGTCCGCTTTGTAATGTCTTTTGCTCCCGATAGATGAATGGAGGTTTTGACCAACTGAGTTTGCGGATCATAGACCGTTTGCACGTAATTATTGATAAGTTCTGTTAGTTTTGGGGCGTACCAACGTTCTAATGTTTTTGCAGCAGAAACAGTCTGTAGGTGATAAGATGATGTCGCCTCATTGGGAGTTTGTAGAGTTTTCAGAGCATAAAGAAGCCCATAAAGAGAATCTGAGGGGTACGCATAAATGTTTAAAAGCGATACCGATTGAGGAGCAACCGGAACAATGGTAGTAGAAATTCTTCCCGCCTGTGTAAAAGCTTCGAGCCCATAGGCAGTTGCAAGAAGATAAGATTGCTGTCTATTGAGCCAGTCTTTTCGGTCTAAAGCAGTAGTTTGGTCGAGAGTCGCCAGGTAAAACACGCCTAAATTGCGAGGATAGAGCACAGAGAAGTGATCTCCCGAGATAAGGTAGGGCTTAGCAGGGTCAAAGCGTAATTGATGAATTTCGGCGATAATTTCGTCTACTTTTGAGCTTTTGCTTTTCTGAGAGCCAAAATACACATTGGAAACAATGTGAAACGCACATTTTAACTGAGCGAAAGTAGTGCTTAGTATATCTTTCCTTATCTGAAGCCGAAAATTGCGTCTTATCTCTATCTGATCTCCCTGTACAAAGGTCGTAAACGGGTTTTGGATGATAGTTATAGTATGAAACGGATTGGTGAGATAGGAATAGGCAGAGAACGAAATAACTACGATTGCGAACAGCAGAAACAATCTTTTTTTCATCACTATATAATACCAAAGAATAACCGCCGCATTCTCAAAGCAGAGTGTTTGTCTTTTTTGTGAGCGACATCAATTCTACATTCACTTCCTCGACTACTGTATCCCCGTTTGTATTGTCTATCATAGGTGAGTACAGACAATCAACTTCTCCCTGTAAATGCCTAAAATAATTATTAGCTGACTGACTATTAGTTTCATTCAAACATCTAACGCAACACTCTAGGCGCGAAGCGCCAGAAATGGTACGATAGAGTATGGAATTAGGAATGTATATATATTTTGGTCCAAGATCTAGAATACACGGGCCTCAACTTCGCATTGATACCAGAGCAAAGGTTTGGAGATGGGTTGAGGAAATTGCCTATCCTCCGTTTGCCTTCCAACTTGTTCTAGCAAGTAATAGAGAGTGCCCTGGACTTGGACTCCTAATAGATAATTTCACGACGCTATCGCCTGATACACCTCAATACTTTTCTGGAATTATTGAGATGGGTTTTGGTTGGACTCCATATCCTGGGGATTATCGTTCTAAAGCTGCCATCCTTGCTTCTAGGAAGATGCAATAATGAAATTTCTATTATGATCAGACATCCTGCAGATGAAAGTTTTAATAAAGACTCTACATGATACTTCAAGTGAGTATCATTATTATGTGGCAGTCACTTCTGTCCATGCTTTCCCGAGTTCCGCATTTTAGTGACCTAAAATTGCTTTAAAAATATGTTTCATTTCCGTACTTAACTCCGAATCAATAGGCATTTTTAATTTTCCCAAAACCATTTCTCCTTGCCCAACTTTGCCAAG
>JAAXWC010000039.1 GCA_013335175.1 Candidatus Roizmanbacteria bacterium
CGAACACCTTGTCCGCTCTGGGGCAAAAAAGTGTTCGAGGTTCAACCGGATTTCCTGTTCGACCTTTGGCGGATGGAGTGTTCGAAGTTCAGCGGATTTTGTGTTCGAGGTTCAACGGATTATGCAATTACTTCATTTGCTTTTACTGTTGAGGGTTCGGGGGATGGCGGCAAAATTACGGAAAGAGGACGGCAAGGACAATACGCTTTTTGTTCGGCACTTTCTTTTTGAGTAAAAAAAGCCCGGTTGAGCGCCGGGCTTGAGTAGTGTATGATGGCTCTATTACGCGTTTGGATCCGGCTTTTCTAACAGGTCAATCGCGCCAAGGATTTCATTGATATGCAGATAAATATCTGTCACCTTTGAAATCGGAACACGCTCTTCTTTCTTATCTTTTTGGAGGCCGATGTATTTTTGCTTCCCGTTAAACCATAGCCGACAAATCCACTTCCAGTTTTTATCATCGAGCAAGATCGCCAGGTATGACTTTGAATCTCGGTACACAATCCGTTCGGGATTAACTTTTTGAGAACATATTGCAACCACTATCCTGTAGCCTTCAAGCTCCTCTTCTGTAGTGATAATCCCGTTATCTGATCCAGCTGGTAACGGCTCCGAGATAACTTCTTCAGCTTTTTTTGAAGAGGTGATATTTTCCCGTTCAAGTGCCGATCTAAGACGATCATCAATTCGCTCGTTTACGAACTCCTGAAAGGCTTTTGCGACCAACCTGGTATAGCTATCCTTCACGAATGCAGTGAATTTGCCTTTCTGTGAAGACATCCCATAAAAATGACGGACGAACCCTTCACTCGGATTCTCAATCTCGACTACAATCATTTTCTTTATCTCAGACACGATTTTGAGATCACTGGCCGTTGTCAGCATCCGATCAAGATCGAAATCCTCTTTTGCCATCTTCTTTACTTCTGATACAGCCACCCCTTTGAGACGCTCCAAGTCCAATTCAAGAAATGGTTTCTCATCCATCTTGTTTGGTTCATCCAAGTCAGAATAGAACCAATACTGAGTTCCGTTGGTAAGGATAGATATTCGGGCTTTTGTAACTGAGAAATACCGGTATAACTGGCTTATGTTTTCAATACTGAGATCCGCGCCAACCTTTTTACATTCGATGAGGATACAAGGCTCCCCATCCTTCATGATGGCATAATCGACCTTTTCTCCTTTCTTGGAACCGAAATCTGCAGTGAATTCAGGAACAACTTCTTTCGGGTTGAAAATGTCATATCCTAAAGCATCAATAAATGGCATCACAAGGGCATTTTTAGTGGCCTCTTCAGTCTGCAAATGTTCCTTGATCTTGGGTATTCTCTGTGAGAGAGCAGCAATCTTCTCGTCAAAACTCATGTTTGTTCTCCGTATATGGTGATGAGGGATGCCGACAGAAATAAAGTGAAATTTATCAAATTGCAGTGTTATTTTAAAGAATGAAGCTTCGAGGAAGGAGAATGCGTCATTTATACCGGAGAATCACAAATTTACAGAGATTCCGATAACACCAAAGATAGATTTTCGTCCGCTCGGCGTGTTGATGATGTTAATTGGGAGAATGGGATTAAAATACACTATGACAAAAATTTCAATCAACAAAACATTCTATCACTATTGTTCACTTGAAGCATTTATTTCTATAATTCAAAAAGAAGAAATCTGGCTATCATATCTCAAGCTCTCAAGTGATGCGATGGAAGGAATGGTATTTAAAAATACAATTCTTACTCTTGCAGAAAGAGATAAAATATCACCTATAATTATCGACTTATTGAAAAATGTGATAATAGCTATTGAAAATGAACTTGACGGCTTCATTTTTTCTTTATCAAATCAAGGCGACTTACTTAACCAATGGCGTGAATATGCATCTGATGGGAGCGGGTTTTCTATTGGCTTTTCAGAAGATTTTTTATTTGATGCAAAACCTATTATTTCCGAACAATTTAATTACCACCCTACAATATTCTCTCCTATATTATATAATAGGGAAGAACAAGAAAAAGCAGTGGATGACATCTACGATCGCATCAAAACAAGAATAACTGAATTTCACAAGCACAAAAATCCAAAAAAACTTATATCAAAATTATTTTTTGAGCTTGACATTACTTTTCAAGATATTTTTCGACTTAAAACAAATAACTATATTAATGAAAAGGAATACCGAATAATTTTAACAGAAACTTCAACAACAAAAAACACAGAAACATTTTATCGTAATCACAAATGCACTATTCTTCCATACAAGAAGATACCAATATTGAACAAAAACAAAGCGATCATTGAAGTTATTTTGGGTTATAACAATAATACCCCATTAAAAATAATCTCAGACTTATTAACAAAACACGGTTTTTTAAATACAACTATTTCAAAATCATCCATACCACACCGACAACAATAGCTATAGATTATAAAAGGAAATTGAAATACATATAATATTACCAGTTGCTGCTTGACTCAGGTTTGCGATCATAAGAATTAATGATACCGTCATTATCATTGTCTCTCGAACCCCAAGAAGAATTACTTTTATTTGTTGCACCAAGTCCAGAACTAAATTCATCTCGCCTTGTCCCGATCTGTGACTGAGAACTACTATTGTTATATCTGTAAGAATCAGAGCTGGTTCGGTAATGCCCTGGAATATAGGTGCCATCTTTTTTCGAGTACCCATTGATCCACTTGTCAGCTAAAACCGAGTTAAAACCTAAAATCATGAATATTGCCAATCCAACAAATATTAATCGTTTCATGCTCCATTTTCCTTCTTTTAGTTAGTTGATACTTCAATTATTGAAAAGCAGACGAGTTATTCTTGTCTTATTCTCTGGCAGGCGAATTTCATGACTGCTTCCATAGCTGTACCAGGGATAACTCTAATAGGTTTGGGTTGCTTATCGACGGGATATAAAAACCAGTTCTCCCAATAAACGGTTTTTCCGCCTCTATCAACTTCGGTATTTCTCATTTCTGCCTGTTCTTTTCCAACCCTATTAGAGCAATCAAAACGATAACAATATAAGACTGACAGAAATGTGATATTTCCGACAAGTTGAGGTTTACTATAATTTATAGTAAACCAACATTCAACCTCACCGTCCACTGTTCTTATTGAGTCGGAAACGAACCACTGAGAATTATCAGTCTCTGCAACTTTCACCCAGTTACCGATTGTCGCAGCATATGTAGGAATGGTGGAAAGCATAACGAAGACCGCCATCAGAAATGTTATTATCTTCGTTATTTTCATACACTCTCGCATAAATTGTACCCGGTTTTTATAGTTGTCTTTAGAATCAGTGACAATAATTATTTACTCATTCCCTCACGGATCACAAACCTTGCATGGTGCTTAATCCGGCAAGATCGAACAGGTTATCCGGAAAACGTCGAACAGTAACCGGCCATCATTCTGTCTGCAAGAAGCAATGTAAAAAAGTGTTCGAAGTTAACCTGTTTCCGCCATCACTTTTCGC
>JAAXWC010000007.1 GCA_013335175.1 Candidatus Roizmanbacteria bacterium
TGTTCTGATAATGAATGTGCTACGGTGATGGATCAAAAAAAACAAAAATTATTTGATACAATTTTACTGAATCCTATTGATCTCTAAAACCCGTTTTCATGCTCATTTTTCAATGAGAAAATACTCTGATTGTGAATTGCGCGACAAATAGCAGGGACAACGCGGTCGTCAAAGACAGAAGGAATAATAAGTTCGGGGGTGGGTTCTGTAACCAAAGCTGCAAGATTGTGAGCAGTTTCAAGCAGCATTTCTGTGGTAATACTTGTTACTTTGTGTTCGAGTGCTCCCTTAAATACTCCAGGGAAAACGAGTGCATTATTTATTTGGTTTGGATAATCGGAACGCCCTGTACCAACAATATATGCACCGGCTTGTTTTGCTTCTTCGGGCATAATCTCTGGAATAGGGTTTGCGAGTGCAAATATAATTGATTTTTCTGCCATGGTGGAGATCATTTCCGGCTTAAGAATTCCCGGTCCAGAAACTCCAACGAATACATCGGCATTGTGTAAGGCATCAGACAGTACTCCGGTCTCGTTGTGTGGATTCGTCAATAGTGCTAACTCCTCTTTTTCAACGGAATTTTCGGATCTCCCTGTATAAAGGATACCCATTCGATCTACTACCAAGATATGCTTTGCCCCTTCAGCTAATAAAATTTTAGTAATAGCGGTTCCTGCCGCACCAGCTCCGGAAATGACAATACGAGCTGTTATGAGATCTTTCTGTGCAACTTTGAGTGCATTTACGAGTGCTGCAAGGATAGCGACCGCGGCTCCCCACTGATCATCATGAATTACCGGGATATCCAACAATTTTTTTAAACGTTCTTCAATTTGAAAACATTGTGGAGCCTTAATATCTTCTAAATTGATACCTCCAAAGCTTGGAGCGATGGCAACGACTGCCTGCACAATTTCATCAGGATTTTGGGTGGAAAGAACAAGGGGGAATGCATCTATGTTGGCAAAATGTTTAAATATCACACATTTCCCCTCCATAACCGGAAGTGCGCCTTCTGGGCCGATGTTCCCCAAACCTAACACAGCCGATCCATCGGAAACTACTGCTACCGTATGTCCCTTTACCGTGTAGTTACCAGTTTCCTCCTTATGAGAAGCCAAATAGGAACTCACAGCCGCTACGCCGGGGGTGTAAACGAGAGATAAGTCGTGTTTATCCTCGATTTTCACCCGGGATGCTGTCTCGAGTTTTCCTTTATATTTTTTATGTAGCTCAAGCGATTCTTGTTGAATATCCATGGGTATCATACATTCTATGGAGAAATTTCTTGTATTGCAAGGTAGAGTTTTTTGTCTTACCACTTTATTACTCGTTTTTCCTTCTGATCTTATACCTTTCCCTTATGCTTCTTTCAGTATTCGTACTATTAATTCTTACTCTGAAAGGAGGTGTAAACCTATGGCAACGAGGAAAAATAAACAAGAAAAAGTAACCGGACGAGGTTGGCACGGAGATCCTCAGGGACATCGCGAAGCTGGTAGACAGAGTCATAAAAACGACGAAAAATAATGGGTGTACTTAAACGGTTATTGATACAAAAGGGCCTTATAAGGGGCCTTTTTGGTTATTATGGTTTCGTTACATGTGTACCCAACTATACGGTGCTTTTTCAGGTATACTTTTCCTATGCGCTATATACCGTTTACCCAGCTGTCGGACGAGGATAGATCTCTTGTCAGCGCGGCACAAGACGCAATACGTCTTGCATACAATCCCACGACCCATCATCTCATGGGTGCTGCGGTGCAAACGCAATCAGGTGAAATTATTCAGGCAGGAAGCTTTTTTAGTTTTGAAACAGGAGTAAATATTTGTGCAGAGCGGGGAGCGATAATTACTGCAAACTCATTAGGAAAGCGAGATTTTGCAAAACTTGCGATAGTAAATCACTTCCATGGGGAGGAACACCACATCGTAACGCCCTGTGGCATATGTCGGCAGTTTTTATATGAGGTTGCGCAAATTACGAACCACGATATCCCTATCCTTATTGGTGAGCATAGCCTTTCTCTCGATCTCATGGTCACTTCTGTGCAGGAGCTTCTGCCCTTTCCGTATCCTGCACTTGTCAGTTCTCCAATTGCTTCATCAGTGCCATAATTTCCTTCCAATCCAAATTACAATGATTGCTCCGAGCACGGAAATAAAGAGGCTGTATAAATTAAATCCATTCACGCCACTCCCTCCAAAGAGACTTACAATAAACCCGCCGAGAAACGCTCCAATAATACCTAAAATAATATCTGTAATTGGCCCCTGACGTGAATCGGTCTTCATAATAATAGAAGCGATCCAGCCAGCAAGCAGTCCCAGTATAATCCATAAAATAATATTCATAGATATCCACCCCCTTGATTAATTCATAACATTTTAACTGTACATGGAGGTAGTAAAAAGAAGGTAAAAGATGGGTAAAGGGGGAGTAAGACTCACGTTAATCTACAATACACGAAATACGAAGGTTATTTTGAGTAACTATTCAATACATTTTAAGTGCTTGTGATTGCGAGGTTCATGTAAGTCATCCTCGACTTGATCGAGGATCCATGTAGTAGTTAGCTTGCATTTCAATATCCCTGTGTTATACTTTATTTAACTAAAGTACTTTAATTAGATAAAGCATATGAAAAACAACTATATTACATCAAAGATAGATAGGCTATTCATGGCGATTCTCTCTTTAGAAAATAAAAAAGAGGCACAAATATTTTTTAGAGACCTTTTAACTGAGGAAGAGATTGTTGAATTTGCTGCTCGCTTTGAAGTGGCAGAACTATTGGGGAAAAAAGTTTCCTACTCCTCTATTGTGAAAAAAACAGGCATGAGTTCTACTACTATTGCCCGGATTAGCAAATGGCTTAATTTTGGATGTGGCGGATATAAACTTGCTATTCAGCGTCTTCATCATTCCCATACAAACCCTTCTTTGGAGGATTCGTAATCTTCGTATTTACTAAAGATTACTTATTATTACCCTCCAAACTGGAGGGTTTTTTATTTGATTATTACTTATTTATTATTTATGAAAAATAAAATACAAACAGAAAAAAAATACGCGTTTTCAATTCTTCGCCCAGCGGGGAATGATACGCTCTTAATAAATGGAATTCCGGAACGATCAATAAGAAATAAATTAGTTGAACTTGCTTTTCAACAATTTCCCCTCGTTGAGCAAGTAGGATTTTACTCATTTAATAATCGAAATAAACAGGGAAGATTAGAAATGGCGGGAGGGGAGTTTTGTGGTAATGCGCTCCGCTCATTGGCCTATTTGCTTCTCGCTGGAAATAAAGGAGAATTATCATTTCAAGTTTCCGGTACAACAAAAATTCTTACGGCTGGAATTAAAAAAAGTAAATCCTCCTTTACAGAAATACCATTGAAAACAAATTCAAACACACGGTTATTGGAAAATAATCTCTGGCAGATAGATTTAGAAGGTATTACTCAACTTATCACAAATAAGAGGAATATATTAGGTGCAGATAAGGCGAAAAAAACAGCAAAAAATATACTCAGCAAATATCAATTGTTAGAATCGAGATCGGCAGCAGGGGTAATGTTTCTCACGAAAAAAAAAGAAGAGTATTTTATGGAACCAGTTGTTTGGGTGCGCAATATTCAAACATTTTTTTATGAAACTGCCTGTGCTAGTGGAACAGCCGCGGTTGGTATGTATCTTAGAAAATCAGTTTCAGTAAATCAGCCCAGTGGTCAGTTAATGAATGTTGATGTTAGAAAAGTTGATAACGAAATATGTCAGATATTTATCGATGGTCCTATTCAGGTAATCGAAAAGAAAGGAGAAATAACTATATGAGCAAAGAATATTTATCAAAACCGTTTGCTGAACAGTTAAAAACAGAAGGATATCGTTTGCCCGATATGTTACGCGAGTGGGAAGAAAAGGAAAACGGTGGGTTGAATAAGGTGGTCCAGCGCTGGACTGGGCTTCCCTTTGCGATTGTGAAACGAGGTGAGTTTGAAGAAAAACGAGACGAATTATTACCAATAATTGAGGAATCAATTCAAGCCTTCAATTCCTGGTGGCGTGAAAGAGGTGGAGAAGAACCACCTATGTTAACTGCGAAAGAACTGAGTCGCCGGACAGGCATATCAGTACAAAAAATTGTGGCGACGCTATCTTTGAATCCTATTGAATTAGGTATGTGGTCTGTATCTTGTCTAGATCCAACACTTTCAAAAAATCGGTTGCCACTAACTGAAAGTCGTAAATACGGCGTTTCACCGAAGGGAATACTACGAGATGCACGTTATCTTTCACGAAGTCCAGGTGGAGGCCCGGTACAAAAAGCGAGAATTGATGAACGAAAAATTGATCCTCTCCTAAGAAAAGCAATTTATCAGCGGGTACCAATTCAGTTTGAACCAATAACCGTATCAGTTCAGCAAAAAGGTACAGAAAATCCGTCGCAAAGAATAAAAGAACCAACGTTCGAAGAGCTCATTTATCAGGAGCCGGATGGAGAAAAAATTATGAAGGTATTTGACTGGTTTAAGAAAGTTGGATATGGAAAAAAATGGGTATATAAAAATGAAGAATTAAAATTCGCGAAAAAACTTATTGATTTTTCCCAAGGGAAACCAATAGATTGGCTTATGTGGAATTGCATTGGTTTCACGTGGTATGGCAATAATGGAAAAATGCCAAGTTGTGATTTAACTAATAATTTAAATGCATCAATTACTTTATACTTTCAAAACAGAATTATTGAAATGGTAAATCAATTATCTACGATTGGTAATCCCCGCTTATACATTCTATTACCAAGTAATGAAGCATTTGATGAAGCAGTATGGAATTATCGTCAACCGTATGAATCGCGCAAATCGATGCTTCGAGAGGCAGTTGCAGGCCTCCGAGAAGCTTACTCTACTATTTATTTACCTGCGAACGTCGATTTACGTATTGTTCGATGGGATGTTTACTTGAGAAGTCGAAAAGCAGCAAATCTGCCACCTTGGTATTCATCAGAAGGGAAAAACCGACTACAGGCTGATCCCGCGTATGAAAAAATTGCGAAACGTGCGCTGAAAAATGGAAAAAACTATTATGAAAAATGGGGCATTTTTGTTGATGATAAAGAACTACTAGAAAAGCAAGTTGACTACTATGCAGTCTACGGTGGAGAGGGAATTGCTTATCAGGAGTTGTCAAAATCAGGAATAGATATTGTTCTTGTTAATTTTGAGGAGTGGACTGTTGTACAAGAAGGATATAGAGGGTCTAATAATTCTCTTTGCGCAGTAACTCCTATATCGGCTGCGGAAATGAGTCAGTTTTATGCATGGAAAAATGAACAAACAAAACTTAAATAATAAACCGGGATATGCTCTTTATATATTGCATAAGGGATGCTTAGCATATGAAAAATATATAGGCTATGCTGATATGGAGAAAAATATGCTGATAGATAAACGTACCAATTTTCGATTGGCCTCTATTACAAAATTATTTACCGCCCAAGCAATAGAAATATTAGAGAGACAGAATGTTATAACTTACAAAACAAAACTCGTCGATATATTTCCCCAAATTTCTATGTATTTAAAACCCGTTACAATATATTCTCTATTAACTCATACTTCAGGGATACCTGATCACGAAAAAAACTTATATACATTATTGGAAAAAACAGAGCCAACTTTATATGATGCGTGGAGAGTGCTTCAAACAAAAAAGAAATTGCTATTTCCGTGTGGAAGTAAGTTCCAGTACAGTGATGCGGGGTATGTTGTATTGGCTCTGATTATAGAGCATATTACAAGAAAAAAATATAGTACATATGTATCAGAAAATATATTTCAACCTTTTCAGATGAATACAACGATGGTATTAGATGAAACAAAACCAACAATTCCTTTTCGGGCATTAGGGTATAGTTACAGCAAACGTAGCTATAAAATATACGATTATAATCCTCTGAATTATATTGTGGGCGATGAGGGTATTTACTCCAATATCGAAGATTTGATAAAGTGGCTATCAGCCTTCTCCAAGAATGACAGAAATTTTGGATGGTTTCAGGAAGATAAAAATATATTGTGGTGTTCAGGGAGTTGGGTCGGCTTTAGAAATACAATTATGTTGGATACAAAGAAAGAAACAATAGCGATTTTTCTCTCTAATTCAACAAAGTTTTCAAGTATTATGATGAGAAAAAAATTTATTGAACGTTTATTGTAAAGGGTAAAAGTCTGGGAGAACAACGTTCTCAAGACAAGTAATATGTCTTCAAGATATATTTGTAGAAAACAACTGGTATTTTTGCCAGCATAAAATCTAGTTATTTTGTATTATATGTAGTTTTTTCTTCTGGCTTCATGGTAGGGAAGAGAATCACGTCTCGAATGGTTGGCTGATTGGTGATAAGCATTACCATGCGGTCGATTCCTAGTCCCAAACCACCCGTCGGTGGCATTCCGTACTCTAAAGATTCAACGAAATCGGTATCCATGGGGTGCGCCTCTTCGTCTCCTTGAGATTTTGCCTTTGCCTGTTCCTCAAAGAAGGCTTTTTGGGTGACCGGATCATTTAATTCAGAGTACCCATTTCCGATTTCCCAACCGTTGATATACGGTTCAAATCGTTCAATAAGTTCTGGATTCTCTGGTTTTTGTTTGCATAGCGCGGTTGTTTCTTTCGGGAAATCTGTTACAAATGTTGGTTGGATAAGATGTTCTTCTACAGCTTCAAACAAGGTTGCTATGGCCAATCCACGAACAAACTCTCCCTTGTATTCAAGATGGTGGGAACGGATTGCTTCTTGTAGCTCGGCATCTGAAAGGGTTGTTACATCAATCTTGAGGTATTCTTTAATAGCATCGTGCATCGTAATTCTTCTCCAAGGTGCTTTTAAATTTATTTTTGTTCCCTGGTACTCAATTTCGGTAGTTCCATAGATTTTTTGTGCCACATATTCATAGAGACTTTCCGTGATTTTCATCATATCCTGATAGTCTGCGTAGGTCCAGTAACACTCCATCATGGTAAACTCAGGATTATGACTTTTATCCATTCCTTCATTGCGGAAATCTTTATCAATTTCATATACTTTTTCAAATCCTCCAACAATGAGTCGTTTGAGATACAGTTCATCTGAAATTTTAAGAAATAAATCAAAATCGAGTGCGTTGTGATGAGTAGTGAATGGACGGGCATTGGCACCACCGTATATCGGTTGCAGGGTTGGAGTTTCTACCTCTAAAAATCCTCGACTATCAAAAAACTCGCGCACCGCTTTTACGATCGTAGATCTATTTTTAAATACCTGTTTAATTTCCGGATTCATAATTAAGTCAAGATAGCGCTTTCTATAGCGATCTTCTGTGTCTTTCATCCCGTACCAGGTTGAAGGAAGGGGGCGAAGCGTTTTTGCGAGAATGGTGCAGGATTCGACCAGGACAGTCAGCTCTCCTGCAACAGTCATAAATAGTTTACCGGTAATGCCGATAAAATCACCAATATCCAGCAAGGGAAGAAGCCCAAATTGAGTTTCTCCCAGTACATCAAATTTAAAACAAATTTGAATTTTTCCAGAATCATCGGTGAGGTCTCCAAAAGACATTTTTCCATGCCCGCGCATAGCCATAAGTCGGCCCGCGATTTGCACCTGTTCGTCAACGTGTTTTTCTCGAGCTTCTTTTACCGAGATACCATTGAATTTGGTGGGGTAAGGATTGATGCCCTTTTGTTGGAGAGATGCAAGTTTTTCAATTCGGATTTCGCGCAGGGAATTGGTGTCTTTCATGGTGACATTGTAGCATTGTCACGCGCAAATGGCAATTGAGAAATAAGCCTCTTACCCTCTTCTTACTGCTTTTTGAGAGAAATAGGAGGACAGGAAGAGTAGGGTAAAAGTCTATGAAATACCAATTTCGGAATTTTATCGATTATCGAGGGAGCAAATACAAAGTAGAAATTGTAAGAAAGGAGAGCTAAAGTTGGTCGGGAAGTTCGCCAATTTTCTCTGCTTTTGCGATAAGTTCTTCCTTGGTTAGTAAGATGGGATCGACTCCGTCTTGATAGCAAAATATAAGTCCAAGTATCAGCTGACGAGCCATGAGAGCCTCTGATTTCTTTAAAAATGAAATTTCAACTTCTCCTCCGTTTTTGAGCGTTAGTGCCCCATAAAAGAGATCCGTGTCTACCATTACATCTTTCATGTCTTTTACCGAGATAGTTCTTGCTCGACCGGAGCTAAAAAAACTATGGGTGACGATGCTGATTTTATTCTCATCGATCGACACCGTGGTAGGAAAGAAATTGAACGGGAACGTTGTTTTAATTTTCATGAGAACACGGGCGGATTTGCTTACTAATCGTTCTAACTTCTCTGTTTCGGGAGATGGAGGCGTATTCTGAAAAATGGTTCTTGTTTCATCTATCATATGCCCTAATTATAAAACGGGCAAATTGCAATTTATACTGTCTTAAGGCTTTTCTTACACAATTCTTAACCGATACAGCGACTGATCACAAACGGGGAACAGAAGTACCCATTACAGGTTGAAAAGCGTAATAATCAGGGTATAAATAGAGGCGAAGAGAATCAGAATGGTTGAGCCAATCGCAAAGTAGGTTTGGAACGCAGAGTTGCGATGTTCGCCCATTACTTTTTTGTTGCTGGTCAGTTTTATTAAGTAATAAAAAATGAACGGGAGTGTCATGGCGTTTAGTGCTTGAGTCGCTATGACAAGTTTAAACAAGGATATAAAGGGGAACAGAACAATAATCCCCGCAACGACGAGTTGAAAAATAAAAATTGCGTAAAATACTTTACTTTTTTGGAACGAAGCATCTAAGCTTCCCGAAAGTCCGAAAAACTCAGAAAAAGCGTACGCAGTCGATAGAGAAACGGTAACAATTCCCATGAACCCTGCATTTAAAATACCAACCGCAAACAAGGTGCCGGCAAGATCGCCTGCAAATGGTTTAATTGCAAGAGCTGCTTGTTCGCCACTTACTAACGGAATTGCATGAAAGTACAACGTAGCGGCGGTTGCTACCACCATGAAAAAAGAGAAAAAATTAGTTAAAAATGCACCCCAGTAAGTTTCAAACTGAGAATACTTTAGTTTTTTTAGATCAATCTTTTTATCGTAGGAGAAGCTGCTGATAAAAAACTGTCCCCATGGGGTAATAGTCGTTCCTAGTACGCCCATTCCGATAACAATATAATCCTTCCAGTAAGAAGGGGTAAACGATACGCCGTGGGGAACCAATAAATTACTTGCGGCGTCTCCCCAGTTGGGATTCGATTTGATTGCTGAAAAAATATACGCAAAATAAAATAGACAGGAAACGAGCATAATATTTTGATTCGTTTTATAGTTCCCTTTTATAATAAAAAGGATAGAAAGAGCAAGAATGAAAACGATGCTCGGTATGATAGGAAGATGTAACATAGAGCTTGTCGTCTTGATAGCCGCGACATCTACAATAATTGTTCCCATGTTGGCAACTAATAGACTCAAAAAAATAAAGAATGAAGTTTTTATACCAAATTGTTCGCGGATTAAATCGCCAAGGCCCTTTCGGGTTACTACGGCCAGTCGCATTCCCATTTCCTGTGTTACCGCAAGGAGAATTGTAGTAATGAAAAGAATAAAAAGAATCGGGTAGCCAAGTTTTGCACCGGCGATAGAATAGGTTGCCACTCCAGAAGCATCGTTGTCTGCCATAGCGGTTATGGTTGCAGGGCCAAACACTGCCAAAAACAAAAACAACCGACTTTTTATTCCAGAAAATATATGTTTCATGTATTTTTTTTCAAAACAAAATCACCCATGTCATCCATGGTTACAATTCCCAGGATTTCCTTATTTTTATCGAGCACCGGCAGTGCAGCAAGCTTATATTTAAACAGTTTATTGATCACAATTTCAATAGGTGTGGTGAGATGAATTACTATCGGATCTTGAATCATAAACTTGTAAACAGGTGTATCGGGCTTTTGTAGAATAAGTTCGTGGAGGTTAAATACTCCTACCAGTTGCTGTTTTTCGTTTACAACATAGAGGGTAGAAAGGCGAGAAAATTCGTTTGTTTCATCTCGGAGCGTTTTGAAAACATCTTGCACGGTAGCATCTGAGAGCACGGTAACAAACTCTGAAGTTAAAGCATGTCCTACGGGGGTTTTACTAAGTCCCAACAAATGTTTGAGTTTTTTTTGCTGACGAGGGGTAACGAGCTCTAAGATGTCATTCCGTTTCTCCTGGGAAAATGTGAGTAAGATATCTACGGCGTCATCTGGCTCCATAACATCTATAAACGATGCGGCCCGATCGGGTTTTAATGCATGAAAAAGCTCGTCCTGATAAGTAATATTCAGATTTTCAATAATATCAGCAGACTTTTTTTTGTCTAAAACTTTCAGAAGCTTTGCTGCATTTTTAATATTGGTTTTCTCAAGATAGTTGGCCAAATCTTCTGCATGTAGTTTTGATATTTTTTCTTCCCGTTGTTTTAGTTGTATTACTCCCTGTCCCAGCTCGATATTTTGGATGTCTCCCCATGAGAGCAACTGAGGAGACAGATTAATATTTATAAACTGTAGAGCCTTTGTAAACTGCTTTTCTACACCCAACCGACGTAAGATCCCCAATGCTCCAATCTCTACGCCGGAGATATAATAATAGGGACTATCTTGAATGACGACATCATTTACCCGAAGCATTTCATTCCCAACTAAATCGATAATTTGTTTATCCAGTAAATACTCAGAGACGGACATTTCTTGTTCAATCGGAGGGAGAGATTCATAATCTTCATGGACAATAATATGGGTATTCAGTTTGACGAGGTTTGTAATGGGGATGGTTAAGGAGGGGACATTGAGATGAGAAGGATGAGAGGTTTTTACTACAATTTTGACTACTTTTGGTTCTTCTTCATATAAAAAAAGAACATCTGTCAAAGTCCCGAGTTCCTGTTGTTTTTCGGTGATTACCTTTTTATTGAGAAGCTCAGAGAAATACAACATAGTTACATCATACAAGAATATAGTTTGATATAGCAAGATTAAAAAAAGGCGTATAATAGGCCTATGGAAAAAAGCACTCATGTCCTGAAACATTTTTTGAACCTTGCGGAGGTCCGTCGAAATTTTATTGTTATTTTGCCAATCGTATTTTTGCTATTGATGTTGAATCCTCATTTCAAAAATACGGTTACTCCCTTTTTACTCGGGGGATTGACGGCTTATATCTTTATGCCTGTTGTTCGGCTCTGTACACGGTATCTTCGTTTGCCCCATATTTTTTCGGTAGGTGCGGTTATCCTAGCACTATTATTGTTGGTTGTTTTTTCGTTCACTCAAATCGTAAAGATTACCAATTTTGAGATAAAACAATTCCGGGAGGAAGCAATCCAGATGACGTTATTTTCATCGGAAAGTCTCAATAGTCTACCCGACTGGACTCAGGAGGGAGTAAATTATTTTAGTCAGTCTATTCGTGATTTTTCCCGTGTAAAGCAATCGCAGGCGATCCCAATTTTACGAAATACCGTAGAAGGAATTATCGCTTTGTTTGCCTATTTTGTTACGACGTTTTATTTTTTGAAGGATGGGGAAAAAATTGGGAGACGTCTCTCGCGAGTTCCAGCTATCCATAGGGCTCATAAAGCTATTCAGAATTATTTTCGGGGACTTATGATATTGGTCGTTATCATGACGAGTTTTACCTATGTTTTTTTACGTGTTTTAGATATTAAATTTGCCTTCCTGTTAAGTTTATTCACGGGATTTGCTGAAATTATGCCGTATATCGGTCCGGTTGCGGCAGGAGGATTAACCTGTGTTGTAGCATTTTTAACCGGTTTGCAAGCATTTGGGTATCCACCGCTCATAACCATCCTTATTATTGCAGTGGGATATTTTCTTTTGCGACAGTTGGAAGATTTCTTTGTTATTCCTGTTGTTATTGGTCGTTCGATAGAGCTGCATCCTCTTGTCATCCTTCTGACAACGTTGTTAGCAGGTAAATTTTTTGGTTTCTTAGGACTGCTTTTAGGAGTCCCGTTTGTTGGCACCTATAAAGTGTTGCTAGAATATTGGTGGAGCGAAACAGAGGGATAAATTGGCTGTTTTCTTTCCCGATTCTTACTGAATTATGTACGAAAATAAACATTTGATTCCTACACTATGCCTACTTTAGTAATTGGGTCCGATTTACATGAAAAATGCAAAAAAACAGAGTTTGATTCGGTCTTTTATAACGCTTTTTACTCAGACTCCTTAACAAGACAAACAGTTATTAATATACTATTTTGCTGCTATGGGAAGCTCTACTCTATTTGATGGTATAAATGAAGCGACACTCCAGCTTCTGGTGAATCAGACTCCGGAAAGGACGTACAAAGCGATAATTCGTGAGGGGTGTAAACTTGTGGAAGCAGATCATGGATCGGTATTTTTAAAAGAAAATAGGCGGTTGTCACGGGTGTATAGTTCTCACCCCCTTCTCCGAGGCGTTCAACCCCGCAAAAATGGATGGGCAGAGCAAACGCTTCGAACGGGGAAAGCCACTGTTCTGACTCTTTCAGACCGTGAAGAAATACATCCGGTGGTATTGAAAATCGGTGTGCGCTCCGTTATTTTTATTCCGCTTGCCTACCGACGTAAGTCAATTGGTGTCCTTTCGTTTCATTCACTGAAACAACAACACTTTACCGAAACAGAACTCAATGTGTTAAAAATATTTGGTTCCCTAGCGAGTTTAGCTATTGAAAAAAGTCGTTCATTTCGCGACATGCAACGCGCAATCGAGATCCGAGATTTATTTATTTCCATGGCTGCTCACGAATTGAGAACACCATTGGCAACAGTTCATGGCTATGCACAGCTCCTTACATCTCATTCTCAAAAGGACAGTATCGAACGAAGGTGGGCAGATGAGCTGCAATTAGAAGCAAATCGCCTTACGAAATTAGTAAATGAATTGCTTCAAGTGAGCCAGATCCGGGCGGGGAAGCTTCAGTATGTTTTTAAAGAATGCTCCTTTCAGATGATTTTGGAACAGGCGAGACAGGACTTTGTGTCTTTATTTCCGGAAAGGAGCATAACCATACAGGGAAGACTTGTAAAAGATACCATTGTGGGAGATGAAACAAAACTTAAAGAGGTTTTTAGCCATCTATTTAGCAATGCAGCATTTTATTCACCAGTTTCAACCCCGATTATGGTACGAATAGGAAATCTAAAAAATAGTATTCGTGTTCAAATTCACGATAAAGGGAAAGGTATCCCTTCAGAGGATATGCAACATATTTTTGAAGGGTTTTACAAAGGGAAAGGGGACACTGCTCAGGGGATGGGGCTCGGGCTATACGAAGCAAAACAAATTTTAAAAAGTCATCATGGGAAAATAATGGTACGTTCAGCGGTACACAAAGGCACAAAGGTAATTGTCGATCTCCCTCTCTATATAGATGATGGAGCGGTTTTTACTCCTTAATAACGTATCCAAAACCTCGTACCGACTGCAAAAGTTTCTTATCATATCCCTGATCAATTTTTTTCCGAAGATATCCCATATATACGTCGACTACCCGTGTTTCAATATCAGGAGAAGACAACCAGATACGATTTAAAATCATATCGCGGGTCAAAATTCGACCTTGGTTATGCATAAGATACTGAAGTAGTTTAAACTCTTGTGGTGTAAGCGAGATAAGTAGGCCATTTCGTTTTACCTCTAGGGTGCGAGTATCAAGCTCAAGATCTCCGACACGCAGCTTTGTATCCACATTCCCATGACTTCGCAGCCGAGCCTTTATTCGAGCTAAAAATTCATCTGCAATGAATGGTTTCGTCATATAATCGTCAGCCCCAAGTTCCAGTCCGCGTACCTTATCTGCAACGGCATCTTTTGCAGTTAAAATAAGGATGGGGAGCTCAGGATACAGTTTTTTTACCTCAATACAGACAGATTCGCCGCTCATATTTGGTAAGTTTAAGTCCAACACAAGCATGTCTGGCGCGGTACGCGCCAGCATATCGAGTCCGGCAATACCATCCATAGAGGTGAGAACAGAATAACCGTTGTCTAACAACAGTTCTTTCAGATATTTTTGCAGTCCTTTATCGTCTTCGATTACAAGTATTGTTTGTACCATACGGTATTATTATAACGTATTTTTTAGCATATGTATTGTTGTAGTACTCTTTTTTACAAAATTCTTACGATACCTTAGTATATCTCTCATGCGTGTTATCTATTCTGGACACATTACCTAAGTTGTTACCAGAAAGGGGGTGAACAGACACTATGCAGTATCTTAATTCGCAAGACGACTCGTATGATGCCGATCTCAAATTGGATGACGGTTCCGACGAACCAACTCGTCGTGATCCCGACGATGATACCAACGAATAGCACCTTGAGAGAGGTACCACCAAACAGATAGCTTTGTCCGAAAAGAAGCTATCTGTTTTCAAATATGCAGATCCTCCCGTAGGAGGGGGCTGTCGGGGAGACGTATCTTTGTTACCAGTCTTCGTTCTGAGGCAAAACGGACGAGTTCGCCGCGACAGCACCTTACACAATCGAGCCGTTTCCGTTTTCCATTTCCGAGCAACACCCAATCACAGTACGGGTACTGCTTATTTATCAGGATATTCATAAAGAAGAAATAACTATTGACTCCTTTTATGGTAGAAAACGATAACTAAAAGCGAACGAAAGGCAAGTAAGAAGCGCGTAATAAGAATAAAAACTATTTCAGTGCAAATAGGTATACAATAAGAGACATCTATGATAGATCCCTACTATGGCGTGCTTGCACTTTTTGTTTTTAGCATGAATGTCCTTCCTGGATTTATGCCACCAACTTGGGTAGTTTTAGCGTTCTTTTATGTTGGGTACAATCTTTCATTACTTCCGGTTGTACTTATTGGAGCAATCTGTGCAACTCTTGGGAGAGTGGTCCTAACGCTCATTTCTCGGAACTATTTTCGAAATTTTTTTCATTCCACCACTCGAGAAAATATAGATGCCCTTGGGTATTTTTTTAAAAAACATGCCCATCTCACCATACCCATGGTTGTTGCCTATGCATTTTTACCCATACCGTCGAATCAGGTATTTATTACTGTGGGACTGACCCGTCTTGATGTTCGTATTTTTGCCTTTTCTTTTTTTGTAGGAAGACTTATAAGTTATACGGCCTGGGTGAGTGTAGCCAAGCATGTTTCTACCCGATTAGATAGTATTTTTGCAGGCCATTTTACTCATCTGTCGGGGATTATCATTGAACTGACGGGATTTTTACTGATGTATCTTCTCTTTAAAATAAACTGGAAGAAAATTATTCGTCCTTCGTAGTACACACTATTATTTGGAGAATCTCAGTGCTTTTTTGAATTCACGTACAAGGCGTGTTCGAGTTTTTTTATCTTTTAGCATATGAAAAACTGCGGGAGCAGTAGTAACAACAATGATAACGAGAATAATGGGGATCAGGAATTTGTCAACATTTGGGATAAATTGTCCGAGATAAAATCCTGCAAGTGTAATGCCTACTGCCCAAAGAAGTGCCCCAACGATATTAAAGATAATAAAGATCTTATAATCCATATCCCCAATTCCTGCAACGATAGGTGCAAAGGTGCGGATAAATGGTATGAAACGGGCAAGCACGATCGTTTTTTTCCCGTGTTTTTCATAAAATGCTCGAGCTTTTTCTAAATTTTCTTTGTGGAAAAAAAGAGAATCGCTCTTATGGAATAGTTTTTTACCATATTTTTGACCAAACCAGTATCCCACGGATACCCCAAGAACAGCTGCAAAAAAGCAAACGGGTATCAAAATAAGGGGATTTAACAGACCTTTTGAAGCCAAAAGCCCGGCTAAAAATAAAAAGCTATCTCCGGGAAGAAAGAATCCAAAAAATAATCCGGATTCTGCAAATATGACTAAAAATATAAATAAGTATGGCAAAAAACCTGCAGAATGTGCAAGTTGAAGCATGATATGTTCAAAGTTCATAAGAATACATCATACCATTTCCCAAACGTTCTTGCAAACCGTCAGATTAGATGTGCCCCGTGAGTACAAAGCCAATGAGGTATCCAGCGATCGCTACTCCTAGCCCGACAATAAACATATCCATCCCGGATCGAATAATTCCTCGTCCGGTAAACAAACTTCTGAGTGCTCCCACGCCGAAATGGGCTCCCATACTGAGGGTAAACGATGCGAGAACATAAGGGAACGACGATCCAAAAAAGAGCGGAACCAGGGGAATAAGAGCACCGGAAAAAGTAGAAACCCCGGTAATAAGCCCTTCATGGATCGGTGAAGTTACTTCTTCTGAGATACCCAGTTCCATGGTGGTCATTTCTTTCAGTGCTTTTTTAGGATTTTGCATTACTTCATTGGCTACTTTTTTTGCCGTTTCTTCACTCATTCCTTTTGCCTGATATAAAAGGATCAATTCCTCTTTTTCCATCTCCGGCATGAGTTCCATTTCTTCTTTTTCCATATCAATTTCGTGGGTATACACTTCTTTTTGTGAGGCAGCCGCCAAATAGGAAGAAGAAGCCATGGACAGCGTATCCGCGAGCAATCCGGCAATTCCAGACAGGATAATCATGCGATGATCCGCCTGAGATCCGATAATACCCATCACGAGTCCAAAATTAGCGGTCAAACCATCATTAAATCCGTAGATAACGCTCCGTAAAATTCCTCCCGATCCGTGTCTGTGCCAGATTTCACGGGGGACTCCAGTTAGTGTGTTTTGGAGCACCTTGGAATGAACTGCTTCGTCTCGGGCGATTTGTCTGGTTAGACCATCTGTCTCACGCGCTTCATTAAAATAGGTTTTAATTTCTTTGCTTTCATCAAAAATGCGCCATTTCAACATGGAGTCAGATAATCCGTTTTTTGCAAAAAATGCCATCATTTTTATTTTGAAAGAAGGAGTATACAAAGGTACCGTTTCTTCTGATTGTTTGAGCAGTACGGCAAATTTTTGTTGATGCTCAAGTTCTTTTTCCTTGAGGGCGGTAAATACTTTTTTTTGTACTTTGTCTTTTGCTAATTCAGACAAAACGCCGTAAATATATGCAGAATCTCCTTCGTCGAGATAATGGGCTCTTATGCGGGAACTAGTGTTTTTGTCCATAGCACCATTATACTCCAGTGGATAAGGTCTGCTTCTTCGTCATTCCGGTTTATCCGGAATCGTTGTTTTTTGTAGTGGCGGACCCGAGTGCCCGCCCAAAAGAGAGAAAGGAGTGTATGTTTCGTCATCCTCGCGTGCGCGAGGATGACGATAGTTTAATCATTCTTCATCTTTTATTATTCATCGTATACAATAGTATCGATGAAAACAAAACTTGTCGCGGTTGGTTCTACCAACCCCGTAAAAATTGAAGCAACAAAACAGGCATTTGAAGCGGTTTTCCCCGATGTTAAATGGGAATGCAAGGGGGTCTCTGTTGTCTCTGGCGTATCCGATCAGCCACTGAGTGATGAAGTGGCGATTCAAGGTGCTAAAACGCGTGCACATAACGCTCGGGAAGCTTTACACGCCGATTTTGGTGTAGGATTGGAGGGAGGCTTACATCAGATTGAAAAAGAGTGGTTTGCGTGTGGGTGGATGGTGGTAGAAGATACGATGGGTACCTTGGGGATTGGTTCGTCGTTTAGATTGGTTATTGCTCCTAAAGTGATGGCCGGTATTTCTGAAGGAAAAGAGTTGGGTGTGGTAAGTGACCAGGTATTTGAACAAACGAATATTAAGCAAAAAGGAGGATATTTTGGTGCGATGACAAATAATCTTATAACACGTACTTCCGGGTACAGAGATGGCGTCATTTCTGCTCTTACTCGCTTCTTACATCCTGAATTATATACTTGAGTATAGAATTGTCGTTTTTTACGTTTTTTTGAAATTGACTATCCTGTAGTTTTTTTGTATACTACACTGCTGTCATGAATACATTTAAATCTTACTCTAACCAAATTATATCCTCTCTAAAACGTGTTATAAATAAAAAACCTTTGGTTAGTTTTTTTGCTGTTCTTGCACTCCTTTTTCTCCTGATTGCTATCGGTACACTCTTACGCAAACCAAAAGTTGTTCCTCAAAATGCAGCACCTCAACAAAAAAAAGTAGCAGTATATCAGATCGGGAGTGCACCTCGGATTACGGTTCAAGCTCAAGTAGAGAAAACAAATGTGGTGCAGATTTCTGCCCAGACAGGTGGGGTTGTATCTTACTTGAACGTTTCTGAGGGAATGGACGTATCTGTAGGGACAACGCTTGTGTCTCTTGCTTCTTCGTATGCAGGTGGGAATGTCTTATCTTTACAGCGTCAGTTGGCGCAAAAGCAGTATCAAAATGTTTTGGATACCTATGATACGCAAAAAGATCTCATTCAAAAGAATCGAGATATTGCAAATACCTCAAATACAAATACTGATAGTTTGCGCGATATTTCTCGCAAATCGTTAGACGATACAAAAGCACTCCTTTCACTTGAACAAGATATTTTGTCGCCGATCAATCAATCGTTAGATGCATTCGTTTCAACAAATAGCGCAAATCAGAATTCCGATGCTATTTATAATCTCAAAAAAGCGAAAGCGCAGTTGCAGCCTGCTATAAACCAATTACAGGATACTGTTCGTCAAAGTGAATATCAGGTAAATACCGATAATCCTCCGACTCAGATTGTTGATTTACAGCGAGGTATCACTCTCAAACAAATCGATATCCAGGAAAAATCACTGGATCTAGAAAAAGAAGTTACTCGATTGCAACTTGCCGTTGCTCAGGTGAATGAATCTACGATGTATCCTGCTGCGCCATTTGCGGGGCGAGTAGAACGGGTCCATGTTCGGGTTGGCGAATTGGTAAATCCAGGGCAAGCATTGGTAACATTCAGTGGGAATGCAAAGAATTTTGTGGTGGTGGCTCAGGTTCCCAAAGATATGGCAGCGTCTGTTTCTCGATTGGAGAAAAGCACGATCCATTTGGGTTCAATGACCATAGAAATGTATCCGACGTATGTGTCGCGGGAGGCAACTGACGGACAGAATTATTCGGTCATTTATGCATTTGATCCCGATCCAGAGTATCTGGTAACAGATAACAGTTATGTAACAGTAGAAATCCCGATTGGATACCCAGACACCGGAAAAACAATCCCTTATGTCCCGTTGGATGCAGTTCACCAGACCCAAGAGGCAGCTTTTGTGTATATCATAGAGCACGGAAAAGCAATCGCTCGTGAGGTAACACTGGGTACCGTGGTAGGGCAGTATGTAGAGATAAAAAATGGCTTAAAGGATGGAGATACCATTATTCTCGATCGCAACGTTGTTGCCAATGAAGCAGTCACTCGTTAATTTCCTCTTTTTTTCGTATGGTTCAAGAAAATAAAAAATCGACCTATCTATCGCAGCTTCAATTTGATGAAAAACTCAACCGCGGGTTTGTGGGTTCTTTCTTTGGGAATATTCGGTTGCCCCTGCTTCTGATGATGATTATTCTTATTGTGGGGCTTGTGAGTTATTTTACGCTTTCCCGAGAGGTTAATCCTTCAATCAATATCCCCATTGTTACGGTAATGACCGTTCTTCCCGGGGCCTCCCCGAAAGATGTTGAAACCCTCATTACCATTCCTCTCGAAGACCAGATTCGAGGAATTTCGGGTATTGATACGCTTACCTCTGTTTCTCAGCAAAATGTTTCGGCTATCTCGATGCAGTTTGTTTCTGGCACCAATTCTGATAAAGCAAAAACAGATGTACAAGCGGCAGTAGACAGTGTAAAAACACTGCCCGCAGATGCTCAAAAACCCTCTGTCCAGGCACTTGATTTTCAAAATACCCCCATCTGGACCTTTGCTATTACCTCCTCATCGGATGTCGCATCTCTTATGACGTTTGCAAAATCGCTTAATTCGGCGGTAAAAGATATCCCTCAGGTACAGCGAGTAGCTCAGTCTGGCTATGCTGAACAGGAAATTCAGGTAATTATTTCGCCTGAGGTGCTACGGGAACGAAAAATAAATCCTGCTGTTCTCTCACAGACCGTGGGTGCCGCCTTAGGTTCCTATCCAGCAGGAAATGTAAAATCGGGAGGAACGTCTTTTTCTTTATCGCTTGAGCCCACCGCACAATCAGTGGCAGAAATACGAAACATTCGTATAACCTCAGGGGGAGATAGTTTTTTACTGGGAGATATCGCTACGGTACAACTGGCCCCAACCCCCGACCAATCCACAGCCTATTATGCTTCTGCTCATCAACCAGCCACGCGAGCAGTGGTATTTAATGTGTATAAAACAAAATCCTCCAATATCGATCAAGCAGTCGCCGAGGTCCGGAAAGTAGTGAATGAAAAATTAGCGTCCTATCACGGTCAGTTTTCACTTGTCTCCATGGCAGATTCTGCTGAAGAAGTCGATACACAGTTTGGTGAATTAAGTAAAAGCTTTACCGAAACTGTACTGTTAATTTTTATAGTACTCTTTATCTTTTTAGGCATTCGTCAGGCAGCTGTTGCCTCTATTATTATTCCGTTGGTTCTTTTGGCTACGTTTGCGGTGATGAAGATTACCGGTATTTCGCTCAATTTTATTTCTCTATTTTCGCTCCTTATCGCGCTTGGGCTTATTGTAGACGACACCATTGTGATTATTTCGGCGATATCTGCATACTATAACTCGCGAAGATTTACTCCGAACCAAGCAGCTTTATTAGTGTTTCGAGATTTTTTAACGCCGATTACAACGACAACGATTACAAAGGTTTGGGCCTTTTTGCCGCTCTTACTTGCCACAGGCATTATTGGCGAATTCATTAAACCGATTCCCGTAGTTGTTTCCACCTCGCTGTTAGCCTCTGCCATTATTACCATGTTTATTACGCTTCCTTTTATGATGGTTTTATTGCGCCCGAGCATTCCTCAACGGGTAAAAATAATGTTCATCCTATTTGCTCTTATTGCGGTGTTAGGGAGCGGTTATCTTATTTTGCCAAAAACGCCACTTTTTCCCCTTACTCTATTTGTTTTTATCATTCTTCTCCTGATAACGTATCAGGTGCGAACGCGATTTGCCGCTATTCTCCACGCTCGGATACCTTCATTTTTTAAAGGGAACGGATTTACACGGATCTTAGACAGAGGTATTTTAGATGCTCACGCCTGGGGTGAAAAATATCGGCAATTTATTGAAGGTATTTTATCCTCACAAGGAGCAAGAAGAAAGGTACTGTTTGCGATTCTTAGTTTTTTTGTTTTCTCGATCTTACTCTTACCTCTTGGGTTTGTAGTAAATGAATTTTTCCCGGGAAGTGATTCAAACCAGTTGTATGTAAATCTTACGCTTCCAGAAGGCACCACACGAGAAAAAACTCAGCGAGAAATGAATATACTTGCCAACCAAATTCGAAGTAAAAAAAATATCCAATCAGTTATTGCAGAAAGTGGTGCCAGTTATTCTCAGATGGGTGGTGGTTCACAGGGTTCAAACAATGCTTTGCTTACCCTGTTGTTAGTGGATAAAAACAAGCGACAACAAGCTTCAAGTGAAATTGCGACATTGTTACGGAATCAGTTTCAGAACTACCAAAATGGGACAGTTTCTGTTCAAGAGGTTTCCGGCGGGCCGCCAGCAGGATCTGATATTCAAATAAAATTGCTCGGGGACGATTTAGCAGTACTAAATCAGTATGCAAACCAGATTTCGAACTACCTAAATAAACAGCCAGGAGTAACCGGTGTAGAGCTTTCGGTAAAACCCGGAACAGGCAAGGTTACGTTTATCCCAAATCCAGCACAATTGAACAGTGCAGGGCTCAATGAACAATCCGTGGGTCTCTGGCTCCGCAGCTATGCTTCAGGCTTTAAACTGGGAGATATTACGATAGAAAACGATAAATACGATATTTATCTCAGGACAAGTACAAAACAGGTGCAGGATATTACCGCGTTGAGTTCTCTTGTTATACCGGGACAAACACAAGATTATTCTTTATCGACATTAGGAAGTTATCGATTAGAGTACAATCCAACCACGATCAGTCGCGAAACTGGCAAACGGACGATATCGGTATCAGCAAGTGCGGTCAAGGGGTACTCGGTGAGTGTGTTGAGTAAAAACTTAGAGCAGTATGCAAAATCGCTGGTTCTTCCCCCTGGATATTCATGGAAAACCGGAGGGGTAAACGAGGAAAATAGCAAGTCAGTTCAGTCTATTCTACAGGCGATGGGACTTTCAATGATCCTGATTTTGACTACGATGGTAATAGAGTTTGGTTCATTTCGGAAGGCTCTCATTGTGATTATGGTTATTCCTCTTGCCGTTTCAGGTGTGTTTGTGATTTTTGCACTTACGGGAACGCCGCTTTCATTTCCGGCACTGATCGGCGTGCTTGCGCTGTTTGGAATTGTAGTGAACAATTCGATTGTATTGGTAGACAAAATAGATCAAAATTTGCGCACGGGTTTTCCTCTCAAAACCTCTATCTCTGAGGCTTCTGCCTCTCGTATGGAACCAATTCTTCTAACGTCGTTTTGTGCTATTGCAGGGTTAATTCCTATCACAATCTCTGATCCTATTTGGAGGGGTTTAGGAGGAGCCATTATTTCAGGACTCACGTTTTCTGGCGCGATTATGCTTCTTTTTATTCCGATAGTTTTCTACGTGTGGTTTCGAGAAGAGCCAAAGAAATAATGCTATTACCAACTTATCGTTTTTACGATCTGGTCAAAGAGCTCTGCATGGTTATCGGCAAGGGCATTGTCCTGAAAGACTACTATATGACTACGTACCGAAAAAATGGCCATTAGTACCTGTTTTTGTGCTCCGTTGGTTGCATTCAGACGGATATACGAACCGTTCTCTAGCTTCACCTCTTCCGTTTTTACATTTGTCAAACTACCTGTATTGGTGAGAAGGGGGAGTGCTTCATCGGTACTTTGGGCTGCTAGATCTAGAATATCAAATGCCGGGGTAATCTGTTGATCCTCAGATATGGCTTGTGGATTGATGAGTAGGATTTTTTCATTTTTCGCGGTCGCACTTGTTTTTTTCCACCATGAAGGAGGAAGTTTTACCGATATCGGATCAAAAAATTGAGTTGTCCAGGTACTAATCGGATCGACCTGTCCCTTTGTTAAAAAGTGAAAAGATGAAATAATCTGGTCTAATGTGCTTTCTGCCGTTCCATCAGTTGCGTCTTGAAACAGCAGTGCCATGCTTACCGTCGATTTTAGTTCATCACTCGTCTGTGTGTACTCTTCAAAGAGAGTTTTTTGCCAAACTGGTTGCTGAAATACCCCATTTTCAAAAACTGCGTTTGGTTTCCATTTTACAACTTTCATGTCTCTGATCGCATTAAAGGTGGATATCTTTCGGATGTTATAGTCGTTAAAATTGCCGTTCGTCCAGCAAAAGGTCGGCTGATCTTTTATTTCAGAAAGAGTATCAAACACAATAATACTGGTAGGGACAAGACTGTTTTGTAAAATGGGGCCGGTACACGTTTTAGAAATTATTTTTGTTGCCTTTGTCTTTTCATCGGAAGAGCTATACCGGTCGGGAATTGCTGTGATTACCTTCCAAGGCTCTGAAAACTGGATACGTGCCTTACCTCCAATAATGACCGATTGGAGATTGGGAGTAGGCGAGAGAAAAACGGTTGGAGTGGGCTGAACCGTTGGAATGGGGGTAGGAGAAATCTGCGCCGTATGCGAGCCTTCGATTGCGTTTCTCACCAAACCAAATACCAACAAAAGGACTAGGAGTGCAACGAGGCCGTAAACAACAAGCATAATTGGTTGCAAAAACAAAGGTTTTTTTGGTTTTGTTTCTTCAATTATTGGAGGATGAATAGGGGTAGTAGGTAAGACAGGTGCTCCAAATGGAGGGAGCGGCGTAGAGTTTTGAATTTCAGGATCCATAGTCTAATGATACAAGAATATTACACTCGAAACTCACCTTTTTCGTAAATTACTTTTTTCTCTCCGCCAGGAAGAGTTGCCGTAACAGTACGATCGGTGGTAGAAATAACATCGGTGTGGACTACACTTTCGTTAAAACCGAGTTCTTTCCAATCTGCTTCTTGGAGTGTTTTCATATCTCCAATATAACTTTCTTTGTAAGCCATTCCGAGTGCTACGTGCGTGTTTCCAAATTCACCGCCAATATTCTCATCAAACAAGGTCTCTGCCATGAATTTAGTAATCCGCGAAAAACGATGATCGGTAAGTGAGAATTCACCAATCTTATCGGCATTTTCAACCGCGATCATTTCTTTTAGAATTGCTTCGTTCTCTTTTGCTTTAGCGTCGACGACCAAACCATCTTTAAATTTCAGTTCAATGCCGGTAATCATTGCACCATAGCGATAGAGCGGTTGGTTGAGGCGAATCCATCCGTTCGTCCCACGCCAATCAGGAGAAATAAACACCTCAAAGGAGGGGATATTGCGCCCCGATCCACCGAGCCACTGTCGTTTATCACTAATTTTTACCGTTAAATCTACATCTTCACCCTCAACATGAACAGATTCAATATGTAAGTTCGTGAGTTTATGGCGAATTGTTTCTATTTGGTCAAATACTTCCTGCCATTTGGCAATAGGGTCTTCGTGGTCGAGGAAACAGGCGTTTATAATCTGCTGCCAGTACTCTTCAAGAGTCATATTTGCCTCTTTTGCCATAGCCTCCGTTCCATACAGACCGAGCGTCCAGGTTAGTTTTCCCATATCTTCTTTTTTGTGTCGTGCGTCCATATAAAATTTTGCTGCTTTGCTTTGCGCCATGATCTTTTTTGGGTCAATTCCTTCCAGTTCATGTTTATCATTTTCTGAAATAATCCCCACAAAATGATCGCATATCGCTACCCGAGAGAGAAGATAGTCTTTCGGCATAAAGGTAAGTTGTTCATCTGAAGCGTGCTCAAAAAACGAACGGGAAATTCCTTCCGGGATATACTGGAGAATTACATTTCCGCCTGCTTCTAAAACAGAGGTTTGCAACGGGAGAAGCATCGGTTTGGCGCTTTCAGAAACCTGAAGGCAAACTGTATCGCCCTTTTTTATTCCCTTACCGCTCCAAAGAGCAAATTTAATAAGGACATCGGCGTATTTTTTGAGTATGGTGTTATTTGGTGTGTACATACGTTTATTATAGCGGAGGAAGTTATAATTTCTACTTACATTCTCCCCAAAGGCCCTTATTCTGTTTCATTGCTTCTTTCTGTGCCGTGCGAAAACTATCGGAGAATGCAACATCCGGTGGTATGGTAAGCACCGTTGCGTACCCTTCTTCAAGAAGAAATTTATTCACGAACAACCCTGAACCAGAAGCGGTCGGTTCGTTTAAAAATACATAGCGAAGCAGCCGCCCATATTTATCAGTATCAGAGACATCGGTTTGAAGCCGAACCGTTTTTCCCAGTACGATTTCTTTATTTTTTTCAGTCGCTTCTAGGGCAAAACAATCGGCTTTTTTGTTCTTGGACGGCATTTCGGGTGTGTCCATTCCAATATACCGAACTTTTTGTCCGGTCTCGATTTCTACGGTATCGCCATCAATCACTCGAGTTACTTTTGCAATTTGGGGCGCGGGGAGGGGAGAAACAGTAACTACAGGATTTTGCTCTTTCGTTGGAGCCTTCTGTTGATGCAGGAGCATAGGCACGATATATCCTGTTATCAGCAGGATAAGAAGAGCGTATATAAGACGGGTAATTTTCTTTTTTGACATGGGATTCTATTGTAGCGCGTAGGTGAGAATCAATCAACGAGAAAATTAGATTCTAAACGGCATTGATAAAAAAATTGATACAATACCCGTATGATAAAAAATCATATAGTATATAATCCGGCAGTAGACTGGCGATTTGATTTTGCAAAGGCAGAGGATTCTTACGTTTGGGATGACAAGGGAAAAAGATATATTGATTTTAGTAGCGGGTGGAATACAACAAATTTAGGTTGGAATCATCCTGAAGTGCGGGATGCGATAATAGAACAGGTTAAAAAAAATGTGTATGCTCCGATGTGGACGATGGATCCCATCCAAGCAGAGTATGCAAAGGCATTGATAGACGTTTTTCCCCAAGAGCTTGATGTGGTCGGACGGGCAACGGGAGGAACTGAAGCAAATGAAATGGCTCTTAAGATTTCTCGTGCAGTTACCGGAAGGAAGCAAATTATTAGCTTTGCACATACCTATCATGGGCAATCATTTGGGACTCTCGCACTGGGTTTTATTCCCGATTATGTAAAGGCGATTGCTCCGCTCGTTCCTGAATTTATTCAGATGGAGTATCCTGTAACTACATTAAGTCACTTCCTCGAAAAACTGGAAATGCATCTTAAAACGGAACAAGTTGCGGCGGTATTCACCGAACCGGGAATTATTACAGGATGGGGATCAATGTTGATTGCCCCAAAGGGCTATTTGTCGGCTGTACGAGCGCTCACACAAAAATATGGAACGCTTCTTGTTGTTGATGAGATAGGTACTGGTTTTAGTAGAACTGGAAAACTTTTTGCCATTGAACACGATCAGGTTGTGCCTGATATAGTAACGTTGGCGAAGGGAATTTCAAATGGTGCCGGAGCAATGGGAGCGGTTGTTACGAAAAAGAAAATGGTTGAAAATTATATTGGTTTGTTTAAGCCGACCTCCTCTGCGGGGTGGAACCCGTTGGTATGTGGCGCAGCACTTAAAACACTTGAGGTTCACCAACGAGATAAAGTTTGGCTTGAGGCAGCACGAAAGGGAGTGATTGTGAAACAGCTACTACAAAAAGAACTTTCAGGCAATCCCAATATGAAAAATTTACGAGGATGGGGGCTGGAGATAGCCTTTAATATTAGCGAAGACAACCGCAACGGAGAAGATAATAGTGATTTATCGACAAAGATTGTGGAAAAATGTTTTTCAAAAGGGCTTCATCTAGCAGATGCGGGCGATGCAATAGTGCTGATGCCGCCGCTGACTACTCCTGATACTGTACTCGAGGAAGGGGTATCTATATTAGTTGATGTAATAAAAAAAATATGACAAATATCATTTTAATCTATACAACGTGTAAAGATGTTGAACAGGCAAAGCAAATTGGTAAGCATTTGTTAGAAAAAAGACTCTGTGCATGTATTAATATTTTCCCTGAGATGAATTCTCTGTATTTTTGGCCGCCTAAATCGGGAACTATTGACGAAGGGAAAGAGGCCGTTCTGATCGTGAAAACTCTTGAATCGAAGTATCAGGAAGTGGAAAAAGAAATCCACAAGGTTCATTCCTACGACGTACCCTGCATTATGGCCATTTCCCTTGCACACGTATCTAAAGACTATGGAGAATGGATTGAGGGAGAGGTAGAGTGAGAGTAGTTCTGAACTGGCAAATAGTTAAAAGGTTTGATAGAATAGGTTAAATATTCGTCATTCCTGCGAAGGCAGGAATCCAGCCGACCAATTACCTTGGGATTAAGTCTCATCGAAGTAAGATTTTTACACTGGATCCCCTCGTTCGAGGGGATGACGACATTGATTCTAAACAACGATTGCCGACAAGCGGCAATGACGAAAATGGAAAACGGGACGTAGTTCAGACCATGTCCGCCAATGACGAAGTTTTGGCTGCGAGGACGTAGGCCTCGAGGCAAACCTAAGGAATGGCGGGTGGCGGATTCAATGAACAAGCCCATATCCAAAATGATGAAAATCACGGGACGTAGTTCAGATGGCTAGAACGTACGCTTTGGGAGCGTAAGGTCGCGAGTTCAAGTCTCGCCGTCCCGACAAAGTATGCTTTAAAATCTTTTTAGCGTAAGGTCTCCCCGAGTCCTCGGGGCCGTCCCGACAAAGGTTTGGATCTTCATAATAAGATTATTCACATATTATTGCAAAACTTTCTTAATGCTATAATAAAGATATGATTGTAGAAACTCTTAATGGGAAAGTAGCTGTTATTGTGGGTGCCTCAAGTGGATTAGGAAGGGCGCTGGCTCAGTTATTATCAACAGAAGGGGTTAAAGTTTTTGCATTAGCAAGAAGTATAGAGAGTAGTAATCTTGCATCTTCTATTATTAAGATACCTTTAAATATTCACGATTTCAAACAGATTGATGAAGCATTTTCTGCTATTGATAAGCAGACAAATAAAATAGATATCCTTATTAATTGTGCAGGTAGAGGTTTGGTAAAAAATTTAGAAGATACTACGAGAGACGAAATAATCGATGTTTTGGGTATAAATTTGAACGGTAACTTATATATTGCTCAAGAAGTTTATAAACGAATGATACATCATAATTCTGGACATATTATAAATGTTATTTCTACTTCGGGAGTAAAAGCACGAGCGGATGAAACCATTTACTGTGCAAGTAAATGGGGTCTAAGAGGTTTTACAGAAAGTTTAAGATTAGCTGCGGCACCTCATAAAATCCGTGTAACAGGTATCTACCCTGGAGGAATGGATACTAATTTTTGGAAAATTGGAAAGTTCAGAGATACTTCTCAATATATGAAAGCGGAAGATGTCGCTCATCAGATTATAATGGTTCTCAAAAGTCCAACTACAATCGCGCCTTCAGAATATATTATAGAAAGAGGATTTTAACATACATGGCAACAGGAAGACGTATTATTAAATGACAGTTTAGGTGTAACTTGAGGGGATGTAAATGCTAGGAACCGTTTACAACTGCGAGACGTCTGCATCAAGGGTTTTGAAGTCTTGGTTTGAAGTGTCGGCCCCTATTCCCTGAAGCTCTGCATTAATGGTTTCTGGCGATGTATCGGGGGAAATAGTAGGAACAGCCTCGCTTTCAGTAGAATTTTTCACTGGTTGCGGGGTAACAGACGGTGTAACCTGCTTTCGAGTGGATACTCTTTGGTTAAAGTTTGCGGCCTTCGATGCAGTGCTATTTGAAATAAGGTAGTAGGCAAGGCCTACTACTGAAATTAGAGCAACAACACCGAGCGAAACTAATAAGAATACTTTTGAAAAAGAAGGAGGCGCGGGTTTAACAGGTGCTGAAATAATTGGTGGTTGCACAGTAACCGGTGTCGGAGTTTGTGAAATTACGCTGATTGGTGGTGGTGTTGGTTCCATAATATTATAAACGGGCTTCTGGGGTAGGGGTTGGTATACCTGTTGGGTTTATTCCCTGTACCTGAGCAAGCGCTTTTGCAACTTGTGATACCGTATCTCGAGCCTTCACGAGTGAGTCGCGAACAATTTTTAAATCTGCTTTTAGTTGTTTCGCAATGGTGTTGGCATTCGTTTTCAACGTGGCTTCGTCGGTACCGGTGAGGGCGTATGTTTTCTGAGATTGGGTAACAATTGCTTGTTGTGCTGCAATAATTTTATCCTTCGCAGTGCTTATCAACGGCGTTACCGTTGTAATATCTTTTCCCTGGGTACTGAGTTCAGCACTTTTGCTACCGATTTTTTCTAAAATCTGAGAAAGACGATCGAGATCTTTTTGCATATGAGTTGTTTCTTTTGTATTGAGCGTATTAAAATTAGTGTTAATACGTTCTGCGCGTTGCTTTTTAGTTTCATCTTTGATATTGGCAATTTGTTTGTGTAACTTTTCAGCTTGCAGTCTTAATTTTGCTTCTATTGAAGCTTTCTTATCCGTCAATTCCTTCTTCATTCGATCTTGTGTTAGTTTAAAGTCTTGTCCAATAGGAGTCTGTTTTATCCGTAGATTAGCTGCTGTGCTTGAAATTTTTTCAATCCGATCACCGATTCGTATAGGTGGAGAGGCGCGCAGTTTACCGCCATTCGTTGCCGAAGTTGAGGTAAGCCCTTGAGCGAAAAGTGAGGAAGATGCAAGTAAAAAAATAGCTGACAAAAAAAGACCAATAGAAATTCGCTTCATAGTGAAAAGATACAGGAAACGAGCGGCTTTTGTCAAGAGCTACTCAGGAATTTCGAGTACTTTGTTGGCTGGTTTGGGCGAAGTGACCGTTACAATTTCTTTGCTTACCTCAATGGATGGGAGCTGAGAGGTCCCCACAATTTCGTCATCGTTCAACCAGTACAATTTGAGATTCATACGTGTATTTTTGTTCCAGAAAGAAAGGATTTGTTTTTCAGAAAAAACAAACAACATGCCATCTGCCTGTGGGAGGGAACGAAAAAACATAAGGCCTTTTTCCTGTTTTTCCGGAGTATCGGCAATTAAGAAGCGGTGTGGTTTCCCTTGAAATTGTACAGTTTGAATTTGAAATTCTCCGACGGAGTTGGGGAGCTTGGGTTGAGAATCAAGAAATAGAAAAGCCCCAGCGGCGGTGATTATAATGAGCGCGAAAAGTATAGTTATTTTTTTGTTCATACATGTGAGTAATATACGTTATCCCCCTAAACAGGGGAATCCAAAGCACCGTCACTCCCGCTTGCCGGGAGTCGTTGTTGTGATTTTTTTCACAACGATTCTGGACGTCCCGCCAAAACGGCGGGTTGCCAGAATGGCAAAAAATGGCATCGAGCCCAGATCGACACAAGTCCGGGGCAAGCTCGGAATGACAAATGCTTGTCACTCCCGCCAAAACGGCGGGTTGCCAGAATGACAAAAAATGGCGTCGAGCCTAGATCGACACAAGTCCGGGGAAAGCCCGGGATAACGGGCTATTCCTCCTTTACGCCGCAATCCGTTGTCCTGTTTTGAGTGCTTCAATACCCGGCAATGTCCCATTTTCGATATACTCGAGCATGGCGCCTCCCCCGGTAGAGATATGGGTAATTTTGTTTAAATACTCTTTATTGTCGATCGCGGCAAGCGTGTCTCCACCGCCGACAACGGAAAGTGCTTCACTATTTTGGGTGATTGCGTAGTAAATAAAATCGGTTCCGCGACGGTAGGGCTCTTTTTCAAATAATCCGACGGGTCCATTCCAGATAATCGTTTTTGCCTTTGCAATTATGGCTCCAAACTTTGCCTGTGTTTCTGGTCCGATATCCAAAACCTGCGCACCTTCCGGTACTTCATCCTGTTTTACCACTTCGCTCGACTGTTCATTATCCGGGTCTTTTTGAATAACAACATCGGAGGGGAGCACAATTGCGGTGTGCAGTTGAGCTGCCAAAAATAAGAGTTTTTTTGCCGTTTCTACGCCCTCAGATTCGCAGTAACTTTTCCCTATGGGAAAGCCCTGTGCACAAAGAAACGTATTCGCGAGTCCTCCGCCAACCAATAAATAGTCTGCCATTTCCATAAGTTTTCCCAGTATCGTAATTTTTGTGGTAATTTTTGCACCGCCGATTATGGCAACAAATGGTTTTTCCGGATTCTGAATAACCCGCCCAATCATCTGAATTTCTTTTTTCATGAGGAGTCCTCCGTAGGAAGGGAGGTAGGAAGTTACGCCAACTATAGAGGCATCGGCCCGATGTGATACACCAAAAGCATCGTTTACATACACATCGGCCAGTGCGGCGAGCTTTTGCGAAAACTCCGTATCACCTTTTTGTTCCTCGGGGTAAAAGCGAATATTTTCCAACATCAGAATTTCATTTGGCTGTTGATTTTGAAAAATGGCGGGATCGGCGGTAAGAAAGTCATCTACAAGTTTTACTGTGTATCCAGGGAGGAGATTTTGAAGACGTTCTGCCACTGGTTGTAAGGAAAATTCAGGTTCTCGCGATTCTGGTCTGCCGAGGTGGGAAACCACAATGAGTTTATTGTTATTTTTCAAGAGTTGGGTAAAGGTGGGGAGAGCTTGCTGAATCCGGGCGTCGTCGGCAATGGTGTTGTTGGGGTTGAGCGAGACATTAAAATCTACGCGCAATAAGATTTTTTTATCAGTGATAGATGTTTCGTCAATGTACGAAATTGTGTTTAGCATAGGATGTTAAATGGTAAATGTAAAAAGTAATCAGACTCCCGACAAGCGGGAGTGACAATACAACGTCATTCCGGGATGGCGTAGCGGTGTCATTCCCGCAAACGAGGAACGAGTGCGCCGGGAATCGTTGTTAGGCTCATTCTCGTGACTGCTGATAGACATGGATCTCCCTCGACGATGGTACTTTATACGGGGACTTCCTTACGGTCGCCCGCCGGAGTTTGCCTCGTACTGTGATACGGGGTGGGCATGACGGCGTTGATCTTGTTCACATCCCCGCCTGTAACCGCTCGACTAAGTCAACCACACGCGTGGAATACCCCCATTCGTTATCATACCATCCAAAGATTTTTACCAGTGTACCATTTATTACTTTCGTGTAATTGGCATCAAATGTACAGGAATTGGGATTGCCAATATAGTCAGCAGAAACGAGCATTTCGGTTTCGTATCCCAAAATGCCACGCATAGAACCTTCGGATGCAGCTTTGAAGGCAGCATTGATTTCTTCTGCCGTTATTGGTTTTTCGACTATTGCTGAAATATCAGTAAAAGAACCAACCGGAACCGGAACTCGAACAGCCATTCCATCAAGTTTGCCTTTTAGATGGGGAAGAACCTTTGCAACAGCTTTTGCAGCACCAGTGGTTGAAGGCGCGGTATTGAGTGCAGCGGCGCGGGATCGATCTTTGGATTTATTGGCGTCGTCTTGGAGGCTTTGGGTCTGTGTGTAGGCATGAGTTGTGGTAAGGTATCCGGCGGTAACAGTGGCAAGGTCATCGAGTACTTTGAACATGGGTGCGGCGCAGTTGGTGGTACAGGAGGCGTTTGCAATTACGGGCTCGCCCGCAAAATCAAACGAAGCGTCGTTTACTCCAAGGACAACGTGTGGTGTTTCTTCATCTTTCGATGGTGCGGTAAGGATCACCTTTTTTACCGTTCCCTTAATATGTCTGAGCAGATCTTCCTTGGTTACAAAAGCTCCCGTTGCGTCTACCACTACGTCTACTCCATAGCTGTCCCATGGAATTTCTTCGGGAGTGGCATCCTGAGTAAGAGTAATTATCGATTCACCGACGCGGAGATTATTGTTTTCTACCGAAACAGGTAGCTTAAATTTGCGGTAAATGGAGTCGTACTGGAGGAGGTACGCCATAAGGTCTGCCTGAGGTTTTCGTGTATTAACAACGACAATATCAAACGTATTTCGTTCAAGAGCAATTCTCGTAAAAGCTCTTCCAATTCTTCCAAACCCATTTATACCAACTTTTATTCGTGCCATATATTACTTTATAGTAATTAATAATTTGCTATTTTTCCTCTTTATTCTCCATGAATTTCTGGTATTTTTCAACTTCTCCTTTACAGCCTGCTACGAAGGGAACGGTCTGAGAAAAAGTATTTGGGACAACAGTGAGAGGATTTTTCCCTTCAGAATAGGCCAAACCACCTGCTTGTTCTAAAATAAAAGACATAGGGTTTACCTCGTACATGAGCCGGAGTTTGCCCTTGGGATTTTTAAGAGTTTTTGGATGAATAAAGATGCCCCCTTTTATAAGAGTACGGTGAATATCTGCTACCATGGACCCTACGTAGCGAAGATGGTAAGACTCTTTTTTTATCGTTTCCAAATAGCGCACATGATTTTCATCGAGCTCATAAAAATAGCCTTCATTTATGGAGTAAATAGGTTGTTTTTCTGGAATGTGGAGGTTTGGGTGTGAGAGGAGAAAGCTACCAATGGAAGGATCGAGGGTAAATCCATTGACTCCCTGGCCGCTTGTATAAACGAACATAACGCTTGATCCGTACAAAATATATCCTGCTGCGACCTGGCTTCGACCGGCTTGGAGGAGCGTACTGCCTTTACGATAGATCGAAAAAATAGTGCCAATGGTTACATTGACTTCAACATTGGAAGAGCCATCTAAAGGGTCAAAACATACAATGTACTCTCCCGTGGAATCGGGGAGCACGAGTGGCTCGTCGAGCTCTTCTGAGGCAATGGCGCAGACCTGTCCGCTTTCTCGTAAAATATCTATTAAGAGATTGTTGCTAAATTCGTCGAGTTTCTTTACTTCTTCTCCGTAGGTATTTACTGCTCCCGTGTAGCCTAAAATATCGACAAGGCCAGTTTTTTTGATATGGCTTGCTATTATTTTTGAAGCATTCTCAATCTGAGTCATGAGGATAGTAAAAGAGCCGCTCGCGTTTTGGAAGCGTTGTTCTTCTTTGAGCAAAAATTCAGTGAGTGTGGTTACTTTTTGAAAAGACATAGGTTTAGAGGCGGCATTTACGAAAATAGGTAACATTGTCACTCCCGCTTGTCGGGAGTCATCCCTTCAGGATGTTCACAACGATTCCGGATGCGCTAACGCTTACCGGAATGACGTGGAAAAACTTTATCCTTCATATACCTTCAGTGCTTCTTCTACGGATTTATCTTCAACAGTTATTTCGTAAATCGCGTTGCAAAAGCGTACGGCTTCTTCCAAAGGTTTCTGGTGAATATTGCGTCCGGTGGCGTTTCCCGAGGCCCCGCCAATATGAATCTGATCGTGTAAAGTGCGTAAAAACGATTCAGGATTGGTCGAAGAGCCTCCTGCGCAAACAACTTGGGTTCGACCGGCGGCTAATACCGCTTCCTGAAGGGCTTCGGCAGAGGAAATGCCCTCTTTTTTTGGGTAGTTAATTTTTACAAAATCTGCTCCTAAACAGGCGACTACTCCGGCAGCACCGGCAAGGAGGTGTGGCTCTTTTTCATCGAGCACGGCTTTTCCCCGTGGATAGGCCCAAATAACGGTGATTAATCCTTCCTGATGTGCATCGTAAATAAGTTCTGCAGCTTCGGTAAGCATTTCTGATTCGTGTTCACTGCCGAGGTAAATAGTGTATCCAACTGCGTGTATATGGAGACCACTTTGTTGTTGAAATTGCACAACGTCCTGAACCGTGAGAAGTTGGTGGCTTACTGGTTCTGCTTGTTGGGTGGGGACAAGATGTGTTTTAGAGTTGAGTTTTACCAAATAGGGGAGGTCGGGGTAGTCCATTCCATACCGGGCAATGAGGCCTAGTTGAGCAGCAAAAACGCCTATTTTGCTTTTTGCAGCAATCTGAAACATGTGCTCGGGATTAGCATTTTCTGGGGAAATTCTTTCACCGAAAAAATCATCGTTTAGGTGTTCTACTTTTTGGTCACCGGCGAATAGCATAAGGCGGCCAGTTCCGTGGGTGATGGTTTCATAATTATGTTCGTATGTCTCCTTCATTTCGGGAGGGACTGTTAAGGGTGTTTTGTGTTGATTCATAGTACCCTATCATACCCGCTATGCGAGCGTGATGTCAAGGAGGAATTGCCGTCATCCTCCTGGACAGGAGGATCCAAAGGGTAATTAAATAGATTCCGGACAAGCCGGAATGACGTGTAGGGGCGGACCCGTGTGTCCGCCTGATTGGTAGGTGCGGGAATGACGGGAGAGCCGGAATTACGTGTAGGGGCGGGGTTTTCCCGCCCTTCTCTTATGGCCCTGATCCCGTCGACGGTCCAAACCGTACAGCTGCACCTTCGTTAAACACATTCTGCACCTGGGAAGCAGTGAGCGCGTAGTTGTAGATGCGAACATCATCAAGTTTATTATTATATTTTGCAACTAAATTACCTGCATTATCTTTTTCACTACCTAATAAAACATTATATGAAGAATTTTTTATAGATCCTGACATACTACCAGAGTTTGAAAGCTTTCCATCTATATATATTTTCATAGTACTTCCATCATATGTGCCTACAATATTATGCCATCCTGTAGTAATACTTTGAGATTCCAAACGTTTTTCATATGTCGTATATAGGGTAAAAGAACTTTTTTGATCAGCAGCTTCTTCTGAATATAATTGAAAAGAACCTCTATTTGTTACATCAGAAGTCCTTCCTTTCGAAATTATTGGCCTGTAATTAGCAAGATCTGTGATATATGCCCAGCCAGTAAGCGTAATTTGATTAGTTATTTGTAAACTTGTTGGATTTCCCATATCCACATAATCATCACTCCCATCAAAATTCAAACTACTCCCAAACTTTCCATTTTTTCCATTGTTCCAGGCACTGGCAGAGTTTCCATCGGTGCAGGTGCCGGGTTGGGTTTGGGTTCCCCCGGAGCCAACTAACAGTGTCCCGGTATTGCCATTTCCCGACGCATCGCTTACTGTAGTCCCTTGGCACTCGTCCATTTTCCACCAGGCTATTGGTGCTCCTCGATTGTAGTCGTACGCAACCTGCGCCGGAGTGCGGGCATAGTTGTAAATACGAACCTGATCGAGAGAAATCGGTGAATAATTATTATTCCCGTTCCTTTTTCTTGAAATCAACAGAGGATTAGCATACGGTACCCATGTCCCCGAAAAAGCAACCGAACGTATTAATATCCCATTTTCGTAGACTCCAATAGATGTCCCATCAAAGGTATAAGTATAGAAACGCCAGACTCCGATTGGAAGTTGAGTATTTGGACCATGGGTATTTGTCGCTGCACCGCTTGTGTTACTCATAGAAAGATAAACTTTGCGTGCAGAAGGACCGGGACCGAATAAAATATTATATCCAGCTGTACCACTTGTCCAATCAATTTTGTCTAAAATCATCCCCCAGTCATTTGGTTCACTGTTTTTTTTCACCCAAAAGGATAGGGTAAAAGTTGAAGAATTAAGCGAACTACTATCATTTATACTCACATAATCATCCACTCCATTAAAATTCCCTGCCTTGCTTTGTTTTCCATGAACGTAGTGTGTTTTTCCAGTTCCATTCCAAGTACCATTATTGTTATTGCCGCTTGTGTCATAGACCGTACTTCCGCCCCCTTCATCAAAATTGTATTCGGCTACCGGTGGCGAGCAGTAGGAAGTATCTCCGGGAATACAATACAGAGCGGCGTTGGAATTTCTGGAAACAAGTTGGTTTGCCGGATTATACGTGTACAGCTGCGCTACTTCTGTGGCTGTCAATCCACGATTATAGAGGCGGACATCATCTATGAATCCGTCAAAAAAATAATTTGCTATCCCTCCCCAAAATGCTATAGAAAAGACAGAGGGGTTAGTCATATCTCCAACATTGGAAATTGATATAGGGGTACCTACAGAAACACCATTTATATAAATAGACGCTTTCTTCGTTATCCGATCAATACCGTAGCCAACGTGTGTCCAGGTGCCCGTTGGTATGGAGTTATTGGGCGATGACAAATTCCACCGAGATCCATTTGATTCTAGGGTTAAGATAAGTGCACCATTGGTATCGATATAAAAACTCTGTCCAGAATCAACACCGCCCCACCGTTTATTTATAATGCTATACATATAACTCCGATTATTTGGTTTGATCCATGCAAAACCAGATTGACTCGAATTTGCAGATATATTCCCAAAGGGAGTTGATCTGTAAACACCTTGTTCTTGAGAAGTTGAAAAAGAACCCGCATTTCCATATTTTCCGGTAGTCGTAGAAGGTATCGTACAACCAGGCCAATAGGTGCTTGCGCAAGCAGCAGTCATAGTTCTCCCATTACCACTGCTATCTTTAACCTCGTTGACTGTCCCATTCCAGCTCGCCTCATCCATCTTCCACCAGCCGAGTAGTCCGTTGGTAAGGCTGGTCGTATCATCTCCCGCCGCTCCTAAGACCATAGCAGAACCTTTATTGTAGTCCTCCTTCACCTCATCGGCAGTAAGAGGGTAGTTATACACTTTGACTTCGTCAATAGAGCCATTAAAATATTCAATACCAAAACCACTTCCAATATTAAATCTGTTAGAGGTAGTAGCATTTAAGCTCGTGCAAGCAGAAATATCTAAATATGTACCCATTACTGTGCCACAGGTTCCCGAAACTTTTGTCAGGGCAGTGGGGATCCCATCGATATACACTAACGCTTTTTTATTTATTTGATCAAAAATGGAAACAACATGATGCCACATATTGTCATTTACGGCTTTCCCCGATGCATAAAAAAATAAGCTGTTTGCCTGAACGCCTCCCGCACCAATACCTGTATCGATATACCCTGTACCGCTATATAACTGAAGAAGATATCCGTTTGTAAAACCAGTGTGTCCTTTACTAACAATACGCTGATAGCCCACAGCAGTGGTTTTTATCCATGTTGACAAAGAAAAGCTATTTGCTCCAAAATTAAGAGTTCCGTCCGAAGGATTCCCCATATCAACATACGAAGTTGAGCCATTAAAATTAAGTGCTTTCCCGAATTTGCCCGCTGGGGTCCATGTGGTATTGTAGAGCGTTCCATTAAGTATAGAACCACCAAGTCCTGTATTATTCGCAGTATTTCCCGAGCCTTCATCAAACTTCCAGTAGCCCACCATACTCTTATTCGTCCCCGCCGGATCCCCGCCGTTCATGTCTTCCACAATCTGCTTTTGAGTACGGGCATAGTTATATGTTTTATGATCATCAAGATACATGGCACCTCCGACAACTCCGCTTCCATAGGCTAATGTATACGTATCGTCGTAATAATCAACATAAAAATCATAAGGTGTCGTCCAACTTTGCGCTAAATTACCATTCAAATACAAAGAAACATTTCTATTACCCGTTTTTACCCAGGAAATATAAGTCCATTTATTAAGATAATTAGTAAAACCATACTGACAATAACTAACGTTTCCACTTAAATCTCTTGCTGTTAAGCTTAACATATTATTACTATTTTCAATAGTTACGACCATGCTTCCGTTATGACCATTATGCGGATAACTTCCAAATAGTCTTGCCATACCAGATGCCGCATTATTTGTCGTTAGTTTAGCCCAGCCCTCCAAGGTAAAATCGCTCGTTCTGAAATTGAGATTACTGGAACTACCAGCGGCGACAGAGATGTACCCTTGTTTAGGGGCTCCGTTGGGCGAATAAATACAACTTCCATAAATACAATCTTTACTATTTTTCCATACGGGATAATTTGCGCTTGTGCAACCTGTGCCGTTGCAGGTCAATGTGCCATTATTTCCGTACCCCGAACTATCTACCGCTGTTGTTCCAGTTTTATCATCTAGTTTCCAATACCCAACCGGTCCCGGCGCCCAGTTATAAAGAGCAGAAACCTCAGAAGGGGAGAGTGCTCGGTTGTATAGACGTAGTTCATCAATTGTCCCACTAAAATATCCATTATTATTTCCCCACCAACCCATATATCCAATTAATAATGGTGCCGTAGCATTCACACCAATAGGGCTATTGTAAGTGGGTTTACATGATTTATACAGCTGATTATTGACATAAATATTCAAATATTGATTTTGTTTAAAAACGGTAACGAGATGGTACCATTGGTTTGCAGTGAGAGCTTGTGTTGTAATACAGGTATCGTATCTCCACTGAGTGTCGAAATAATAATAGATATCCGACCATACATTTCCCGTTGAAGTAAGTCCCATATTATATCCTGGAGTTTCTTTTCTGATAATAAATGTATTGCTAAACGCTTTTGGATAAATCCATGCAGACATGGTGATTTCTGAACCTCCGATATTCAAACTGGTACTGGTCGGTACACTTGCGTAATCATCCACGCCATCAAAATACCCACCATTTCCAAATTTCCCCCCCGCAGGATAGGCTTTTCCGCCGGTTGCCCCTTGTGCTTGGCCATTATTCCCGTTTCCTGAAGCATCTTTTACTTCTGCCAGTGTTCCACTCCAAGTTGCTTCATCCATCTTCCAGTAGCCAACTAATCCATTGGAAAGGAAATCTCCCTGCGTTTTATTCGTACCTAGATTTACACTCGCCCCTTTTGCCACAGCTGCTTTTCCCTTCCCGGCGTTGTAATCTGCTTTTACTTGCGCCGGAGTACGGGCGTAAGGATAAATTTTTACGTCGTCGATATTCCCAATAAAACTGGTGTTGTTGTACCCAATTCTATTGTAAGTAGTAGGTGCAATAGATTGAAAACAATCTGTCGTTGCATTAGTTTCCTGCAATATGCCATTCAGATACATTCTCATACCACCACTCCCACAGGTAAGGGAAAGGTGATACCATGTGTTTGAAGCGATGGTATTTTTGCTTTTTATCCCTCTGTAATTTCCACCAACAATGTTTTCCCAAACAAGTTTATTACCATAACCACCAGAAAAACTTACAAATAAGGGTTGACGGTTATTACTATCTTTTATGTGATAAAAAAGTAGTCTATTGGTATCAAAAGTACCTTTATAATTAAACCACATTTCTAAAGTGGCGTTAGATAAGGTATCAAATTTGTTTGAACCAATATCAACATAATTATTCGTGGTTGAAGAAAAGCTCAAACACTTCCCACTCACACATTGATCTTCTGTCTGCCAGGTAGCGCCATTTATTGTTCCATCTCCCGCGGTGTAGGTACAGGTAGAGGTAGAGGCGTGTGCCGTTCCATTCCACCGTCCTTGCATAGAAGAATTGGTAATAGAACCATCACAGTAGGGAGAGGCGGAAGAAGATAACTCAAGCTGCGCTCCATCAATATAGTAGGTGCCAGTGCCACCAGTAGCCTGCACGGAAATTTGCATATTGGTATCATTCGCAGGAACGGTCATGGTAGTAGAATATCTTCCGGGAGTAGATACTGTAACCACCGTTGAATAGGTCCCCGTTACATAACCATCATGAGTGGATTTTAACAACATTGAAACTGTTCCAGTATAGCTTCCTTTATCTACATTTACCGAAAATGTATAAGTTGCACCCGGGATAAATTGTGGAGGATTTGAAAGGTAATAGTTAATTACCGCTTGCGCGTAAGAAGTATTTGTAACATTCACACTAGCATACGATGTCCCAACAACTGGGAAACTTGCATTGGCGCCTGAAGATATTTGAGTGAACGTTGCATTGTATGTGCCCCATCCGGTCGTTCCAGTTTCAAAACTCGGATTGGTTACCAAATTCGTTACCAGTCCTTCCAATCCCATACTATTTTTGGCCACTGTGCCTTGTCCCTCATCAAACTTCCAGTAGGCAATAGGGGCCGTTCCACCGGTCTCCACAGCACTTAAGTTATACGTTACCGCAGAAGAATATTTCCGCACCAGTTCCTTACCGGGATAGTTGGGAGTTGTGTATCCTAACCGATCACCGCCCGTGCCGTAGAGGTCGGAGATTTCGGAAGGGGAAATATTTTTTGAATATATTCTAAACTCATCAATCCTTCCGTTCATAAATCCATTAAAAAAACTGCCGTTTGAACTTTTACCTAAACGAAAAGTCAGTCCATTTTGCTGCACTAGAGTATATGCTGTGGTGTTTACCAATTGACCATTTACGTATGTTTTTACTGCATTCATAGAGAATGTTTGAACTACGTAATACCATGTCGATGCTGATGGTGTATAGCCAACACTAAATCGATGAGGAGAAGTACCATCAGAAACAATTGTATAAAAAGTCCCTCCGTTTACTTGTAGACCCATTCCCTTAAAACTTAATTCGTCTCCATAAATATCCATGTTATTTGTATTGTTGAGATAAACCCATGAAGATGCAGTATATCCATTTGCAGCATTTATATTAGGGATATTTACATAGCCGCTAGTCCCATTAAAACTTCCTGAATTTCCAAATTTCCCATTTGCCGTGATCGCTCCACCCTGAGCCTGTCCATTATTTCCATTTCCCGAGCTATCTTTCACCTCTCCCGCTGTTCCGTTCCAACTGGATTCATCCATATTCCACGCACCAACAACATTGCTAATTTCCCGGATAAAGACGTTTTTCTGGTTACTCTCTGTTGTGGCATTTGGGTTACCGTAGTAGAGGAATACGGTTGAGGAGGTGGCGGTACCGGTTGAGGCGGGAATCGAGGGGACCTTGGTCCAGATCTTGGTTTGCGCGGTGTTACAGGTATTGGGCTCCACCCAGTAGGGGAGTTTCTTCCCGTTTAGGTCGGTTATTCTAATGTCAGAGCAGTCATTCTTTAATCGTCCAGCATTAATCATGCTTGCTGAATCGGTGGCAATCATCACCTGAAAATCGGTCTGCGCGCTTCCGGTGTTTACCAAACTCACCGTCTGCCGATATGCCCAGCTATCATTAAACCAGCCGGCCTGAGCGGAGAAGGGACGATATTTTAAGACGAGGAAGAGGAGGGGAAATAGAAGAATGATGATGCCGAACGATGCAAACAGAAATGGACGACGTTTTGTCATTGCGAGGAAGGAACATGGTGACTGACGAAGCAATCCCTTTAACAACGATTCCGGACGGAGCCGGAATGACAACGTTGACACGAACCGGTGACCAGGAGAGCCGGAATGACGTGTGTGCGTCATTCCCCTGAACAACGATTCCGGGCAAGCCGGAATGACGTGAAAACCCTTTTTCACCCCACCCCATAGATTCCGGGCAAGCCGGAATGACGAAGAAATACGCTCGAATGACGAATATATCCCTTTCTCAATTCCACCAATATATAAGTCCCACAATTTTTTCATGTTTGTTTTCAATATTGACTTTTATCGCAAAATTTGTGATAATAATACTGTGTTCGTGGGGCGGTAGCCCTATTCGGTTCAATCAGAAACTGAAGGCGAACACATTTTTTTTATTCCGCTTCTAAATCTCCGGAAGTCAAACTCCTTACAGTAACATTCCCAAACCGGTTTGTTTTCCACTTGGGAATCACACTCCAAAAGATAATTTTTCCATTTCCCTGCTTTTTTACAACAACCTTAAATCGATATTTTTGTATAATCGCAAGAAATCCCCAATATTGCACTTTTTTTGTTTGCAATACTCTCCGTTTTTTAATTTTGATCTCTGTTTGAATTGTCGCTTCATCAGAATCCTGCACTGTGTGTGATAGCGCAATCAGTTCCGTTACAAAAGGAATGAGTTTATAGCGCATATGTTGATCTTGTAACAATCTCTCTCTACGTGCATTTTTATACAGGAGATGATTAAAACCTTCGGAAGTAAAAAAAATAGTATCTTTCAAAGCTGGACAATAGGTAGGTTTCAATGTTTGATAACGTTCTTGTGCTTTTTTTCTGTTATCCGCAATTATTGAGATCTGAGTTTGTTCCATATCTTTATTATCAATTGTATAGAACCCTCGTTCAAATACCAATCAAAAATTCGTGATTATTCAAAATAAAACAAAATCGTTAGTGGCCTCGAGTTTCGCCGTCATTCCCTCGAAGGAGGGAATCCATGGTAGGAGTCTGATGCAAGGGTCGGGATGGATCCCCGCCTACGCGGGGATGACGAGGGAACAATTGGGGATGACGTGAAAACCCTTTTTCACCCCACCCCATAGATTCCGGGCAAGCCGGAATGACGAATATATCCCTTTCTCAATTCCACCAATATATAAATCCCACAGTTTTTTCATGCTTTACTAGTAATTGTATACAATAATGAGGGAGAATACGGAAGAGAAATTCTTAATCAGTCAACCACGTCATTCCCCTGGACAGGGGAATCCAAGGGGTAATTGAATAGATTCCGGATCGGAACCCGGAATGACGGATGAATGGGCGAGGTCTTCCCGCCCTTCTCTTATGGCCCTGATCCTATTGTTAGACCAAACCAATACCACGTTTCGCAACCTCATTATCCTTGTACCAAATGTTTTATTAGTAGTATCATTGTCTCTTTTTGAGAAGGTTTACTTTCCGCAATAAGAAGGGCTAATGCAACGAGTGCATTATCATTAAACTTCCGTTCACCACTTGGCATATATAGATACTCATTTTTCACTAAAAAAAGAATAAACAAGAAGGAGCCAATCCGTTTATTGCCATCACTAAAGGGATGATCTTTTATCACAAAATACAATAGATGAGAGGCCTTTTCCTCAATAGTAGGATACAGCTCTATCCCGCCGTAGGTTTGGTATAGATTTGCAATGATTCCCTGCAACATTTCTCCGCGTTCATTGCCAAATATATTGGTTGACGTATTGTTTTGTATGAGATTCTGCTTAAGACGTTGAATTTCATTTCTTGCAAATTCAAAGTTAAAAAAATGTTCTGATTTTGTAGCGGTAATACCCTGATTGAGAGTACCCTCATCGTATCTTTGGAGCAAAAGCCAGGTGTTGGCATAAGTGGTGATAACATCAAGCAATCCTTTTGATTCTACTGAGGTAAGTTCTTTTTTTTGCAATGTTTGGCGAAAAAGAGTAAGCGTTTCTTCAAATTCAGTCAAACCAGTTTGTGCTAATCGTCTCTGATTTACGACGAATCCTTTTACGAGATACTCTTTGAGTGTCTGTGTCGCCCAGATACGAAATTGAGTAGCCTGTTTTGAACTAACTCTATATCCTACCGATAAAATTAGATCAAGATTGTAGTAATCAACCTGATATATTTTCCCATCTGAGGCAGTTGTTGCAAAATTTGCAACAACTGAATCTCGTTCCAGTTCACGATCACTAAAAATATTTTTTATGTGACGAGAAATAACCGATTTATCACGTGAAAATAATTGAGAAATTTGATCTAAACTTAGCCAAACCGTTTCATCTTCTAAATGTACATCAAGAGCAGTAGTACCATCAAGGGTTTTATAGAGAATAATTTCTCCTTTTGAAATAGGGGTTGGCATGGATTTATTGTAGCAGATTGTAGGGGGCTGCCCGCCATGCAAGCAAGGCATTGCAGGCAGGTCAGGTCGGGGATGACGGGAGAGCCGGAATTACGTGTAGGGGCAGGGTTTTCCCGCCCTTCTCTTATGGCCCTGATCCGGTGGTTGGCCCAAACCGTACGGCACTGCCCTCGTTAAATACGTTTTGCACCTGGGAAGGAGTAAGCGCATAGTTATAGATACGGACGTCATCCAGTTGCCCTTTGAAATTTCCACCGGTCCCTAAATACTGTTGAGTTGCTAGTTGGTCGTTATAGCCAGTTTGACTAAAGTTACCAGACCCCAAACAGGCACCTGTTGAAGCAATTTTTCCATCAATGTAGATTATAACCGTTACAGTATTAGACGTTACAAATACGTGATGCCACGTATTATCGTTGTATGCGCCTCCTGATGAAAGATAGCACACTCCTGCAGTTAATCGAAGATTTGCGCCAAGAGTTGTTTGTCCCGAACCATAGTTCGACCACCCAAGCTTTAATTCATGAGCATTATCAATAGGCATCGGTCCCTTCCACCAAATATTAGAACGTTGATTATACAAAACAGGAATTTTAAACCACCCTCCGACAGATATCTGCTTATTGTATGATAAATTAGGAAGATTGACTGAATCATCACTCCCATCAAAATTGAGGCTACTCCCAAACTTTCCATTTTTTCCATTGTTCCAGGCACTGGCAGTGTTTCCATCTGCACAGGTGCCGGGTTGGGTTTGGGTTCCGCCCGAGCCAACCGTAAGTGTTCCGGTATTGCCATTCCCACTGGCATCATTGATTGCTGTTCCTTTGCATTCATCCATTTTCCACTGGGCAATCGGCCCGCCCTTGTTATAATCCCAGGCAATCTGGGCAGGGGATCGAGCGTAGTTGTAGATACGGATTTGATCGATTTGACCATTTAAATATGTGCCTACGTTTGAGTTATAGCCAATTGTTAAGTTGGGAGGGGTTGTATGATAGGTAATTAACCCTGTTGCAGAATAGCGATTGCCTGCGGCGCCATTATAATAAGCTGTAATATAGGATCCATCATAGGTAAATGCTACATGTGTCCAGGTATTTAAGTTGGGCGCTCCTATAACAATAGATCTAAACGTACCGCCTGTATTTATTTGAGCATAGACTTGAGTAGAAGCAGTATTAAGTAAAATTTCATATCCTTTCCATGTTCCATCTGACTTGAGTGTGGAAAGTATTCGGGGATAATTGATGGCGGTAGCTCCTATTCGTATCCATGCCTCTGCCGTTATAGCAGTAGTGGGGTAAAGACTGGAATTACTGCCAGCATTCACATAATCACTGCTTCCATTAAAATTCCCTGCATAGCCAAATTTTCCGGGGACATAATGAACTTTTCCGGTTCCGCTCCACGTTCCATTATTATTATTTCCCGAGGTATCTTTAACTGTTGTGCCGGTCTTTTCATCGAGCAAATACTCTGCAACGGGAGGATTACAAAACGAAGTATCACCCGGAACACAGTATTGAGCAGCAGTAGAATTTCTCGACATCAGCTGATTTGCAGGATTATAAGTATAAAGCTGAGCAATTTCTGTTGCTGAGAGAGCTCGGTTATAGATACGAGTATCGTCAATATGACCATTAAAAAGATTTGCAGTATTTGGATTATTTAAAGAACCATTATTACCTATAAAAATAGAGTTGTCAGCAAAACTGAGAACTCCTGGAGCACTACGCGAATTCGTCAGAATACCATCTACGTAACAACTGGCCGACTTACCATCAAATGTGACAGTAACTAAGTGCCAGTTATTATCTAATGTATAATTACAAGTCTGATCATAATTAGTACCGCTAATATTACCGAATCTATAATATAATTTATACGTATTCGTCATGAGGTAAATTATCGAATTATAGCTTCCTCCATAACTCATAATATCCGGAAAGTTTGAACTTGTTCCAAGTGCTTGTATCCAAGTACTCATAGTAATTTGATTTGTAGATATTCCACTTGCTATTGTTCCTTTTACAAATTGTGAAGTACCATTCAAGTTCGCTCCATTTCCATATTTAGCAGTAGCCGTACTTGGAACTGTACACCCCGTACCATAGCACGCCGAAGCTCCATTATTCCCATTCCCACTCGAATCCACCACCTCTCCAGCAGTTCCATTCCAGCTTGCCTCATCCATCTTCCACCAACCAACTAATCCGTTGGTAAGGGAAGTAGTATCATCACCGCTCGCCCCCAAGACCATAGCAGAACCTTTATTGTAATCTTCTTTTATTTCGTCCGCAGTAAGGGCGTAGTTGTAGACTTTGACTTCGTCAATGGAACCTAAAAACGGATAATAAAAATTTCCTCCATAATCTTTTTGTCTGCCAATCTGCAATGTATTTGTGTTTGAAATATCGACACTTCCGCCATCGTACAATCCCGCTAATCCTGTAGAATTGGTGTTTTGTTTCTTCCCATCTACATACATATTGGTATAACTTGTTCTATCTGTAACGGCAACAACATGATGCCACATACCATCATTGAATGAAGTATTGGTAGTTGCTCCATAGACAGTGCTTGCATAAACGCCATTCACAGTTCGTATCTCTATTCCAAAATTTCCATTACTCGAAACCACCATATCATACCCATATCGAGTTGCAACCGTATTATTTCCAAATTTCGATACAATAGATTGAGTAGCGCCATTTGGCGTCGATTTTACCCATGCAGAGATAGTAAACGGATTCGTCCCCATGTTAAGTGAAGCGTTATTGGGGATTTCTGCATAATCACTACTCCCATTAAACGTCCCGGCCTTGCCGACCTTTCCATTCACGCTCCAATGTCCACCAGTGCCGTTCCAGGAGCCGTCCAAAGCACTCCCTCCATTTCCCGCATTATGGACCGTGGTACCTGCCCCTTCATCAAATTTCCAGTAACCAACCATACTTTTGTTTGTTCCTGCAGGGTCACCAGCGTTCATGTCTTCAACAATTTGTTTTTGAGTACGTTCATAGTTATACATTTTAAAGTCGTCTAGGTATCCTGCATAATTATCACCGTTGAAATTACTTCCAATATTCAGAGTGTCGGTTGACTGAACGGAAATATATGGGTTTGATACTTGTTCAATAAACTGCCCATTAAGGTAGTACTTTACCCACTCTCCTTGGGAATACGCGATAGTAAGATAACTCCATTTTTTAGCAGGTAAAAAATAGGTTGAAGAGGGCGAACCTCGAAAGTTTGTTCCATCATGAAAGTTAAAAGATGGTTTGTAACTATTAGATGAAGGGTTATTTAGAAAAATTCCATAATTTTCATTCGTCACAGTACCGTTTCTCATTATAATATTACTGTATCCTTTCACATCGGGATTAATCCACATCGAAAATGTAGCCCTTGCACCTAACGTAGATGGAATATTCACAGATGAACGTTGCAATTTAGGAGCATTATTATTTGGATAACTGCCAGACGCACCACTAAAATATATGCCTTTTCCATACTTTCCAGTTTTCCATTTGGGAGTGGCTGTACAATTTGTTCCGTCACAAGTAAAATTTGCATTATATCCATTTCCACTGGAGTCAGTAACCGTAGTACCGGAACCTTCATCCATCTTGTAGTAAATAAGCGGCCCCGGTGCCCAGTTGTAGAGCGCAGAAACTTCAGCAGGAGAGAGAGCGCGGTTGTAGATACGGACATCGTCAATAGAACCGTAAAACGTTTTACCTATACTCAAATTATAAGATGTTGTATAAAGATTACCACTAGCAGCAGTTTTACTTAAAAAGCTTCCGTTACAATAAAAGTTTATATAAGATCCATTATAAGTTACAGTTAACAATTGCCATTGATAAAGTGTTGTACAATTATTAATAGGTGCATATGTTATAGTATCAACTCCATTTGAATTGAGAGCAACACCAAATTGACTAGCATTCATAAACAATCGTAGCTCATTATAATATTTACTTAAAATATCTCTTGAAGAAACATTATCACTCCGATTAATCCATACTGACATTGTAAGTTGATTACCACTTATAGCCAAGCTTGATGAGTTTGAAACGCTTACATAATTACCACTTCCATCAAAACTTCCTCCATTTCCAAACTTCCCCCCCACCGTCGAAGGCATGATTTTATATCCATCACTTCCAGGCGTTCCACCAAAAGCAGTGGATACTGTGATACAAGTCGCAGTATTGCTGGCAATAGTTCTCGTCTGTCCTGAATAAGTACCAGATGTTAACGTCACAGTATCATTCGCAAGAGCATTTACAGTCCACGTCTTAGCACTATCACAAACTATTGTTGAGCTGTTTCCAGTACTCGTTGATGTACCTGTTATTCCTTGTGCAGTTCCATTATTATTATTACCAGAAGAATCTTTCACTTCTCCACTTGTACCATTCCAGCTAGCTTCATCCATCTTCCAGTAGCCAACTAATCCCTTGGAAAGAAAATCTCCCTGCTTGTTATTGGAACCTAAAACAGCATTTGCTCCTTTTGCCATTGCCGCTTTTCCTTTTCCAGCAATATAATCAGCTTTAATTTGCGCTGCGGTACGGGCGTAGGAATAAATTTTTACGTCGTCGATACTTCCTTTATAATACCCATTCCCACTAGTTCCCAATGCTCCTATAGTTAAAGGATCTATGGGATTAGAAATATCACCGGAAGAGCCTACGTTGGATGAATTGTATAAGACACCGTCAACATAAACCCGCCAGGTACTTGCAATACGTTGGCCAGTAAGCAGGTGCCATAAGTTATCATCTACTCTTTTTGTCCCATTAATACCCGACCTACGATAGAAACCTGTATGATCTCTCCCATCAAAATGAGGGATCCCATCTGAAGTAATACAGAGGAGCCATCCCGCATCTGTCCCCGAACCATATTTTGAAACAATTATGCCCACGTTATCTGGGTTAGAAACAGTCCCTCCGCGAATCCATGCAGAAACGGTTATATCTTTGGTAATTTTGTTCAAGAAGAGGGGTGATCCTGCATTTACAAAATTTGTTGTACTTCCATTAAAACTCAAACACTTGCCCGTTACACACTGGTCTTCTGTTTGCCAGGTAGCGCCGTTTATGGTGCCGTTATTCCCTTGTACACAGGTAGAAGTACTTGCATGAGCTGTGCCGTTCCATTTGGCAATGCCCCGGTTGGTAAGTGAGCCATCACAGTAATCGGTAACACGAGTATTTTGCTCGAATTGAATAGAGTCGAACCAATAATTTAAATTACTATTGATAGGATTGTAGCCAGTTACTTGTACTCTCACATAAGCTGCATTACTAGGACTAGTTGCCGTACTCCTTACCCGTTGCCATGAAGTCGAACGATTAATATTAGCACCTTGATTATTTGAAATGTAATTATGATTACTGTCATACCATCTCAGTACTATACTCCCAACATTTGAGTCTCCAGATATATCACTTTTAAAATATGCGCTAGCTGTATAAGATGTTTGAGCTGTAACTGAAATTTCATCAGTATAAACACTTGACCACCCAGCAACACCTGACGATACTGTGATCATTTTTAATGAGGCTTTGCCAGAATTATACACACTCACATCTTGAGTAAAAGATTGTATACCCGAGTAAGCACTCCAACCACCTACTCCTGTCTCAAAACTCGGATTTGTCACCAAATTCGTTGTCGCATCACCCGGAGTGGCACTGTCTTTAGCTACTACTCCCTGTCCTTCATCAAACTTCCAGTAGGCAATAGGGGCCGTCCCACCGGTCTCGACAGCACTTAAGTTATACGAAACAGCAGAAGAATACTTCCGGACCAGCTCTTTCCCGGGATAGTTGGGAGAGGTGTATCCAAGACGATCACCCCCCGTGCCGTAGAGGTCGGCAATTTCGGAGGAAGAAAGAGCTTTTGAGTAGATACGGGGTTCATCTATTAGACCATTAAAAAAATAATTTGCATGATTTTCTTTTCCAATGGTAAAGGTTTGTCCAGAATATGAAGCTTGGACAATATTATTAGCCGTACTCTTTAATATTCCATCTAAATATATCCTTAAATTAGAACCATCGAATACCCCAATCATATGATGCCATTCTCCATACGTGATTGAGCTTGCAACATATGCACGTTGAATACCAGAGCCTCCTGTGGCAGGATTTCCTCCTCCGTGCTGAAAGAAATAAGCTCCATTCGCTATGGAAAGATAATAACCCAAATAATTGCCGGCATATGTTCCTATAAATCCTCCTTGATCTCCGACATATGTTGTTGCTTGGATCCATGCTTCAATAGTAAACGGTGTATACAAATCAACTGTACTACTAGCAGGAACAAGTACGTAATTACTACTTCCATTAAAATTTCCTGCCTTCCCAAACTTTCCAGAGGTAGTATTTGCGCCACCCTGGGCTTGTCCATTATTTCCATTTCCCGAGCTATCCTTTACCTCCCCTAAGGTTCCATTCCAGCTACTTTCATCCATATTCCACGCACCGGCGACATTGGAAATTTCTCGGATAAAGACGTTTTTGGAGTTAGATTCTGTTTGGGCACTCGGGTTACCGTAATAGAGAAAAACTGCCGAGGAGGTGGCGGTACCGGTGGAGGCGGGGATACTGGGAACCTTAGTCCAGATTTTGGTTTGTGCGGTATTACAGGTATTGGGCTCCACCCAGTAGGGGAGTTTCTTACCGTTTATGTCTGTGATTCTAATGTCAGAGCAGTCATTCTTTAATCGTCCGGCAGTAATCATCGAGGCCGAGTCGGTGGCAATCATCACCTGAAAATCCGTTTGAGCGGATCCCGTGTTTACCAAACTCACGGTCTGCCGAAATGCCCAGTTATCATTAAACCAGCCGGCCTGAGCAGAGAAGGGGCGATATTTTAAAACGAGGAAGAGGAGGGGAAGGAGAATGATGAGGAGGGCAAACGATATGAAAAGAACTGGTCGTTTCACAACGATTCCGGACAAGCCGGAATGACGCTTCTTTGTCATTGCGAGGAAGGAACATGGTGACTGACGAAGCAATCCCTTTAACATCGATTCCGGACGGAGCCGGAATGACAACGTTGACACGAACCGGTGGCCAGCAGAGCCGGAATGACGCTTCTTTGTCATCCTCCTGGACAGGAGGATCCAAGGGGTAATAAACATTCGCACCATGGATCCCCGATCCACGTCGAACGTGGCTGTCGTCCCTTTGCACTCGTTTTTCATCGCATCTGAGGGCAAGTGAGCCGAGTTAGACTCGGCAGGTCGGGGATGACGAGGGAACAATTGGGGATGACGCCCCTTTTTCACCCCACGCCATAGATTCCGGGCAAGCCGGAATGACGAAGAAATACGCTCGAATGACGAATATATCCCTTTCTCTATCCCCTCAATGTACCAGTCCCACAGTTTTTTCATGTTTTACTTCTTATTGTATACAATAGGAAGGAAGATAAGAGAGGGAAATGGAAGGTAAAAATGGTATAATAAGGACATGCAAAATGCATCAATACCCGGGTTTGTTTTGAAGTATTTTTGGGGTGATAATACGCAAGATTTACACCTTCAGAACAATCAAAACTATATCATCCAAACTATTTTGGAAAAGGGAGATCAGGAAGCAGTTCATTGGCTTTTTTCGTCTTTCGGAAGAGGTTTGGTAAGGCAGGCGCTTCCTCAGTTACGGCTCAGTAAGAAATCGGCCAATTTTTGGAATCTTTATTTATCCTAAATCTATGAAAATTTACCGCGAAACAATACCTTTTCAAACGGGACACGTACTAGAAAAAATACAGTCACTGTCTGAACTGAACAAATTTTACCTGACAGGTGGAACGGCCCTTTCTTTATTGCTGGGACATCGAGAATCGGAAGATCTTGATTTTTTTACAAGAGAATCATTTCAGCCAGAACTGCTTCAGCAAAAACTAACTATGTTTGGGGCACTTACCTCGGTAGAGATTTCTGAGGGGACGTTGAATGCATTTTTATCGAACGTAAAGCTACAGTTTCTGCATTATCCGTATGAACTTTTGGAAGAACTACTGCAATGGGACAATATTTATATTGCCTCTTCGCTTGATATTGCTTGCACAAAATTGGTTACGATTTCTATGCGTGGCAGTAAGAAAGATTTTATCGATTTGTATTTTCTGCTGAAGCAATTTTCTCTTCCGTTTCTGTTTGAAAAATTGGATGAAAAATACCGAAATGTCCAGTATAACAAACCTCATATATTGAAATCGCTCGTATATTTTGAAGATGCAGAGCAGCAACCTACTCCCCGTATGCATATACCGGTTGAATGGAATGAGGTAAAAAAGACGATTACGGAGGCTGCAACTACATTTCCGTTGTGAAAGGTTTATTGTTATTCCCGCGTTCGCAGGGGTGACGAAGAAATGTGCGAGGATGACGGGAGAACGCGCGGGGATGACGTGTAGGGGCGGGGTTTTCCCGCCCTTCTCTTATGGTCCCGATCCCGTGGTTGGCCCAAAGCGTACGGCACTCCCTTCGTTAAATACATTCTGCACCTGGGAAGGAGTAAGCGCGTAGTTGTAAATGCGAACGTCGTCAATTTGACCAGGAAAAAATTGAATATTTGTCGCACAATTATTTGCATTCGCATTATTTTTTGTACCAATGCAAATATCTCTGGTACTAGAAATCAGTGATGTGGGTATTGATGCAGTGCTGCTATAATCACTTAATGTTTGAGATTTACCATTAACCCACATATACATTGTTCCATCATTTTTCCAAATACTGATTAAGTTATACCATTGCCCCGCCATTAATGCGGTACTACCATACCGACTTGCTCTATAGAACCCGTCGGGGGATATACTGAAGGCAGCATACATATAACCACCAGAATAAATAACATCTTGTACAAATTGTCTCCCTCCATTTTGGCCATCCCATTTCCCAATTATGCCTCCAGGAATAGCAATTTGCGAATTTATTTTAATCCAGGAAGAAACAGTAATTCCTGTGCTCGTGTAGAGATTATTTGTAGTACTATTTGCCACACTCACATAATCATCACTCCCATCAAAATTGAGGCTACTTCCAAACTTTCCACTTTTCCCATTGTTCCAGGCACTGGCAGTGTTTCCATCGGTGCAGGTGCCGGGTTGGGTCTGGGTCCCGCCCGAGCCAACCGTAAGCGTTCCGGTATTCATATTCCCCGACAGGTCTTTAATAGTAGTTCCCTGGCATTCATCCATTTTCCACCACCCAACCGGTGCCCCCTTGTTATAATCCCAGGCAATCTGGGCAGGGGATCGAGCATAGTTGTAAATCTTGACTTGATCGATATTAGTTTTTGCATAACGAAACTGTCCGCCTCCTTCATTTGAAGTTCCAATATACGTGTTGTAGCTATTTGTGAGAGTTGCTGTTTGGGTAGTTGTTAGCGTACCTACTAATTGTCCGTCTGAATAAAATTTGTATGAAGTACCGCTCGAACGAACTACTGATACATAGTGCCAGCCATTAGAAAGAGCAGGGAAAGCATAATTAGCATTAAAAGTTCCTCCAGCATCTACAGCATCATAATATTTAAGTTGTGTACCAGCATGGTCAGATGTTAATCCCCAACCATTTGCACGAGCAGCGGAATTATATCCTTTTGTAATAATTCCATTATAACTACTTGAGCCTGATAGAGGAAGCTTTATCCAAGTACTAAATGAAAAATCTCCTGTCCCAAATGCTAGACTGGAAGAATTATTGACGCTCACATAATCCCCACTTCCATCAAAATTCCCCGCCTTACCAACTTTTCCAGTCGTATAATGCGATCCGGTTCCGCTCCACGTTCCATTGTTATTATTTCCCGAAACATCCTGCACTGTAGTTCCTTTTCCTTCTTCAAACCGGTAATCGGCAACCGGGGGATTACAGAGCGACGTATCTCCCGGGATACAGTACTCGGAGGCAGTAGAATTGCCAGAGCGTGTTTGTGTAGGATCGGAAAGATTGTAAAGTGTTTGAATTTCGCTAGTAGTTAGCGCACGGTTATAGATGCGAAAATCATCAAGATAGCCATTATAAGCTTGAGAAGATCCTGCGCCAGCTCCTATATGAAATGCGGTAGTTGCTGGTACAGTGATAAAAGAAATCGTATTTGTTTGAATAAGGTTTCCATTTAAATAAAAGGATATACTTTTGCCTTGAGTAAGAACTACTACAATATGACTCCAAGTATTGGAAGGAACAACATAGTTTGTTGTTGAAGAAGAAACCCAAGTACCACTGTAACCAGAAAATAAAATTTTATAATTACCAGAAGAAGGAGAACCTAAAAATATCCCATAATTTTCATCAGTTCCCATACCATTCCTAGCAATCCATTTATCATTGGAATGATCAATATTATCAGGATTTATCCATGTAGATAAAGTTATCGTAGAATTTTGTATAGAAGATACATTTACAATATTTGAAGTGAGATAAGAAGATGTGTTAGATGTTGGAATAAATGATAAAGCATTCCCATATTTACCACTGGTAGTCCAACTGGGGTTAACACAGGAAGTGCCACTACAATTAAATGTTCCGGTATTTCCTTTCCCAGTACTATCAGTTGTAGAAGTACCAGTTCCTTCATCCATCTTCCACCACCCCACCAATCCTTTCGTAAGAGACGTGGTATCGTCCCCCATCGCCCCGAGTACTTGAGCAGAACCGCGATTGTAGTCTGCCTTGATATCTTCGGCCGTAAGGGCGTAGTTGTACAACTTAACTTCATCTATTGACCCAATGAAATAATTGGACAATGTCCCGCTCCCATCAGACCGGACTCCAATCCTAAGATTCTGGGTAGAAACAGCAGGTAAACCTGAGCTAAAAGCCAGTTGTGAGTCATATACGCCATTAACATATATTGATGCTGAATTATTTGACAAAACAGATGTATCAATTTTGAAAACTACAGCTATGTGAGACCATGTGTTAAAAGGATAGGTTCTTGATGTAGATACTACGACAGGATTTCCGGCTGCATTACCCTTAAAAAGGATGTTAAATCCTCCAGTATTTGAATAATATATAACCCAACCCGAAGCGCCATCAACCCCTCCTTTAGAAAGAATAGTATTCATATTGTTTAATGCAGTAGGATAAACCCATGCCGAAACAGTTAGGGTATTAGAAGTAGCGTCAAAAGTGGTATTGTTTGTAGGCGTTGACACATAATCACTACTCCCGTTAAACATCCCTGCCTTATTGAATTTCCCCGCGCTCGTCCAGTGCCCGCCTGCCCCATTCCACGTCCCGTCAAGTGCCGAGCCGCCGTTTCCCACATTGTGCACTGTACCGCCCGAGCCTTCATCAAATTTCCAGTAACCAACCATACTCTTGCTTGTCCCCGCCGGCGCCCCTCCATTCATGTCCTCCACGATTTGTTTCTGAGTACGGGCGTAGTTGTAGACTTTAACTTCATCGATAGAACCATGAAACATCTGCCCTGGATTAGTAGCTGTGGAGTGACCTCCTACATTAAATGAAGTTGTTGAAGGAACTGTAATATATGTAAAAGGTACTGTCTCTATCAAAGTTCCATTTAAATAAATTTGATACCATTGCCCCTGTGTATAAATAATTTCCAAATGGCTCCATACTCCCGCGGGAACTATGTAATTGGTTGATGTTCCCAATCTAAATGCAGTACCATCATACCCCTGCATGCTAACTTGATATTTACCATTTATAGTAGGATTCATAAGTAAGAAGCTATAATTTTCATCATTGTATTGTCCGTTTCTTATGAGCCAGCCAGAGGAAGAACCTTGTCCAGAAAACTGAGTAGCCTCAGGGTTTATCCATTGAGAGATTGTAATTTTTGATCCTGTTGCCGCCCCGACGTTCAATAAAGAATTAGACGTTGTAGTAACATAAGATCTATCTGTATCAGTATTACGATTAAAATAAAGAGCTTTTCCTATTTTTCCTGTTTTCCATTGTGGAATAATGCATGTAGAACCAGAGCATCCAATAGTTCCGCTTAATCCATTTCCTGAAGAATCATATGCTGATGTACTGGATCCTTCATTAAAATTCCAATTTAATACCGGTCCCGGCGCCCAGTTGTAGAGACTGGAAACTTCCTGAGGAGAGAGTGCACGATTGTAAATACGAAGGTCGTCAATGAGTCCATTCATATATGCTGCATTTCCACCAAACCAACAGGATTGACATTTGCCTATAGAATAAGAGGTGATCAATCCGTTAATCACACCCGATGTAGATTGTTTTAATGCTCCATTTTTATAAATGAACATTTTATTTCCATCATAAACTGCCACATAATGTTCCCAAACATGGAGTGTTGGCGTTCCGGCGCCCACTCTGGTATATCCATTAGCTGTGCCGAAATCAAAAGAATTAAAATCTTTTACATATCCGAATGTTGTTTTTCCTGAAAGTGAGACCACTGTTTTATACGAAGTGGTCGAATTATCGTTAAAATATGTCCAGACTGAAATGGTAAAAGGGCCTCCTTGACTTATACCTGAGAATGAGCCAGAGACCCAATCATCTACCCCGTCAAAATATCCTCCATTTCCAAACTTACCTCCTGCTGGATACGCTTTTCCTCCCGTTGCTCCCTGTGCTTGGCCATTATTCCCGTTTCCTGAAGCATCTTTTACCTCACTCAAGGTCCCGCTCCATGTGGCTTCATCCATCTTCCAGTAGCCAACTAATCCCTTGGAAAGGAAATCGCCTTGCTTGTTATTCGCGCTCAAGACTGCGTTGGCCCCTTTTGCCACAGCTGCTTTTCCCTTCCCGGCGTTGTAATCTGCTTTTATTTGCGCCGGAGTACGGGCGTAAGGATAAATTTTTACGTCGTCGATAGAACCGTTAAAGGTCTGAGTTAGCGCATAATTATTTGATCCAATAACAAATAGATCTGAAGTGTCATTATTTGTAAGGGTAGTAAGATTTTTGGTTCCATCGAGTACGCCATCCACATAGATATAAAGGGCAACACCAGGTTTTGCAACACCCACTACATGATGCCATTTTCCATCGGTATAGGTGTGACTCGAATAGGAATCCCATCTTCCATAGGTATCTGATCCATCGCCAATAACGAATGATATTTTATTTTTGTTATTCGTATCGCTGTTACCACGAATACTTACATAATACCCTCGTAAAGGATTTTGACTAAATTTACTCACAAGCGCTTCATCCCACCCTACAGCGTCCGTAGCCGCATGTCTAAACCACAGGGATACCGTAAATTCTTTTGCACCTACTTTCAGTATATTCCCATAATTTACATATTTACCCGATGTTCCAAATAAGAGACATTTTCCACTCACACACTGATCTTCTGTCTGCCAGTTGGCACCGTTTATCGTTCCATCTCCCGTGGTGTAAGTACAGGTAGAGGTAGACGCGTGTGCCGTTCCATTCCACCGCCCTTGCATAGAAGAATTGGTAATAGAACCGTCACAGTAGGGAAAGGCAGAAGAAGATTGCTCGAGTTGGGCTGAGTCAAAATAGAATGTTGCTGATCCGTCAAATGCATCTAGATTTAGTCTTGCTCCATTTGCACTTGGCGTTCCTGTAATAGTAAGTTTTACCCATTGATTTAGTGTGCTTGTTGAAGCAGTGGCATAGATTACCCCGCTGGTTCTTTCTCGAATTCTGAAATATACGGTACCACTGGTAACATAAACCCAAACAGAGCCAGTAACGGTGGTCGCATCATAGGTATTCCCTGGAATGTTTATCCATTGACCAGCCCCAGTAAAAGTTCCATAGCCTGATGCAGATCCAGAATAAGATTGAACGGTAGATCTTGAAAGGGTTGCCCCCACCGGATAATACCCTGTGATATTTGTCTCTAAACTCGGATTGGTTACTAAATTCGTTACCAGTCCTTCCAATCCCATACTATTTTTTGCTACCGTTCCCTGTCCTTCATCAAACTTCCAGTAGGCAATGGGGGCCGTTCCACCGGTCTCCACGGCACTTAAGTTATACGTTACCGCAGAAGAATATTTTCGAACGAGCTCTTTCCCGGGATAGTTGGCGGTCGTGTAGCCTAACCGATCGCCTCCGGTGCCATACAGATCGGAGATCTCGGACTGGGAGAGAGCTTTTGAGTAGATACGAGGAGTGGAGATAAGGCCATTGAACGGTTGTGATGGAGTAAAATTTACGGCTCCTATAATAATTGATTGATTTGTTGTAAACAGTAAAGGAGGATTTGATGAACTAAAAATTCCGCCTCCGATTTTTACTCCATTTACATAAATACTATATGAATTTGGTGTTACAGTTTCTACTACGTTATACCATGATCCTGTGGAAAAAGCGTAAGTAGCATCAGCTGCTGTTGTAATCCATGAACTATAACCGCCATAGCCAATATCACTGTGAACCTTGGTCCCACTAACAATTCCCATATCAAACGCATTAGGACTTACATCTTGCCTTGTAGATATTATATCCGGAGCTCCTCCGAAAGATCCTGCTTTTATCCAAGAGGAAACAGTAAAATTTCCGACTACTGCCATATTTGATGTTGTTATTTTTACATATTGAGTAGAGCCATTGAAGCTTCCAGCATTCCCAAATATTCCACTGGTCGTTGTAGCACCTGAAACGGCTGTTCCATTATTACCATTTCCCGAGCTATCCTTCACCTCACCCGCGGTTCCGTTCCAACTGGATTCATCCATATTCCACGCACCGGCAACATTGGAGATCTCTCGGATAAAGATGTTTTTGGGACTCGATTCCGATTGAGCGTTTGGATTGCCATAGTACATAAAAATAGTTGAGGAAGTGGCGGTACCGGTTGAGGCGGGGATAGAGGGGACTTTGGTCCAGATCTTGGTTTGTGCGGTATTACAGGTATTGGGCTCCACCCAGTAGGGGAGTTTCTTACCGTTTATGTCTGTGATTCTGATATCCGAACAATCATTCTTCATCCGCCCGGCATTGATCATACTGGCCGAGTCGGTGGCAATCATCACCTGAAAATCGGTCTGCGCGCTTCCGGTGTTGACGAGGCTTACTGTTTGTCGATACGACCAGTTGTCATTGAACCAGCCGGCCTGAGCGGAGAAGGGACGGTACTGTAAGACAAGAAAAAGAATTGGGAGTAAGAGGACGATGACGCCAAAGGAGATGAAAAGAACAGGCCGCTTCTTTACTACGCTGACGATGGATTCCCGCCTGCGCGGGAATGACGACAGGGGGTTCGGGAATGACGGGAGAGTCGGAATGACGCGTCTCTTTTTCACCCCACGCCATAGATTCCGGGCAAGCCGGAATGACGAAGAAATACGCTCGAATGACGAATATATCCCTTTCTCTATCCCCTCAATGTACCAATCCCACAATTTTTTCATGTTTTACTTCTTATTGTATACAATAAGAAGGAAGATAAAGGTGCTAATTTCTTCGTTTGACGCTTTTTACTGAATGTTGTACAATATTGCTATTGGCCGGGGCTGAGTACCGATTTTTTGAATTTATTTCAAAATTTAAGTACCCACCGGCTTTTTTTGTGATCAAATTTAGAACGTGTTCCGCATGTACTACTCTCGCAATTTTGATTTTTTTGCTATAAACACCATATGCGACTTGCTGTATTTTCTACTTTTCCCGATGAAACGCCATGAAAAAGATTGTACCTAAAATTTAACATTATAATGCGGAGAAACGGTGTACAATGGCCGTATGGAAGATTGTATTTTTTGTAAAATTGCTGCGGGAGAAATTCCGAGCTACAAAGTCTATGAAGACGACTTTTTCTACGGGTTTTTAGATATTGTTCCTCGCGCAAAAGGGCATACTCTCCTTATCCCCAAAAAGCACTATCGTTGGGTGTACGATGTTCCTCAGTTTGGTGCGTACTGGGAAGCGGTACAGAAGATAACCTCGAGAATGCAAGAAAAGCTGCATCCAACCTTTGTAAGCTACATTACCTACGGATTAGACGTTACCCACGCCCACATTCATATTCTTCCCCGCGATGGAAAAGAAGGCGTTTTCCCCCAGGCCAGGCAGATTCCTGCGGAGGAAATGGAGGAGATTGCACGGCTATTACGAAATGGAGAGGAACGATAGGGAGATCAGACGAAAAATAGAAGCAACGTCATTGCCGCTCGTCGGCAATCGTTGTTACATGCTCAATGTTGTCATTCCGAAATAAGCAACGATTCTGGACGCCCCGCCAAATCGGCGGGTTGCCAGAATGACAGTGATGCTCCCTTCAACAACTTATTACAGAAAAGTCTTTCTAAAAACAATACCATGCGTTCTGTTTTATTGCATTGGGATTGCCAAAAGGAGAATTTTGAGCTTGGGAGTAGAGGATACGCTGGATGGTGCATGAATCCGGGTTTTGTTCTTTTGCCTTGTAAAACGCATCTTCAAAATGGTCTTTGTCAGAAATGTTTTGGTAAAAAGAAGCGAGTTGTAGTAATTTAATTGCGTTCGTTTCGGTTTGGATTGCTCTATCGGCATATTTTTTATCATTTCGCACATCGGGAAGCTGCGAATTTTTCACAAAAATCACGCTTGTGCTATCGTAATAAACCAGCTTAAATTCTTTATCCTGAATCATATTTGCTAAAAAATGGCCTGCCCATGGAGTTGCGTCGGTATGGGAAACAATAACGGTTTGAATACCGTAGTTTTGAAAATAGCGCATCCGATTGTTGTTATCTTGCTCCAACTGGACATACTTCTTTTGTAAAAACTCTGCCGGGAAAGCTTCCGGTCTATTGTCTACATAGGTTTTGTACTGCGGGTACAGTGCGTAGTCTAAATAACCGCCATTGTCAAAATTATTAAAAATTGGCTGAGGAAGCTGATTGGCTTTTACAAAATCGGTCGCTTTCTTGTAATCTTCTTCAATACGCAATCCAAACTGGCGTTGATGATCAAAGATCCGATAGTAAGAATTAGAAATCAGATTGCCACTTCCCCAGAGCAACAGGGCAATCCCAACTATGATTCCGCCCCATTTTGCATAGGGGAATAACTGCGGTTTTTTCTGAGAAACGGCGGAGATAAGAAATTGGAGTGCTTCAGCAAGGGGTATAATCGCCGCAAACACAAAAAAAGGCCAGTGACGAATCTGGTATATCGCTAATGTAAAAAATACAGCGAGAATAAGGGCAGATCGATATTTTTTAGTAATAATGAGGGTAATACCTGCCGCTATTACAACCGGAGAAACTGCAAAAAAGTAGGGAAGAAGCGTGTTATGCGTCATTTGCGCAAGGAAAAATACGTTTTGGTTCTCAACAATGGAGTATCCATAATTTTGAAAGATAAAAAATGGATAGAAAAATCCCGTAACTCCATGTGGATTGAGAAAAGGGACGATGAAGAATGCGACTGCGGTGAAAAACATCATTTTCGTTGAAAGCTGGCGTGTGAGAAAACGTTCCCCGATGAAAATAATTGTGAGAAATAGTCCGAAGACAAAGGTAACGTGAACATTGCTCCAGAGGGCGAGAAGAACAGGATACCATGCGATACCCTGCAGGGCCCAGCACCATGCAGTCGGTTGCATCGTCACTCCCGCTTGTCGGGAGTCTTCTTCACAACGATTCCGGGCAAGCCGGAATGACGGATGTTTTTCACTTGCATACAATATCCCCATCATCACGGCGAAAAAGAAGTAGCCAAACACCTCTGGCCGAATATCTGGGCGCTCTAAGAGCAACGGTATCACGATCGTTGCCGCACCAATCGCAGCCCAAAAACCTGTTATTTTCCACGCCGTTCTCCAGACGATAAGTACCGACGCAATTATCAAAAGCGCTTTTCCTACTAACAAAGGAGTAACACCCATTGTATGGAACGTAAGATAGGCGATTACTTCAAATAACCAGTGATGATTTACAAAGGGAAATTGCGGATTGGTATAGGTAAAAAGGTTTGTGTTTGGGATAGCTCCGGTTTTAAGGATTATCTCACCGAGCTTTATATGACGGCCTAAATCCTGATTAAAATCAGAGCTAGATACAAAAGAAATAGCAATAAGTACGAGAACCAAAGCAGAGAAACCGAGTAATTTGAACCAGCGCATGTATGTATTGTAGCAGTAATATCATTCCCGCATCCTCGATTCCGGACAAGCCCGGAATGACGGGGGAAATGGATTCCCGCCTGCGCGGGAATGACGTGGCAGTGTCATTCCCGAACCCCCTGTCGTCATCCCGGGCTTGCACGCCATGGCGGCGACAGCCATGCGGCATCGCAGGGCATGCCAGGGACCCGGGATCCATGGATGGAAGACAGTACGACGATAGGGATGGATTCCCGACTAGATCGGGAATGACGAAAAAGGTTGAAATGACTCGCGTTTACAACACCTGTTGGACGCCGACCTGCATTTTATTCTGCTTGTAATCTACATGCACCCGGTCGCCCGGACGGAGATGTCCCTCGACAATCTGCATTGCGATTTCATCGACAATCAACTCGTTTATCATTCGTTTTAGCGGACGAGCACCGTACACCTCATCCACTCCGACCGATTGCAAATATTTTTTTACACTTTCGGTAACGGTAAGCGTGAGTCCTTGTTTGTCCAAACGCTTTTGAACCTCTTTGAGCTGAAGATCTATGATTTTTTCAACCATTTTTTCGTTCAAGGAATGAAAAATAACGATAGAATCGAGTCGATTAATAAACTCAGGTTTAAAGAACGAACTTACCCGTTCCATAATGTACCCTTCTCGTTCCGCTGCATCTTCCTTTTCACGGAAAATTTCACTTCCCAAGTTTGAAGTAAGAATAATGATCGTATTTTTGAAATTAACCTTTCGGCCTCTCCCATCGGTTAAATGCCCTTCATCGAGTATCTGTAAAAATACATTAAATACTTGAGGGTTGGCTTTTTCTACTTCATCAAAAAGAACAACCGAGTAGGGTTTTCTTCGCACGGCTTCCGTAAGCTGTCCGCCTTCTTCGTACCCCACATATCCGGGAGGCGCGCCAATCAGTCGTGCCACGGTATGTGCTTCCTGATATTCGCTCATATCAATCCGAATCATCGCTTTTTCATCGTTAAACAACGAAAACGCAAGTGCTTTTGCAGTTTCTGTTTTTCCGACTCCCGTAGGCCCAAGGAATAAGAAAGACCCAATTGGCCTATTCTCTTCGGCTAAACCAGCACGAGTGCGGCGAATGGCATTGGCAATTTTGTGAATCGCATGATCCTGATCTACCACCCGTTCTTGCAGTTCTTCCTCAAGGTGAGAGAGTCGATTGGATTCTGAAGTAAGCAGACGGTTTGCGGGAATTCCTGTCCAGCGCGCGATAATCTTTGCAATATCCTCATCGTTTACTTCTTCTTTCAGCAATCGGTCTTCCGGAGGAATAGCCTTCCAGTCTTGTTCCATTTCCAGAAGTTCCTTTTCAATTTGGGGAATTTTTCCGTATTTCAGCTCTGCTGCTTTATCCAAAAGGACATCGCGTTCAGCCTGTTCAAGCTCCGCTTTAAACTGGTCAAGCTTTGCCCGCTTTTCATTTAATTTTGAAATAATAGTTTTTTGTTCAAGCCATTTTTTTTGCAAAACATCAAATTTTTCCTGAAGGGTTTTGCGTTCCTCTTCAAGGTGTTTTTTTCGCTCTTCAAGATCTTTTTCTTTTTTCAAGGCTGCAAGCTCAATGTCGAGCTGCATAATGCGACGTTTTATCTGATCGAGCTCGGTGGGCATGGAATCAATTTCAATTTTTGCTGAGGCGGCTGCTTCATCGATTAAATCAATTGCCTTATCGGGAAGATACCGATCGGTAATATACCGAATGGAAAGGTCTACCGCGGCGATAAGGGCATCATCGGAAATTTTTATACCGTGGTGTACTTCATACTTTTCTTTAATGCCACGTAAAATAGCGAGCGAGTCCTCAAAGGTTGGTTCGTCCACGTAGACCGGCTGAAAACGGCGTTCCAGCGCGGGATCTTTCTCGATATACTGGCGATACTCTCGAATGGTTGTTGCTCCAATCGCGTGAAGAGAGCCCCGTGCAAGAGCAGGCTTGAGCATATTCCCCGCGTCTACCGCACCTTCTGCCCCTCCCGCACCTACAATAGTGTGAAGTTCATCAATGAATAAAATATAGGTTCCTTCCGACTTTTCCAGTTCTTCGAGAAGTCGTTTGAGTCGTTGTTCAAACTCACCTCGATAAGAAGCCCCTGCCAAAAGTCCCGCCAAATCAAGCGAAAGCAGAGTTTTATTTTTAAGGGTATCAGGGATGTCTCCCGAGACAATTCGCTGTGCAAGTCCCTCAACAATAGCAGTTTTTCCCACTCCGGGATCGCCAAGTAAAACGGGATTATTCTTGGTCCTACGGGATAAAATTTGAATTACACGCCGAATTTCTTCATCGCGGCCGATTACCGGATCAATTTTTCCGGCCTTTGCCCGTTTTGTTAAATTGGTGGTGTATTTATCGAGTGCTGATTGTTGTTCATCGGATGGTTGATAGCGAATGTCCATAGCATGAATTAGCAAACTGATAATTAGAGTGCTAACCTTTATTATAAGCAGGATAGGGGAAGTTGTAAAGGGGAAAAGCACCGTCATCCCCGCGACCTCTACCGTCATCCCCTCGACCTCTACCGTCATCCCCGCGAAGGCGGGGATCCATTGTAAAAATGTTCTTTGTTTCAAAAAGAATGGCGGCCTGCCACTCGTCTTTCCCACGCACTTGACTTCGAGCATAACACCACCGTCAAAAGTGCGTGAGACCCCTGACTCGTGCCACCCATTCTTTTTTTTGGTTTGTTTGACATTGCCGCTCGCTTCCTTTCTTTTTCGAGACCAGGTGGGTTCCCTCCCTGCGGGCGATCCCAAGTCTCTCAAAAAAAGAATTGCACGCTAAGGAGTAGCAACGTCATTCCGGACAAATGAACGAAGTGAATGTGATCCGGAATCTATTTAATTCAACAATACATGGATCCCCGATCCACGTCGAACGTGGCTGTCGTCCCTTTGCACTCGTTTTTCATCGCATCTG
>JAAXWC010000040.1 GCA_013335175.1 Candidatus Roizmanbacteria bacterium
AAAGTTTGGAGTACAAAACGCCAGCGGAACTTTATGTTAAAAGTTAAGAAAATATAGTTCACATTTTTTGATCAGTTTACGCTTCGTTTTATTATAAATTGGTCTTGACATTGGGGGTAGGTATAGACCAATATCCGGCAATTGAGTTTTATACTCCCCCCGAATATCCGGATGATGAAGAATTGTTGCGACTTAATCCGGACTTTTACTTCATCTACAAAGAAAGCGAAGAAAATCGCAAACATTATGCGGGAGTTATACAGGAACAATTTACCAAACCATTTGTAACAAAAGGACGGATCACCAAATATCTGAATTACCTCATCGAAAACCCTGATACTACCGTTATATTTATTACTGCAAACTCTTTACTTTATAACTATGCAAGAAAATATCTGAAGGAGCGTACAGAAGACGAAGAGGCAGTAACCCGTTTTGAGGTCGTAAAACAAAATAACTACAAAGCTTATGTTCTCAACCGGAAAAAACTAGACTAAGGAATAGCATTTATTGTTCTTTATTTAGGTATGTGTACACTCTCTTATTTAATCCTGCTTCTCGCTCCATATCTTTTTCTGTTTTCTCACATTGTGGAACATTCTCTCTAAAACTAATTGCCAGATTGTTATCTTTATCTGCAGAGACATCCCATTTCCAAGATAATCCCGCTACCCGTTCCAGATCGTCTCTCAAAGAGCCTTCATGAAAAATTTCTGTAACTTTTTCTGGTGATTCTCCAAGCCCGAGTAAGGCTGGAATAAAAGGAAACGGATTTTCAGGCGTTTGAGATTCACGTATCTTATCTACTTTTTCAGGAGTATGAATTACCTCAGCCGCCATCCCCAAAATAGTATTAATATCTGCTGGTGTAATTTCCTCGCGTCGCATGAAAGTATTGTGCCACTTTATCATCTCAAATTCAACAATAGAAGCGCTTAGAAAGGCTGTATCTAACAAAGGCGAATAAATCATTTTACAAGGTAGTTTAGGTAGATGGACCAAAAAAAACCGCAAAAAGATGGTAGCTGAAAATATCCTTTTCTTCAGTTCTCTTTCATTTATTAAGAGACTTGGAGAAAAGGGGGGAAGTAAACTATACAAATATTGATTGGCGATAAATATATCGCATTTGCAATAAATTTGCATAGGACGTCCCCCTTTATTGGAACTAAATAAGGTTTTTGCCTTTGAAATCATAGCTCGTACGATCCGTAGGTAAATAGACCTATACTTAAGGATTAATTATTTGAATTAACTGAATGAGTATTAGTAAAACACTAATAACCATATTGTAGGTTGAATGGTAAATTGTAGATCTTTCTACTCCGCCTTTCATATATTGATAGGTAAACCAAAATCCGCCTATGCTTAGCGCAAATCCAATTCCAAGTGGTACGCCAATTAAGCAATGAGTAATGCCAAAAAGTATGCTTCGAATAATACCTCCAGAAAATACTATGTTTAAGCTAAGCACATCATACCAACTTCCATTTTCTACGCTAAACTTTGTGGGAAGCCAACCTAAGGTGTTTTTTCGAAAAAGTACCTCTTCCTCTTCAGCTAATAAAGGTATGGCTATTATGAACAAAACCGTAAACAACAAACCCCATCCATAGATTCGAGTAGAAAAAGTAGCAAGGTTTGTTCCGGCAGCTCCTAGTAGTGACAACCATGACCAACCGAGAAAAGGTAAGTATGTTATTAACAACAAACTTACAGTTAATACTAATGCGCATACACCAAGGCTTTGGAGCATCATTAAAATAGTCACCCGTTTGTACACATTGTGAATCTTTCTGATCCCTCCTGTGAAAATAGTGTCTATAAATGACAAAGAAAAATATAGTAGAAGCATCCATTGAAATCCGAACTGGAACCCAATGAATAAAAACGCAAGGAGCTTTACCCATACTGGGATTCGAGCCCATAGAGTTTTTTTAACGCTGAGACTCGCTTCTGCAATTGACATATTAACCTCCCATCCGCGGCTATTGCGGAATAAATAATTTATTTCTTAAGATCGGTTGTTAAAGTTCCATAGGAATAATATCCTAATGGCCTATAGTATACTATTTATATTAATATAAGTCAAACAATATAACTGTACCAAGCCTCCTACAATATGATGGTCAAAAAACCGCAAGCAGCCTTGTGAGACTGCCTGTGGCTTGTAAGTTCTCTAGAGCATGTATCCCTTGTTCTTCAAACTTACGAACTCCTGATCGGTATACACGATATGATCAAGTACCGGTATTCCGATAGTTTCACTTACCCGTTGAAGGCGTTTCGTGATGTTGATGTCCTCTTCTGAGGGTTCCGGGTTCCCTGAGGGGTGATTGTGAGCGACAATAATACTGTAGCTGTGCTCTTTGATCGCCCGAACGAACACTTCCCGCGGATGTACCAGACTTGCGTCCAGTGTGCCCACAGATATGATCTCCAAAGATTTAATCATGTTGCGGGTCGTGAGATGAATCACCCAGAAGTACTCTTTCTGTCTTGCGATATAGTCAAATGTCTTCCATACCTTCAGAAGAGCCTGATATAACACTTCCGGATTATTGACGGGTTGTTTAGCATCCTTGACCTTGAATTTCATAGGTTGGTTTAGGTAAAATGAAATGGTAATAAAAAAGTGAAGGGGGTCTATCTTTCGATAAACCCCCCGTAAGTATTACGCCGGAGACAGTTCTGCAAAACTGTCTCTTTTGGTAAGTCCCGGTATCTCCGATATTCGCTTAGGCGAAAAGTATCTATCACGTTCAATCGGAAGTCCCAGGTGCCCACGTACCGTCATGAGCTCTGATAGGGAAAAGTATCCCCATTCGCGCTCTATATCGTCAACCAACCCAAAGAAAGTGTCTTTCCCGTCAAACTCGGTAGCGTACCATGTCCAGCTTGAGTCAGGTGTAAAGAACTTGCACCAGACGATCGGATCGTTATCCTGTTCGGACGCATAAAACTTTGGTAGCTTCTTCAAGAGTTCAGCAGTCAGTAGTTTCATATCTTGTCACCCCCTTTCTTGTGTAATAAATAAGCTGGGCAGATGTCTTCTGTCCATCGGGAAAGGGGCATGGGGTCATAAAAACTGAGGAACAAATGTCCCACTAGGATTTGCCTATGGAAAGAAGTTGTGGGAGGATTTTGTACCTGTCATAAAAATGCTCAGAACGTGGGTGGTGGAGATCAATCGTCGAGCATTTTTATACAGGTCAAACACCCACCATTTGAGAAGCAGTTTTTACCCCATATAATGAGAAAGCATGGACAGAAGTGACTGCCACATAATAATGATACTCACTTGAAGTATCATGTAGAGTCCTGAGTTCCGCAAAAAAAGTCAAAAAAGATAAATCTGTAAAAATTCACGCTCAAAAATGTTGATTTCTGGTTGAATTAAGGGCACTAGAGATGATAGTATAACGACGTTATGTACGTCAGAAGGG
>JAAXWC010000008.1 GCA_013335175.1 Candidatus Roizmanbacteria bacterium
GGAAGTAATAAATCTTATTATGGAAATTCGTAACTGCAAAATAACAAATAAAGAGTTCTTCTGCAATCATGCATATCATAATTTTAAAATGAATTAAAGTTCCTTGAATTTTCTATTTAGATCGTCCTAACATTCCCTTACACCTTAAAGGTGTAAAAAGTCTCGAGTTCGTTATCGCCGAAACGTATCTTTTCAGCCGTTTTTCGTGTGTTATAATTTGTCATATCCTGACGTGTACTTCCTTACACTCTCAGGGTTTCACATTCTAGCCGATATAGCTCAGCTGGTAGAGCAATGCTTTCGTAAAGCAGAGGTCGTCGGTTCGATTCCGACTATCGGCTCATGTCACGTTTACAAGAACATCAAAAAAAAGAATACACAAGAAAGCTCGTATTTTTTGTGATCATCCTCGGATTGCTTATTGTATTTATGGTTACCGTTGGGTTAAAACTAGTAATTAGTTCTACCATATTTATTAGTAATTTAACCGCACCCAAGAACCAAACTACCCAGCAAACAAGTGATAATTTTTTTGGTACCCTTGAAATAAATTCCATTCCTCAGGCAACTAACAGCGCAAAATTTGTTATTTCTGGAACTTCTACCAACTACGAAAAGCTTACTTTTTATGTGAATGACGAATCGGTAAAAGAACTCGATTCCGTTTCCAATGATTCATTTACGGAAACAATCGGAGATCTGAAAAAAGGATCAAATGAAGTCTACGTAGTCGCAAATGCAAAGCAGGCAAAAGCAGAGAGAAAATCCAATATCTTTACCGTCGTTTACACGGACAGCAAACCGAAGCTTGAAATTTCTGAGCCGCAAGATAACAGCAAAACAGGCAATTCAGATCTTGCTGTTTCGGGTAAAACAGATAAAGAAATATTTATTCGGGTAAACGATCAACCAGTTGTAGTGGATGCACAGGGAAATTTCAAAACCTCAGTGCGTTTAAAAGACGGCGACAATAAAATTGAAGTTGTTGCCCAGGATAATGCAGGCAACACAGAAACAAAAATTCTTACCGTAACTTACCATAAGGACGAATAATAAGCTGCAGAAATAAAAATAGTACGAATGGGTGAAGAAGTATATTATCGGTAACCGAAAGACAACTTAAAAAAATAACTGCTAAACTTGCAAAAAAGGAAGTTTTTGCGATTTCTCCTAACGAAACGATAAATAATAGAAATCCTAATACACCTGTTGTAACGAGAATGGTGAGAAAACTTGAATGAAACGCACTTCCGGCATGAGAAACAATGTTGCTTGTCCCGATCTCATTTGCATATGGCTTACTATCACGAACATGGTTATATCCAATCCCAATTAAGAAATGCTGGGAAAAAATCGCCAAACTTTCCTTATAATCTACAAAGCGAGATTGTATTGTGGAAACACGAAATAAATTTACACCTTCCCCTGTAGGTTTAGGTACTATGAAAAGACCAATAATAAAAATGCCGATAACCAAGACGATAAACTTTATTTTTCGCAATTTCACCAAATAGTAGAAACCCGCAATAAGAAACGCCACATAGGTACCACGCGAAAAAGTGAGTAAGATACCAGCGGATGAAAGAGCAATACCCGAATACCGAATATATGAAGGCAAGGGAGATAGGAGGAGGTATCCGATAGCAAGCCCAAATACTGCTCCCAAGACAGATGGTTCCAAAAATACTCCAAATGCCCGGTTCAAGTGAATATCCCACCCTCCCGTAGACCATGCTTCTAAGTTTGGAAAGAATACATATTGAAGGAGCGAAATACCAATTGTTGCAAAAATAAAGCCCGTTATAGCAAGGGTATGGGTTTTCAAGAATTTCGGTTCTGTTTTTAGATGAAACCAAACATAAAAGGAAAGGAGCGTATAAAAAGTAATACGTACTACATAAAAGAATGCGACTGCGTTTGAGGAAAAAGGATAATAAAAAGAGGTCAGAAAAAAGGAAAAAAACATATATAAAAAGAGCGCGGGTACCGCTTTCAATTTATACTTTAAAATAATACGAAGTGGTTTTAGTTTATGTTGTATAACGAGCAGTGCAAACAATACGCCAGCAACAATTTCATAATAGTAACCGTTTACTTCCTGTCCGGAAAAAGAAATTCTCCCGATCTGTCCGAGGGCAAGCATTCCAAAAAGTACCAAACATACAATACGAGAAACGATCTGAAGAAATACTGAAAATGTCATACCGACAATTTTCCAAAACGTATATATTGATAGAGCTTTGCACGGACAAGAAAGGAATGAAAACTCATCATAAATGAATAGGTAAAACCAGCCGGACCGTCTAAAAATCCCCTATACACAACATACGTAAGAAAGAATTTAGCAACCGGGTATGCAATAATCGAAATAACTGAAGTTTGAACGTTTCGAGCAAAAAGCTCAGTAGCGCGTAGTGTGCTGTAAGCATTTATATCTTGCAAAAACTCAGCAATACCTGCATGAGAATAATGATTTATATATCCTGTTAGCCGTCCATGTCTTTCATCTGAAATAAATACTTCATGAACGGTACCATCCCAAGAACCTGTATCTTTTTTTACTAATCGCACAATTCCCCGGTTTCTTGCCTTTGCCGTTTCTCCATGACGGAGTTCTGTATGCCAGAAGAAATCGCGTCGTGGAATAGAATAGGAACTGTATTCTTCGAGTTTACTAGTTTGAAGTTCATCCCTCAGTTCCTCTGAGACCTCTTCATCTGCATCTATAAACAAAACCCAATCGGTTTCAACTAATCGAAGAGCATAATTTCGTTGCTGTGCAAAATTGTTATCTAAACTATGGGTAACTATCTGTGCTCCCTCCCGTTTTGCGAGTTCAACCGTTTTATCGGTCGAATTATCATCGAGGACAATGATTTTATTGCAAAACTGCACCGACTGAACTGCACGCACAATATTATTTTCCTCATTTTTGGTTAGGATAACCGCAGTTAGTGTATTCGTTTTCATTTTAAACATATTGTACTATAGTTCCGACTTCGACCAATGGAGAGTTTTTGGCCACACGATCAATTCTCGAATTTTTTGTATTGGAGTTGCATATTTCCGAAAAAATAGTTTCCATGCCTTACGAAGTTGCTGTTTTTTGTACGGATTAAATTGAGAAACTTCAAAATGGGTATAGCAAACATCGGCATCAATTCCGATACGAAAACCATTCATTTTTGCTCTGATACTATAATCCACATCTTCATAGTACATCCCGTATTGGGTATCCCACTCTCCGATTGCTTCGACAACATTCCGTTTCATAGCGACACATGAACCGGTTACATAGGTTACCTCTGAAAAACGTTTATTAGGTTTCTGAGTAAGCAATAGAGAACTTAGTTTCCATGTATCCAATGCGCCACCATAATAGGTTACTCCTTCTTGTTTCATAGCAAATCCCCAAAGATCAAAATGAGCTAATGCTTGCAAAAACTCCTTTGCAGAGATTCCTTTCAAAGAAATATCGGGATTGCAAATAACGAATATATCTGCACCAGACTGCATACCTTTTTGAACACCTTCGTTTACCCCTTGGGCATAGCCATGACCATTGTGGGAATTATCGATCCAGAAAATTGAGTAATCTGAGAACTTCATTTCCATTATTTCATTCTTAAGACGTTCTATTTCAGAAGCCTTTGTCTGATATAAGACGATTATAAAACTAATCTTCATACTTCGGTTTGAATTTTCTTTAATAGTTGAGTAGTAAAATGTGTCCATGTAAATTGCTTGCTGATTTTTCGTTGAGAACTACGCGGGGAATTATTCATTTTTTCAACTATCTCTCTGGTAGTTGAAACAATAGATAACTCTGGGAATTCGTGTTTAATTTCTGAATATAAAGGCAATTTGTTTACAATTACCGGGCATCCAAAAAATAGAGCTTCTCCTACCGGAAAACAAAACCCTTCTTCTCGGGACATGTTCAGAAACGCTTTCGCGTGTTTATACAAAAAGACAAGTTCTGCATCAGAAATAGTGTCTAAAAATATAAGTCTTTGTTCTGATTCTTTGAAATATTCGTTGGTACAAAGGTTTTGAAAATACTCAGATTCTTTTTTCCCAACAAGGACCAGTTTCGTTTTAGAAGTGGGATTTTTGCGAATGTAGTATGTAAAAATTTCAAGTATTCGTTCTATGTTTTTGATTGGTTTAATAACACCTACATACAAAAAAAACTCTGTTGAAGTAATTCCTGGAATATTTTTTTGTCGAACTCCTTTTAAATGATCATAACCTGCGTGAATAACCGTAATCTTTTTTGTAAGTTTTGTGGGAAAAGCTTTCTGATATTGCTTTTTTGCAGTTTCAGAAAGAGTAATCACCGTATTCGCTTGCTCAAGCGCTTGCTTTGTCTGTTCAGTGAGTCGATTTGAGTTTGTGTAGTACTCAGGTTTTGTAATAAAACCCGTATCATACATAAAGATAATTTTGTGTATTTTTGAGAATTCAAGCATCGGTGGCGAGTATCCGGAAAATCCAAGAAATACGTTGCATTTATCCCTCAATACATTGTAAGGGAGACCAACAGACCCGAATAAGCGCGCCTGCAAAAAACGTACACGACCAAGGAGAAAATTATCTATTTCATCTCTACCAAACGTATACCAGTAAAAATTAGTTTTGTCGACATCTGATAGACTGCGCACGAAACTGTCTAAAATACGTTCTATACCATTTCTAACCTTGCCATAGGGCACATATCTCCCACAATCTACCCCCACTCTCTTGTTTTGAAGATTATTCATATAAAAAGATATTTAGTATTATGATCGTAAATTACGATTTTAACATTATACCTTTTTAACACTTATATTTTGTCTGCATTCTTAGACTTTGAATATCTTAACTGCATATATTCTGCGACGAGGATTTGAATGCTCGCAGCAACAGGAATTGCAATAAGTGCTCCGACAAAACCCGCTAATACAGCACCAAATACCGCAGCGATACCAACAAACAAGGGAGAAAGTTCTACGGCTTTTGAATACACAAGGGGTAAAAGTACATTGTTTTCTATTTGCTGATATATAAGAAAAAATATAAGGACAATAAGTGCCGATGTGAACCCATTTGTAATAAACGTAATGAGGGTAACTAAAATAGTTGCTAACGGAGTACCTATCATCGGAACTAGATTCAATATTCCAACCATGATACCAAGTGTAATAGGTGATGGAGCTTTTACTAGTGCTAGCACAATGGCAATCGAAAACGAAGCTATTGCACTGGTAAATAAATTTCCGTTCACATACCCTGTAACCGTATTATATAGACGTTTTGCAATCCGTTGTCGATATTCACGTTTACTTTCGTCTTGATATTTCCAAAATATATACACCCAATGAGGACTTTCCAAAACCATGAAAAATGTAAACATTAAAGTCGTAAAAAACGCTACTGCACCGGAAAAAAAACTTAATATAAAGCCTAAGACATAGCTGCTTGCAGTGGTGATACTTGCAAAAAACTTATCGAGATTATTTTGAGTAAGATCAAATTTTTTTATATACTCACCCAAAGGTGTGTTAGATTGCGTTAGATTGTTAATATACACGGGCATTTGCGTTGCCAAATGCTGCGTCTGATAGATTAAGGGGGGGATCAAAACAAATCCAATCAGAATAGTAAACGCAATAGCTACGATAAATACTATCAACACAGAAAGCGTATGACTATGTCCCGGAATAATTATTTTAGTCAGTACAACAGCAGGATTAAGAGCAAGTGCAAGGAAAAATGATATAAGTAACCAGACCAACGGATCTATCAAAATACGTGCTAAGTAAATAGTCCCGATAGAAATAAAGACTATTAATACGATTCGAAATATAGTTCTACTTTTTATCGTAATTTCCATGAAGATTATTTTTTGGAATATTGATAGGTAAGTTTTCTACTCTCAAATACAGTCATAACCGTTGCGAAACCACTAGCGATAAGCTCAATGCCTATAAATAAACCTATTACCCAGAGCGAGGATGCTGGCCATTGGCGCCAGATAAGAATCCCAAGAAAAGTTGTTATCATACCGTATATAAAAGTCCAACCACGGCCAGGAAATTGCATTACTGCGGCCGTAACCATTCTAAAAATACCTCCAACAAGAAGAATAAGCGAAAGAAGAAGGGTAAGTGTTCCAATACTGACAACCGGATTCGATATAATCAATACTCCAAAAATAAAACTGAGGCCTCCCGTAAACAAAAACAGGAAAAACGAACTCCATTTACCAGTGAAAAACGATGCAAAAACCTGAACAATCCCAGCAATCAGCAACAACCACCCAAAAAATAGTATAGACGCAAATGAGATAAATACAACCGACCCAAGCGACAATATCCCTCCAATAATCAATATAATTCCCAAGGCAATGTATAACGCTTGATGATGATATATTTCATTTGCTTCTGCTTCCATTTCAGTTTCCCTATCTCCTGTGCGTACCATAAGTGTTTTAATAAATATTTAATTAGAGACTATTTTGGAACCACAGTTTATGATCTTTATGAGTTACAAGTAATGAGCATGTAAGAGTATTTTATATTTGCTCGAAATAGCTTCAATAAAGCCGATTTTGTAGCATATAGTACATTGTAAAATAGCAGACCTTCTTTTAAAATACGCGCTAATGAAAAAAATATTAATTGGCTTTCTGTTAACCGCTCTCTATTTTATGAGTCACCCATCGTATTCGATGGCATTTGAGACCTTTACCCCTTCTGTACACAACCCCATTACGATGGAACAAACAATCCCTGAGTGGACAGAAAATAACCAAATGCAAAGCTCTGTTATAAAAGTAAACGACACATTTGTAATGTTTTATTCTGGTCGTGGGAGTTCTGGATCTCGAGTTGTGAAGGCTACTTCGACTGATGGAATTACTTGGAAGCAGGATTCTATTTCTAACCTTCCTGACAAAACAACCACGGATCCGTTTTTGCTTAAATTAGCAGACAAATATGCATTGTATTATGTATCATGGCAAGAGTCTCCATTAATGAAAATTAGAAAGGCATACACTAATGACCTTAACAATTTTACAGATGTTAAGGATAGCATTTTACCTGATCAGGGGGATGAATCCCTAGAGGTTTCTTGTCCAAGTGCTTTATATAGTAACGGGACAACATATTTGTATTATTGTTACAGAAACCAAAGAGGTAATTGGGTCACAAATCTAGCAATATCTACTGATGGCGAGCATTTTAATAAATGTCCCACTTCTCTCTTTGATGATGATAAACATAACCTTCTCTACTTTGAAAATAATAAATTTTATCTATTTACTACATATTCTGATCATATCATTGTCGAAGAATCAAACACACCTCCCGGATGCAATACAGAATGGAACAATCCTCAAACTATCTTAACAATTGATGATTCATCATCTCAAATCTTGCATGCTCAGGCAATCGTAGCTACAGATTCAAAATATTATCTCTACTATATGTCATTAACTAACGGAAACTATCGCATTAATGTAGCGACTTCTCCTCGGCCTCAAAAACCTGCGGTCGTTTTAGTTCCAGGATTACTTGCATCCTGGAGTAAAGAGGCCTTGTTGCACAATAAAACCGTTTCTCAAAGCGACTGGAAACTTCCGGCTTTTATTACAGATTACGATGGAATTATAAAGTCGTTCGAAAATATCGGCTACAAGAAAAATAAAGATTTCTTTGTATACTCTTACGACTGGCGAAAAGCTGTAGAAGATAATGCGACAGACCTTAATTCATACCTTTCCGAACACATTTGGAAAACAGACCCTGAGCGTAAAATATATTTGGTTGGGCATTCTCTCGGCGGGTTGGTTAGCCGTGTTTGGGCTCAAAATAATCCACCATCTTTATTACAAAAATTAGTAACTATCGGTACTCCTCATGAGGGAGCAAGTGAAGTGTATAAAATGTGGGAAGGGGGGGAGCTGGATCGGGACAATACTCTTTGGTGGCTCGGGGAAAAAATCATTCTTACCCTCAATAAAACAAGTTTTGAAAATGATCAACAAACCTTTCGCAAAAAAATGCCAGTACTTTTGGACTTGTTTCCCACTTACGATTTTCTCAAAAAAGAAGATCAAACCATTATCGCTCACGAAAAAATGACAGAACAAAACACCCTGCTTCCCCGGTACGACACTACATTTTCTACTCTATTCCCTAATCTTGCGACCATTTACGGTGCTAAAAAAACCACACTTGCCGGTTTTGTAGTCAAGCCTCCAACCGATGAAGAGAAAAAGAATGGAATATATCTCGATGGCCATCCTGTTAGCTCGTATACAGAAGATGGAGATGGCGTAGTTCTTTCTCAAAGTGCAAACCAAAATTCAGGTACAGAAAAATCATCGTACCATGGCGAACTTGTTTCAAAAAAAGAGAATATCAAACAATTATTTCAAACTCTTTCCATTCCTATCGACGACGCTCAAATTGCTGAAGGGAAAGATACGCAAATATCGCCCGCTCTCATTTTTATGATTCAATCCCCTGCAACGATGGAAGTTTTGTTCAATGATAAGTCTTTCAATGAAGATGACGGAATCATTTATATACCAGCAGCTCAAACTGGCACGTACCAGCTAAAAGTAAAAGGTACCGACCTCGGAAAATATACAATAACTGTTGGTCAAATTAGTGAGCAAAATGACGTATGGGACACCATTACGGGAGAAATAACCAAGCTTCCCGCGACATCACAAACAGATTCATACTCCGTAGACTTTGATAGTACAATCTCTCATTCTATATATCGTAGTTCGCCTTCACCCACTCCCACCCCTACCCCTACAAATTCTCCTACCCCGACCAGCGTTTCGGCCACTTCCACGCCCACACCGACAGCTGCTCCGAATACAACAATCCAGAACATTGTAAATGTACTTCCCACACCAGTGTTTCGTATGTCTTCACCAAAGTATTATTCATCCTCTTTACCATCTGTAGATAAAGATTTAGGAACAATTCTTACTTCAACTGGGACAGATTCAAAAGAAAAACAAGTTCTAGGAGCACAACGAGAAGGTAGTAAGAAGAAAGATGTCAGCATTTTTCCAGTTGTAGTTCTAATTTTTATACTGGGCTTTGGGGCGATTGTGATAATTCGTTATCGTACGGCAATAAAACGATTCATGGACAAAGTATCACCAACCGTTTTGTGAACGGTACCTGGTGGTCGCTACAGGACTCGAACCTGTGACCTCTTCAATGTGAATGAAGCGCTCTACCAGCTGAGCCAAGCGACCAAAGTAAAAGCAAACAAGTACTATTATATCTCTCCTGCTTGTTTTTTGCCAATGATTTCTTTACAATTTTAAGGATGAAACAGATACTAGAGTTTGTGATGGATATACTTGAAACAGTCGTTTTCATGGGATCGTTATTTATCGTAATCTACTTATTTATCGTTACTCCAAATCAGGTAAAGGGAGCTTCTATGGAGCCATCCTTTCATTCAGGAGATTTTATTTTTACCAGTAAAGTAACATACAAACTGAGAACTCCCCATAGGGGCGATGTTGTCGTATTTCAAGCACCATCAAACCACGATATAGAGTACATCAAACGCATTATTGGGCTTCCTGGAGACACGATAATGGTAAAAGAAGGCACGGTCTATGTAAATGGATCTGCATTAAAAGAAAATTACATTGCTGCAGCTACATCCGTATGGGAAGGTGGTTTTTTAAAGGAAGCGCAACCCATAACAGTCCCCGCAGATGAACTGTTTGTAATGGGAGATAATCGCCCGCATTCTTCCGACTCTCGGGAATTTGGACCAATACCTATCTCAACAGTAATTGGGCAGGTATTCTTCCGATATTATCCAGCAAATCAGATGGGAACAATCAATAACCCTATGCCAAAATCACTTCAAAGTTTCATTCTCGTTCCTCAAAATCTTTTGCATCAACTGGCGTAAAAGGGGTGTTGTCTCGGTATAATTGCCCGAAATTTCAATAGTAAGCTTGCTTCGTACTCGTGTTTGGATTATTCTTCCACTTATTTTTTTCCCCAAATTTTTTACTCCATTGGAAAAAGATTCCTCCTCTCCAACGGTAATTCGCGATCCCTTACTTAATACATGATAAAGTGTATTTCGGACAAGTTCTTCTGTTTTCAAAGCAGTCAGATTCTCAGAAAGCACACGCTCATAAATTTCTACCATTTTGGTTTGATTTTTGACCCGCGATATAATAAAGAGATGACTTGGAGAAATAATTTCTGCATAATAACCATCGCGAATCAAATCCGGAAGACGGTTCAATCGCAATATATGACACAAATATGAAGAAGAAATATTTGTTTTTTCGCTAATTAGTTTTAAAGGGATTTCCTGATCATGAGTAAGTTGATACAACAACTGAGCGCGAATAAATAGGTCCTTTTCGAAATTAAATTGATCAAGAAGTTGTTTTTGAAGTTCGTTCATCTCCCTATTGTAGCATACCTCAGACAACACTAACGTACTGTTTGCCTTGTTTCTGGAAGAAATTTACTGTTCCTTCTTTTAAAGCCATAAGAGTGAAATCTTTGCCTTGAAGCACGTTCTCACCAGCCCAGAATTTTGTTCCTTTTTGACGCACAATAATATTACCTGCTTTAACAGAGCTACCACCGAACACTTTAACACCTAATCGTTTTGAACGTGAATCTCGATTTCCTCGTACTGCGCGCTGCGCTTTGGTATGTGCCATAGATTATTATATTGAACTAATCTGTAATTTAGTAAGCTGTTGTCTGAATCCTCGTACCTTTCGATAGCGTACTTTAGACTTAAATTTTGCAACACGAACTTTGTCTCCTTTTACTTGGTCAAGAACTTTTGCTTTAACGGTTGATTTCAGAACTGGTGTTCCTACTTCAACTTTTTTTCCTTCTTCATCGAATAAGGCCAGCGTTTCTAAGTCGACCTCGTTTTCTGCTTCTAAAGGAAGTCTATCGACAAAAACGATATCATTTTCTTTGACAATATATTGTTTCCCGCCTGATCTAATGACTGCAAATTGAACCATATCTATTGATTATACTAAAAAAAATAATTTGTGCAAGACGAATTATAGTACAAATGTGAGAGCTATCATGATAGTAAGTACCATTGAGCCTCCGTAGGAAATAAATGGAAGAGCAATTCCTGCAATCGGAAGAATCCCCATGTTCATTCCCATATTCACAAATGCCTGAATCATAAAAAACGATAATATACCAATAGTAAATAAATAAAGAAAAGTTCCATCAACATCGCTACGCGCTGCATAGACTAAAATCCGCCGTACTAGCGCGTAAAATAGGAAAGCAAACAAAATAAGTACCCCTACGCCACCGATGAATCCGAACTGTTCAACCAATGAAGAAAAGGCAAAATCAGTATGATTCTCAGGTAAAAAATATAAGTGAGATTGTGTACCTAACCCCATGCCTCTTCCCATAACATTCCCCGAACCAATGGTAATAATAGCCTGGGTCATATTGTACGCCGTTGTTCTTGATTCTGTCGCCGGACTGAAAAAACTCGAAATACGATCCTTTTGATACCCATGCATATGACTCCATGCAAAGGGTATTACCAACATCAGGCAAAAAAGAGACACGAGTATATATTTTTTATGAATCTGAGAAAAAAACACCATCACTACAAAAATGTAACCATATACAAGCGCATTTCCCAAATCCGGTTGCTTAAAAATAATGCATGTAGGAATAATAAAGTGAAAGAAAGCTAAGAGGTATGTCTTTCTCTGATGAAACTGGTTCCTCGACTTACTCAGTAAATCTGCCAAGAATAATATGTAAAAGGGTTTAAAAAATTCTGATGCTTGAAAATTGAAAAAATAGAGATCTATCCACCGTTGAGACCCCTTTGCTTCAATCCCAATGATATATGTAACAATAAGAAGAAAAACAAACACCCAGTAAAAGAAAACTGCATTCAGCCGAAAAAAATGAATTCCAATCGCACGTATCACAACTGCCAGGCCTAAGCCAACGGCAACGGCAATAAGCTCAGTTGGGACAAGCGAGGGCTTGATACCAAGTAAATTAAATACTCCAAAGGAAAATAAAAATAAAGATGAAATAAGAATAAGCATGCTATTGCCTTATGTTTCAATCTGCAACGAATCTCCAAAGCTAATTTTAGAAACATTGACACTTTTTTTTATGACATCGCCATATTCTTCAAACTTTTGAGGAACCACAAGCGAAACTGCCTCGTTAATGGTAATTCCTTTATTCTTACGTTCTGCCTGAATAGTGCGTAATAGCTCTCTCAATTCTCCTTCTTTTACCAATTCTGGTGTAAGCACCGTATCATACGTCGCATTAATCTCTGATTCCTTTGAAGAACTATAAAAAATAGATTTTACATTCAGTTCTTCTTTCAATAACGCATCATACTGAGACTGATTTTCGCTTTTTTCAAATTCGTACGTTATCGGAAGCATCACCGTTAAAGAGGCCAGTGGTTGTCGTACCTTGAGTTTCGCATCTTTTCTTACCCGCTGTCCGACTTCTACTATTGAACGAAGTTTTTCCATGTCTTTATTGAGTGCAAGGTCCTCTGAAACCTGCGAAATATCGGGCCAGGATGCCAAATGTACTGATTCTTTGCCGGTAAGTGTTGTATACATCTCTTCAGGCAATGCGGCCATAAATGGGGATAATACGATAGATAAATTAACTAATACTGCATAGTAGGTACGGTAAAATCCCTGCTTGTCGGCGGTATCGTCCGAGTGAATCCATACACGATCGCGACTTCGACGAATAAACCATGTCGAAAAATCGGAAACAAACCGTTCAATCTCTAGAGCACTAGCATTAGAATCATAGGCACGCATATGCTCTTCAACAAACCGTACGATTCCCGTAAATCGAGAAAGCAGCCACTGATCAAGCACATTGGTACTCGTTACATCGCTGAGCTGTGCAGGTGAGGTAGTTAAGTCAATTTCATCCAGAACCGAGTATTCGAGGTAATATTTATACACGTTATAAAGCATCAGATAAAACTGACGACGTACCTCATCGGCACGTTTATAACCAAACAACATGTTGTCAGACGGATTATGTCGAGCGAACATCCAGCGCATTACATCTACGCCAATGGCATCTGCACCTTCATTAAACTCGATAGAATTGCCCCAACTTTTATGCATTGGTCTTCCATCTTCTGCCAACTGAGTCCCATAGCCCAAAACCGTTTTAAAAGGATTTGTCTCTTCCAATACAGAAGACATTGCAATCAATGAATAAAACCAGTTTTTGAACTGTCCAGGGAACGATTCGGTAATAAAATCGGCAGGAAACCACTGATGAAAGTATTCTTTATCAGTGATGTAGCTCGGTTTACCGGTTTTGGGATCTACTAGGGTTGAGTACGGGACAATTCCGGCGTCCAGCCACACATTTCCTACGTCGTCTACGCGAGATACCGTTTCTCCACACTGAGAGCATCGAATCTTTACTTCGTCAATAAACGGTTTATGCGGAGAATGTCCTTCAAACTCAGCAAACCCTTCAACTGCACGTTGTTTCAATTCATCGTACCCACCGAGTACTTCGAAATGATTACATTTCGTACATTCATAGATCGGAAGCGCTAAACCCCAGAAACGATTTTTCTTGGAAATAAGCCAATCGTGCATATTATTCAGCCAGTCGAGCTCTCGATCCAATCCAAATTCTGGCATCCATTTTATTTTGTTCGCTACTTCAATCATCCGTTCGCGCAGGGTTTTATTGTTTGAAGGTTTATCCATGGCTATATACCACTCATCGGCTACCTTCCAAACAAGTTCTGTTTTACATCTCCAACAGGTGGGATATCGGTGCTTGTATTTTAGTACGCTAAATAAGAAAGCTCCATCTTTATACGTTTTTAAATACTCGATAATCAGTTCTGGGTGTTTTTTAGCATTTTTCCCGCTGAACTCTCCAAATCCGTCCAGGTAATCAGCATTATCTTGAATAACTGCAATCAGAGGAAGCCCCCGTTTTTTCCCCAAATTAAAATCTTCGGTACCCGCACCAACGGCAGTATGTACCAATCCAGTCCCCTCTTCTGTCGTAATTGGCATGATTTTTTCGTCAGTCGCAACTACCACATGAAACATCTCTGGATTTTCTTTTGCGACTGCAGCTACTGCAGGCAGTGCATCGAACGGTCCTTCGTAATGTAACCCAACCAACTCTTTTCCAAGAGCAGTTTTAACGATTCGTTTATAGTTTTTCCCAAATACTTTCTCAACCAGATCCTTCAATACCCAGAAATGAAGACCTGTTTCCCCTTCTACGAGTGCATACTCGTATTTTTCTTCAACAGCTACCGCCACATTTGCAGGAATCGTCCATGGAGTTGTTGTCCAGACAAGCAAAAACTCATTGGTACGACCGAGAATAGGAAGTTTGAAAAAGATTGAATCGTGAGTAATTTCTGCGTAATTTTCAGTAAGAATTTCGTGTTGAGAAATAGCGGTCTCACAGCGCGGGCACCAGGGGACAGAGTCATGCCCTTTATAAATCCATCCATGTTCATAACATTTTTTCAAAAAATACCAAATCATGTAATTGTTTTCCGCGCTCATGGTGTAGTAGGAATTCTCCCAGTCGAGGAAATAGCAAAGACGTTTTGACTGATCCGTCTGAATCTCAGAAAACTTCAATACACGAGCTTTACACAGTTCCACAAACTTCGCAATTGATGCTTTTTTATCTCCCGGAACGAGGTTCTCAATATCTTTTTTTGTTTTTACGCCAAGTTCTTTTTCTACTTCAACCTCAACCCACAACCCTTGACAGTCAAAACCATTTTGAAATCGTTGTTTATATCCCAATAAATTAAAAAACTTTCTCCACACATCTTTGTACGTTCTTCCCCACGCATGATGTACTCCCATGGGATTGTTTGCAGTAATAGGGCCGTCTATAAAACTAAATCGTTTGTCCGAAGCATCATTTTTATGAAGATATTTTTGAATAATTCCACTCTTGTACCAATGGTCAAGCCACTTTTTTTCCATCTCAATAAAGTTTGTTGTAGAGCTTTTTTCGTCTGCCATATAAGGCTCCATTGTAATAAATCTCAGACCAAATTACAATCACCTTTCTCAATCATTTCAAATCATGAAAAGCTTGCCAATATCTTCAAGTTCTTCACTTTTGCTTAATCCTTTTATTGTCTCTTCATCTGTTTCAACTGAAAATACCCTCAGATTAAATGACTGTTCTTCTATCTTTAGAATCTCTTTTTTGCTCATATCTGACCACAATCTTTTCTTGTTCTTAAAAGCCTCTTTGAACTCCTCAACGGCTGTTAATGTTAATGTGTTGATCTCTCCATCGCGTCTCTGATACGGCTTTAATATGTCAGCAAATCCGTTTACCCAATTGAAATTAGCTAAGTAACTATTTTCTATATATTCTTTTCTCTGTTTGAATTTAGTTAACTTCTCCTTTGAAAGGGACAATGAACCATTTGACCACATATAACATTCAACTAAAGACTTCCAACAACTATATAGCTCTTTCTTGTCCCCTGATACTGTCGAGGGATCGCAAATTTTTTGAAAAACAGCATCCATAGACTCAACATAAATAGTAAACCACCTATTATCACCTGATATCTCCCATAGGATTCGAGAAATGGCATCATTACTTTTATTGACAAACTGTGTGTTAAACCTCACAATACCATTCTGCGATATCTCAGGTTTTATCCTGTTGTATAACTCAGCGATTATGAATGCGGTATTGATTTTCACATTCTCACCATTTAATCCTTCTCTTATAATTGTTGAAAGAACTCCTCCTAATTCACTCTCGGAAATGAATGGATTTCTACCCGTAAGATACTTATTCACTACCTCCAAAGACCCATTGGTAAATAACTCTTCTCTTGAAAAAATTCCTTTATCTTTCATATTACCAGCAAAAAGTTTCCACATTGTTTTTGTGACTGCCTCATTGGGAGTACTATACGTACCAAGCTTGTTCGATTGTGCAAGACTCTCTAACTTATCATAGAGATGCAGGAACCAACTAATGCCTGAAGATTCTCCAGGACTTAATTCAAACGTATCAGAGATACTTATTGTCATTTTTCCCGAACTCAGCGTAGGTACTCGGTTCTCTCTCAACGCCCTTGCAAGTCCACTTTTTATAAGATGTAAATTATTTTGAAAATCCCTTTCTTTACAATTTCTACCTAATACGTCCGTGAAAAAATGCACACGTTGCCTGTTTGGAGGAATAAATGCTCCCCGAAAGAAATCACGAATTTCTTCAAAAGACTCCAGTTTATTAAATCGTTCTAGGGTGTAGGCAGGGTCTACATTAACCATTAAATTCGGGTATTCTAATTGATACAGTGCTTGTTCTATATCAGCAAAATGCGTTGGTCTGTCGTTTGGATTTATTCGCACCATACTCACTATTAATTCAGCGAGAACACCATTAACTTTGTTTTTAGTTAAGGTTGCAGTCAAAGCCGCTTCGCGGTTTGGCCCAGACTTCAAAAAAACACTTTCTCCTGTTGCAAGAGTATACAACGTAGCACCCAACCCATGAATATCCATGGTAGTAGCTAAGGGTGCCTTGCTTTGTTCGGGCGCTGCATAATCTTGAGAACCGAATGCTTCTGTCCCGCTGTGCGCAGTTTTTGCTCCTAAATGATCTAAATCTATCGTATCAGTACCAATTTTATTTGCTATGCCAAAATCAGTTAAGTAGGCCGCTGCTACTGAGCCATCAGTGTGAAGTGTCAGCAAAATATTTGCCGGCTTAACGTCACGATGTACAATTCCATTTTTTTCAATCGCCTTTAAAGCTATAGTCATACATCGAGCAATGGTAAGCAAATCTTTTTCTCCAAACCTGTTACCTTGTTTCATGGTATGGGCTAACAGAACACTCGCATCTAAGGCGCCCTGAATGTATTCAGAGACAAGAAGCTTACGATTATAGATCGGGTCGAGGGGCGAAGTGCTTACATCGGAAGAAAGTTTCATAGCCCGTAATGGCACGATATAGGTGTCGAGACCTAGCCCGAGGGTATTAGAAAACTTAGCAGCATTGAATACTTCTCTTTCAAATCGGTCAGCGACACGTTGAACGGCAGGAACGATTTTTTCATTCGTATACTGCTGAACCGTAAATAGGAGAGAACTATAGAGGGTACGTAGTTTTGTATAACCTTCGATTTTACCTTGAGCAGATAATTTACTCAACACGATTTCTGTAGCTAATTCTTCTTTTATTCTTTTTATCTCCTGTTCCAGTGTCTTTCCTTGAAAAGGGACGGAAAGATGTTGTTGAAAGTCTTTTTGTATGGCGTCCATCAGTGCTTTTATTTGTGTTTCACGCATTGTTATTAATGTTGATTGTGCCACACCATCAAATGTATTGAAAACAGGATCTAAGCCATCAAGCTGTGTGGTTTGCGAAGCTCTATATCCCCTCAGAGCAAGATGAATTAAACGTTCTCCTCCCGTCGTATCGGTGATGGCTTCTTTCACAAACAATTTGTGAACCTCCGTCGGAATGAGAACTGATATATCACGAGCCACTCCATCTTTATCAATAACGTAGGGGGGGAGACGTGGTGGGCATACTATTTTGAACGGCAAGGACAGCCCCTTTCCGTCCAAGACCTGATACACTTTGCTATGAAGAATAGTTGACTGAATTTCTTCACAACTGCCGACAAGGTAGGCACCCGACATACCGCCCTGTTGACTCAAAGGGCCAAGTACAATCAGTTCGCTCGCTAACATCGGCATCATTATCACCTCACCCGTGCGAAGCGTTCCCTCATCATGAATAAATCGACCCTCTATTTTTGATTCAATCGTTAAAACACCTGTTTTCACCTGTGGAATGCTTTCCATTAATATTTGTTGTGCCTGATCAAAGGTGGTCACTGCCTGCCACTTGCTCTCATTTGCTGCTCTTTGCGATACATATTTCTCGTATTCATTTTTCGCATGGTGTGCCAGAAACTCAGCCGGATTAATGGTGTAGGATCGAATTAAAGATGCTACCAAGGCCGGTTCTTTTCCACCATCGATAAGCTGAAGCGCTGCTGCCTTTACACCTTTCACTAATGCCATTGCTTCTTCATATCCCTGTCCGAGTTTTTCAGCGAGCTCAGGACTCATTTCTTCTGTCGCAAAGACTAATTCTTGAGGAGAGTTCACAATCTGTTCTTGCAAGACGGCCTGCATATGTCGCCTATCCTCAGGTTGGAGGAGTGAAACATCGGCACAAACATGGGCAAGCTGACTCCGAGCAATAGACCAGGCAACTTGAGAAGGAGTAAGTGTGTTTATTTCTTCGAGTATCACTTTTTTAGATTTGCCATAAACGCGCTCGACAGTTTCATCATCAGTCAGCAAAAGTTCTGAGACTTTTTTCGGTGTCAGATTGTGTAAGGGTAGGGAAAAAAAATTTTCCTTTGTCTGTAAAAACTGTTCTGTTTGAAAATCGGCAAAATGCTGGATCACCTCCTGAACCTCGTGCTGTCTGACCTTGTCGCGATCACCTAACATCACTACTACATCCCCTTGAAACTGTTTTCTGAATGCTTCGTTAAAATTATCCCGTTCAATGGTAAACCCAGGGTACTGAAAGAGCTGTCCCTTCATAATTTTCTGGTCAGTGATCTCTGTCCCGTCAGCGTCACGAAACGTAACTCCCAAAACATTTTTGTATGCCTCAACACCCGCCTCACTGGTATCAAAACGAATTGCTACTGTTGAACCGGCCCACACTTCAAGGTTAACGCCTACGTCGCCCAGTGACTGCCCTTGATTGCGGGGGATAGCATCGATGAGTATTTTTTGAGCGAGCGCTCGTGATGCTTCATCAGATCCTTGGAGTTTTTTTACTTCTAAACCACCTCTTTCATCAGGCTCTGCCAATGAAATACCATCCTGCTGCTTCATATATGCTTCAACACCTGCTCGTATCTCTTGAAAACGCGTAACTACTGGTTCAAGCTGGCCTTTCATAGGAAAACGTAAGGTAATCTCAGTTTCCGGATGCGCAGCAAGAGTTTGCGCAATCTTCAAGCTATCTTCGGAAAAAGCAGTGTACAGTAACGGGGCAACATCCGGATGATCACTGATTCTGTCCCGTACCTTCCCGAGAGAAAATTCGGAAGATTGCTGAAATTCTGTATTTAATTCCATGGATATAATAATGATGGATAATGACACCGTTTGTCAATATATAACATTACATGTCATTCAGTTCTTACAGTACTATATCGTGCATATACTCAATCTCCTTCCTTGGATACAAAAGCACATGGTGGTTTTATCATTGGTCAATTCTTCACAGATGAAACAAAATTATGTTCAACGGCTAGTTCGAGCATTTTTCTATATGATGTTTCAGAAAGATATAGAATGTAATTATCTATGAAAACATCTTTATATTTTCTATTTTGCCCAGCATCAAATAACGCATATGCTTCCTTAAACTGTTCTAATGGGAGAGGTATTCCATTTTTCATTGCAGTATGATAAAAGGTTTGGAATGCTTTTTGCACGTTCCCTCCGTTTGCTAATATCCAGTTTTCCACTCCGATGCCTCCCAAACTACTATCTTCAATTTTTTTATATGCATTTGCTTTTTTCAAAATTGTTTTTGCGTAGATTATATTAGCCAAAACCTCAAAATATGACTCCTCTCCTTGATGATCTTTTATCCACTCTAATTTATCGCTGATTGCCATATCACTGCCATATACCTTGAGATCTGATTTTGAGCCAATGCCAATATCGACATCAATAGACCTTCCATCAATTTGAGCCCCCAAGGCACGTATCTGAACATACGAAGTGTTCGTATACGAATCGAAATTATCTTGAAGAGGAGCAAGTTCCTGTTCGAGTCGTTTTTTAATATCTCTAGCTTTCTTAATATCTGGAATGGTAAGATTAAAATCAAAATCATTATTTGTGAAAAGCGATGTATGTCTTCCGGTAGAACCAATGTCATTCAGTTCTGCTTTCAGTAAATCGAGATCATCTCCTTCACTTAACGGTATGTTAAACTCCGACAGCACTGATGCTATCTTTGCACGAATGATACCGGATAATCGGTCGACTTCTGTTATATTTGTTTTCACTGATTCAACAATTTTTTGTATCTCTTGGTAATGAGAGGAATCTTTGTCCATTTGCTCATACATAAGGGGTGAGCCATCATAGCGTGATACACCGATAAATGCCCTTCGCATTTTTTCGTAATCATCTGGCGAAAAAATTATTTTACCCGTGATATCGGTGACTGGAATATAAGCACCGTGACATGCAATACTATAAAAAATGTTATCTAACTGTTTACTATCTGCAATTAATGCAGGCTGAGCTATCAGAAAATCTACTTTACTGGTACCAATTCCGGTACGAATGCCCACATGTTGCTCAGATAATCGATTCGTATGAAATACTTCAGGTTTATTTGCTTTTCCAGGAAAAAATTGTTCATGTTGAAACATACTCCTATCTCTGATTACCAGCATAAGCTGTCCAAACTTATGAGCCTCTGACGATTCAATGATTTGCTGAAACCTCGGCATCTCCGCGTTTTCAGATACTTCTTCAAAGTCTGTATCAAAAGGTGTTGAGTCAGAAGTTGCGCTCGGACCTAAAAATTCCTTCGATACGGATCCGTTTTCCCATATTAAGTTAAAATAATTATTATCTATACCCTTTAGTAAAGTTCCTGCCGGAAGACTCATGTACCCTTCATTTTGTTGTATAGCCTGTTGAAAAAGTTCTGTTCGTCGTTTATGTGCTGTCTCCTTTGTATTCTTCATGACATTTAAGGCCTCGTGTATGGTTAGACAGTTTACTGGCTTTAAAAAGATATCGGAAATTTTTGAAAGAATAGTCTCTCCTTTTTCTGCATGTACATCCAAATTCTTTTCAATAGTTTGAATGAGAAGGTCTAGTTCTTCATCATTCATAGAATCGTCCCCCTCTGCTTGATAGCTATCATTCTCAGGGAAAACAGATTGACTAAGAAATTGCATTTTTTTGAGAGTTAAATACAATTTTGATTTTTCGGGATCGGTAAGTAACGTGTTTTTTCTCTTTTCTATGAGCGGATACGACTCGTTTATGCCGGTGAGATAGTCTACAAGAGAGCGATTTCCAGACTCAAGATGGATAGTAAGTAAATCTCTGTAAAATATTCTATAGAGAAGATCATCATTTCCGCTTTCAGCAACCTTGGTAAGAACAGGGCTCAGTTTGTGATTGTTCACGTATTTTTTTATAGTATCTGGGGGATAGAGAATTTGAAAAACCTTAAACACCTTACCTATAACAGGAAGGTAATTTTTTACAAAAACTTGTTCTATAGAATTGTAGTGCTCAAGCGGGTTATCGACACCTGCTATCATTACTATGAGTTGATTGCGTAGTCTTTGAATTTCCTGAGAAGGAGAGTTTTCGATACGCGCCCATATCTGTTGAAATACCTCCGGCTGTAGTTGTACATCTGAATGTTGGTGTTTCAACTCATGAAATAAATGATTGATCGTCTGTTTATTATGGAGCAATATGGACTGTAATGAATCATTTGAATGCGCAATAACATCCCAATATTGTTTTTCATTGTCAGGCAAAAAGGAAATTAGTTCTGGTGTTATTATCTTTGACAATAGAAAATCACGTAGTGAATCTGAACAATTTTGCTTCATAAAATACGGGAGAACAGTATCTTTTACCGTACCGTCATGGTTTATATACTTACTATAGAGTTGTTGTATGGATATGCTTTTTAAGCCATCTACATGCTTCATAGTTATCACTCGTTTTCGAATTATTGGGTTGGAAAAAATTTCCATCTCATCATCAGTTAATGTATCAATAGCGTATATTATTTCCGGAGAGTACATAGAACGTAGGTCATCAGTAGAATTTTCTCGATTTTCGCAAACAAGCTTGCTCCACTTCGCAAATCGTTTGATTGCATTTTGCGCATCATCATTTTGTTGTTTATACCTGTCATCACCATCAGCAATTTCTTTCAAAGTACCTACATTGTTCTTAAAAGCATGTACGAGCTTACGTAAGTGATGATTAAAAAATTGATTGACAGGAAAATCAGTTCTATCAAAAAGGTTTGTTTGCGAAGTTGAGAGATATGCGGCTTGCGCTATGGCATCAAACTCCTCTTGTTGAAGTATATGCAAATGATAGAGATCAACTACAGGTTGCAGCTTTGTCAGCAATTCCTGAGCAACTAAAATTCTATAATTAAACTCACTCATATCATTTATTTGTAAATCAATAGCATGAATAAATGATACCTGCACTTCTTCAGGGAAAATGGAAAGTTTTTCAATCACATTTTTTAAACTTTTCGCAGAGTTGTAAGGGACATAATCACCTGTTCTTTCAATAAGAGCGTGACCATAAGGGTGTAATCCCAATTCTCCTCGAACGGCATTATTCTCATCTAATATACGTTGGATACTACGTGAAGAAGCATGTTCCAATGCATCAAGAATATTTGCACCAAATCGAAAGTCTTCACGAGAAAATTCAGTGCACAGTTGGGCAAGTACCGTTCGATCCACTTTATTGATGCGTTCATTTGCCATGGCAACTCGTTGTTGTGAGTTATTATCAATTAGTTGCTCTATCACTTGTATTTTATTTTCATAAAACTGTATATCATCTCCACTCAGTATTTTTGTCACATCTTCCTGAATACCTGTTACCTCTGCGAGTGTTGAAAATCGGTTAAAAACAGCCACTATGGCATGTTGTTCTTGATCTGTTTTTGTAAAGAAATCCAATAAATAGGGGAAGTGAATAGTGATATTTTTTATTTCAAGAAATGGTATTTTTTTCAGATTATCCAGTGAACGTGTATACTTTTCCTCAGGTATGGCGGCTATCGTACTTAGTTTATGAATATTTTTCAAAGCCTCATCTCTGTTCAAGTCGACAAATTTTTGATGTATTCCCAGATTGTCCAAGCGTTGGTACAGAGTTAAGGGATCACATTCCTTTTCCAAATCGGCAAGAAATGCTGATTTTTTTGCAAGAAGATCATAATTTTTTTTATGAATTATAATTTCTTCATCTTCAGAAGTTATATATTCGTAAAGATCGGGACTTCCATTCTGTTCCATAAATTGCAGGAGTGAGTTTGCCCTCTGAGTATCTTTCAGACATTTTTTCAACTTACCTATAAGTTTTGCTCTTTGAATAAGTTCTGATACTCGTTCTTTTATTGATCTTTTCTTTTGATATCTAATCACTGCTTCCCTTCGTTTTTGGGAGTCACTGGCAATTTCATCCCACTTATTTGTCGTGGTTTTATGTTCTCTTTGTAAAAAATCATTTACCTTTTCCCGTATAGCAATATTATCTTCTGTAAGATCACGTACTTTCTGATCTCTTGGTAACCCAAGAAATACGCGCATTCGATCAATGCGATAATCTGAGGTTTCTCTATTTAGATAATTATCTTTTCCTAAGTTGCGAGAAAATTGGATATCAGTGCTATCGATGCTTTGTTTTTCGATATTGTATTCTTCTAACATGTATTGTACAAAGTATCTAACATGATTTTCTGTAACACGAATAAATGTATCATAGTACCTTTACCGTTACAACAGTTTATAGCTATTTATTACACAACAATAGAAATGTCCGCCCTCTTCTAGGGGTAAGTGCGAGATACTAGGAACTATTCATTAGCCTCATTATCATCCGCATGACACATAAAATCAAGTTCACGTCGCAGGAAGAAAACAGGAGTCAGATTAAGAGGACATGATCTTTCATACATTTCATTACCAGAAAGACCACCAAAAATGAAAACTAATCCAGTCGTTTTGACTACTCACAAACTCAACTGGAAACCACCAGCTAATCATCCGTGGCGAAAGTAAACTTAAAAGAACTGGTTTGACATACTTTGATGGGAGGACATTTCTATTGTTGTCTGACAACTTATCAAGAGAAAGTTTTGCACTTTATAGTTTCATCCCTTACAATATGACACAAAAATATATGAATACAGAAACGGTTTATGGACGATCTGTCTGGTCATTTATGAGAGAGGTAGGGCGATTACAGTCCAGTTCAGTACAAACTGAAAATCAAGAGCCTTTAAAGCTTCCTCAGGTAGCGGAAGATTTGATTCAACGTTATCCAGATGCGCCCAATAAAGTAGAACGATTTTTTAAAGAAAAACCGGATGAATATAACCCATTTCTAGAAATACCAGAAGCACTGCGACCATTATTTATCGCTTCAATGGAAAACATTCAGCGTTGGGCTGGTCGGGGCATCGAATCGGATCTTGATCATATCCTTGGTATGCTTGGGTTATATCGACAGTTCGTCGAAAAAGCGCCGGCTGCACTTCAACTTGTTGATGATAAAAAAGTGAGGCAGGAAATTATTTTGCATGATGCCGCGGAAGGAATATCGGGAGATGAAGAATTCTCCGGCCCCGCCTATGAGGCCCATCGCGCAAAACGAAAGCGAAGAGAAAAATGGATAACGGATAAGCTTCTTGTCCCTATGCTCCCCCTCCATTTACAGCAATCAACGCTCCGTCTATACGAAACGTATGAAAATCCGTCGATAGATAATCCCACAGAGATACTTGTGCACTTGTTAGACAAACTTGATGGATTTCATACTCTTGGGACAAAGAGTATTATAAAATTCCCTGAAATATATAGTACTCCACAAGATATGGCTCGATCAATAAAAATACTTCTCGACTGGGTAAATAGATACTTTGAGTGTTTATTAGCTAAGAATGCGCCACATGAAGCTTTTATTGAAGTCAAACAAATTATTGACAATGTGAGCGCCCAGTTCCCCGATGAAGTTATAGAAAAAAACGGACTGAATTCACTTATTTCTCTTCCGGAGGAAGGCAGGGACATCGAACTCGGAGTCGTCGTCTAGAAAGTCATTTTCCTGAACCACAGGAGGCTCCGGGGCTGCTTTGCTCACGGAAGGGGGGGATACGGGAGTGGGAGAATTCGAAGATAAAACGTTTGCAAAACCTTCTCCGGTTGTATTTGTTTCGTGTTTTCGTTGAAATCTGAAAAGATTTAGTTTATTTTCATCAAATTTTGTGGCGATTACCGTTACTTTTACCTGATCCATCATGGTATCATCGATCACTGCACCAAAAATTATATCTGCATCAGCGTCGACCGTTTTCTGAATGAGTGATGCCGCTTCATCAATTTCAGACATACTCAAGTCCTGGCCACCCACCACATTAAACAGAATACCACGAGCTCCTTCTATCGAGGTTTCAAGAAGCGGTGAAGCAATTGCCTGCTTCATAGCGGTAACTGCACGGCCTTCGCCATTGGCAACTCCAATTCCCATCAAAGCAGTACCCGCATTACTCATAACGGTACGAACATCCGCAAAATCCACGTTAATAAGTCCGGGCAGGGTAATAAGTTCTGCAATTCCCTTTACGCCCTGATGTAAAACAGAGTCAATTTTTTTAAATGCATCTAAAACAGGAGTTTTTTTGTCAATAACCTGAAGAATTTTTTGATTCGGAACGATAATTAGGGTGTCAACATGGTCTTTCAGACGACTAATACCATTTTCTGCTGAGATGCTTCGTTTTGCACCTTCGAACATAAAGGGTTTTGTAACAACCGCAACGGTCAAAGCCCCCGACTCGCGCGCTACCTCTGCAACAACGGGAGAGGCTCCCGTACCAGTTCCTCCGCCTTCTCCACAGGTAATAAAAACCATATCCGCACCTGCTAATTCTTCTTTTAGTTTTTCGCGAGACTCTTCAGCCGCCTGTCTTCCGACTTCTGGATCTCCACCAGAACCTAACCCCTTGGTTAGATTGTCTCCAATTTGAATTTTAAGTTCGGCTTTGTTGTGAAGAAGCGCCTGTGCGTCGGTATTTACAGCCACAAACTCAACGCCGGGAATTCCACCTTCGTTTATCATGGAAGAAATTGCGTTACCGCCTCCCCCTCCAACTCCGATTACTTTGATACGTGCAGCCTGTCCTGCATGTGGTTTTATTAACATACGTTATGGCATAAATTGTTTAAACATACTTTTTATCTTTCCGAACGAAAAATCAAACGAAAAATCCTTAAATAGGCGCGTAAATTTCATACTACTGCCCTGGTCATCCATTATATGGCTCTTTGAGCATAAAATCAAGCCGATGGTCGATGCGTACTGTGGATCGAGTATTTCATCTACTAAACCGGTTACCTTATCGGGCACTCCAATCCGTATCGGAAGTCCCACCATTCGCTTTCCCGCCTCAATCATTCCGGCAGTTAATGCACCGCCACCAGTAATAATAAGGCCCGACGGTATCTGTTTCTCAAACCCGCTTTTTTCTATTTCATCCTCAATACAACGATATATTTCCTCGAGTCGTGGCCAAATAATTCCTTCCAGAATATTTTTTGCGGTTACATCGGGAAGAGCTTCGGGTATCTGCAATTCAGACAATGCAATTGCCTCACCCTTTTTATGATGAATATCAGTGAAAACCGAAACTTTTTTACTTAAAAATAATTTAATTTTATCTGCAGATTGCAAGGAAACGCGAAGCCCAACGGCAATATCATTGGATATATGCTTTGCTCCGATTGGTATTGAGGCAGAGTATGAAAGCGCGCCATCTACATAGATACAAATATCTGTTTTTCCCCCACCGATATCCACAACAGCTACGCCCAAATCTTTCTCTGTTTCGGTTAAAACAGCTTCAGAAGCTGCTAATCCTGAAAAAACAAACCCGGCATTTTCAATACCAAGGTCTGAAAGACAACGATCAATATTTTTTAAATTTGTTGAAGACGCGGTAATAATGTGCGTGTCTACCTCTAAACGAACGCCGCTCATACCGATTGCATTCTTGATACCAGACTGCCCATCAACACTATATTCTCGCGGAGAAACCTCAATAATCTGGCGCGTAGTAGAAAGCGAAATTGCGCGTGCTGCGTCGATAACGCGTTCGACGTCTGCCCCCACAATTTCTCCTTGTGGATTAGAGACTGCCACAACCCCATGGGAATTTAAAGAAGAAATATGGGGCCCACCGACAGAAACATACGCTCTGTTTATCTTATGTCCCGCCATTCGTTCAGCCTTATCTACACTTTCATCTATAGCTGCTGAAACTTCATCAATATCGACAATCAGTCCTTTTTTTACACCACGTGAAGCGGTCGTATTAAATCCAATAATACGGATTTCATCGGTATCTTTTGCCTGTATGGCAACAACAGTTGCAATCTTTGAACTCCCGATATCTATACCGCAAATGTGTGTATCAGTCATGTATTAAATTATTTTTGAATTTCTATAACCGGTTTATCAAACCGAAAATCGAGTTTCGTATACTCTTTTCCCTGAACTTTTAACTGTTTCAAAATTGCCTCAAGCTGATATTCCTGAAGAGAAATATCACCATCAGAGGAAAAAACATATTCTTTTCCCTCACCTTTACATGCTATCATATGAAAACTACTAATATCAACAGTATCAACAACAACACCTAAATCTGAGAGTTTCTGCGAAAGATTTAAAGCTGCCTCTATATCTTCGTAATCGATATGGATCCCCAGTTGAATTTGTTCATACGGAAGAGATTCATAATAGGTAATCAAGGGAAATCCTTGTGGCTTTTCGTGTGTTTTTTCTATAACTCGTGCCTTTGTTGAGAGAATATAATATCCATTTTTGACCGTCAGCGCGGCAACCGGAGTTGAGAGCTCTACATCAAGTCGCAGAGTATACGGATAAACTTTTGATACCTTTACCGACTCTACGAGAGCGTTTTTCTTTGTGATACTTTTTGCAACCTCTTGCTCTGATATAAGAAAAATACTTTGGTTGTAGTATTCTCGCGTGCCAACGATAGAATTATTTTCAGGATCAGCAATATGAATTTCAATTCGTGCAATAGTAAACCAGGTAAAAAAAAGGCATAATCCCCAAATACAACCGATGGTAGCAAAAAAAAGACCAACAACAATGAACCCCTTAGCGAGGAAGAATCTCGAGGATACGCGCTGCCGCGTTACCAAAATAAAATGGTTCAAATTTGCTAAAGTTGCTTTCATAATCTTTCTGATGTGTGTAAACACTCTGAATGAGCTTTAATAGCTCTTCAGGTGTCCCCGTTTGTTCAAAAACTTCCCCTGTTCCCTTCTGCTTAAATTCCGTTGCGTGGAGCCGTTGTTCATTGTTGGCAGACCAGGGTAAGGGAATAAAAATAGTTGGTATTTTTAAGGATACCATTTCAAAGAAGGTATTGGCACCTGCTCGTGAAACAGCAATATCTGTATGGGCATAAATAGCACCAATTTCATCACTAGAAAAATGAGGAGCAAGCATATAGTGAGCACTTATTTCTGGAGGAAGTGACTGCTTCAGTTTCAGTAATCGTGCATAATCGTCGTATTCTTTTCCGTTACCGGTTTGGTGAATCACACAGAAGGTATCTAATAGCTTTGGTACAATCGCTTCTATCAGCACGTTAATACTATGAGCCCCAAGAGAGCCTCCCGTAATCGTGAGAACAGGTTTTTCCGATGGAAGCTCAAATGCTGTATCTTTTACTTCAAACAGCTGAGAACGAAGAGGATTCCCTGTTTCCAGCACGGTTCTATTTTTGGGGAAAAAACGCCGCGACGACGGAAACGAAATACAGATTGTTTTTGCGAAACGAGCGCTTATTCTATTGGCCAACCCCGGATGCATTGTCTGTTCGTGTATTACAGAAGGGATACGAAGGAGAGCACCCATTGTTACAATTGGCAGACCAAGATAACCTCCAAAACTCAAAATACAATCCGGCTTCGACCTTCTGAGTATTTTGTATGCGCGATAAAACCCGAATGGGATGCGAACGAACTGCACAAATGAAGCAAAGGAAAAAAACCGGGTAAAACGGCCTGCTTTTAAATGAAAAAAAGAAATTTTTCTCTTTTTAATTTCTTGAAATTCCAATGAAAGCTCTTTGTCTTTATAATTTGCATATTTTCTTCCGACGAATAAAATTTTATATCTCTGCTTATCCGACTTTTCAAGTTCGTCAATTACTGCAAGTGCTGGTGTTAAATGGCCCCCTGTGATAAGTAATTTTCTCATATTTGGTATTGTAACTTATTCACGGGTTTTTGCAATGTTTAAAACAATTCCCATAAGGAGAAAGGAAGTAAGCATATTAGATCCTCCATACGAAATAAACGGGAGAGGCACCCCCGTTAACGGGACCAAACCTACCATCGAGGAGAGATTGGTAATAATTTGCAGACTAAAAAAAGCAAAAATACCACCAGAAAGCAGACGACCAAAACTATCGCTTATTGACCGATGTACCACATACAACTGGTAAATAAAAAATATAAATGCGAAAATAAGTAAACTTGAGCCAACAAAGCCTACTTCTTCACCAATGATAGCAAATATAGAATCGGTATGAGCCTCGGGTAAAAACAAATATTTTTGCCGTGAAGCTCCAAATCCCTGTCCAAATAACCCGCCATTGTGAAGCGATATGAAAATCTGGCTAATGTGATAAGCGATACCATTTGTGTCCTGAGAAGGATCAAAAAATGCAAGCAGCCGTTTAAAACGATAGGGTGATGTTTTTATCAAAACGAGAATCCCAACCGCTGCCGCCGGTAATAAATACAAAAGATAGCGAAGTTCGCGTCCAGCCAGAAAATAGATGGTAATACTGAGGAAAAAGATGATGATTGCTGTGCCCATATCTGGTTGCATCATAATCAGAAACATGAGCGTTCCCAAAAGTGCCAAAAATGGTACAAATTTTTTCCCTTTTGGCTGTGAAAACCACGACGAGAGATAGAGAATGCTCGCAAACTTTGCAAACTCGGTAGGTTGCAAATTAAAAAAACCTAGATCGATCCATCGACGCGCGCCCCCCACTTTAGATCCAACATGAGGCAATAAAACTACCAGGAGGAGAATAATGGTAACTGCCATTGAAGCAAACGAAAAGGAAAAAAGATGCCGATAGTTTATCTTAGAAACAACAGCCATTATTACCACACCTAAGACAATCCAAACTGCCTGGAGTTTTAAATAATGAAAACTATCCCCCGTTTCACTAAATGCCCGAACCGAAGAAGATTCAAACACAAAAAATAACCCTGCTACTGCCAACACAATAGGGAGAAAAAACAGAACCGGAGTTACACGTTTTGATGGAGTGCTAATTCGATGACGAGAACGTTTGAACACAAAAAAATTCGTTTAATTATTAAATACTCCGAGCAAGCCGGGTAAATTCTTCCCCTCGATGAAATTCGTTTTGAAACATAGCAAACGAAGTTGCACCGGGTGAAAATAATACATATGAAGGCGAAGAAATACGCTGTGCACGTCGATACGATTCGTTAACCGCTTCTTCAAAATTTTCAAAAACCGGAGTTACCGCGTCGCCAAACCGTTTCTTGAGTTCCGGATATATTTTATCGGTAAAATCTCCCTTTAAAACAACAATTGATTGCACCGATGCTAACGATTCCATTAAACCATCTATCGGAAGCCCTTTGTCATTTCCCCCCATAATAAGTACCGTTGGTTTATCAACAAACGTTTTTAGAGCCGTTATGAGAGCAATTGGGGTTGTTGAGGCACTGTCATTAATAAACTGAGTGGTTCCCTTTTCTGCTACCACCTGTTGACGGTACGGCAATCCATTACAATGAACAAGCGACTGAATTGCCTGTTCTTCCGGCAATCGTAAAAATTTTGCAACCTGGAGTGCAACTGCCGCATTCTCCTGATTGTGTGTCCCCCGCAGGGAATCGAGAGGATGCGGAAAATCGTTTTTTGTAACAAAATGAGGAGCAACCGGAGGAGTGTAGTCTTTTAAAAATGTCTCTACACTTTTATTTGCGGTAAAAAAATTCCCTGGTTTTTGATAGGCAAAAATGGCTGTTTTATCGTACAAATAATCTTCTAATGTTTTGTAGTAGTTGAGATGATCGGGATAAAAATTGGTAAAAACTGCAATGTCTGGTGAAATTTTTTTTCGATGAAAGTCTGACAATTGAAACGATGAGAGCTCCATAACAACAATATCCCTGGATGTTACCTTTTCAAGCAACGATATGGTAGAAATTTGGGCCACATTGCCTGCCAAATATGCCGTCAGTCCTGCGTTTTGTACCATCTCAAAGATCATCTGTGTCGTTGTCGATTTGCCACGGGTACCTGTTATTCCTATCGTCCGCGAGGGGTTGAAAAGCATAAAGAAAGAAACTTCCATTTCGACCGGGATACCAAGGGATTGAGCTTTTTTAAGTTCCGGCAAATCCCAAGGGACTGATGGCCCCTTAAAAATAAGATCTACCTTCTCAAAATCTTCTCCCCTGTGCCCACCCAAATGAAACACGATCTGAGGATACTCTTTCAGTTTTTGAATGGATTCTTTTAACGCTTCCTCTGTTTTGATATCGGTAACTACTACCTGCGCTCCCATGCGAGCCGCAAAACCAGCGACTCCAATTCCTCCCCCATTTCTTCCCAGACCAACCACAAGCACCCGTTTATCTTGCAATACCGCTCGTACCTTTTCTAGTGGTGATTTTTCCATATATTCTATTTGTACCATAATTCTCTGGCCAACGGTACTTACTTCATAAACGCGATCATCAAACCGAAGAGAGAAAAAACAATTGAGAGGATCCAGAAGCGCATAACAATTTTTGGTTCTTCCCACCCATTTCGTTGCAGAAGCAAATGAATTGGAGAAACCGGCATAATTTTTCGTTTCAGAAAACGTTTTGAAAGCAACTGTACAAGCGAAGATGCTATTTCTATTACAAAAATACCGCCGATAATTGGCAGTGCAAACACCTTCCCGAGAATAAGCCCCACAACTGCAAAGGTCGCTCCGAAAGAAAGAGCACCGGTATCGCCCAAAAATATACGAGCCGGATAAATATTAAAGTACAAAAAGGCAACGAGCCCACCAAGCCAAATAGCTATGAAAATCGAGGTGGGAACGTCTATAATCGTTCGGGCTACAATCCAAAACGCAGTAATGGCAATCATCAGCACTCCCGAAGCCAATCCATCCAAACCGTCGGTAATATTCACCGCATTGGCGAATGCAACAATAACAAATGCAGCAAAGACGATATAAAAAACACCAGGCTGAAACAGTCCAAGAAATGGGACATAAATAATGTCAATTTTAAGATCTGAATAGAGCCAGTACGCAATAATAAGAGCAAGAATTACCTCCAGTATAAGTTTTGCTCGCATCCGCAATCCAAAGAATCCATTTTTTTTCCAGAAAAATATTTTAGATAAATCGTCATAAATTCCCAAAAGGGCAAAACTAATGAAAGAAAAAAGAAGAATTTTTATCTCGGCTAAAACGGATGGGTAACTCGTACTTAATGGTTTGTTTATGAAGGTAAAAAATAACAAAAAGTAACAAAACAGTAAAGTGGTAAGAACAATAATCAAAATACCTCCACCTACAGGCGTGCCTTGTTTGTGCTGGTGGAACTTGTCAAAAATCGGGGTTGGTTTGTTGAATGCATCTTTTGTCTTTTGGGTTGCCCGCTGAAATTTTAGTTTATATAAAAAGTTAATAAAAGGGATGATAAGGAGAAAATGGACTAAACAAGACACAAATCCGGCAAACAAATACAGCGACATAAAGATGTTATACGAAATGAATAAACAAAAGAATCTTCGGAACGTAAATCATGATAGCAACAATAGTTGCCGCAACAGCAAAGAAAAGCATTGCGCCTGCGGCTAAATCCTTGGTAATTTTTAGATCCTCTCGCCATTTGGTATCTATGGCATCGGATGCTTTTTCAATGGAAGTATTTAATGTTTCGATAGTAAGCCCAACCCCAATAAGAGAAATAACAATCATAAACTCAGTGTAGCTGATTTGAAATAAAAATCCACCGACAATAGCCAATAACGAAAGTAAGAAATGAATACGGTAGTTTGGTTGTGTTCGAAGTGCCCAGATAATTCCATCATAGGCGTGTTTTATCGATATGGCATGACGTTTCATGGTGATACAACCTGGTTTACCAATGTTGCTAACTTTTCCGAATCATGGCGCAAAATGCTCCGGTGCAAATCATCTGATTTTGACTGCACAAAGGGACTCCGATCTATAATGTCTCCGGTTAGAATCTTCCCGGTGTAACCTCGTTTTTTTAAATCATCAATTACGAGTTCCTCATTATTCTCTTTATACCATTCTAATATATCTTGAGGAATTTCGCCATGATGCATAATAACCGCGTCGGGCATTTTCCCAATATAGCTTGCAAGAGTCGTAACATGATCGTATGCCGTAAATCCGTTGGTTTGAAAGAGCTTGGTCATTAGATTTACAATAAAAACAATCTGAGCCTGCGATTTCATGAATGCTTCTTTCATACCTTTCGTTAGACAAATGGGTACGATACTGGTGTAAAGATCTCCCGGACCAATCACCACAACATCAGACTTCGCAATTCTTTTTTTTGCATGCTCGGTAGCTTCCACTTCCGGCTCGAGATATGTTTTTAAAATTTTGCCTTTATCATGGGTATTTTCGTCAATATTCCCTTCGCCTATGAGCGTCTCTCCATTTTCAAACTCAGCACACAGATGAGCTTTTTGAAATGTAACGGGAAGTACCTTTCCTTTTGTTTTGAGAACATGACTTGCTGCTTTTAAAACATCTTCATAATTGCTTGTTACTTTTTCTAACGCAGATAAAAAAATATTTCCAAAGTTGTGCCCTTTTAAATCACCATTTTCAAATCGATAAAGGAACAGTTTTCTCCAGAGCTCTGGAGCATCAGAAAGGGCTACGAGGCACTGCCTCAAATCTCCGGGCGGGAGTACTTCTAGTTGGTCTCTGAGTCTTCCTGTAGAACCCCCGGAATCCATCATGGAAACAATAACACCCAAATCAATATCATCATATTTTTTTAATCCAGAAAGGGAAATAAAAGTCCCCGTCCCCCCACCGATAACAGTTATTTTTTTCATATTTTTTTAATATCTCCTCCCAGAGAACGAATTTTTGGAACTAAGTCTTCGTATCCACGCTCAACTACCGAAACTCCTTGTACCACGGACTCGCCCGTAGCAATCAGTGCAGCAGTTACCAGTGAAGCACCAGCTCGCAAATCGGAAATTTCTAGTACACCATTGTGCAGTTTTTGTTTGCCTTTAATTTTTATAGCCTGTTGGTAGATTTTATCCGGTTCATAGTGAAAGTGATAAAAATCGGATGGATCGTCTACCGGAAGTTCTATAAAATCTATTTTTGCTCCCAATTTTTTAAGCTCAGATACATAGGCAAATCTATTCTCAAACATGCGCTCATGAATATACGAAGAACCACGTGCCTGAGTCATGAGAATCGCCCAGTTGGGCTGCCAATCGGTCATGAATCCAGGGTGAGGCACTGTTTCAATTGTACTAAAAGTCAGCTCTTTGTCAAAGTATACGCGCATTTCGTTTTCAGATACCCGTTCTACTCCTGCTCCAATCGCATCTAAATACGAAATAAATGTTTCTAAATGCGCATAATTAACATCGCGAAGAAGAATATCTCCTTTTGTCGCAAGCGCCAGTGTTGCAAAGGTTACCGCTTCGTTTCTATCAGAACAAATCCGAAATGGTTTTGGAGCAACAAGCTTTTCTACTCCCTCTATTTCTATACTCGTCCCGTTTCTCTGAATCTTTGCGCCGCCCTCGTTTAAAAAAGCTATCAATTCATCAATTTCTGGTTCTAAAGCAGCGTTTTCAATCGTTACCATCCCCGTTGCTAACGCGCCCAGCATCACAAGAAGTTCTGTGCCGGTATGCGATGGTTTGGGAAATGTATAAACTCCAGAAATTCCATCCGGTTTCATCTGCAATTGATAGTATCCACTCTCGTGAGAATACTCAGAAGAAACACCAAGAGATTCCATCCCTTCGATAATACGATCTATCGGACGCGCACCTAAGCGACAGCCGCCCGGGTTGGGAATATGGCATTTTGAGAAATGATGAAGTAACGGAGCAGCAAGCATAAACGATACACGTGTTTTCGATGCATGAAGCAAATCTATAGTGCTATTGTTCATGGTAGATGCATTGATATGAAGGGTATTTTTTTCGGTAAATGCAACTGTTACTCCAAGCGAAGTTAGAAGGTGAATAAGCTCTAAAACATCATTAATCCGCGGAACATTTTCCAGGATTACTTCTCCTTGAAACAGGAGTGCAGCTATCATTGCTTTCAGGGAGACGTTTTTCGCGCCAGAGAGTGTGACTTCTCCCCGTAGCGGTTTGCCACCACGAATAATATATGCGTCTTCCATAAATAATGTTTCTATTATACAGTACCGCCTGTTTATTGGCGTGTAATCAACTGCACTTCTTCGTGTAGCTCCACACCAAACTGGTCCTTTACCTGTGTTTTGATACGTGCAAGAAGAGATTGTAATTCTTCTGGAGTGCCACCTCCCGTGTTGATAATAAAGTTGGCGTGAACATCAGAAACCTGAAATGCTCCAACCTGAGTTCCTTTCAAATGAGCCTGATCTATCAGATATCCTGCTGAAGTGGTTGGTAGATTGAGTTTTTCCTGTTCTGCTTTACTAATATTCTGAAAAAAACAGCCACAGGTTGAAACGCCGAATGGTTGCGTTTTCTTTCGATAAGCAAAGGCTGTCTCCGCTCGTTCTCTGAGCGTTGCTGGATCTGCCTTTCTGAAGCGAAACGTTGCATCTAGGAGCACCTCTTTTGTCTGTTGTAAAATACTGTAATCATATCGGAACTGAAAATATAAGCGATCAACTTTTTTGATCGATCCATCTTTGGTAAGCACCGTAGCTTCAATCAAAGAATCGCCCACATACGTCTCCGGGTGCATCCATTTGGAGTTCATATAAACTGCACCTCCTACGCTCCCGGGTAGACCTTTCTGGTATTCAAGTCCTGCCAATCCGTCGTTGCAGGTTTCCAGCACCAGTCGCGCCATAGGATACCCGCTCGAAACACGCAGATCGACGGTTGCATCTGTTTCCGCTATTTGTTCTTTCAGGTGAAATACATTTCGGATCACAAGCCCTTTGAGCGGACTCTGACAAACCGCAATGTTTGACCCTCCTCCCAGGATCAGAAAAGGAATCGCTTCATGATGTGCGTAGGAAACGGCTTCAACCAATTCCTCTTGCGAAAATACCTCAACAAACTGTTCTGCAACAGACTCTGTTTTCAAGGTAAAATACGGAGTAATTGTTTTATTGCGCTGAATGTTCATATTTTGTTGGTACTTATGTTTTTAATACTGGCTCCTGTGTTGTGCTCAACATTGCAACAATATCCTCTGATATCTGGTAAATACTTCCGGCGCCCATAGTAAAAATAACAGTGTTGGGTTTGAGTAGCGTGAGAACGCGCGGAATAAATTCCTCGCGATGTGCAAGTGCGGTAACATTTTGAATGCCGCGTTCTTTCGCTAGTAGTTCTAAGTCTGTGGCGCTAATCGGATACATTTCTGGATTTTCTCGTGCCGAGGGAAAAATGGGAGCGATAAAAGCAAAATCTGCCCTTGATAACGCAGTTACAAACTCGTTTTTAAGAGAAAAAGTTCGTGAATAGGTATGTGGTTCAAAACAGATGATAAGTTGGGACGTGGGAAATCGTTCGCGGGCTGCTTCGATAACTGCTTCAATTTCTGTCGGGTGGTGGGCATAGTCGTCGAATACACGCATTGTTTGAACCTGACCAATACATTGGAATCGTCGCTCTGCTCCACGAAAATTACGAATTGCAGACCGGATGGCATCGGCGTCATACCCCAGTTCAAGAAGAGTTAAAATTACACCTGCTGTATTTGTTGCATTTTTTTCACCAAATAATTCTATTTGGAACGAACCGATTGGCTTTTTTTGGTAAAGCAACTCGAACGATATTTCTGTCTCAGAACTGTGAAATGAAGTTATGTGAAGGTCTGCCTCGTCAGAAAAACCATAGGTTTGATACGAAGATCGAGGGAATGTTTGAAGAATGTCGGAAAGCTCTTTATCGTCTGCTGAAGCGATAATATTCTTATTTTGCATAAATTTTTTAAACACTTCTTTTACCTGTTCAATATTTTTGTACACATCAGGATGATCGTAATCTATGTTCGTTACTAAAACGTGTGTTGGGTGCAATGAAAGAAGCTTTGGGGTTGTATCCTGGGGGACATCTACCCCGTATTCATCTGCTTCAACAACAAAGTAATCTTTTTTTCCAAAATGAGATCCGTCCATTCCATTAAACCGAGGGACACCTACAAAATACGAGGGCTCCGCGTGAAGTTGACGCAACGCGAATGCAAGCAATGCAGAGGTTGTTGATTTTCCATGACTGCCACATACAGCAACAGAGGTAGTAAATGACGGCATAATGCTGCCGATAAATTCTGCCTGATGCATTACCCGAATGCCACGGTTAGAAGCTTCCAGAACTAAACGATTCTTACTCCCCTGGTGGGCTGATGAATAGACAAGCATATCTACGTGTGCAGGAAGAGGCTCTTCAAAGGATTGTATCTGAGCAATTCCTTGCTTTTCGAGAAAACTGTCAGTGATGAAGTGTTCTTGGCTATCAGCCCCACCGACCTGCTTTCCCATTTGTTTACAAAATACAGCAAGTCCTGACATGCCGACGCCCTTAATCCCGTTAAAAAAAATACTACCTGCTTGATCCAGATTCATAGTTCTTAATTATATCATCTTGAATAATATGTAGTCCTCATGCATCATATGGTATGAAGAAAAAAATAATTTCAGGAGTTCGGCTCATACCCATAATTATTTGTATTATCTTATTGGCACTCGTAATTGGTATCTATTCCCTTATTTGGCAATCTACCCCCGCCTACCCGAAACAAACCGTTCACCATAAAATCTAAAACCGTATTCGTGCTACAAAGGAATATCCATTTTGTGGTGCAAAACAAAACCCGGAAATCAAAAGATAATCGCCATCAACCACAATGCGTGGATTTCCAATCTGATCGTGGCCAAACGGCGTAATCAGGGGAATGTCTAACACCATAGCCTGCATATTTTTTTCAAAAAGATACGGGCGAAATGTAGAAAAATCTCCTTTATTCCACTGAGCTTCTCCTATCATCCAGTTTCCGACATTACATCGGGAGCCAATATTTCCCTCTATGCCAATATACCGCAACGTGCTGTTGATGTCATCGCGCAGCCAGGCAGCCACTTTTTTTCCGTTTAAAAGGATTGCCTCTCCCATCTGGTCTACTCCCTGGACGCACGCATGAAATGAGAGTTGAATAAGAGATTTTGAAAGTATCGGAGGATTGGTAAAAAAAATCGTTTTTTCAATTTCCGGTGTTCCTTCAAACTGAGAATACGGAAGAAAACGTTGGGGAGGAGTTATCTCCGTCGGAGAATTCGTAAGTACTTCGTTTATTGTTGGATAAAGTGACCCTTGTACCCATCGTGCAGGCTCATTTCCATATGGCTTTTTATCTGCCTCCCAAAAAACAAGTACAGCTCCATTTTTGAGCACCTTCAAATTTGCCTGGGATGCACTCGTTCCTGCCTCAAGTAATGTATGAGTGTATATCTCTCCCCCATTTGAACTGGTAAGAGCGTACACTTCACACCGTTGTCCATTGGAAGAAAGATCATGATGTCCAACCGAGATCATTCGAGCATCGATAAGCAGGTTTGCCTCTTCCGTTGATCGTATGGCATCGGGCACTACGGCTGTAGAGATGCAGTCTATACGGTTCGATAGGCCATCAGTCCCCACAAATCCAGGATTTCGTATAAAGTACTCCTGAGCAGACGAGGCGTCTGATAGAACGGGAAGATTGCCAATTCGAGACAATGCTTCAAGAAAACGAATATCTTGTGGATTTTTTTCTCGTTCTAAAAAATCAGAATACCGGTAAATGGGGTACTGGGGAGTATATTTTTCTCGTGTAGGACTTGCGCCCTCTAGTTGCACAGAAGCCGCTCCCAAGGTTAGTAGTTTTAAAAATTTCTGTCTCGATATGGTGTGAGTTTCGTGCAGGGTAGCCATGACTCTACCTGTGAAGTATAGTACGAATTTATGGTTTTGCAAGATAGAAGAGCTGTGTCTCCCGATCAAACTTTTCAATGGCATAGCGAAGCATTGTTCGTGGCATGGTACGATACTGTTTTTTCAGAAACTCCTCTTCTATTTTTTGATCCCTTTTGCCCAGTTCGCGTAACATCCACCCAACTGCCTTATGTATGAGATCGTGTTTATCTTGCAAAAGAAGTTCCGAAATCCGAAGGGTATCTTCATACTGACCACTGCGGATAAATGTATAGGTAGCCAGTATTGCAATCCGTTTTTCCCATATATTTTCTGATTGAGCTAGTATGTAAAGGAGAGAATGGTCCTTCATAAGCAAATAATCACCAACAATGTTTGGCGCAGATAAATCTACTAAGTCCCAGTTATTTACATAGGCAGTGTGTTTTAAATAGAAATCAAAAATATTTTTTTTTATGTGTTCGTCTGCTTTTTGATATTGCAATATAAGAATAAAAAGCGCGGTGAGACGATATTCGTGAATAGGGCTGATAAGAAGATGGTGAATATCTTCAAGTGTAATTGTTGAAAATAGTTTCGATACCTTTCGTTGTTCTGGTACGACAATTCCAAGAAAAATATCGCCTTCTCCATACTGCCCTTTGCCTGTTTTAAAAAATCGTTGTAAAACCTGAGCTTTTTCCGCATTTTTAAGTGCTTGAAGCGCGGTTTCTACATCGGTATACGAATTCATATCCATGATTGTACCAGGATTTTTATGTTCAAATGAGGTTTGGTAATTATTGAGGATAAAACAAAATCGTCTCTGTCAGTCTTGAATGCAATGCCGCGTCATTCCCGCGTACGCGAGGATGACGTCGTTGAGCCATTTCTTTGGAAATTTCTGAATAACTAAATTACGAGATTTGATATTTATATTGAAAAAACGCATACTATAAGCTAAAATACAGGCATGTTTGAATTAGGTATGCAAATGATGTATGAATGGTATAAACAAAACCAGATAGAATCCGCTCGAACTGCCAAAGCTGTCAATACAGTAGTTTCGTTTTCTGCTAAGCCACAGGATGTTCGGGCAAGTTATTTACCCTTACCATCAGTTACCGTTGTCCTCGATCAATTTGGACCAGGCACTATTCTCCGACTTACGGGAAAAACAGCGGAGGATAAAACGACTTGTGCCTGGTTTGTCACCGGGGAGAAGGATGAAACAGGCATTCCCCAGTTATTTATTATAATGCCACGTCTACGATCTAAAAACCAAACTCCTGAACAAACTCCCGTTGATATTTCTGACAGATTGCACGGTCTGAACAAAGAAAATTTTAAAAAACAATGGAAAATACAACAAGTATATCCTTCAGCAAGAGAGTTTATGGTTGCAGATAGTTTTTCTAACTTTTTTGAACCAAATGAAAAGTACCCTTTCCCGATTGCAACTAGCTTAGATGTGATGATGAATGGTCAACTGAAACCGCCCAAACAGCCAATTGAAAATAAATTGCCTGAATCATTGCATCCCGCCTCCACAATTGAAGAGTTACCAGATCTTATTCCTGTCCCTGTTGATGAGGATACTCCCCGGAGCTCAGTTTTGTGTACTTCGTAGCCGTACCTTTTGACTTTTCTACCGGGTAGTTCTGTTCTGCGATCTGAAGTTTATGTTTACTTGCTTGAACGAGATCTATACCAGCGGCATCTGCTAACAGCAGTAGATAGTGCAAAACGTCTGCCAGTTCATCAGAAAGCTCCTCGCGGTATGTCGTGTGTTTCAAGGCTTCTGAAATTTCATCATGATTTTTCCAAAGGAACAATTCCAATACCTCGCCTGCTTCAATAGACAACGCCTCTGCCAGGTCTTTTGGACGATGAAACTGTTTCCAGTCGCGTCTGTCTCGAAACGTTTTGATACGGGTAAGTAATTCTTGTAAATCTGACATAAGTGGACAACTTTAAATTTATTTCCTTTTTCGGTTTATCCAGGTTACTGTTAGCTGAAGAAAGGTTGCGAATGAAACCCACGCTACATATGGTATCTGTGCATACGTAACCCAAGGTGCGTAGAGGTAGACCGCCTTCATTGCCCAAATGAGTGTAAATAGTACAACGAGGATATCAAGTGCGGCAAGGTAATTATTTCTGAGTTTAAACTGGATCGGCGCAAAGATCGCGTTTGAAAGAAGATTGAGGATAAAGGGAAGAATAACGATAAATTCTACTTTTCCCTGAAAGAACAAAAGGAACGTATATCCAAAACTAAGAGCAATGATCGCGTAAAGAACCGTCCACACGGGTGCAAAAATCCATCTCGGGGGTGCGAAAAAAGGCTTTTTTAACTTTCGATACCAAGAATATGCGTCTGACATAGAAAAAGTATACTCCTTTATCTTTCTTTTTCCTGCTGTTCTTCTTCCCAGAACAATCCTACAACCTGCATAAGGTATTTAAGTTTATGAAAATCCCTCTGGGTTGTTTTATAGCGAGCTGCTAAATAACTACGATGCAACCAAGAAGTATGTTCCAAAGAGTTCTCTGACTTCAATTCCAACTTTAGCGTCTCAATACTGGCACGAGAAGCCGTATACATCTTAAAAACAAAATTTGTTACTCGACTATCATTTCTCCAATCGAAACTGTCTATAGTCACTTGGGCAATTATATCTGGAAGCGTACCCTGTGTGAAAAGGTAATCAGAGTCTTCTTTCTGAGCAGAAATTTGCAATTCCTGCATATACACTTGAGACATTCTGAGAATCTCTTCCCCGGCAATAACCTCTGTTGTCCTTGAAAAATCAATAGCACCGGGCACCGCATAATAATGAAGATGGATTCTGTCAAATAATTCTTCAACACTACGAGATTTACGACCTATTATATTTACTATTTCATCATTGAAAACCTGCGGACCAAATTCTTTCCCTTCTAAAGACATGTGCGCATTCTAGCAAATCCCAATGCAATATTCAATACAGTCACTTCACCCCTCTCTATTTTCAATTATTCCTCCATGGTTTGTTTACATCTTTTTTTAAATGTATACAAACTAGGCCAGTTTGTATACATCTTGTCCACGATTTACTTGTAGATGAGAACTAACTCAAGTTAAGTTCCCATTTTAGTCATCAACGGGAAATATTAATAAATCTCTCAAAGAATCTTGTCAGTTTATCGAGTACGTTTTCCCTCTTTTTCGTTCGTTCTCCAGTAGGCAAGAAACGGGATACGGGTGGCAATATGTTCGTGATTGCAGTACCCGTAGTTGCCACATTTCCATTGCGAAATGCATTATTAATAAATGCGTACGTCGCATCATGATCGAGGTTTTCACTTTTGATAATCTGTTCAAGCTCCTCGACTTTTTTGCCCTCAACAAACTTCTTCCAATCTTCATCAACTACTGAATGAACATCGAGAGACGCAATAAATTGATTGATCAGATCTTTCTTATTCCGTAGCTCAACACTTGAGTCTATCGCCTTATTAATATCAATGAGGATTTCTCGGTTTTTAGAATGGTCTTCGTGGTATTTTTTAATGAGGCCTAAGATATAGTCGATATTAATATCTACCTGTTTAATAAGCTCCATTTCAAATACAACGTCATCAATGATACTTTCCTTATTATTCTCCGTTCCTTTGCGGAACTCGTTATAAATATCGATGTAGGCACTATGGTAGTCCTGAACATCTCGTTCAGATAATATCTCATTCCCCGCAAACTCGTCAAAGGTTGTGAGAATATTTCGTAGCCTAAGAATCGCGCTATAGAGTCTGATAAAATCCTTTTGATTTTGCTCACCAATTATCTGTTGGCCAACTGGAAACCGTTCCTGAAGCTCTTGTATAAAGCTCTCATACCCTCGCACCTGTTTATCCCCGTCTTTATAGCCGTAATAATACTCGCCATAGGTCTTCATCAGAACAATACCACTGGCTTCCTTGTCTCCAAAGAGGGCAATGGATTCGTTTGTTGCTTTTTCGAGGTTGCGGAAGCACACAATATTTCCAAACGTCTTAACACTATTTAAGATTCGATTTGTCCGTGAGTATGCTTGCAATAATCCATGAAGCCGAAGGTTTTTGTCTACCCACAAGGTATTAAGGGTGGTGGCATCAAACCCGGTAAGAAACATGTTGACTACAATCAGGAGATCAATTTCCCGATTTTTTGCCCGTTCACTCACGTCTTTATAATAATTTTGAAACTTGTCCGACGTCGTGTCATACGATGTTCCAAACATACGATTGTAATCGGTAATGGCTCCCTCTAAAAATTCGCGCGAGCTTGCATCAAGACCACTCGTATCTTCTGAGTTTTCGTCCAACACTCCATCCTCTTCATCTTCGTTCACGCCAAAACTATAGATGGTTGCAACTTTCAATCGCTTATCGCTGGGCACATCAGTTAATTGTTTTTTAAACTCTGCATAGTACTGTTTGGCAACATCAATGGAAGAAACGGCAAATAGTGAGTTAAAGCCAGCAAGCCGTCGATCCTTGAGCTTGTAAAAGCTATTACGCTTGGTTTTTTGATCAAAATGCTCAAGAATGTAGCAAACGATATTCGATAATCGCTCTGGTGCCGCAAGTACTGCTTCTCTGTCAATATCGCTTACTTTTTTGTCCTCTATATTTTCCGCTTCCCGAACGGTAGAAACATAATCTACTTTAAATGGCAAAACATTCTTATCGGCAATTGCATCGACTATAGTGTAGGTATGTAACTTGTCGCCAAACGCCTGCTCGGTAGTCTTGAGGTTTGGGTGTCCGCCGGAAGAAGCATTGACGGCAAAAATGGGGGTACCGGTAAATCCAAAGACGTGATAGTTTTTGAATGTTTTGGTAATAGCAATATGCATATCGCCAAACTGGGAACGGTGGCACTCATCAAAGATAAGCACAACATGACCATCAAAAATCGTGTGCCCAACGTTTCTCGCGACAAATCGGTCAAGTTTTTGAATGGTGGTAATAATTATTCGAGCGTTCGGATCTTCAAGCTGTCGGGTTAAAATTGCCGTACTCGTGTTGCTATTGGCTGCGCCTTTTTCAAACTTGTCATACTCCCGCATTGTTTGATAGTCCAGGTCTTTCCGGTCAACGACAAAAATAACCTTGTCAATAAACGGGAGCTTACGTACGAGTTGCGCCGTCTTAAAACTGGTTAATGTTTTTCCTGATCCGGTCGTATGCCAGATATATCCACCCGCGTCCGTTGTCCCGAGCTTTTTATAGTTCGTGCTTACCTCAATTCTATTGAGAATCCGCTCGGTTGCCACTATTTGATAGGGTCGCATCACCAAAAGCAATCGATCAGTAGTGAATACGCAATACTTAGTTAAAATATTTAATAGTGCGTGTTTGGCAAAAAAAGTCTTTGCAAAATCCATGAGGTCAGTAATCGGACGATTAGTCGCATCTGCCCACCAACTGGTAAACTCAAAACTATTACTGGTTCGTTTGACACTTTTAATAGGACTTTCGTTACATTCTTTGATATGCTGAGAGCGGGTCGTATTGCTGTAGTATTTGGTGTGCGTCCCATTTGAGATTACGAATATCTGAACATACTCAAAAAGCCCGGAGGAAGACCAAAAACTTTCACGGTTATATCGGTTTATTTGGTTGAACGCCTCTTGAATAGCTACCCCTCGACGCTTTAGCTCGATATGAACAAGCGGTAAGCCGTTTACCAGAATCGTTACATCGTAGCGATTAGCTCGTTGACCTTCATCGGTCGCGTATTGATTGATTACTTGTAACCGATTATCGTGAATAACGTCTTTCTTGAGAAGATAAATATTTTTTACCGTTCCGTCGTCTCGAACGAGATTTTTGATTGAATCTTCTTGGATCGTTGCTGTTTTTTCGACAATACTTTGATTGGGATTTGCCAGCTCGCTTATAAAAAACCGTTCCCATTCCTGATCAGAAAACGTAAACTCATTTAGAATTTCTAACTGCGTCCGTAAGTTCGTTATTAAATCAGCTTCCGAATGAATGGTTATATATTCATAGGCCTGCGATGTAAGCTGTGAGATAAAAGCCTGTTCCAGTTCTGCTTCGCTTTGATATGAAGGCTCCCGCACACGATCTGCCATACTGATATATTCTGCTACAACAGTACTCTCAGGGTTCTGCGCAACGAGGCCATAACTCAATTTATTGCTTGCCATATTCTTGAAAACTTAATAACTTATTACGGTAGTATTCATATTGCTGTCGTCTTGCCTTAAGTTCTGCTGGAAGACCGATCGAAATATCGTTTACCAAGGAATCAAATTTATCAAGAATTGAAACTATGTGTTCTTGTTCCCCAAGGGGTGGCACAGGTATTTTAATTTTTTTTAAGCTGTCGTTATAAAGTCGTTGTATCGTTCCCCCTTCTGTTTTCCATTCTACGGTTGCATACAAGTAGTACAAGAATTTGTTTAGCACTTTACTTTCGTCGTTGTCAATCCAGATAATATTAGAGTCCTGAAAATATCCTGGATGGCCATCGTAAATTACTCTTCTACCAATTGTTCCAGATGCGGATAGCAAAATGTCGCCTTTTTTGGGAAAAGAGTACTTGGTGCGATACTCATCGTAAATATTTTGTGAAATAAATGCATCGGGCTTTTTACCAAAAGTGCCTATTTTATAAAAGGGAACATCTCCACTTGCCAATGTCTCATTTTTAAAAATTCGTTTACACATCAAGACTTTTCCAATCTCATTCAATGTGATATCTTTTGAATTGGCGCATTCTAGTAATAGCTTCTTATAATAATATTTATATTGTTTCTTCCTTGCCTCTAGCTCAGCCTCTAGCTCAGCCTCTAGCTCTGTAAAACTATTAAGAATTTTAACAATTTCTTCTTGAATTGGGAGGGGAGGAAGGGGAATTCTAATTTTCGCGATATTGTCTCCTGATATTCGTCTCACCTTTGTACCAGTTATATATTTTTTCTTTTGATCAAAAAAAAGAGAGGATTGAAAAAAGTATGCAAGATATCTTGGATTTTGATCATGCCTTAGAATGTGTGCGTCGCCACTTATTGCAATTGATTCTTCCCCAAGCCATGCCACTGCTTTACATACATCTTCGTCATTTTCGCTTGTGGTAGCGATAACTAGGTTTCCTTTTTCAGCTTTTTTTAATTTTATTGCCAACTCTGGCGAGACATAGGATTTTGTTTTATCCGTAAATAGTCCGTAATAGGTATAAATTTGTCCGTAATGTATGCAACCAACACCACTTTCGGTAAAATCTTTCTTCTGCAGTCCATTCCCTCTTATTAAAGTACCAATCTCTCCTAACTCTTTAAACTCTACTCCTTTTGGGCAGAGCTCTTGAATTAGCTTTTCAATTATATTTAGGTGTTTGGTCATAACTATTGCTTTTTCCTTGTGTTTTTAATAGTTACTCTTTTAATCATTTTCTCATAATCACTTTCGTATTTCTGATCCTGTAATACACGAAATTTAGAATATTCTTCTAAAGCTTTTTCATCAGCCTGTTCTTTGCTCACATTCCCCAATCCTTCCAAAACAGAATAGCCATTGAGATCAAGATATCCACTCATAAAACCAATCCAATCTTGCATGGTGGTTGGGAGTTGTCGCTCTGCTCTCATCTGTGCTAAATCAAGAAAAGCACTTACTGCAAGCCGTAATTCATGTAACTCCTCTTGTGTGAGATAATTTTTTGCAATAATCACATCGGTTTTATATATTTTTCCATTGGGAGCATGCGACCATGAGCTTAATCCCATATTTTCTTTGGTAGCATTGACACGGTTATGAATTATTTCAGCAGCGGTACCTCCTGCTATCGCGTAATGTAATTTGTTTTGAATAAATGCAAAAAACTCTTTGGTAATAATACTGTTTTTATCATAATCAGAGGCAAGAGCAAAGATATCAGTAATCTGCAGATATAGACGGCGTTCACTGAGGCGTATATCTCGAATTCGTTCGAGCATTTCTTTGAAATATCCCTCGTCAAATCGTCGACCTTGCTTAAATCTATCATCATTGAGAACATAGCCTTTTTGAATATATTCATGAAGCACACGTGTAGCAAATTTTCTAAACTGAGTTGCTTTAATTGAATTTACACGGTACCCTACAGAAATCACGAGATCTAAATTATAAAACTGAATTTCTCTATGAACCTGTCGTTTTCCTTCTTGACGAACTACTCGAATTTTTCGAGTAGTTGCTGTCTCTTCTAATTCTTCACTCTTATAAATTTCTTGAATGTGATAGGTAATAGTATTCTCTTCTACACCAAAAAGATTTGCCATGATTTGCTGACTAAGCCACATATTTTCATCAGTCATATAAACTTCAATTTCAATCTCTCCTTCATCGTTTGTGTAGAAAGCAAGACCAATCCGTTCTGGAATTTCTTTGTTAAATTTTTTTCGCCATTCGACCAATTGTTGATCAATGTCTTTTGGATCAGTTATTTTAACCATACAATTTTTCTCCCTCAATATCCTCAACTATTCCATCAATTGCTTTTCTAAGTTCACTCTGCCTTGCAACTATTTTTTCAAGTTTTGCATTAAGCTCAGTTATATTTACCACTTCACGCGTGTCTTCTCCTATAACATAACTTGATACGGCGATATTGTAGTCGTTTTCTGCAATGGCCTTATTATCTACCAACTTGGCAAAGTACTGTACATCTGTACGATTGGTAAATGCTTCTAAAATTTTATTGCGGTTTGTTTCGCTCAATTTGTTTTTATTCCCTCCCCTTATAAATTCTGCTGAGGCGTCAATAAAAAGAGTTTTATTATCTTTTTTACTCTTTTTAAGTACGATAATACAGGTCGCGATGGTCGTTCCAAAAAAGAGATCGGGTGGCAACTGGATAACGGTATCAACATAGTTGTTATCAATGAGGTATTTTCTAATTTTCTGTTCGGCCCCGCCTCGATAAAGCACACCCGGGAACTCGACTATGGCAGCTGTCCCACTTGTTGAAAGCCATGAGAGCATATGCATGGTAAAAGCGAGATCTGCTTTGCTCTTTGGTGCCAGAACACCAGCCGGGGAAAACCGGGGATCGTTCATAAGTATTGGATTGCTATTACCATCCCACTTAATTGAATAAGGAGGGTTCGAGACTATTGCATCGAATGGTTCGTCATCCCAATGTTTCGGATCAATGAGCGTATCACCAAGTGCAATATCAAAATTGTTGTAATTTATGTCGTGCAAAAACATATTGATACGGCAAAGGTTGTAGGTAGTAAGGTTGATTTCTTGTCCAAAAAAACCTTGTCGTACATTCTCTTTTCCAAGTACTTTGGCAAATTTTAGGAGGAGGGAACCAGAGCCACAGGCTGGATCATATACTTTATTTACTTCTGTTTTCCCAACTGTTGTGATTTCAGCAAGAAGCTCACTTACTTCCTGTGGGGTATAGAATTCACCTCCAGATTTACCCGCGTTTGAAGCATACATAGTCATCAAAAATTCATACGCATCACCGAATGCATCGATCGTATTATCAGAGTAATTACCAAGTCCTAGATTACCGATCGCCTCCAGGAGTTTAGCCAATTTTTGATTTCTTTTTTCGACAGTATTTCCCAGCTTGCTTGAATTGACATCAAGGTCGTCAAACAATCCTTTTAGATCTTGTTCGCTACTAGTTCCTTTTGCAGATTTCTCAATATTTTGAAATGAATTAGCAAGCGTTTCGTTGAGATTAGTATCGTTTCGCGCTTTTTTGCAAACATTTATAAAAAGCTCGCTTGGTAGAATATAAAATCCTTTTTCTTTCACTGTATCAGCTCGACCATATTCAGCTTCTTTATCGGAAAGTGCTGCATAATCAAAGTCATTTTTAGCTGCACGTCGCTCATCAGCATTGATATAGTTTGTTAAGTTTTCACTAATAAAACGATAGAAAAGCATTCCAAGAACATATTGTTTGAAGTCCCAACCATCAACACTGCCTCTTAAATCGTTAGCAATTTCCCAGATTGCTCTGTGTAGTTCTGTACGCTCTTGTTCTTTAGTCATTTCTAAATAGTTTTTTAGTGCCATGGTTGTATGTTGTCAATTATTACCTGTAGCGTACAGAATTTTTATGTTATTTTCAATCCAAAGTGTCTCCCTTAGCTATATTTTGTTCCAATTTGCATTCGGATATTTTGTTGGAAAAATAAATTTATCCAAATTCTCCTGTTTCCACAATTCTCATTATTGTGTCTAATATCGATATTACTTTTCTGCGATTTTGTAATAATTTCAATGGGAAATGCTTTGCATAATGGTTAAATTCGTCCCTGCGATTTTTTGGAATATAATTTGTTTCGAAGATTTTTTTGCATTCTGATTCCTTTTTATTTGAATAATCTTTATCCTTTTCGAGAATAGAGAGAAGCAGAGCTTCAAGACACGGGGTGTTGATTAAGAATTGTACGGAAGATCCTGCGTACTCTTTTGCCTCTAACATTGCTTGCCGTGTCGGGCCACTGTCAAGCATTACCAATTTATGATCATACGCTGCAAAATCTTTTACAGCAACGTGAACAATATCTCGAGGCGATCCCCCCTTCCCCTGCTTAATTGTAATATCTACTTCATCTGAGCATTGTACTGCTTGTCGGAGATATTTTAAAAAAACCTCTTCGTCTTTCCCCTCTCCAACTATCAATATGGTTTTTTTTACTCTTCTTTTCATCGTTTTTTGCTAATCAATAGTTGGTTTTGCACCATAAGCTCCAGCAATATATTTCGCGTAATAATTATCATCTGCCCTTACACCATCTACTTCGTCAAGTCTCCATACTTCGCTACTACCCTGCTGGTTTTTCTCAACGAGAATAATCTGATATTTATCTAGCGTTTCAAGAATTTTATGATTGTGTGTACTGAATATCAATTGGGCATTATGAGGGTTTGATTCTGGGAATATAAACATTGTTACAAGAGCCATAAGCATCTCGGGGTGTAAACTGGCATCAAGCTCATCAATGATAACCGGACTACCTGTTTTCAGAGCTGGGAGAATCAATTTTAAGAGCATAAACAGATGAATCGTACCCGATGACTCATAGGATAAATTGCTGAATTTTATTTTTTCTTTATTAATAGTATGGATCGTTTGAATGTTCAGATTAACATTATTTCCCGCTTGTTCTTTTTTAATTTCAAAACCATCAAGCCCTAAATCAAATTTTGCAAGAAGTTTTTCTGCCTGCTTTTTAATTTCCGGATTATCGTGAAAGAAACTAAAAGTATCAAACATTCTCTGTCCATTGTTAAGATAGCGCGGATCACCAACCCACCCTTCTTCAATGACATTAGACTGAATATTTTGCCAGTAATGCCCAATTTCTTGGCTGAGTTTGTGATTGAGACGAGTTGCACTCGCAACTATGCTGGCATTTTTACGGATAATATTCTCAAAATTTTCTGGTAGCCCAAATCCCGATGCTTTCAGCGTGTATGAATTATTTTTTGCATCCCATGCCCGTGTAAATAAGGATTTTGTAGTAAACCTTTCTTCGCTTTGACTCTTTACCTTAAGTTCCTCAAATACTATCTGTAATTCATTCAGTACAAAACTATAAAGATATATACTTCCCTTCATTTCAAACTCAACACTAATTTCAATTTCCGATTTCTGCTTAAAGAGGAATGATTTGATCGGATTAATAGCATCAGGGTGCGCATTAAATGAATCGACAATAAACCATTTTAAAAAGGGGATTACCTTTAGTATGTTGGTTTTACCAGATGCATTTGGGCCAATCACAACGGCAAGCTTTGATAGTCGAGTATTTGTAGTTGTACGAACGTAATTATGTGTATCTGGAACTTTATCGTTCACATTGAAGTCGACATGTCCTGCATCCTTGAAGGAGTAAAAGTTTTTAATGGTAAAAGAGTGAATCATAAGTTTATAGAATATAATAAATAGTATATAAGCTGATTTTATACAACATTTTGTATAAAATCAAGTTATACTAATTTCTACAGAGCTTCCATACTATTTTTATCACACTCGTGTGCGTCACCTATAAACTCATGAAACCATGAATATCTTGAGCCACAACTCAAAACACATGGTTATTGTATGTGAAATAGTGTTACATGCATCCTTTTTCTTTTAAACTGCAAAAGTTTTCGGAAGTAATAATGACGTGGTCTAAAAGTGAAATACCGAATAATTCGCCCGCTTTGGCAATGCGTTTGGTAATCAAAATATCTTCCTCTGAAGGTTCGGGCGAACCAGAAGGATGATTGTGCACCAGAATAATACTTGCTGCATGCCTGCGAATTGCCGCACTAAAGATCTCCCGCGGATGGACCAGACTTGCATCGAGGGTACCGATTGAAATAATATCTGTTGCTATAATTTGATTGCGTGTACTGAGAGAAACGAGAAGTAAATGCTCTTTGGAAAAATTACTAATATTCTTCTTTGCTGCCATGTATATTTCTACCGGAGTAGAAACACTATTTTTGCTGAACTTTTCTTGTCCCCGCAGTCGTTTTCCGATTTCAAAACACGCCTGAAGTTGCGCTGCTTTAGCAATGCCAATCCCATGAATATCGCAAAGGTCCTCGAAAGAGGCATCTGCCAATCCATCTACCGATTGAAATCGATTCATGATTCGCTGTGCCGTAACTAGCACCGACTCCCCCGCAATTCCTCGCCCTAATATAAGAGCAAGCAACTCCTGTATCGAAAGCGCCTGAACTCCATACTGTTGTAATCGCTCTCGTGGCCGATCCTCCTTTGGGATTGCATGCAGAGTAAAATTGCTTTTCATGAAGATAGTGTGCAGGAGTAGCTATCAAAAATCTAGAGACTATAATCTACAAAAGCCTGTTTTATTGCTTCTTTATCGCTCCATTGAATTTCATTTTTTCCCCGTGCAAGGCTCTTTTCATGGCCTTTTCCCGTAACCACTACTATATCATTTTCACTCATTATAGAAACTGCTTTTTGGATTGCGAGGTTTCGATCAAAAATACTTATAAACTGATGAGAACCACTCAGAGTCTCGTTCTTTTCAAACCCCAAATGGCGTAACCCCTCTGCAATCTGTTCACAAATGAGACTCACCGACTCAGTACGATAATCTTCTTCCGTCAGAATCACTTTATCTGCAAACGCGGCACTCGCTTCACCCATGAGCGGACGTTTTGCAGAATCTCTCTTTCCTGCTGCACCAAAAACATGAATAATGTTCTTTTCTGGATACTTCTGCTTTACAAATTTTAAAAGATTGGCAACTGCATTCGGCGTGTGCGCGAAATCGATAATCACCTGTTTTCCTTTCAAATTTAATTCTTCCACCCGACCTTGCGGCAAAACAAATGACTGCATACCGGAATATATTTCTGCATCGGTAAGCCCTAGCTCTCGACACAGTCCATAACAAGCTAAATAATTGTAGGCGTTAAATTCAGGGAGTGTCTGACCAAGCTTCGCCCCGATATCAAACGAATAATCGGCAGGAGCATGCAATCCATAGGTTTTGCGTTTGATCTGACGTCCGTCCAATAATTGTTCAAGCTGGGAGTACGAACCGTCATCCCGGTTGAGTAACGCAAACTTTGAAGCAAGCAGCAACTTTGCTTTTGCTAAGAGATAACGCCGATGTGTTTTGTGGTAATCAAAATGTTCATGCGTAATATTGGTTATAAGAGAAGCAACAAACGGAACGCCCCAGACACGATTCTGGTCGAGTGCATGGGATGTTGTCTCTAAAACAAAAAATTCATCTCCCGCACGCACACTTTTTTTCAGCATTTTTTGAACAAAAAAAGAATTTGGAGTAGTAGTATGAAGACCAGTGTCGTATTCCGAATCACCAATTTTTGCATAGACGGTGGAGATCATAGAAACGTTACGACCTGCAGTATGCAAAATGTGATACAACAGCGAAGTTGTGGTCGTTTTTCCGTCCGTCCCCGTTACCCCGATTACCTGTACGTGTCTTCCGGGAAAACCAAATAGAACGTTCGCAACAAATGCCTGGACCAAATGTACCTGATTTTTGAATGACTGAACCATACCATTATTATATAGTGTATAATCCCTTGACAACAATACGAATTAACGTTATGTTGATAGAATACTTTATTATTTTTACGTCATTTTATGGACTATCCTTATAAATATAAACGCGTCCTTTTGAAACTTACCGGTGAATCGTTCGGTGGCGATTCAAAAAAAGGATTTGACTTTGAAACGATAGATAAAATGGCAAAGTATTTACATACGTTAAAAGACAGTACGGGTATTGAGCTCGCAATTGTTGTCGGCGGGGGGAATTTTTTTCGAGGTCGAGAAGCAGCAGGAACAAACGTAGACAACGCAACTGCAGATTATATAGGTATGCTTGCCACCGTAATGAATACATTAGCCCTTCAAGAAGCTCTTGAGCGTTATGGCAGTATTACCCGAGTTATGTCTCCCCTCTATATTCAGTCAGTTTGTGAACCCTTTGTTCGTCGAAAAGCAATCCGCCATCTGGAAAAGGGCCGTATCGTTATCCTGGGAGGTGGGACCGGAAATCCGTTCTTCACTACCGATTCTGGAGCAGCCCTCAAAGCCTGTGAACTGAAATGCGAGATAATCTTAAAAGCAAGTAATGTAGATGGAATTTATAATACGGACCCAAAACTCGATTCAAAAGCAACCCTCTATAAGCGCCTTACCTATCAGGAAGCTCTCGAAAAAGGTCTTACCGTCATGGATAACACGGCGTTTGCTCTTTGCCAACGGGAAAAGATACCAATCGTTCTCTTTAACATCTCCCACCTCGAAAACATTGAAAAAATTATGCGAGGCGAAGAAGTCGGAACTTTGGTAACGCAGGGATAAAAGTAACCTATCCGGAATTACATAGCTTCGTCATTGCCGCTTGCGTTAGCAACGTTTGACGTTGTCGGCAATCGTTGTTACGAACAATACATGAATGAGTTTATTCACTCGGGGGAATATTGTAGTAAACAAATAGTTCTCTCGCTATTTCAAAGAATAGGGGTGCTGCCGTTTCTGCGCCCCATTGAGAGCTCTTTGGCTCGCGGAGCACCGTAAGCATAATAAATTTTGGATTATCTGCCGGCGCAAAACCGATAAAAGACGCTACTGTTTTTGTAGCATCGTAATGCCCTGCAATTGGAATTTGCGCAGTACCGGTCTTACCACCGACTTTATACCCTTTTGGTACTGCCCATTTCACCTCTCCATTTTCAACCGTATCAACCAGCATTTTTCTCATAATAGCCGAGTTTTTTTCGGTGATGATTCGCCGAACAACCTGTCTATCCCTTTTTTTCTCACCATCATTATCTCGCATTGCATACACCGTATAGGGTTTCAACAGATACCCCCCATTAATAACCGCGGAGAATGCACGGATCATCTGCATCGGAGTTACTGACACTCCCTGTCCAAAGGTTGCCGTAGCATAGTCGATGGGATACCAATCTTCCTTCGGTTTTAAATAACCTGCCACCTCTCCCTGAAGATCAATTCCCGTTTCTTTTCCAAATCCGTACTTTTGTACATAGCTGTAAACATTATCATTCCCTAACTTCTGTCCAATAAATACCATTCCAACATTGGAAGATTTTTCCAAAATCTGAGTGATAGAAATCATACCCGAATATTTGCTATCCCATGTTTTAATTTCGTATTCGCCAACACTCACGGGCCCGGTTTCATTGAAAACTTCGTCGGGTTTAATCGCACCTTCTTCCAGAGCAGCTGCAACAATTAAGGGTTTGAAGGTCGAGCCTGGTTCATATAAGTTTTGAATACTCGAATTTTTAAACACGGTTTGCTCAAAATCCCAGTAGGTACTTGGATCGTAATCGGGAAGACAAGTAAGGGCTAAAAGCTCCATTGTTTGCGGATTGGCAATAATAACGCATCCTTCAAGTGCCTGAGAAGAAATCATCGCATCCTTTAATTTTTGTTTCGCAATATTTTGAACTGCTTTGTCTATCGTGAGCAGAATATCTCTTCCATTTTCTGCAGGCATTTTTTCCTGGGTACCGATAAAAATAGGACGGTCGGTAAGATCGCGTTCAGATTTGAGAAATCCTGGCAGCCCCATGAGCTCTTTGTTATAATATCCTTCAATGCCAAAGTATCCGGTGTTTTCCCCCTGAGCATTTTTCCCCACAAACCCCAAAATATGGGCTGAAAGAGAAGCCTCCGGATAAAACCGTTTTGTCTGATTATCAAACCCGAGACCAAATAATTTAATAGACTCAAGTTGCTGTTTTTCTTCTTTTGTAACTCCGCTTTTAATTGCTACCCACTGTTTTGTTTGATCAAGACGGGCCTCTAACGTTGTTTCGCCAATATGGAGCACGTCGTCTATGTGTTTTATAACGGCAAAGCGATCAGTAATTTTTTTCGGTTCAGCAAAAAGTTGGTAAACCGTTTCATTGAGCGCAAGCGGACTCCCATTTCGATCGAGAACCTTTCCCCGCTCAGGAAGAATTTTTTGAGTTCTCACGTACTCTGCATTAAAATTGTTGGCATTCAAAACCTGAAGAAAAAAGAGTTTCGCGAGAATCGCGAGAAAACAAAAGAAGAAAATGGTAAACAGAACACGGGACTTCATCATGGATTATCGGTTAAGAGCGTACGTCATCTGTTCCAAATATACAGGGGAGGTTTTTTTCGTAAAATTCATTGCCACCGCCTGTGTTGCCGCATTGGATAATGAATCAATATTATACACCTGTTTTTCTAAATCAATATTTTCTTGATGAATTTGTACTGTTTTTGACTCATACTTATTGATCTCGTCGCCAAGAGACATTCCCGACATAAAAATGAACACATTAGCGGTAATAAGGAAGGTAAAGATCGACCAAATGGTAAGTTTTACATATGCATTCATAGTATTTATATTTTCATTTTTCAATTTTTAACAATAATTCTTAGCATTGCCGAGCGCTCAAAAGACTTTTTTACTCCAAAGTCTGCTGGCTTTACTTTTTGAACCGCGCATCCCTTTTCTTTTGCAAATTGCTTTACCATCCGGTCTTCCAACGAGTGAAATGTAATGACTACAATTCGCCCTTCGGGTTTGAGCAGATTCCAAGCTCCTGCGAGACCTTCACGAATATTTTCAAATTCGTGATTTACCTCTATTCGGAGCGCCTGAAATATGCGAGCGAACGAACCAACCTGCCCCATTGCCTGTTTCAGATCTCCAACGGTATGAATGTGGTTGAGTCTTCGCGATCGAACAATATTTTCGGCTACGTCGTGCGCGTGCACGTCCTCTGAATTTTTTGCAAACATGGTATATAAGTCCTCAAGTGAGTAGGAATTGACAATATCTGCTGCTGTTGTTCCTTCCCCTTCATGAATGCGCATATCCAATGGCTCTGCATTTGCTTTAAACGAAAAACCGCGTCCACTTCGAGCAATTTGTTCCATCGACAATCCAAAATCAAAGAGCACTCCATCTACTAACCCAAACTGATTTTCCTGAGCAACCTTTTCAATCGTGGAAAAGTTACTCAGAACAACCTGTACCTGAGCTGTTCCTGCAAACTGATTGACCAACTTTTGATACTGTGCAGAATCCCAATCGAGCGCAAGCACTCGTCCGCCGCGCGCTAGAATTTGCCGGGTATGTCCACCTTCACCTGTAGTCGCATCTATATAGAGACCTCCTTCAGTTACCTGAAGAACGTTGATTGCTTGTTCTAAAAATACCGGTGTGTGTATAGACATATATATAATTACCTAAACTGTGTTATTCGTGAATCTTTTCTGCGTACTGCTTCCAAGTTTCGCTGTCCCAAATCTCGAAATGATCGCCAACTCCGATGATAATTACCTTTTCTTTAATAACTCCGTGGAGAGCTAAATTTTTGGGTAAAACAAATCGTCCCTGTTCATCTATTTCCAGATAGACAGCAGACGAAAAAAGGAGTCGTCTTTTTTCCAGATTTTCTTTTTCTAGCAACGAGACCTGTAAAAGCGCTTGGGCTCGAACCTCCCAATCAGCTTTGTTATACCCTGCAAGACACTGATCAAAACCTCGGGTAAGTACAAATTCTCCTCCTTGTAAAAGTTCTCGGAGTTTTTTTGGAAGAACTACTCTACCTCCATTTGTGACTGAAAGTTCATATTCACCAAAAAACACCATATGTATCCATTATCTGCCATTTCACACCAAATGTCAATGAGAATTTTGAAAGAAAAGTGCTCCGTTTCGGCGAATGCGGGAATCAATTCCATAGTCATTCCGGCCTGTCCGGAATCCATTTTTCCCTCCGTCATCCCCGCGAAGGCGGGGATCCAAGCCCTTATTACTTAGGCGAAAAATGAAAAGCTGAAGAAGAAAAATAGTGAAGGAAGTTCTCTGAAGAATGTTCTAAAACCTAAATCCCAAAAAATGCTGTTTCTTCCAACAAGGCCTCTTTTCCGACACGAATCTTATCTTTCAAAAAATCGGATTTGTCCACTTGAAAACGTTTAACTCGCAGTGCCATTTTTGAAATGGTATAACGTAGTCGGTAAAAATGAAAACGCGTATCAAAATCAACAGGCAACGATCCAACTAATTTATACCCCTCTAAAAAGGTCGCAAATCGATCCATACTGAAAAAGGTTGACCAACAAGCTAAATCGGCAACTGGATCCCCCGCATGGCTTTCGTCCCAGTCCAAAATTCCAGTGATTATTTTCCCATCTGTAAGAAGATTCCAATCAGCATAATCATTATGAATAAGTCGAGCAGTATCGAATGGTTCAAAATTCATGTTTTCAAAAGTACGTTGCATATTAACCGACTGACCTACCTGAATAACCTCAAATTTTATTAACCGTTGCAAATTTTCTTCAAGCCCGGACCAGATAAAATCATGATAATTTTTGTGTAACCCGGCTAGCTGATTTTCAGTCTTCGCAATCCTATTATCAAAACTTCCAAATCCGTGTACATTGATTTCATGAATTCGTGCCATAAGTGATCCTGCTGAATGCAGCAATTGATTTTCGGGTTCTTTATCTTTGCTCAATAAGACATCCATCGTAATTCCAGGAGCAACCGTCATCAACATAAAATCCATATCGTTCTCACCCGTAGCTGTATGGACTTCAAGAACTTCAGGTACAGGTAATTCTTTCACTTTCAGCTGCTCGAGGATCGTTTTTTCTACAAAAAAATATCCGTTTTTTACCCCTTTTGGATGCATCCGAACCACAAATTCCTGATTGTTTATTATCACTTTTCGCACAATATTTACATTACCCTTAAGGACATTTTCGTCCGCTGGGATTAATTCTATTGTTTTGATATGAGGTAAAACGGTAATGCCCGCTTGGAGGATACGGATAACTTCCTGAGGCGCAACATCGTGACGTTTCAAAAAGATTTTTTCATAATCTTTAACGCTAAGGTCACGATCCGTTTGCCAGTAAAAGCAATTTCTTCGTTCAGATAAATTTAACATTCAGAGTATTATAACAAAATTGATTCCGGACAAGCCGGAATGACAATGTTACCCGCGCTATTCCATTTTAAATTGATACATTAACTAAAATTTCTCTCCTTGTAAAACATACCCCTACAGCATACAATTAGATTCGTTTAACCTATGAATTACCTGCTAAACCGAACCAAAAATTTCATATTTGCCAAACAAACGAGTATCTTTTCCTCGACACTCATTTTAGCTGCCATGGTTATTATTAGCCGTATCTTTGGTTTCGTTCGCTACCGTGTTCTGGCAGGTTATTTTACGAAGGAGGAGTTGGATATTTATTTTGCTGCCTTCCGAATACCAGATCTTGTATTTGAAATCCTTATCACTGGAGCTCTCACAACTGCCTTTATCCCGTTTTATATTAAATATCAAAAAGATAAAGAAGCACAAAGTCAGAATATCTCTTCTATTATCAATATAATAACGCTTGCTTTGGGGGGTGCTATCATTGTCCTCACCCTTTGTATGCCCGTCATAATGGAGCTTATCACACCGGGATTTTCTCAAGAGAAAATTCATCAGATAACCTTTTATTCTCAGCTTATCTTGCTGGGGCAATTACCTTTTTTTATATGGGGGAATTTTCTCACTGGAATCAGCCAGGCACGAAAACTGTTTATTATCCCCTCTATCGCACCGGTTCTGTATAACTTGTGTATTATTGGGGCAACCTTTGCGTTTGCGCCAACACTGCGACTTCTTGCCCCTGTCCTGGGAGTAATTCTTGGTGCAATTTTGTTTTTAGTCATTCAACTACCTATCTTGTTCTCTGCAGATTTTCGATACCAGTTTATTATTCGCCCCACAAAAGCACTCAACGAATTTTTTTCGCTTATCCTGCCGCGTATTATGACAGTGATTGTGGCACAAATAGATGCAACAATAGATCTTTCTCTTACCACCTTGTTGGGTGCCGGATCTTATACTATTTTTTATCTCGCACAGCACCTGCAACTCCTCCCCGTTTCTGTCATTGGGATTACCTTTGGTCAAGCATCGTTGCCCTATCTGACTGAACTCTACCAAAAGAAAAACATCAATGAATTTAAAAAAATCATTATAGATTCTGTACTTAATCTGTTTTTCTTCACGATCCCCTTTATGGCGTACTTTGTATTTGCACGTACCCCGATTGTTCGTTTCTTCTTTGGCGCAGACAAATTTGATTGGGAAGCAACAGTTCTTACCGCTTTTACGCTCTCGTTTTTTGCTTTGTCTCTGCCTCTACACTCCGTATATTACTTTTTAACACGGTGTTTCTATGCACTATTTGATAGTAAAACACCCTTTTATATCGGGTTATTTTCGATACTATTTAATACGGTCCTGAGCCTTATTTCTGTTCTGGTGCTTCACCTTCCGGTTTGGGCACTTTCCATTTCCTTTTCCCTTTCTATGAGTTTGAATACGATACTTTTATTTGTTCTGCTTTATAGAAGATTACAAGGGTTGGATGTTGGGAATTTGATTCGAGAAACAGTAAAAATGGGGTTCGCAGCAGCTATTGCCTCAGTATTTGCCTACTCGGAACAGAAGCTGCTCGACGGCCTAATTCTCGATACTACCCGCACGATAAATGTCTTCTTATTGCTCTTGTTCACGGGTTTAACCTTCGTTTTGATATATTTAGTATTGTGTTGGCTTTTTAATGTTCAGCAAATGTACCTCATTACAAAAATGGCGCTCAAGATTAAAGAATATCAACGCAAAATATTTGAAATTTATTCCGACTTTCAATGAACGACTCGTCTCTCGCAACCAAACACATGCAAGCAGTAACCTCTATTCAAGATCGATTGATGGGAGAACATCTCGATTATAAGGAAATATTTGCGATTATGGATGAAATTTCACATAACCGTTTGGATGATACCTTAACGGCCTACTTTATGGCTTCTGCACTAAAAGATGGGTTTACTTCTGAAGAACTTTTTTTTCTTACCAAAGCAATGGTAGAGACCGGTCAGAAACTGCATTTAGAAGGTATTGTTGCAAATAAACACTGTGTTGGGGGTATTTCCGGTTCGCGCACTTCTATGATCTTGGTACCAATAATCGCGGCCGCGGGTTTCCAAATGCCAAAAACCTCCTCGAGGGCGATTACTACGCCTGCCGGAACCGCAGATGTTATGGAAGTACTTGCGCCGGTGACCTTTGGGATTCATCAGATAGAACATATTGTACAAAAGGTGGGAGGATGTATCGTATGGGGCGGACATTTGGGCATGGCTCCCGCCGATGAAGCCATTATTCGCGTCGAGGAACCGCTTTCGCTTCAATCGGTAGATAAGGTAATTGTTTCTATTATGGCGAAAAAAGTGGCTTCGGCAACCACTCATTTAGTCCTAGATCTTCCCGTCGGTAAAACCCTAAAGCTCCACAGCCATCAAGAGGCAGAGCAGATGGCACATAAATTCTTAATGATAGGAAAACGCTTTGGTATAAAAATAACTGCCGATATTAACGTCATGAAGGAACCAGCAGGACAAGGCGTTGGAGCTTTTTTAGAAGCTCGAGAAGTTCTTCATGTACTTGAGCAGCACGCCGACCGACCGCGAGTGCTCGAGGAAAAAGCACTGCACCTGGCCGGATGCTTATTAGATTTATGCTATGAGGAAAGCCACGAAAAAAAAGATGGCCTGGCCGAGGCAAAAAAACTATTGGAAAGCGGTGTCGCGCTTCAAAAATTCAAAGATATTATTCGTGCACAAGGTGGAGACGATCAGGTTTCGTATCGAAATATGAAGACGAAAGCACATATAAAAGAGATTTTAAGTGAAAAAAAGGGCACAATACGCTCTTTAAATAATAAGAATCTGAGTGCGGTTGCAAAAATTTTAGGCGCCCCAACTGACAAATTTGCTGGTATATTTTTATTAAAGCGCACTGGCGAGCCTATCTCAAAAAAAGAAGCATTATTACAATTTCACTCGTGCGATTCCTATCGAATAAAAGAAGCGATGGATACCATGGAGCATTTTCCCATTTATGAAATTGAAGAATAGAATTATCCTTTTAACCGTTTCTGTACTCATTTTCGCCTTTGTTGGCTATCTTATTTTTCGGGAAGGAACACTCCCTGTCGATAAAAATGATACCTCTGTTAAAAAAATTACCATAGAAAAGGGAGTCGGTCTCGATGCAATTGCAAAGCAACTTATGCAGGAAGGACTGATCCGCAATAAAGTTGTATTTTTTATTATCGTAAAACAAAATGGCATCGATAAGAAACTACAAGCAGGGAATTTTCGGCTATCCCCTTCTATGGATACCTACAAAATTGCTCAATCGCTTACAAAAGGGACAAACGATGTCTGGCTTACGGTAGTAGAGGGCCTCAGAAAAGAGGAAATTGCGAGCCAAATTACCGAAAAATTTCTCATTCCTGAAATAGAATTTAATGGAGCAGCTCAGGAAGGGTATCTCTTCCCCGACACCTATTTAATTCCGGCTCAGGCTTCTGTACAAGATATTGTTTCGCTTATGCGTGCAAACTTTGATAAGAAGTTTACCTCCGATTTAAAATCGAAAGCACGTACGATCGGGTTAACAGAAAAACAAGTGGTTATTCTTGCTTCACTCGTAGAACGGGAAGCAAAATACGATGACGATCGAAAAAAAGTAGCTTCTATTTTGGTAAAACGGTTCCAAAACGATTGGCCGCTCCAGATAGATGCGACTGTGCAGTACGTCCTTGGCTATCAACCAAATAAAAAAACCTGGTGGAAAGCCGACCTCACAGATCAAGACCTACAAATTTCCTCGTCGTACAACACGTATAAAAATAAAGGTATCCCACCTGCCCCTATTTGCAATCCTGGGTTAAAAGCGCTAGTTGCGGTAGCGACGGCAGATCCAAATATTGGTGCTTGGTACTATGTTTCCGACGCAACAGGGCATCTTCATTTTGCGTCCACCCTTGAAGAGCACAATGAGAATATAAAAAAGTATTTGAGATAACATCCAAATTGAAAATAATTGTGATATAATCTGCTGCATGAGTCAGGAATCATTTATACATCACGAAGGGGAATGTCCTTCTGATACAGTACACATACCCAAAAAATATAGACTTGATCCTTATCAGGAACAGTTCCTCTGTGATAAAGGGATATTAGAACTGAGAAAAACGATAGAAGAATGGCAATATACGGGACATTTGCTTCGTAGAGTGGAACAAGAGTTTACAAATTTAAGTAATCAAGAAAAATTTATTCTTGTACAAAATAGCCTAAAAGCTCTTACCAACGCTAATACTGCTCAACAGACGATGGAAATATTGCTAGGTTCAGATTCCATCCTGACCGATCGGGATCTTGGGCGCTGGTATTGAAAATGTGACTTTTTTAGGAAGATTTGTGTTGATACGAGAGATGTAGATTTGTTCGCAAATACGTAAGGAAATTGTAGTATTTTGGGAGAATAATTTGGGCAACTTCAAGCGGT
>JAAXWC010000026.1 GCA_013335175.1 Candidatus Roizmanbacteria bacterium
TTCGTCGGAAATACTACGTGGTATAGCAACAGGGTCACGTTATGACTTTTATGTATGTGTTCGCTCATTTACCTATTATATAGCTCTCGCGACGCAGAGCGTCGGGGAATTACACCCTGATTGGATTTATTAATTGTCCCGCTAAATACCCGTTCCGATGCTAACGTATGACGCAGATCTATTAGCTTTTGCATTGCCTCACCAAGCTCGCTATGGTTCCCAAGTACTTGAAAATATGCCTTATTTACTAAATGAAGCAGTAACCGAAACTCATTTGGGCTGTAACGATAAGACATCATCATAAGATCCTTAACAATTTGTGGGTCTGTGATTGGTGATTTCATCTCTTTTTTAGCATAATAATCAGCTAGTGAATCAGATGAAAAGGAATATGCAGGGACGATTTCCTCCAACGATACGCTTTTTTGTTATGACGATACTGAGTGATTTTTTATAAATTCTGTCACATCTATGTGCGTAGCCGTTTTATTCTCCCCTACCTTTATCCCAGCAACGGCATTCGCATAACGGCCGCATTCAAGTAATGGTTTTTCAGCTAATAATTGCGTTACAAAACCTGCATTAAAAGCATCTCCTGCGCCAACCGTTGTTTTTGGCACTACGTAAAAACCTGGTATAACTAGTTGTTGATGTTGAGAACAGACAATACATCCCTCTCCTCCCCGTTTCACCACTACCATTTTCACTCCTCTTTTAAGAGCAATCTGAATAGCTCTGTCAATATCTTGTTCACCAGTTGTCTGTTTCAGTTCTTCTGCATTTGGCAAATAACAATCCGCATACTGTAAAGATTCTAAGAGAATATCACGTGAAGCGTTATCTTGCAAAACGGGAAAACGATTAGGATCAATAATTGTTCGTATGCCTTGATTCTGTAAACGTGCTAACACTGTTGGAAAATTTTGAAAAATTTCACCTTGTTTTGCAGTACCTCCAAAATATACTGCTGTGGCTTGTTGAAATAATGGATGACTTGGATCGATATATTTCTGCTGCAAAGTACGACTAGCACTCCCCCAGTGAACACCTACAAATTCTCCATTGTGAGATAAAATCATATTGAAAGCGGCACTAGTTGTTTCTCCTTTTACAGTGTTTACTAGATCTGAATTGATTCTTTCTTTCAGAAGTAACCGTTTAATCTCTTTTCCTTCTTCATCATCTCCTACCTGGCCAACAAATGCAACCCGAAGCCCTAAATTACGTGCCTGTCTTGCAAAATTTACCGCTGAACCACCCAATACTGTTTCATATTGTTTGGCAAAATATTCTTTCCCCGCTTTCAATTCGTTAAATCCATTTGATTCCACCTCATAGGCATTATGATCTAGATAGACATTCCCAATCGTAATAATAAAATTATGTAATTTTTTCATGATGGTATTATAATAAAAAAAGTAGGCTAATCGCACTAAAATGGTGTGTCGCTCGAAATATCATCCCTCTCAACGATACATCGGAATGTTATAATATCCAAATATGAATCTATCAATCGGCATTGTGGGATTACCAAATGTGGGAAAATCCACGCTGTTTAATGCACTCTTAAAAAAATCAATTGCCGATGTAGCCAATTATCCATTCTGCACGATCGAACCAAATGTAGGAATTGTTGAGGTCCCCGATGCCCGTCTTCCTGTCTTGGCTAAAATTGTAAATACAGAAAAAATTGTTCCTGCTGTGGTTGAATTTTATGACATTGCAGGGCTCGTAAAAGGTGCATCAACGGGTGAAGGTCTTGGGAACAAATTCCTTTCTCATATCCGCGAGGTTGCGGCAATTGTCCATGTAGTCCGTATTTTTGAAGACAGTAATGTAATTCATGTTGCCAATAAAATTGATCCTGTAAATGATATTCAGGTTATTGAAACCGAACTTATTCTTGCCGATTTAGAAACACTTAGTAAACAACGCGAACCAAAAAATACCCCTTCCAAAGCCGATTTATTTTTTTATGAAGTAGTTAAAAAGTTAAAAACTGCTTTAAATAATGGTGTGCCAGCGCGAAATGTAGCGCTTGATGCGGATGAAAAAACAGCCGCTACGCAACTTCATCTCATTACTATGAAGCCTCAATTCTTTGCATTTAATGTATCAGAGGAAATGCTGATAAAATCAGATGAAATAAAAGAGACAATTAAGAAGATCCTCGATCAATGTAAATTAAATAGATCCCGGATCGAGTCCGGGATGACGACGCAAGTTCAGGATGACAAGGCGCATTACCTATATCTCTGCAACAAACTAGAAAATGAAATTGTTGCATTTTCACCGGAAGAACAAACCGAATATCTTCAGCAATACGGACTTGAAGAAACTGGGCTCAATCGTCTTATCCAAAAAGCGTACGAAACGCTCGGATTGATCTCATTTCTCACGGCCGGAGAAAAAGAAGTTCGAGCTTGGACAATTGAAAAAGGTATGCTCGGGCCGCAAGCGGCTGGAACTATTCACACCGATTTTGAAAAACACTACATTAAAGCAGATATTGTCCCCTACGCTACATTTGTTGAAGTGGGAGGCTGGATTAAGGCACGCGAACAGGGGAAAGTTCAGATCGTCGGAAAAGATTATGAAATGAAAGATGGAGATGTAGTAGAATTTAAGGTTGGAGTGTGACGATTTAGTTCTTCTTGTGATGTTCCTGCCAGACCTTTATATAAATGACCCAGAAGCGAATTGAAGAAAAAAGTGCAAAAACGAATCCTGGAAATCCATCAACATACCCGCGATGACGAAAGTACGTGGTAAAAAACCATGCTGTAGGCTTCCAAACAAAATAACTAAAAGCGTTCAGTTGCTCTTTTTTTTCGAGAGCAAGCATGGCATCCATACTTGTGTAGCGATTCCAACGGGTAAGATATCTTTCAAAATTTGGATCAGCAAAATGCAATAAATCTGCCTTCGTGTATCCAACCTCACCATTAATTACTACGTTTTCATGCACCGATTTACACGGAAAATGGGCTACCCCATTTTTGTACAATCGAATCGTATAATCGGGATAAATTCCACCTTTTCTTAAATATCGGCCGAGAAAATAATTAAGCCGAGGAAACCAATACGCAACCGGCTGTTTCTTAAGATTGATCGTCATTCCGACTTGAGAGCCTGGACGCGCTTCATCTGCCAGGATGACACGTTGAATTTCCGCCTTTAATGCATCTGAAAGTGCCTCATCAGCATCTAACTGGAGTATCCATTCCCCTTTTGCTACGTCCAACGCTTTTTGTTTATTCTTATGAAACATTGGCGGATTATCCGTTTGGATAATTTTTATCTTTTCGCCGTACGAACGTGCAATTTCTAGGGTTTTATCTTCGGAGCCGCCATCGACAATAATAACTTCATCTACTAAATCATAGGCAGAATCGAGCGGATAGTGGATAAATTTCTCTTCATTAAAGGTTGCAATACAAAGCGATAGTTTCATGGATAAACTTATTATATAATATCTGCATGTTGAAAATAGTCAATGTTCCAAACCCGGTGCTCACTACCCCTACCAAAAAAATAGAAGTATTTGATGCGAGTCTGAAAAAATTGGTAAAGGAAATGGAAAAAACACTTGATGCCCAGGTAGATCCACAAGGAGTCGGATTAGCAGCGACCCAAATTGGTCAGGGGATTTCTCTATTTATTATGAAGCCAACAGAAGATTCCCCCATTGAAGCAATAGTCAATCCAGAGATTCTCAAAATTGAAGAAGGTAAAATTAGTGAAGCTCCCAAAAAGAAAAAATCGCAGCTTGAGGGCTGTTTATCTATTCCAAGAATTTGGTCTACCGTACATCGACCCCGACGAGTATTTCTGGCATTTCAGGATTTAGAAGGAAAGAAGCAACAAAAATGGTTTACTGGCTTTAAAGCAGTAATTGTGCAACATGAAGTAGATCATCTCAACGGTATTCTCTTTACCCAACGAGCTATTGAACAACAAAGCCAGCTCTATAAAGAAGAAAAAGGCGAACTCAACCCGATTGAGTATTGATGTATAATTAACAATAATGGATCCAGAATTAACTATAAAAAGAGAATATACTTTACCTCCTGCCATCGCTGAACAAGCTAATATCGTGAAACGTGGGCCAGACTTCTTAACTCATACCCAAAACGGTAAAGAATGGGAATTTAAACAGGAAGATGATCCATTAGAATATCTCCATAAATTGGATCGTTTATTCCCCGGTGAATTACAACAGCCAATAACAAACTTACTCTTTCATGTAAAAAACTTGGGAGAACTCAACCACCTAATGCTTTTTGGAGAAACTTTGGGAATAGCTGATCGAAAACAAGGGATATATCCTCCTTGGGATGGGTACTTTTCTCTTACAGAACGTTTTAGGGATAAAATAGAATCTAATGAAAAACTTGGAATAAATGATGCTCAATTTTATTTAAAACCCGCATATCGCGGTTTAATTCATGAAGACGTTCAAGAAACTTCGAAAAAAATCAAATGTGTAAAAGATGAATGGCTCATGATAAAAACAGCCATTCTACAAACTGCATCAAATTATAATGGAGAGGAAATGATTACGGCATTACAAGAACTTAATGGAAGATATAGGCATCGCGATCTACTCGAACCTTTTTTTTCAGAACCAGAAATTAAATTGTGGTCACGATTAATAACTTTTATTGATGCATATGCACATAACTTTTCAGATGAAAATAAGCAAGAACTCATGCAAAAAGTAATTGAAGAGATGAGATTTGAACCTGTATACTTTAGCGAAATTTTTTCTACGGAAGGAGAAAAAAAAGAAAATAATAGGGATTCAAATGAGATTACAAAATATCAGAGGTTTTCATACGAAAAACATATTCTGGATCAACAGTTCGAATTCCTATTTGCTGCCATTGTCAATAATAATTTGTATGGATCAGAACAATTTGAGTTATCGACTGCAGTCTCATTTCTCATTCCTACAATTGCTTCACTTTTTGATAAAACATATATTAATCTAGAAGAAATATTGAGTGACACTCGAGATATTGACTACATGGCTGAAGTCGGAGTATTAAACAGTTCAAATGCTTTAGGTTTTCAAATTTTCTCTAAAACTCAGATGTTTGGCGTCCCGTATCAAATTGCACATGAAAGACTTACCGCTATAGTAAAACTCGGATATGACCCTCGTATCGGAAATACAAGAACAGAAAATTAAGCTACTAATCTACAACGTCAATATCATGCTACTTTAACCTTTCTAAGATAAGACTATTGATTACCATGCTTCGCCAGATTAAGAATGTGCTTTAGAATAACGAATAAGAAAATTACTCAATTACGCAGTGACAACAGGGGTCTGAGTTTCGATTGTATTTTGAAATTTTACGATCGTAACAAATGGTCGTACTCCCTCAGAGATATCTTTCTTTACACGTTTAATACATTTGGTACACAGTTTTACTCGTTGCTCTTTTCCAGCATTCATAATATCTACTTTTTGAAGATTTGGCTCGAAAATGCGCTGTGTTTTTGGGGCACGTTTTTTCCAGCGACCTCCAGCAACACCTCTGTGGTGAGTATGAGATCTTCCGTATAAAACTCCTTTTCCGCAGTTAAAACAAGCCATAGTATATTTTTTACGATAAATTAAAATTTCGTATAAAGTATAATAACATAAGGAAAATCAGAAATCAATCTAAAATATGATAAACCAACTATTCTCTAACCCATTTTCATTTGTTATTTCGATTGCCGCTCTTATCGTGGCTATTACCATTCATGAATTTAGTCATGCATGGATGGCAGACAGACTGGGTGATCCCACTCCCCGTATTCAGAGGAGACTCAACCTCAATCCCCTTTCTCATCTTGACCCGTATGGGAGTCTATTCATGCTCTTTTTTGGATTTGGGTGGGGAAAACCAGTAATTTTTGACCCTTACAATCTCAAAAATCCTCGAAAAGATGCCGCCTTTATTTCTCTGGCAGGACCGATATCAAATATTCTTCTTGCTCTCGTTTGTTCGCTCCTTCTACGAGTTGCGCTCGTTGCCCCTGTTACTAATCTGGCAACCGTAGCAACCATCGTTCTTGCCCCGCTCATTTCTATCAATATATTCCTCGCAATTTTTAATCTGATTCCTATCCATCCGTTAGACGGATTTAAAGTCGTTGAGGGAGCGTTGCCAGAGAATAAAGCTCGTGAATGGAGACAATTAGAGCGATACGGATTTATATTCCTCCTTTTAATGATTCTCCCTATTGGCCCCAATCAGATGCCATTACTAGAAACAATAATTCGCCCCATAAGTTACTTTCTCTTACAGTTTCTCTACCCTGCAAGCTTCTTTTAAAAAGAAGCAAGTTAGATTGTTAATCCAATCTATTTAAAATCTTGAATAGCAAAGAATGGCCGCCGTTTGCCTGAGCAGACCCCTTGGATCTCGCATCAAGTGCGGGATAAAGGGAGAGCCTCTTTACGGGGTTGGTGTCGGCGTTGCCGTAGGACTTGGTGTCGGTGTAAGTGTGGCTGTAGGAGTCACGGTTACCGTCGGTGTCACTGTTGGAGTCGGGGTTGCGGTTGCTCCTGCACTTGGAGAAGGAGTTAGTTTATAAATACATTTGAAGTAGTCTTGCGTATTGCATCCTTTCCCCAACTTACTCTTTATAAGTTGGCAATCTGTTTCTCCACACGCTTGGATAATAGTAGGGGCAGCAGCTTTTGTGGTCGATGGAATCTGTAACGACTGTACTGTTTTTGTTTTCTTTGGAGAAGAAGAAGGATTCGCAATAGGATCGGTTGGAGCTAAGAGAGGTGCAGTACTTGGTGTTTGATCTATCTTTTTACTCCCCGTATCTCCTGCTGCTCGCGTGGTAAAGGTCCATGGGACACCTCCATTATCTATTTTCTTATCGCTTATTCTGATTTGGAAGTAATAAGTAGTACTCGGTTGTAAAAGTGTAAGATCCACACTGTGCTGAGAAGTTTTTTTTGCCTCAGGCGCAAAATAATTAAGAGAGGTAGGAGAGGTACCATATTCAATTACTCCCTGTGTTGTCTGGTTGGTGTTCCAGGTAATTTTTGCAGCATTCCCCGTGATCTCTGAAATTGCCACATCGCGAGGAGCAGAATCCTCTGCTCGGGTAAGTACTCCACTGAAAATTTGAAATCCAAAAAAGAGTATTAATAATGAAAAAAGTACTCCAATACCAATCGAAATTATTCGCACAATTTTTTTCTTTTTCATATCATTCTATGTTTTAATATGTATCGTAAACTTCCACCAGCAATTACTAAAAAGCCAGCAAAAATACCCAATGGAGCATAGTTTTCTTCCATTCCAGAACGAGGTAGCGTCGTTGATGGTGTTATCGATGGCGTTGTACCTGTACCCAAAACCGTTGAAGTAGGAGTGGGCGTTGTAGCAGTAGCAGATGTTGGAGTAGCTGTAGAAGAACCACTAGCGCCAATCGTTATCGTAACCGTATTAACCTTTGAGCAATCTAAAACAGAATTCACTGTTGTTTTTTCTATAACCTTTGACGTGTTACTCTGAGACGTGCTACAATCAAAATGAAGAGTAACTGTGCCGCTTTGTTTGGCTTTAAAGGAAATAGTCGCGAGGGTTCCTTTTCCTTCTTTGTAGGTTCCCGGATCCGAGACCATACCACTGATATATACTGTCCCTGCAGTTAAATCCTGACCAACCGTTGGGAAAAAACTACCAGCTGTAACCGACTGCGTGTCCAGATATGTAGTGTCATAGGTTACATAAGTATCTGTAGAAGTAATTTGATTCGAACCTGCATCTACCAAAATTCCAATCTGCACCGTGTCCCCCACTGTTGCGCTTGCCGTTGTTTTATCAAAGGTTAGAGATGCATCGTTGGTTGCAGCATAAACACGATTATTGAAAACCAAAAATACGAAAATAAGCAAGAGGAAAAATAATCGTCTCATTATTAAATTATCGGAAAAATCTTAATGAATTGCAAGCGTAACATTGCCTAAACGAGGCGAAAAAACACGCGTCTCCTGATCTACCAATTGTGTTTTCAACTTCCCGAGCGAAGCACTCATTTGTATAGATTGAGTACCTTTTGTTTTTGGAATAAAAATGAGATTCACAATAGGAGTATCATTCAAAACAATTCCATTTTTTTGTCCTAATGAAAGTACACCAGTAATTGTTGTTGCTGAGGGCTTTTCCAGTTTAAACAATGAAAAAGAAGGAACCAAAGAAATCGCCGACTGTAACGTTAGTGCTGTTTTATCATAGGAGATAATAAGATCATATCCTGAAATAAGATGTTCTGCCGACGCAGCACTAATTTGGACATGTACGGGCGATCCTGTTTTCAATTCTGTTCCCGATGGTACAAGCTGCATAGACAGACCTGTTGCTGGTGTTGGAGTAGATATCTGAGAAACATGAGATGTTGCCGCTGTTGATGGAGTTTTATTGGTAAGATAGGCATTTATTGCTAGTATAATACCCACCAATACTACAATGGGAAAAACAATCACAGAAGTATAAATAATATAAATTTTTTTCATAATTTATTCCTCATCATTACGAATTGATAACGTATATAACACCAATGAATAGTCTTGTGTATCGACTACACCATCCAAGTTTAAATCTGCGATATTCAAAGAACTAGAATCTGTTTTGCTCAACAGATTGCGAATAGTCGTCAAATCGAGAGAATCGACTACTCCTCGTTGGCTACCATTGTTTATAGCAAGGTCTCCAGGAAGCAAAGAAATGCCAGAAAAATTAAGAGTATTTATCCCAGAGTTCAGTGTAAGAGTCGAATTGCCGCACTGATACAAACCTGCCGTGCTTTCCGTAGGGGTAGCAACACATACTTTTTTTTGTAAATGTTTGGGACCTTTAACCAGAATTGTATACCCTGAACCCGGAGTTAGGTTAAATGCCACACTAGACGTCCAAATACCAGAGGTATCTGCGGTAAAAGCTGCTGCTTTACTCACTGTCGAGCTTCCCAAAGATCCGCCCTGCACGGAAATTTTTACTGTCATGCTATTCAATCCTGTTTTTGGCTGTGAATTAACACCAAGAAATTTAAGTTTTAAGTTGAGTGTTACACTACTTGCCACTGAGGTAGGTGTGGGCGTTGTCGTAGATGATGGCGTAACAATAGGAGTAGCGGATGTCCCGGGAATGGCAGTTGGCGTTGGCGTTTTCGTAGGAGTAGGAGTAGGAGTTGAGGTTGTCCCCGGAATAGAAGTGGGCGTAGGGGTCGCAGTCGCTCCCGGTATGGTAGTAGGTGTTGGTGTTGGTGTTGGAGTTCGAGTAGGTGTTGGTGTTGTTGTTGCGGTAGGGACTGGCGTAGACGTAGGTCGAGGTGTAGCGGTTGGAACTGCTGTTGGAGCACATAAATCTCCTGTTAGTTGCAAACATTTATTATTGTCATAACACCAATATTTACCCAGTGCTGTAAAAAAACCAGCAGGAGCTGAATCGCCAGCTGCTTGAAATTGCTGAGCACAATCTACCTTTATAGCAGCCGTATTGCTACCGCATGAAGAATTACAAAGTACGTGCCACTTGGAGCCAGATACATTTGCATCATAGATCTTGATACCGTCCTTACATAGTGTGTTATCAAACCCACTCGTGGCATTTGGATCTGACCCAGCATATTCCATGCACGTACCTGAACCATAACACCAATAATTGTTCATAATAGAATCACCATAGGCCTCTGCACACATTGCCTGAGTTTGCAAACTATTTGATCCACAGTCGCGTGTAATAACATTCCATTTGTAACTTACATTTCCACTCGGAATACACATCGTAGATTCTGCTGCTTTCGTGCTCGTACTTATTTTTTTATTACTATTTATAAATAAGCTCCCAATTACAAAGACAACACCAATAACAAACAACACCGAAACCGAAAGGATTGGAGCAATTTTGTTACTAACCCGTCTACTATATACCATGAATACCTAATCGTACCAATATAGTCATAAGAGTGCAAGGGCTATAACCTGATTTATATTACTCTCAATAACCGGAACAGAACAAATGAAATGAAGTAGAACAAAACGACCTGAAAGACTGTAAGGTACAGCGTCAAAAATAGAGTAACAATAGCTAAAATGAAAAAAGCCTCATTGTGGATTGCGGGAAGCAAACCTTTCGTAATAAGCATCAGAAGCACAAGGGTAAGGAGTATTTTTTTATCAAACCACCAGATGTCTATATTCAACACAGTAAGAACTACAATTAAAATTGAAGCAAGAACAAGAAAAAGTTCTTTCGTGTCAAAATAAAATGGTCCCAAGTACATGTAATCATCATAATCAAATCTGGATATGTTTGTCAAACATATTTCATTTACCTTGTTCCTACGCCAAAAATCTCATTGACTTTTTAAAAAGGGGTCATTATAATTCGAACTATGTCAGTCTCTATCAGAACAAAAGCGAAATTAAGCATCGAAGACCTCCCTGATCTGCTCACCGTAAAAGAGGTGGCAGAAATTTTGCGCGTCTCTCCTCTCACTATAAAACGATGGGGTAAAAAGGGAAAGCTCCCTGCAATTCGCATCAACTCCCGTGGCGACCGACGCTATAAAAAAGAAATCGTCTTAAAACTTTTAGGTGTGGGTGAGGAAGAGTAATTATCCAATAAATTCAAGATAATTCTCCGAATTAATTATCGTAAATGAAGATTTTGGGTATCCTTCCTTCCATAAGCTTGGGGGACTAACCTTTTTATTTGCAGACCATTTAAATTCGTAACCAAATATATTCCCTTCTCGCTCTTCTACCCAATCTACTTCTTGCTGGTTCCATGTTCGCCAAAAATAGTTATTGGCAATTATTTTAGTATAAGACTGTTTTTTTAGTCGTTCCATTACCAAAAAATTTTCCCACAACCTCCCCACATCATCACGCAATTCGAGTGGATTAAAGTTTGAAATAATTGCATTTCTGATTCCATTATCAAGAAAGTAATATTTACTTTTCTTCGTAATTTCTTTCCGTAAATTGGAACTGTATCCCCTAAGATTGACTATTACAAAGGCTTTTTCTAACAGGTCAAGATAACGTGCAACTGTTTTTCCGTCGATGCTTAACTGCTTACTCAGTTCTGAATAAGAGACTTCATTCCCCATTTGAAATGCCAGTAAGCGAAGTAAATCAAGTAATACTTTTGAACCTTTCACCTGCTCAAGAGTAAGAATATCTTTTAAGATATATGAGTTTACTAATCCCCGTAAATACTCCTGTTTTTCAACAGAAGAGGATAATGTCAGTACTTCAGGATACGAACCATAGACCATATACTCCTCCTTTTGTTTTTGAATATCATAAGAATTTGTGTTTTTAAGAAGCTCCATTTGAGATACCGGATACAAAAAAAGAGTTTTCTGTCTTCCGGTAAGGGGCTCTCCTACTTTGTTTGCTAAATCAAACGAAGCAGAACCAGTGGCGATAATTTTGATTCCCGGGATTGTATCTACTGCAAGTTTTAACCCTTTTCCAATATGCTCAATTGTTTGCGCTTCATCAATAATAAGCAGCTCAAATCCTTTTGCATATTGTGAAATGATCTCCTTACTTTGAGAATTAAAAACATGCTGTACTGAAATATCCTCTCCCGTATCAAAACGGTACTTTAAACCACAGGTCTTCACATAATTTTGCAGAAGTACTGTCTTTCCCACTCTCCGTGGTCCATACAAAATAAGTACTTTATTATCTTGGAGATGCGGGGTGAGGTTATCGTAAATGCGAGGGATCATGACAAAAGTATACCTAAAATCCCTGAAATTGTCAAATTTTGAGGAATTAGACTCCGCAAAATAGCATAATTTTATGGAAACCCCTCATTCTCCGCATAAACTCTCGCAGCAACAGAAGTTATAAATAAGAAATCGTCTTAAAACTTTTAGGTGTGGGTGAGGAAGAATAAAATTGATCTTAGTCCGTCACATGAATTAATGATTGAAAAAATAAAATAAATTACTATAATTAGTTTTGTATGACAGAAACTACTGAAAATACCCCTTCTGTTGAGGCTAAAAATCAATCTTCCCCTCTTGAATCTGCTTTGTTAACACAGACCCATCATCTTTGGAATGTAGGTTTTGACAACAGTAAAAGAATACATACAGATTCAAATACTAATCAAACTACCATGACTATATGTTTTAATGAAAAAGGAGAAGAAGTAAATCAGACAGAACAAACGGAACTCATATACGTACTGAAACTCCTCGGACCAAGCGCTTTGGAACCGCCATCTCAAATGGGTGTTTTGATACAACAACCTAATATCGGAGAGAAGCCATATCTCAATATCATGCCGCTTTCCGTTGAACAGATGAAATATAATCAACGTGATATCGATTATAGTATGGCACAAGGTAACGAAAAAAAGCTTCAAAAATTAAATCAGGAAGCTCAAGAAACAATTGATAAGGCAAGAACAGGTGTATTAGATTTGCTACGTACCAATGGATGGAATGAAAGTGCCCCTCAGACAAATATGGAACAGGTTGTTAAAAGATCTGTCGATCTTATTCTTACAGATAAAAGGGTGCAGAAGCTTTTCGATACTGCACTTGGAATATGGAATGAATCAAAAGGCTACAGAGATGATGATACAGAGGCGGAAGTTGTAAAAATGGCTATGGATCTTCTGAATAAAGATGCCAAGGCTCAGCCTTCCTCTGAAAAATTTCAAAAAATGACACTCCTCGACGCAGAGCATCGAGGTATCATCTAAAAGAGTGCTAACTGTTCTTTGTGCAGTTGCACGTACTCACTCTGCCTCCCTTGCTCTTTCACGTACTTCGTGATTACTTGTTCAT
>JAAXWC010000027.1 GCA_013335175.1 Candidatus Roizmanbacteria bacterium
TGTTCTGATAATGAATGTGCTACGGTGATGGATCAAAAAAAACAAAAATTATTTGATACAATTTTACTGAATCCTATTGATCTCTAAAACCCGTTTTCATGCTCATTTTTCAATGAGAAAATACTCTTCTTATCCCAGCGTTCTTTTAATCGGGGTTTACCTCCTACGTAGGTTTCATCAATTTCAACTGTTCCTTCAAAGAAGGTTATATCCATATCAGACATGAGTATTCGTATTTGCTTTGCCATTCTCCATGCCGTTTTATATGTTACGCCTAGCTCTCTTTCGAGTTGCTTTGCTGATATACCAGCTCTCGTATTTATCATTAAAAACATGGCGTAAAACCATAATTTAAGAGGAGTTGTAGTTTTTTCAAATATGGTACCTGCTAAAGGAGCGATATGATGACCACAGGCACTACAAGCATACTGTAAGCGTCCATTGATTTTATAGTGATTTGTTACTTTATTGCACTTCACGCACGTAATGCCGTTAGAAAATCGAATATTTTTGATTTCTTCCAAGCATTTTTCCTCGGTGTCATATCGTTCTAAAAAGTCCAGTAAAGTAAATTTGTCATTCATGATCTCATGACACCATGAATATTACTTGGTTCAAAGGAATAAGTGTACTGAATTCTTCTTGCATTCAGTTCCCCGCTTTGTTACCATGGATACAATTCATATGAAATATAAAAGGGGAGAGGTTGCTACAATTATTACCATTGGAGTTTTGGCCGTTCTTGGTGTTTCTACCCTCTTTACCTCACTTTTACTACAAAATAATAGAAATAAGTTATTAACTGCTTCTCGCGCAGCGACAGGAAATACCTGTGCCAGTTTTGGCCAGGGAGTCACCCAATCTCTAGGAGTTTCGTGGAACGTAAACTGCAATTCAAACTGTAAACTGTCAGATAATGATTACCATATTGGCTATGGTTCTGACCAATGTGCTTCTTCGAATGGAGGAAACAGAGAAAAATACTGGTGTTACTATTTTGAAGATACAGCAGGCAACGCTGACACTCCAGGACGTTGTTTATCGTTAAAGGAAGGAGCCAATCCGACTCCGCTTCCCAGCCCAACCCCAATTACTTCCACAGATCCGAAAAACGTAGGATTGGAACAATGTAATAATCTTAACCCTGCACGAGATTTAGATCAGAAATACAACACCGCTGGCTATCATTGGGAAAAGTACTGTACAAAAACCTGCACAGTAAATGCCGATTGTAAACTCGGGACAGAGGATTGGTGTTATGGATTTACCGGACAAGGGAGATGTCTTACGAAAGTAAAAGATGCCACTCCCACTTCAGCTACTACCGGTACTCCAACTCCAACACGCACTCCTACCCCCACGCCCAAAGTTACTACAACCACATCGCCTACCCCGCAAAATACCTGTATACGAAACGGAAAACAATACCAAAGTGGGAATCAGTACTGTTCCGGGAATACCGTGCAAGAATGTACCTATGTTTCCGGTGCAGCTCGCTATGAATGGGCACCAAAAACAGGGTGTTCCCTGAACGGGACCACCTGTAAAGAAACATCTGAAACTCTGGCATCGTGTGTGGCGTCAGCCACACCAACCTCAGTGCCTCAGAATGTATGTGTAGCTTCTTCTTGTACCGAAGCCCCCAATGCGCCACTTAGCGGACTATATAAAAAGGGAAGTTCATTCTATTCCGATGCGTCTTGCACAACCACCATTTCCAATGAAAAATCGTTTTGCGATAGTATAAAACGAAAAATTACCTTTGGTATTAAAATTTCTGTTTCAGGAATAAATCCGGCAGATTTCACCAAATCAAACCTTTTTATTACCAAAATAAAAGGGCAGACAATTCTTACGGAAACTACGGTTAGCACTTCTGAATTTGGAAAACGAAAAGATATCGTAATTGAGACCGATCATGTCGATTACTTTGATAATCAGGCGTTCCGGGCATATTTTTGCTATCAGACAGCCGCAATTCCCTATACCTGTGTTTCTACTACAGACCTCGGCTATCCGTCTGCGTACCAGCTTGTTCAATATGGAGATATAAATTTGATTCTTACCAAATAATCTATGAAAAATTTAGACCTCCAAGTAAAAAAATACTTTTTGATTTCAATAATTTTGATCATTTCTTTTGTGATAACGCATATTATGATCAGCGTTGTTTTTATCGCAAATAGTCCCCAAATTCGACCTCAATTGGCAAAGTACTTGGTGCAATTGATTCTCGAAAAAACAAGTCAGACGACGCAAAAAATAGCAACGCTCCCAACAGTTACGTTGAAACCCAGCGTAAAACAACTAACAGAGCAACAGGTAGATCTTATAAAATCGCAGGCAAAACAACTGGCTACCGGAGTGAGAGCTGCTTCGAACGAAAATATCAGTTATACTGAATATAATTTAAATACGGTCACATATCGGGAGATTAGCTATAAATTGTCCAGTGGAAAAACAGTTAAAATTCGCGTTCCCAACGGCATTGAACCGCCACCTCAGGCAGTAGCGGATCGTTTGTAATATCTGTAGTTGCAGGACAAAATTGCGAGCAAAAAATATGAAAAATCAAAGAGGGGAAATCGGGACTATTCTTACCATTGGAGCACTTGTTGTTCTTGGAGTTTCTACCTTCATCGGTTCTACATTCCTCAATTCTCATAAAAAAATAACTACCAGCTCGCATGCAGCGGGGAATATTTGTGAAGATTACGGTAAAAACGATGCAACCAAAGATCTTGCCATTTCTTGGACTGCTGATTGTTCCAAACAGTGCACTATCACCTCCGCAGATACGGCTCTGAACGGTGGATCTGTAGAATGTTCCGGTTCTCAAGATGCAACAATACGCAAACAATACTGGTGTTATTATTTTGATAATCCTCCTCCAAACACGGCACTGGGACGATGCCTTAAGCTAAAATCGGGAACAAACCCAACAGCAATCCCCACCGCAACCCCAGCTCCAACAGCGACTCCCGCAAGTGGAGGGCAGGGGAGTGGAGGCGGGACAACTACTATTGGAAACTGCCGCAACAACCCGGTTACTCCTCCTTCGAATACCGACTGGATCGCAACCTGTTCCCAATCTGCCGCCTGCGGCGACTGCAACACACCTCCTTCCGGCTGCGGCTGGACGGGGCAAACCTGGTGTTATGGCTTTGATGACGGCCCGAAATGTATGTACATGTGTCGTAAAGATACGAAGACTATTATAGAGTTTTCACCAACGCCAACACCCCCGAATCAGTGCCAGTACAACGGTACTTCATATCAACCCGGAGATAAAACCTGCATGGGAAACTATGTGAATCAGTGTGGATTGGATTCTAAAACGTATTCCTACCGTTTTGCTCCGCGGACCGATCTTGCCTGCGGCGACCATGGACAAACTTGTTCCGAACCAACAAAAGGAAAGGCACAATGTAACAGCCCCCCGACACCGACAACCGACTTCACAGGAACGGACCCGGGAACAGGGTCAGGGTCTCCGGGAGGGAGCGGTACCGATGGAACGAGGACTCCTGCAGACACTTCTACGAATGATTGTGTAGATCCTTCGGTGAAGACCAAAAAATACAATAAAAACGATAGAATTTGTATCGGGAATAATGTGAATCAATGCATAGAAAAAACAGACGGCACCGGACTAATATGGGCCGCTTATGACCAATGTAACAGACATGTGCTTCCTGCAGGCTGCAAAACCCTTTCTTCTACCAATGCCCAATGTGATGATACCGGGGCAACCGATTGTTCAAACAATCCCGCAGGTTCAGGAACGTGCGTAGATGCTAATAATGATACCGCTTTGCAAAAATGTGCAAGTATTAAAGTTACTCATCAGTGTCACACCCCGGTAACTGACACCAGTACTATTGCCCAAACCACCTGTTGCATCCGTAAAGTAGGAGTTTATACTCCTCTCCCAACTTCAACACCTACTCCAACTTTTACACCTACACCTAAGCCCACCACTCCATCATCAGGATCTATTCATTGTTCGGGGAATGCCCCCTGGGAAGAAGATAATAATAGATACTTTATCTGGGATAAAACGAAACAAAATTTTACATGTACCGATGGAAAAACATACGTTTGTCCCGATGGATACTATTCAAATAACCTTCAAAACGTGAACGCCACAGCTGGTTCTTTATCTACACCTATGTGTTACACCGCCAAGCAGGTAAAAGTAATCATTGAAAATAACGGATGTGGAAGTGTAACCTATAAGCGAATCGATTTAATGGGTTTAGCAATTAATAAAAGTTACATGGGATTAGACAAAGCAGATGCAGTAAATAGTGCCACAGCTCAGTTTGCTTTTCATGGAATATTAGACGAAAATAAGGTTATCAATAAAGGTGCAAATATTTACGGTAGGCGAACTCGTGTTGAGCTGTTTGGTGGCGTATCTCTTTCATGGCAAGGAAGTAATTTCTATTTTACCTCACCCTTAACTACCAACATTGACACAACAAACAACACAGATATCCCCGATCTTGTTATCAAAATTGACTGTACTTCGGGTGAAATACAACAAAATAATTGATATACAATAAAACTGAACTTATGAAAAATGTATTATTTCACTATTTAAAAATAACGGGCATCCTAGTTTTTGCGTTCCTTATTTCATCAATGCTTCTTGATGGATTTTTTCTTAATAACTCGCCAATCCTTCGGAAAAACGCGCCTCAATATCTGGTAAAACGGATTCTTCTGATCCCTGATCAAGCGAAGAATTATATCGCACGGCTCACCAGTCCCAACTACGATAAACTCTTAAAAGATGTCTCCTCAACAACAGTAGCTAAGGGAGTGTATGCAAAACAAACTGAAAAAGCAACCTATATTGAATATCATTTAAACCAGGTCGATTGGATCGAATACACCTTTATCGTAAACGGTAAAACAATAAAGATAAAATCTCCCAAAGGCAGTATTCCTCCAACTCAACATACAGCAGAATTTTTTGCAGAAAGCTCTGAATGATTTGATTCAACTATGAGTGCAGTAATTAAGGATACTGATTGTAAACAAGAGAGGGGTGTTCTCCATTTTTTCTGTTTATGTAGTTCGACAGTAACTCACCAAAATTAGGAGCATCTACTAACTTCTCAGAAAATGAGTCCAAGATCCTATTTGCCACATTGTAAATAGGATAAGAAGCGTCATACGAATAGGTGAAAATAACGGTATACTGAGGGTACTCTATAAAAGCATAGGTATACGCATTTTTATCTTCTGTTACCGCGTATAGCTTGGTAGGTTGTTCCATAATAGTTTTATCGGCAAGTCGAGTACCCCGAATCGGGGAAGTATTGTATCTATTTTTAACTTCAGTTGACTGTCCTACTGCTAGTTTTTTAAGGCTCTCGATCATTGTAGTATCTACGGCATCAAGTTCTGCACCGGATGGCCATAACGATTTGGATGTTTCTGGATAATAAATTCCTACCGTCATATCCCATTTTCTGTCCATTTGTTCTTTATAATATCCCCCCGTAATCCACTGACCACTCACATTTGATGAAGGAACGCCCCATCCATCAAAACAGCCATTACAATAATCACCGGGATCGGGGAATCGGAATGAAAAAGCAATCTCTTTATTTTCTGTCGTAAAATTATACGTTTTCCATTGAATATCAGACTCTGTTTTTGGGGCAGATTTCGGAATATAGGTCGGAGAAGGGGAGATTTCTTGGGTAGGAGAAATAGGAATAGCAATTTTTTGCGATGGCGCAGTGCTGATTTTTTGCGGTGGCACACGACTGATAGATGATAGAACACCACAACTCAGGCCAATGAAAAATCCAACCAAAATGTAAGTACATAACCTTCTGTGAGTCAGAGATACTGTTTTCTTGTACCAATCGCGAGTCATAAAAAAAGTATACTCATTTTTCGGAGAAAAAGGGAGTTGTTTCCCTTCTTTATCAATAAGCTTAATTGCTCTTCGACTAAAAAGTTCAATCCTTTTTTCTCCCATATTGTAAACTTACCATCTGGTCTAGTTTATGGGGGTAAGTATAGAGTCCGAGGTGGTTTTTAAAGGCGGCGTACAAAACGAGTATACCATGGAGTTTAAAGGCGGGTGCGCCGTAGCTCATGCATTCTTCCCCCCGGGGAGCCCATTTCTTGATAAGCTCCCGCAGTTTTTCCAGGATCTCTCGCTGCGGTGTGTTCTATTTAATGATGTATTGGGTCACTTTCGGATCCATATTATTTCGCCATAACTTGTTGCTTTAAATCCGCCGGCATCTTTTCGATGGCATAGCGCAGAGCAGTGCGGGGCATCCGGTCCTTGTGCTGCATCATATACTCAAATATTTCTTTTTGATGGGCTTCACTGGCGGCTTTGAGCATCCAGCCATAGCCCTTTTGAACAAGGTCATCGTTATCCATCAATAAGATGTTGGCAATATCAAAGATATCGTTTAAGAATTTCCCATGACGGGCGGGAATAATCAGAGTGACGGCCGAGGCTCTCTTGGTCCAACGGTTTTCTGAGTGCGCCCACGTTTTTAAGTTGTTGATAAACGCCGGATATATTTCAACAAAGGTTCCGACGGTGTGGTTACAGAGCGAGTCACAGGATGCCCAGTTGGCTACATAGGTATTAACCCACTTATCAAAGACGGCAAAATCCTTCGGTTCGAATCTCTTATGTAAAATATATGACCAGTGGCAGGCGATAAATGATTCTTCGATATAGCCTGACTGCCAGAGCTCTTCGCACAGAGCGAAAACTTCCTTTTTTTCTAAAGACAGAATTTCCTTGTCGTACTGTTTGGCGATCTTCGTCAGTAAAGCGTTTTTTATACCATATAGCTTGATTTTTTCTTTGAAGAAGTTCTGTCCGGTTATTTTAGTATGCTCGTCGATGTTATTATGCAGTTCATTTCTGAGTTTTGCAATGATAGGGTTCATAGTGTAATGATACCACGTGAGCGGGAGACGAACAAATATTTGAACCGCTCCTCCTCGAATATCTCTCTTGGTTTAATGTATTTACAAATATTTATGAAAAAAGCTGAATATAATCTTGGTAAGAAAATATTCTATTTCTACTTTTTCCTGTAATTTCTTTCAAAATTCCAAGTTTTTCGAATTTAGACACCAATTTTAAGGCATTGGGATTTTCGAGCCCTACTGATTTTTCAACCCCTTTAATTGTGATAAGTGGTCGTTTATATAGTAAATTAAGGAGCTTTTCCCCTTTCTCTGCAGACCGTCCTAGAGATATAACTTTTTGAGTATTAATCTCGCGCAGTTTCATTATGTTTCGTGCCACCTGCACCGCCTTATCTGCCGTTACCGTCACTCCTTCTAAGTAAAATTTAAGCCATCCTTCTATATCATCTTTTTCCCTATATGCATTGAGTTTGTCATAATATACTTGTCGGTGAAGCTTAAAAAATTCAGATAAATACAGTAATGGCTTTGACAAAACATTTTGCTGACACAGATAAAATGGCATAAGCAATCTTCCTACTCTTCCATTCCCATCTAAAAATGGATGAATTGTTTCGAAATGTGCATGAATGATTCCCGTTTTAATAAGAATTGGCATAAGACTAATTTCATACATATAGTTTTCTAAATTGCCCATTAATCTTATAACTTCTGTATGAGGCGGAGGCACATACGTTGCATTCTGAATACTTGAACCACCTACCCAGTTTTGTGAATTTCTAAATTCTCCTGGCGTTTTCCATTCTCCTCGGACATCCTTTAATAATCTCTCATGAATTTCTTTAATAAGTCTTAAAGATAAAGGCAGATCAGTTAAACGTTTAAGCCCATAATTTAATGCATTGATATAATTCAATATTTCATCTACATCCTTGTGCACTTCCGCGTCTTCAATTTTAGCCTCAGCCTTTAAGACATCAACGAATGTTGCCTGTGTGCCCTCAATCTGACTTGACAATGTTGCTTCTTTCCGGACATACATAAGAATAAAGAAGTCAACATCGGGAACCACCTCTCCAATAGTGTCTAGGCGGCCGAGTGCTTGATCTGCTTTTGAGAGTAATGATTGTAGTTCAATATCAATTGAAAAACTTAACGGAAGGTCATTGGGAATAAATGCTTGATATTGCATTTCTCCCTTCAATTGTGCTATATAATTTCCCGTTCTCATAATTGATTTTAGCGTAGATAATAAATTTTATATCTACGTTTAATAGTATAATTCGTAGATTAATTAATGTCAATACATACTTATTGTAGATATAGATATGACTATCTACGTTTTGGAGTAGAGGAAGTAGATGAAGTGGAATAATAAGTCATTAAGTGCAGTTCTACGCAATCATAATTACCCCGTTGTATCAATCTATACGTAGCTTTCAGGATATTACTATCCCGTCTGGAGCAGGAGACGAACTTCTACTTGAACCGCTCCTCCTTGAATATCTTTCTCATTTTAGTAAGTTGATGGATGTGTTTCAAGAAGACGGAAAGGAGGTGAGTTCTGATGAGTAAACTTCAGTTTCGTAAAGACAAAAAATAATAAAGATAGCTCATAACGTGAGCTTAAACAGGCACGTAAAGTGCGCTTATATAATAAACTATACATATAACTCTCACAATGAACAAGTTGATAGAGGATATTTAGATGGGGTACATCTTCCGAAATAAAGTAGGCTATTATACCTAAAAACTGTTATTACTATTCCTACCATAGGGATCAACTTTATAATCTAATTGCTTTTTCTAATTCTTTTTGAAATACTAATGCTAAATGGCTACTAATCAATCATTAAAATCTTCTAAAACATCTACGAAACCTATCCAGCATCTTGCTAATAGCCAAAAAGGTAATCTTCCAATAATTTTTGGCATTATTTTTTTATTGTTAACTGTTGGAAGTGGAGTTTATTACTTGGGCGCTCAGAATAATAAAACTACCACAACATCTACTAGTCAAGAAACCATTCCGTCATCTACTCCTACTATTAGTAGTGCAAATTGGGAAACATATAAAAACACAACATATGGTTTTGAGCTAAAACATTCTGCAAATAGTACCGTTAAAACGAGAACGAACGGAGGAGTTATTCCATACCAGTATATTCGTATTCAAAACTATACTGATCAGGATGTAATAAAAAATAATGGAAGATTAGCTGCAGGACAATATTATTTAGAAATCTCTGTATACGATCATCAATTAGGCCAAAAAAGTATTAAAAAATGCCCAGAGAATATCTTAAATCCTAAAAAAGTTGATTTAGGCGCAAAGGTAACAGGATATAGCGGTAAGGGTTTAGGAGGTGGCGACTCCGCTTCATATATTTATGCAGTTTGCACAACTAAATCAAACGTAGATTACTATATTCAAGTAAGTGAAAACGTTGATACATTTGCTAGTAAAATTATAGGCTCCTTAAAATTTACAAACTAATCTTTAATTTAACCTAGTAGCAAAAAGGTTTTATAATTGTCCAATTCCTTTCTCCAATATATCTTTATTAAGACTAAATAATCCTGCAAATGTTGACTCGGACTACGGAAAATCTTACTTTGAAGGGTAGAACTAGAGGTTTTCAAAAAACCATCCCGGTTTGATTCGGGATACGGGAGTGGCCCTTCGCCAAGGCTTCGGAGCCATACCATCGAACCCTCCGGGTTCTCACTTTCCTTGCTCATAAAAAAAGGCCCCTGCGGGCCTTTTTTTCATGAGCTGGGGACGGTACTCAGCTCGAACCTCTTCCCATTATGGCTTTTTGAAAACCTATTCCGTCTCATTACTCCTGATCTTATTTTAAAACTTGATTTGTTAAAAAGTAGAATGGGAATTATCAGTTTCAAAAAATATTAAGGCTTGTTTTTATTGCCACTTTTTAAATACTTTTGAACTTCTCTGTCAAAGTCAGAAACAAGCCCCTTATCTATTTTTTGCTTATATTTATGAAATTCCTCTTGAGCTACCTCTGCTGCCTCCTCAGCGCTAACTGTACCAGCATTTTTGAGTAACTGGTGATCTGAAGTTACCAAAAACTGATCTAGTTTAGCTATCCAGTCTTTCATCATCATCGTGCGTTTCCTCGTAGCCTGTAACTCTGCGAAGTCAAGAAATAACGACACAACCAAATTTAATCTTTTCAGCTCATCTTCGGTCAAGTAGTTTTTGGCAACGGTAATATCTCTACTTGTGGGGTAATAATTTTTAAAACTCGTCATCCCCATAAAAGGCAGTTTACTGTTTACACGTTGTTTAATTACTTCAGCAGCAGTGTAGCCATGGACAGCAAAATGCATTTTGTTTTGGACTGTAGCAAAGAATTGTTTTGTTAGCTCAGCGTCCTTTTTGTAGTCAACACTTGTGGCGTAAATATCAGTAACTTTTTGATAAAAGTTTCGCTCACTGCTACGGATATCTCGGATACGCTCCAGAAGTTCTGCAAAATAACGTGATCGAGCGCCACCTTCCTTAAGCCGCTCGTCATCCATAGTGAACCCTTTGACAAGATATTCCTTCAATAGTCTTGTGGCCCAAATGCGAAATTGTGTACCGCGAAGGGATTTAACTCTATATCCTACAGAAATAACAACATCTAAGTTGTAATGCTCGATATTACGTTTCTTTTCAACACCACCTTCAGTTTGAACTGTCAAGAAATCCTTGACAGTTGATTTTCTGACGAGCTCCCCTTCTTCAAAAACATTCTTTACGTGCAAACTAACATTTTGTTTTGTAGTTTCAAATAATTCAGCCATCTGGTTTTGGGATAACCAGACAGTTTCTTCCTCAAACATGACCTGGAGTTTCGTAGTACCGTCATCGGTCTGATAAATAATAAGTTGAGAGGGGGTAACTGGAACCATAAATTTATTGTACATAAATACCCGCAAAAAACCAGAAGAATAATGAAAAATTTGAGGAATGCCGCTAAAATATTATTTCTTCCAAAAATCGTAAACTATATCTGTATTTTCTTCTGCTGTTTTTTCGGCGTTCAGTTCAATTTTTTGCAAACCACTTGCCGCGAATAATCTAGCCATTTTCAGTTGCTCTCCAACGAAATATTGATGGATCTCTTCAAGATTGCTCCCAAATCTCTTTCCATAATGAGTAATAAACTGATTATCTTTCCGAAGCTCTATCGTTCTTTCCAAAATCGTTTTTGGTTGAGCCTTCACAAAAATGAGTTTTGTTCCTAATTTAGCTAAAAGACTATCAGTAGGTAAAACATCCTTCCAATCAAGTATACCTGGCCTAACACAATGAGTTAGATGAAGTGTATCAATAATGCAGAAAAATTTAAGTATTTTTTCTTTTTCGACTGACTGAGCCATCCAGGAAAGAAAACTTGTTATTTTATCCAAATGTAGCAAATTAGCACTACGGGTTAAGGAATTGCTATCTTCATCAGGTGCCAACGGACCGTAGGTATGAGCTTGAGTTAAATGGAGAAAAGTGCGGATTTTCCTTTGTTCCGCTTCTTGGATGTGTTTCCTTATTAAGAGGTCAATTATAGTGGATTTGCCAATCCCGGCGATACCTTCAACTAGCAATATTTTGCTGTTGTTCATTTGTGTAATCTTCTAGTAACTTTATGTATGTTTGTGTACATTTATGTTTATTTCTGTCACTTTATGAGCGGCATGCGGGAGTCGAACCCGCCACCTAACTTTGGAAAAGTTATATTTTACCGATAAACTAATGCCGCAAATCAAAACTTATTATACCAAATTTCTTTCAGTTGCAAAGGGACATACAAGTAATTATTCAGAATAAAACAAAATCGTTAATGGTCTCTAGTTTCGCCGTCATTCTGGGCTGATGTACGTCATTCCGGACGGAATGACAGTGAGGATAACAACGACTCCCGGCAAGCGGGAGTGACAAACAAACCAAAAAAAAGAATGGGTGGCACGAGTCAGGGGTCTCACGCACTTTTGACGGTGGTGTGATACTCGAAGTCAAGTGCGGGGAAAAGACGAGTGGCAGGCCGCCATTCTTTTTGTAAA
>JAAXWC010000009.1 GCA_013335175.1 Candidatus Roizmanbacteria bacterium
GTACTTATTTTGTATGGAGCTCGAAGAGTCGGAAAAACTACGCTTCTTGATAACTTTTTAAAAGTTACTAAACTGCGGTATCGACTCGATACGGGAGATAATATTCGAACGCAAGAACTGTTGTCATCCCTTGATTTAACCAGAATCAAAGAATATATTGAGGGGTATGAACTGCTCGCAATTGATGAAGCGCAATTTATTCCCCATATTGGTAAAGCCCTTAAAATAATAATTGACACAGTTCCTGGCATTAAAGTTATAGTGACAGGGTCATCTTCGTTTGATCTTTCGCAGGAGGTTGGAGAACCGCTCACTGGTCGAAAAACAACGCTGACGATGTATCCAATTTCTCAGCATGAGTTATTGAAGAGCTACAAAAATAAATTTGATTTAAAACAAAAACTTGAAGAATTTCTCATATATGGAAGTTACCCTCAGGTAGTAACAGCTACCTCACGAGAAGAAAAAATTCGTATTATCACCGAGCTTGTAAATTCGTATCTCTTTAAAGACGTACTCGCACTTGAAACGATAAAAGCACCGCAATTATTATTGGACTTACTAAAACTACTTGCGTTTCAAATTGGAAGTGAAGTGTCCTTCAACGAGTTATCAACTCAACTTGGAGTTGATATAAAGACTGTTAGTCGATACTTAGATCTTCTAGAAAAAACATTTGTAATTACGCGACTTGGGGGATTTAGTCGAAACTTAAGATCAGAAATAACAAGTAAGGCAAAGTATTACTTTTTAGATAATGGCATTCGAAATGGTGTCATTTCACAGTTTAATGAATTAAGTTTAAGAAATGATATTGGGCAGTTATGGGAGAATTTTATTGTTATTGAACGACTGAAAAAAAGAACATATACAAACATATATGGCCAGTCTTATTTTTGGAGAACGTATGAACAACGAGAAATTGATTTAATTGAAGATCGTGATGGAGATTTGTATCCTTATGAGTGCAAATGGTCAACGAAAGAAGTAAAACTTATAATTCCGAGAGACTGGGTCACTGCATATCCCCTGTCAAAACAACTTGGAGTAATTCATCCTGACAATTATTTAGATTTTGTTGCCGGCTAGGCTCCCCTTGAAAAGACCTAGTGACTGTAGTTTGGCACTGCGGTATAGTTATCATATGCCATGGTATGTTTATATTCTTCTTTGCGATGGCAAATTCTACTACGGAAAGAAAACGTAGCGACGAAAGAATTTGCCACTGTTCTACTTGTCTACTCAGAGGCACCCTATCCGCATCCATGCCGAACTGCGAGAACGTCAACTCAAGAAATGGACTGTCGCAAAGAAGAAAGCATTACTAACCGGAGATCTTGACCGGCTAGAGGAGCTGAGCAAATCCCGGAGTGAGGCGAAGGTTACCGAAGAGTAATGGTGAGCTTGTCGAACCATCCCTGTTGGCTCACAAATGCAATAATCAAGGATGAAGTTATCTTCGGCTTTTTACTCGTAAATTACTTCCTTAATTTTTTGCGGCTAAATGTACTATGGGTTCCTGTCGAATTGTCATTTATATTGTCAGATAGAATAGCGTATCCAAAAAGCGATAGATACTCTGATCAAATTTCGATTGAATTAGTTACATATTCGTAGTAAAATTCGCTTTAAAATGTACTTGTTTCAATTGCTATGAAAGAATCAGATGTTCATCCAAAAAAGGATCTGCAATCAAAACTTCCTAATTTTTATCAGGGGCTTACTGTAAAAATTCCTGATGCTTTTCTTGCGCCTGAATATAACGAATGGCCAGCTTCAATAGAAGGGACGTTTAAACAGGTTGAGAAAACTATGGGAACATTTTCTGGTAGCCATCAACAAGCTACTAATTTGGTCGGAAAAGCAGTGCTACAACATCTAGTTAATACTCATAAGTTACATCATCCATGGGGGAATACTGAGATATCCGATACCAGACATGCCCACTTAATCAAGGATCTATCCAACTGGTGGAGTAGTTCAGCTGCGCAGGACCCTACAATTATGCCCGTAACTTACGAGTTAATGGAAAATATAGGATTAACTGGTGGTAAACCAGTTGCAGATATGGTTTTTCGACTATTTGCCTATAGATCAGACCGGGAATTGCTAGATTGTCAACTTATGGCTGCTTTAGCCGAGAAGAATTTTCAGTATTCTTCAGATAATAGCACTGATCGTATTTTACACAGGTTGGTTGCGTTGTTTGCAGATCAGGCAGAGGAGATGAGTGGAAAAAGAGAGACCTGTGCATACGCATTTGGACACCTAAGTAACTTACCCCATGTTCAGGAATTTTTAGCGTCGACAGAAGGAATAAGGTTGGGTCAATTATCATCGAAAAGTTGGTATTTAAGAGTAGTGAAAAACTCTGATGTGCTTATGGAACCCGAAAGGCAGCTTATAAACAAGGCACTTGATCCCGATTTGGATGAAATTACTCATTTTCAAGCTAATTCGGTTACTATCTTAAAAGATTCATATCAGGAGTTTTTAACAAACAGCGATTTAGGATAAAGCTATTTTCTACAAATTCTTTATTCATCTTTGCATATTTTTCAAATACAGACTCAATAAAGTTCCAAAATTTACCCTGTTGGCTCGTTCACAAAACAAAAAAATCGAGGCTAAAACAATCGACTATACTCTTCCTAAAATAGGATAGCAAATTGCATTATGTATGTTATAATACGTACTTATAGTATATTACTATAAGTGTTAAATAGGTGGTATTTGTTAAAAGTATGAGTAAAATTGAAAGATCATTTGGCGTTAATTGGCCAATAGAAGTTGGTAATCATCCTATTGTATGTCAATCGAATGTGCTAGAGGAATCGATAGACACCGCATCTATTGAATTCGCGTTTCAACATCCCGATGAATTGCGAAATATTATTCTGAAAAGTGTTAAAGTTGAACCACTTGAGAAATTTGATGGTAAAAGCTTTGTGTGTGTATGGCCAACAAAATTTTGCCCTGTAGGCTGTGATATGTGTTTTTTTCATTCTCCGAAAGCAAATATGGAGAAAAAAACTCCGGAAACAACCCTTACTCAGGCTGGTCAAAGTAAATTTATACAATTTGTTAACGCAGCGAATACAGGTGAACTGGTTATAGCAGGAGGCGGCGAGCCGTTCCACGAACCGGATTTCATGAATCAAATTGCGGAACAGGTGAAAGCAGATAAAATATTCCTAACAACAAGTGGTATATGGGCAAAAAGCAAGCAAAAAGCGGAAACACTATTGAGTAACCTTTATGATGCTCACACACGGAACGGAAACGATACTCGATTAGATATACGATTAAGCTTTGACAAATTTCATGCCAGTAAAATTTCACCTGACCATAGTTTGGGTTACGTATGGAACTTACTAGAAATATTTCGTGAGAAGTATAGAGATGCTGACTTTCGATTAAGCTTTCACACGATGTGGGGCGATGAAACTATGCAGGAGCTGTTAGATAAGCTTCCCGTAAGTGCGCGGACTCAGAAAAATAACAAGACTGAGTTAATTTCTTTAGCAGACGGATTTACGTTTGAAATCAGATGGAGAAGGTTGTTTTATCCGAACCAGCACGCGAATTTAAATGATCGAGCAAGTGTTAAGAGCGCGAAGGATATTATGAATGAAGACATACTTACAGAACATAATGGAAACATGTCAGTAGTCTATCAAAACAATGGTGAGCCTTCGGGAGCTGATTTTCTTATCCATTATGATGGAACAGTCCTTAACTGGGGAGCCACATCGCCTGATAATGAACCAAGCTTATACAGTCAAGAATATGAAGAGGTTATGGAACGTGCTTTAAGCGATGTCTTATCTCTAAGCGTTTTAGAGAAAGGAAATGCATATAGAGATTCTCTCATTGAGGAAATTAACCCAAAAGCGGTTGAAAGAGCAAAGGCATTTAATCTCCGTGATTTTTACTCAAGAACACAACTTGAAGAGTCATCTACAAGACTATACGCTTCGGTGAGAATAATCCAGGATTACATCGCGGAAGGAAGAATTTCGCAGGAGCAAGTCCATAATTGGCCAAAAATCTTGCAAATGCTTATATCAGCTAAACCCAATACTCTTATTGATGTTTACAATAAAATCAACCATAACATTGTTCACCAATACCTGGAACACGAAGGAACAACAGCAGATCAATTGGCACATCTTTACATGCTTACGCGCTTAGGCCAGTACAATGTATCCCCACAAAATATGGTTGAAACTGTATCGAAGTCTGATTTTAGAGATAAAGAGCAGTTTAATAAGTATGTAGCAAAAATATTAGCTTTCGAGTTTATTGATAACCTATCACATTCGCTACATTCTGAACAAACTCCAGAAGGAGAAACGTCTCTACTATTAGAAGCATCCAGAGTTGTATTGATGAATCTTGACGAACTGAGAATTGGCGGTAGTGAAATAATAAAGGCATTACCTAGCACACTTAGAAGCAAGTTTAACGAAGTTATTGAAATACTATTAAGCGGTAGATTGAATGATTTACCACCTGGCGAATATGCAATAGATTCGCTTTTTCTGAAAAGGATTTCAAAGAACGCAAGACCTACTACTACTGCAAAGGCAGAGCTTCACACGGGTAATATTGACATTCACATAAATATTGGCGGGGGCGAGATGGCAGGTTTCAATACACAGGGGACCGCTACACTGGATAATGCAAAAAAAGACCCAAATACAGAGGGATTGATTCTCGATTGTCAACCAACGCAATGGAAAACTCTATCGCCGGGAGAAATCGCTTTTATATTTCCCCATACACCTCACGCTTTAGGAAAAGGAGAAACTGAACATAAAATAGAAAAAGCCGTAATAAAGCTTAGTTTAAGTTAAATTTAATAAGTAGTTTCATCTGTTTAAGAATACTTTACATTACAACGAGTAAAGCCGAGAGCTTGTAGCTTCGCGTTTAGGCGGATCAGGCTCGCAAAAAAGGGGTTCGAAGCACGACCTTGGCTGTTCAACGAGTCAAACTCGGCTTCGCAAAGTGTTTAAGAAGCTAGAGTTTTGACGAGGTAGTCGAGTTTGACTCGACACCAAAATTTTATATACTCACATATGGTAGCGTCTGACGCTTCATCTCGCGAAGCGAAATATTTTATCCTCGTTCGATTTCGAGGCGAAAAGAGGTTAGAATACCGTGTATCTGAAGTGTTCTATGAAATATCCATCAAGATGAAGACACAGTATCTGTATTAATTCTTAATTTTAGAAGAGATATAGCTTCTGCTTTCAGGTGAGATTTAACCCAATCTTTCTGCGATATAGTCAACAGTTCTCCTATTCCAAGCAATATATTCTTATTATCCAACTTTTCCAGTTGAGTAACACACTTTGCTAAAAAATCATTAAAACCTATCTCTGATCGCTTTTCAATAATTTCCTTATTAATCGGAAAGCGGTTCTTCAGAAAAAACCAAACGTCATAAATATCGCGGCTAGTTTTGTTGATTCGTTCGGACATCGCCATGAGTTTATGTGCAAACATATCTTCTTTGACCATGACTAGCATTGATACTCCCATATACGTTTTTAATTCGTAGTGAGAGCCAAACTGACGTCGATTTATTTCGATTTTGATATTGTGAGCTTTTTCCTCGTATGAGATCAGCCAGAATAGGTTAAATCTTTTTATATATGACTCCTTGAGAATGCCATACTTTTCAGCTATTTTAGAAACTCTCTCAAAGATATAATCCTCCTTTGACTCATCGAGCAAGTCAAAGTCTAAATCAACCGAAAAACGGTCCAGATTATAAAACAGGAGTGTCGCTGTTCCGCCCTTAAAACCTAAAAAAGGTGCAATTGTGGTGTCAGAGTAGATTTCTTTGAGAATCTGAAACAATATGGTTTTGTGAGTGGGAATATTGAGAGTCATTTTGTTTGATATAAATCGTTTACTTTTGTAGCCATTCTTTGATTATTGTATATTGGTAGGATCTCATACACTTTATCCCAATTTATTGACCTTAAATTATCAAAATGATAATCATTGTATGTATATAATGTATCAAGAAACGCACGTTCCTTGCTGGCTATTGACATTTCGTCGGTAATATCTACTCCCTGTGAGTTGGTGAGGATTTCATTTTTTAACTTTTTATATGAGTATATCTGCGTTTCGATAGTGATGTCCCGGGTTGTGTACGAAGCAAGAAAAATAGGATCATATACCTGAAAGATTAATCCTTCTCTCGCTAAAACCGTTTCAAAACTGATGTAGGCGGGTACAAATATTTTTGTCGCCAGTTCTAACCTGGAATAATTGTGGCTTTTTGCATAAAGGCCTTTTCGAATTCTATATAAATCGCCCTTTTTGATATAGTAACTCATCCTTACTCGTGCGGCTGATGTGCTTTGACTTTGCCATAATAGAGAAATGTCTTTCGAGGTAAAAACTGTCCTATTTGATTTTAAAATAGTGCTTAAATAATCTCCTTTTTGCATATATTTATACTGGTTGTTAGTTTAAAGCTAACTTCTAGTATTAATTTTAAATATATGTGCTTCTCCTGTCAAGTGTTAATCCAAGCGTAATGTTTTGCATTCAGTCGTATCAGGCTCGCAAAAAAGGGGTTCGAGGCACGACCCTGGCTGGTCGTTCACAAAACAAAAAATCATCAAAAACTGAAGCTAATATCATCCTACTGCATTTTTAACACTAAATACTTCCTTCTATTTTGAGTAAAATAAATTCTAATCTCTGTTGGCGTTAATTGTATTTAGCTATATAGTAAAGTATTGATCATTATCAATATTAGCACAAATAACCTAAATTTTTCAGTGTGAGATTTGATATACTACTATCAAATATGGGAATTATATTAGCAGTCTTAAGTTGCCTCCTTTTAGGAATCGCAAATGTTTTACTTAAGAAGAGTTTTAAAGATTTTCCTCCGGCAATCTCTTTTTTTATTTTTACCTTAATATCGGCGTTTACTTGGCTGCCTACCGGCCTCATTTTAGGTGTTAATCTCGATACATGGCTATTTGGTATAGGAGTTGGTTTTCTTAGCGCGGTACTAGGACAAGCGTTTTATATTTATGTTCTTGAAAAGGGTGAGATAAGTATTACTGCAACTATACTTTCAAGTTTTTCGATCTATACTATTCTGTTTTCTGTGCTTTTTAATCACGAAGTTTTAACAAGTGCTACATCTTTCTTTATCTTGCTCACCATACTGGGAACTATAATTGTCTCATTTCCAGAGAAATTTAGTCGATCGGAATTGAAAAAAATGAGCCTTGTATTATGGCCAATTGCAGCTGCCGTTGCGATTGGAGCCTCTGATACGATTACAAAAAATTACATAACGAATTCTTCCGTCGGATCGTTTTTGTTTTTCGTTTCATTTGCGCAGTTGTTTGTCAGTATTGCATACCTTAAGTGGGCTAAGCAACCGTTGAACCAATTACAAATTATTTTTAAGAGTTACAAAGATTACGTGTTTGCGGCGTTTGGAAGTTTATGTATCTCGATATCAACATTGTTTCTATTTTTATCCTTCCGTTTTACCCTTGCTTCAATTGCGTCGCCTATCGTAGCGAGCGCGCCAGTTATAACCGTTATTTTAGCGGTATTCTTTTTGAAAGAAAAAATTAGACCAAAGGATTTTATTGGACTAGCATTTGTTTTGATCTCCATTATTGCTATAGGATATCTAAATCCCTGATGTATTTTGTGCGGTCTTGAAACTATTTTTGCAAGACAGTAGACAAGTCGTGAATATAAATATGAGAACGGAAAACGAGTGTTTGAAATATGGTTCCTGATTCTGATTATTATAATTTAGATAATTTTATTAATCCATGTGAGCCATAAAGAAGATTATATTGATATTGTGGTTAGCCAAATATGAGTTCTGCTGCTTCTCTTATACCCCTCAGTCCAGGTTTTGGCTTGATTACTTCCGAAACATTTGTCTTCTTATCTGTAACTATCAGATTTACACCCAATTTTTGAGCCAATAATCGTGCTCGTTCCCATTGTTGACTAACAGGTCCGTTCAAAACATTAAATTTTGATGGGTAGCCTTCCATTTCATTCAACGTTGTCCCTGGGCATACCCAATTAATAGCACTTGTTACCGTTGATATTATTGTACGACCGTTGTCTCCTTTTATAGTAGTTTTAACTCCTTTTTCAATGGTTGATGTTTCAGCTAATTCTCCATCTACTTGCAAAAGTACTTCGTGAACAGATATTCCACACTCTTTCATGTATTGCCGATAGTTATGAACATCTATTGCAGCAGGAACTTCTGAGAAATGTTCGAAATAGTCTGTAGGATATCCGTGAGTTGTTTCACCAGTATGTCTTTGTTGTCTTTCCATAGGAATGATTTTAACACACGAAATTTATGAGTCAATACATTTTTGGATGGTCTTGTTACGAAACTTTTGGTGAAGAGGTACCGAGGGACTACTTCGTATAAGGAGAGTTGGACAAAAAGCTTTTATGAATTTGAAGAAATGCTAAGTGAACATCTTCAGTGGGTGGAGAAGTATGTTTTTTTTACAACCGCCAACAATGAACCGTTAGGTTTCGTTTCCTTTGATTCACGCAGAAAACCTTTTTATTCCAGCTCAAAAGCAATATATGTCTGTAGAAATGCATGCTTATTTTTGCAATAGGTACGCAGTTGTAACAGAGATCAGTCGGTGTAAATCTATCATTGCATTTGTAAATTTTCCATTATCTCCATGACAACGTACATCTGGTAATACTGCAAGACCATCCTGTGTAATCATGATATTCGGCGTAAAAAATGGGTTAATAACCTTTACTGGATGTGGTATTTGCCTACCAAAAATTGAAATTTTATCTCCTCCTGTCAAATCTGCTTTTCTACGATAGGTTTGGTATACTTCCGCAGCGAGAAGAAATATTTCCGCGAGACTTTCTCTTGTGGTTGGGTTAGCCAGGATTTTCTTGACGGACATGCTTTTCATTGCAGTTCCCGTTATCCATTCTTGAACTGCGTACAATTGAGCTGATTGATCCTCACCTCCGTTTGCAATAAAAAAACTAGTTTGAATGACTTGGTTTTTTGTTGCTCCAACAGTGTAAAAGCGAGTTTCATCTTGTTTTACTTGTCGAGCGTATGCTAATAATTGATCTACACTTTTTCCAGATAAACTTGCATACCATTTGAATGCAATATCTCCAGCTTGTATAACAAATGCTTCTTGCCCATTAAAGATCTTGATACTTTCTTGAGGCTTACCTAAATTTGTTGCATCTGGAAAAGGATTATTATTAAAATGTATTTTTTGCTCTGTCTCCAACATAGTATCGGATTATACCAGTTTATTAAGGAAACGAGACACAATCCTGAATTCAATGTGCTAGCGTAGTCTGAGTTTCACATGGATATTAACTACGGGCGTGTGATAAAATCACATGTAATATGATAGAAGCAGAAGTCAATAGTTTAAAAAAACCTGAACGGGAAGAAACAATTCATAAAATGCGTGCTCTCCTCGCTTCTGAGAATTTTGACCCACAATGTTTTTCACAGGTAATAGGGGAAATTGGGAGATTATCTGGAGGAACATGGGATAACAGTCCACGGAGGCAGGGATATGTTACTTCATTCTTCGTAAATAATGAAACAAGACGCGCTTTTCAAATAGTATTTAATCCCAACAAATCGGAAAATGAATTGCTCATAGTCCCAGATTGGATGGCACTACCCCCTCAAATGTTGAATGCTCATGGATCTTATACTGTGGAGTCCACTCAGCTATTATTTCAACTACCACCTCACATTTCAGATATAGGCGGTCCAAGTATGGGGAGTTCATCTAGTGCAACTCCGATTCTTCAACTAACCAGTACCCTATGGTTTCCGATTCAGCAGGTTGAAGTACCAGATTATTTTGGTTATTCACATTGGGATGAGAGTGATGAGGGGTGGGCAAGCAAAACAAATAGATACTATCTAGATGAAAAGGAACAACGATGCCTTGCAGTCGACGTCTTTGATACCTGGAATGCTTCAGCAAACTACCGAAGCCCACCTGAAGAATATAGCGCGGAGTTTGTCCAATCTGAAAAATGAAGGGAGTAATCGCAATCGCCTGACGGTAGGTTTTTCTTTTATGCTCTTGGTAAGGAGGTACAACTGGTTTCCACATAGTAGTAGTATAACTTACCTGTGTCCATTATTTGCCGAAATCAAATTGTCGAAAGCGACTTTTATAGTGTCCGCTTCTTGTTTCTGCCATGCAGTTGCAGCCGTTGTATCATACCCGTACCATTTATTCATTCCAAAATTAAGCGTCCTATCAAATCTTCGTGCCCTTAAAATTTCAATAAAATTAGATAATTTTTGTGTAAATTGATCCCTCTCGCTCGTTGGTTGAAAACTCTCTATATGGCCGATTACGTTTTCATACCACGCGTAGATCAAATCATAATTATCGGTAAATACGGTTGACAGGCGCTGGGAGCATATGTTTGTCTCTCCGGCATCGGCTTCTAAAATACTTTTTAATAAAATGAAATTGTATACGTTAGGTAAATATTGTTTCGTTCCATATTTTGATACCGGTGTAATATCAATTATTGGGAAATACCTATGCAGTAATGATTGTTGATATACTGAATATTTTAACTCTTTAATTGCGCTTAAAGCAAAAAAATCTAGGGTTGACCACCTCATTACTAGTTTTTCAGGATTAGCCTCTTCTTGCTTCGTAGTGCGTTCAAAATTTTCAACAGGTAAAATATTCGATGAAGCGCTTACTTGATCCAATATTTCACCCGCTACTGCTTTATAAACGTACCTATCTTTTACATCATGCTGTTGTAGTTTTATGACCAAAGCGTGCAAATCTTCAGGTTGAAAATGATCCATAAACTCACTATCTTCGTAACGTTTTTTTCCAAATAATGAGATGTACCCTTCAAGTACGTGTAAATCATTCATCAACTGGGTCTGTTCGGGAGTAAATTTTGCGATGGGTGTCTGTTGAGCCAGAGCTTTCTGAGTACGGACGCAGGTTTGTCTTCTTTCCTCATTAAATTGATCTATATCAAAAGTATGAAGGACAGGAAAAGTTGGCAAAGACGGTACTTTAAGTTTTTCCACTGGTTCCTCAAAGTCAGGTAATCTGACTTGCCTTTGAAACTTCTGATCTAAACCGCCGTTTGCTACTTCGTGTGTCATTATTTGTATAAAATAAATAGTAAAAACATTGACATTATAACCTAAATCATAGTAAATTCAACAGGCAAAGGAGTGAAATTTGTCGGCTATATTTTATAATTCTTTGCGTATTTTTCCTGCAGTTTATGAAGTTTTGGAGCGATAACCAACTGACAGTAGGGAGCTTCTTTATGGGTTTCGTAATAATTTTTGTGATAATCTTCCGCTTTATAAAAACTCTCCAGTTTTCTTACTTCTGTTACGATTGGAAGTGTGTATTCTCCAGAATGTTGAAGATTTTCGAGCGACTGTTCCGACTCCATTTTTTGATCTTCATTGGTGTACAAAATAATTGATCTATACTGTGTGCCGACATCATTTCCCTGCCTGTTGAGAGAGGTTGGATTATGTGTATTCCAAAATACATCCAGTAAAACTGAGTACGGTATTACGGTCGGATCGAACTCAATTCCAATAACTTCGGCATGCCCTGAGTCTCCTTTGGAAACATCTTCGTATGTGGGATTTATCATTTTTCCTCCTGCATATCCGGGTATAACAGAAATTACTCCTTTAAGCTGCTGAAACACGGCCTCGGTGCACCAGAAACATCCTCCTCCAAAAACAGCAAATTGATACATAGGCATAAAATTAATCTAATTTATAACGTTACCCCTCAGTATTTTTTGGTATAAATTGCATGGAAATAGAATTCACACAATGGCGGGTATTTGTTTTGGTAAATTCCTCCCCCTCAAAGACGTGCCCAAGATGCGCTCCGCAGTGAGTACAGCTAATTTCTGTACGCATACCATCGGGATCGGCCGTGCGACTTACGGAACCAGGGATCTCCTGATCAAAACTCGGCCATCCACAGCCGGAGTTAAACTTTTGAGAAGATATATACAGAGGTGTCCCACACTGTTTGCATACGTATGTTCCTTCCTCAAAAAAGTCATCGTACTCTCCACTAAACGGCAGCTCTGTACCTTTATTTAGCATAACACGCTCTTCTTCAGGAGTAAGTTTTTTGTATTCCATACTGTTACTATATCGTTTCAGGATAAATATTGGGTAAGAAAGTAAAAATGGTAAAAATGGACGTGAGATGAGTACCTAGATCTGGACGACAACGGTAATTTCTCCTTTATACGTTCTTGTTTTTAAATCTTGTGCACTTCCCCGAACCGTTTCTTCAAATAATTTGGTAAGTTCACGTGAAACAGATACCTCTGCATCAGGTAGCATTTTTTCTATACACGCCAAGGTTTCTTGTATTCGATTTGGAGACTCGTAAAAACTTATTACAAGTTTGTCTTTCAAAACAGCACGAATTGCCTTCATTTTTTCAAAAATAGCCTCGATTTGCGAGGTTTTTTTGGGAAGAAATCCAAGATAAAGTACGTATTCAGGTTTAAAGCCAGAATACAATAAAGCGGTAGTTGCTGCTGAGGGACCGGGAATTACGGTAAATGGGATCTGTCTTTTAATAAGTGTTGAGGCAAGCAAAAATCCCGGATCGGAAACAATGGGCATTCCTGATTCAGAAATGAGGGTAATTGTTTTATCCTCTTCGATCCAATCAAGCACCTGAGGTAGTTTTTGGAACTCCTGATCTTTATAGTACGAAACAAGACGTTGGGATGAGTGTGGTTTTTTTCCTGTAAATTCGGTGAGTTTCTTTAAAAGCATACCGGCAGTTCGGGTATCTTCACACAAGAGAATTTCGGCAGATAAAATGGTATCGGCCGCTCGAAAAGAAATGTCCTGCAAATTTCCAATAGGTGTGGCTACAAAAGAGATCATATGGTACATCCATTGTACCATATCTTGCATCCCAAAAAATTACGTATTGAAATCAGTAATAAAAGCGGTATAATATCCGACTATATATGGTACAACAAACAGAAAATAGCCCATTAACCAAGGTGATTGAAGCAACAGGTGCTCTTTCAAATAAATATAAAAATCCAGATAATAAAAATATTTTTTTATATAACTTTATGAGGGATTTTAATGCTCTTGATAAGGCAGCAATAGATGGATTCAGTGCTATGACGATAGTAGCAAACGCACGGCTTGTCGATACACCGGATTATCTTACCTACTCAAGATTGATATGTGATTTTAATGCAGCTGCTTGTTTCGGGACGGATTTGCGCGAAGATAGAAACAAAGCTTCTTTCCAAATCTATAATGAACTCATAGATAATATTCCTCTGTCTCCAGAAAATGTTGTTGTTGCTGGCTATAAAAAAATTTCAAAACCTAATCATGACACTACGGTCCTAGAACTTGGCTCTCAAATATATTTATTAAGCGTTTTAAATCAATTATCTCAGATTGCGCAAAATAATAATTTTTTGAATGAGTATAATGCCTTTGCTAAGTCGAACCGACTTTACTATGCTTTTGATTCTGTTTTTCCTATGTTGGGGGTGTGTTTGGAGGATCTGCATAATTTAGAAACGAAAAGTACGATATCAAAGATCGAGGCATTCAACTATTTACTTTCTTCACTCAACTGCACACCTACGGATGACATAACTGATTTGGTGTTAAATAGCGGAACTAACTACCTTTGGTACACCAGCAACTATGCGAGATCCCTGAGTGCACGAATTTCTCAGCTTGTTGAAACTCCTTTGAGTGAAATGGAGTATCAAATAAATAGGAGCAATAAAAAAAATGACAATACTAGAAAAATATCTGCAATGTGTGGAAAGCAACTTCTATTAGCAGTGCAACAGATTGGAAATGAAGTACAAGAAATAGTATTTGATCCCGAACGACCAGAATTCTCTACAATTAGTACTTCGCTTTCCAATTACATTGGACGGGAGGGATACGCTTGTAATACTGCTCTTCAATTTGCAGGTTTTACAACGAAAAAAGCGGTTATCGAAGGATATCGAAACGCACGAGAACGATCTTATGTAGACGACGAGCATAAGTCGTTTTATGAAAATTTAGCTATTGGCTTATTGGAACTGGGCACGTATAAATTTAACCTGAAAAATATTGCCGATGTCGAGCAGATTATGACAGAAGAATGCGACTATGTTCCCGCTGTTATTGATCCGCTAACGAATCATATAAATGAGTCACTAGCAGTTTTACCTCAAAAAAAGCGCACGATAACTCCCTTTGTTGATTTTGAAAAAATAACCGGATTTTTACCTCCTAAAAAAATCACTTTTGAACCAGGAACTCAATGTGTTTTTACCCTGGAATACAAACCGTACGAAAATGATCAAGACCCATTTACTTTTAAGCTTACTTACGATTCCGAAACTTCGGAATTAGATTGGTCACTGGAGAATGATCCGAATGCTGCGGAATCGCAATTCGTAAAAACGCAAGCTCTCAGATTAATAGATGGTATCGTTACTCATATTGACAATGGTCAAAGTACTGTAAAGGGAAACGGAGGCAAAGTATATATAGAACCGATACCAAAAATACCCGCCATGGTACCTCCTGTAAGAAAGCCAGAAGAAGTAACAAGCACTCATTTAAAGAGAATTGAATTCTCTACTGTGAAGCCTATCAAATTGAGTGAGGAGTATGCGACAGCTATTTCAGAAGCACTGACTGGATTTAATAATAGAAAAACAATCAACGATACTCGTATGCAACAGCATTCGCTTAGGGTATCTTCTATACAAGAAGGGGCGATAACTATTGTTGTAGAGGACATGGGATTCTCTTACGAGGTACGAACGGTGCTGTACCAAGATAAACGTGTATACCAATACTAAGGAGAATCTGGTACAATAGAAGGTTGCTATGTTCCAACTATCATCTTCATACGTTCCAACCGGAGATCAACCACAGGCGATTGAAAAACTATCCGCAGGTATTTCTGCTGGCCTCAAAAATCAGGTTTTGGTCGGTGTTACCGGATCTGGTAAAACCTTCACCATGGCCAACCTCATTCAAAAACTCCAGATGCCGGCACTCATTATTTCCCATAACAAAACCCTCGCTGGGCAACTGTATCAGGAAATGCGCGATTTCTTTCCCACAAACGGTGTGTCGTATTTTGTTTCTTACTACGATTACTATCAACCTGAAGCATATATCCCTTCTTCCGATACCTATATTGAAAAAGAAGCAGATATTAACGATCTCATAGATAAACTTCGCCTCCAGGCAACTACGAATATTATGACGCGTCCCGATGCTATTACCGTAGCTTCCGTTTCGTGTATCTACAATATTGGTTCACCGGTTGAGTATGGCAAGTTTATTTTAGAGCTAACCGTCGGGCAGATAATAAACTGGAACGATGTGGCAAGCAGACTCGTACAGCTGTTATATGAGCGTTCTGAGTTTGATTTCAAACGAGGTTCCTTTCGTATTCGCGGGCAGAATATGGATATTTATCCCGCATACGAAGATTATGGAATTCGAGTTATGTCTGAAAACGGAAAAGTCGTAGGTTTCTCCAAATTCGACCCACTCACCGGAAAACAATTAGACAGTTCGCCAAAAGAACAGCAAAAAATGGTTATCTACCCAGCAAAACACTATATGACGGATCCCGAAGTATTTGCAAAAGTCGAAAAGCAAATCCGACACGACCTGGAAATTGAAGTAAATGATTTAAAAACACTTGGAAGAATAGTAGAGGCCCAACGGCTTCTTCAAAAAGTAAATTACGACTTAGAAATGATAAAGGAAGTTGGTTTTGTAAATGGAATTGAAAACTATTCTCGCTATTTTGATGGACGAAATATCGGGGACCCCCCATTTAGCCTGCTCGATTATTATCGAGAAGCGTATGGCGATAATTTCCTTGTTTTTATAGATGAATCGCACATGACTGTTTCTCAGATTGGGGGAATGTACAACGGGGACCATTCGCGTAAAAAAACACTTATCGATTTTGGCTTTCGACTACGGGCTGCGTTTGATAACCGTCCTCTGAAATTTGAAGAATTTTATAAACTGCCGCCTCATGTCATTTATGTTTCTGCAACACCGAACGAATGGGAAATGGACATGGCAAAGCAGGAAACTAAATCAAAAAAGTTCACACTCCACGATGGGCAGGTAGAACAACTTATTCGTCCAACAGGAATTATTGACCCGCACATTGAAATTCGGCCGGCAGTCTCAGAGATTCAAGATTTGATCGGAGAATTAGAAAAAAGGGTGCCAAACGGTGAAAAAGTACTGGTAACTACTTTAACGAAAAAAACCGCAGAAGATTTAACCGAATATTTAAAAGAAAAACAGATTAGAGCCGCATATCTTCATTCAGATGTTCATACACTAGAACGTTCCGATGTTCTTGATAATTTGCGCAAAAATCAATACGACGTCCTTATTGGAGTCAATTTACTTCGCGAAGGCCTCGATTTACCGGAAGTTTCTCTGGTTGTTATTTTGGACGCAGATCGGGAAGGATTTTTACGATCTCGAACATCGCTTATTCAGACCATGGGGCGTGCGGCTCGAAATATTAAGGGTGAAGTTATTTTGTATGCTGATAAACAAACAAAGTCTATTGAAGCAGCTGTTTCTGAAATTGAACGGAGACGCGAGTATCAGATGGAGTATAATAGGACGCACAACATTACGCCGCAAACTATTCTCAAACCAATCCGCGAGCGCATCGCAGAAAAGGAAGAGATTACGGATACGATGATGATGCTCGATCGAGGTACTGCAGAAGCTGAATCGCTCCTCGATCTGGACACTACCTCTCTTACGCCGTTTGACCGGAAACGAGTTGTAAAAAAATTAGAGCGGGAAATGAAAAAAGAAGCAGATGATATGAATTTTGAAAAAGCAATTATGATCCGAGATAAAGTGAGAGAATTACAAAGCAGTTAATAAACGTCAATGCAGCTTGTATTTCGGCCAAGCATGACGATACAACCTATACTATTATGTTAGACACCATAAAAATTAGAGGAGCACGGCAACACAACTTACAAAATATAGATGTTGATATTCCAAAGAATAAATTTGTAGTCATAACCGGAGTCTCTGGTTCTGGTAAATCTTCTTTGGCGTTCGACACGATCTACGCCGAAGGTCAGCGGAGATATGTGGAATCTTTGTCCGCTTACGCACGTCAATTCCTTGGAATTATGGACAAGCCAGATGTAGACCTTATCGAAGGGCTTTCTCCCTCCATTTCTATCGACCAGAAAACAGTCTCGCACAATCCTCGATCGACCGTTGGTACCATCACCGAAATTTACGATTATTCACGTCTTCTTTTTGCCAGAATAGGGCATCCTCATTGTCCAAACTGTCATATTGAAATTAGTAAAATGTCGATAGACGAAATTGTAAATCGCATGATGGACTTGATAGATAAAACAGTACGGACCGATAAAATTAAACCACACACCTTTCCGATACTTTCCCCGGTTGTTCGTCGGCGAAAAGGGGAGTTTAAAGATTTATTTAGTAACTTGCAAAGCAAGGGGTACTCACAAGTACGCGTTGATAAAAAAGAGTTTTCACTCGAATCTGATATCGATTTATTAAAGACAAACAAACACGATATCGATGTGTACATAGATGTGGTGACTGTTAGTTATTCAGATTTTAAAAATGAAGTTTATCAATCAAACGTTCGTTCTCGTCTTACCAGTGCAGTAGAGCAGAGCACGAATTTATCTGATGGACTCGTGCTATTAAAAACGGAAGATAAAGAGCATATGTTCTCCGAACGATTTTCGTGTCCCAACTGCAATCTTGTTCTTCCCGAACTGGAACCGCGGATGTTTTCGTTCAACTCACCTATTGGAGCGTGTGAAACCTGTCGAGGGTTGGGGACTATTCAAAAAGTAGACTCGGATCTTGTCATTAATCCAAATCTTAGTATAAATGAAGGTGGAATTATGCCGTTTTCTAAGTTCTTTTTCTCTGAAACGTGGTACACGCGCCTTTTAAAAACAGTATGTGATGAAGAGGGTATTTCGGTAAACGCACCGCTTCGAGATGTCCCCAAAGAGAAGCAGGAAATTCTTCTGAATGGAACGGGTAAGGTATATAAAGTAGTCGGGGCAAACCGATTTGGAAAGGAAACAGCCATTTTTGAAAAATTTGACGGTATCGTGGGGGAGCTACAGCGTCGTTATAGTGACACAACCAGCGAATGGGGCGGTATGGAGCTGCAAAAGTATATGCGTGAAGAAGTATGCGATATTTGTCAGGGAGCTAAATTAAAACCCGAGGTACTGTCTGTCACCATTGATGGTAAAAATATCGCACAAACCAGCGATCTTTCCGTAGACGAAATTTATGACTACTACAAAAATTACATCTGGGAGAAACTGAGTGAGTACGAACAGCAGATTGCAAAACCAATTCTGAAGGAAATTCAAACCCGATTGGCGTTTTTGCAAAATGTGGGATTGGCATACTTAACGGTTTCCCGGGCTGCTCGCACGCTTTCCGGGGGAGAGCTTCAGCGCATTCGTCTTGCTTCACAAATTGGGACAGGATTAACCGGAGTTTTATATGTGTTAGATGAGCCGTCGATCGGGCTTCACCCAAAAGATGTGAGTGCACTTATTGGAACGCTTCATAATTTGAAGGATCTGGGAAATACGCTTGTGGTGGTTGAACACGATCAGGAAACCATCGAATCTGCCGATTATCTTGTCGAACTGGGCCCGCATGCAGGAAAAAATGGAGGGCACATTGTATTTACGGGAACTATTGATGAGATTAAAAAAGACGCCAACTCGCTTACCGGCCAGTACTTATCTGGGAAAAAACAAATAAACCTAAAAATGAAGCCCCTCAACAAAGAAAAAGGCAAAATCTCCCTCCGCGGAGCCACTCAGCACAATCTTAAAAATGTACAGGTCGAGTTCCCCTTAGGAAATCTTATTTCCGTAACGGGAGTTTCTGGTTCGGGTAAATCTACGTTAATTGTCGATACCCTCTATCCTGCGCTTAAATACCAACTCGATGGACATTATCTCGATCAAATGGGAGATTTTGACCGTATTGAAGGGTTCCATTACCTCGAACGAGTGTATTTGGTAGATCAGTCTCCCATTGGCCGTACTCCTCGATCGAATCCAGCAACGTATGTTGGTTTTTTTGATGAAATTCGTGAGCTTTTTGCGACTACCTCTGAAGCAAAGGCTCGAGGATTTGAAAAATCGCGTTTTTCATTTAATTTAAAAGGTGGACGGTGTGAAAAATGCCAGGGAGCAGGACTGATAAAGATAGAGATGCAGTTTTTATCCGATGTGTACGTAACATGTGATGTCTGCGAAGGCCACCGTTATAATCGCGAGACACTTGAAGTTCGATTTAAAGGCAAAAATATCTACGAAATTCTTAAAATGACGGTAGATGAAGCGGTAGATTTTTTTCAAAACCATCCCAATATTTTTATACGGCTAAAACTACTTCAGGAAGTAGGACTTGGATATATTGAAATAGGGCAGCCGGCGCCTACCTTTTCAGGAGGTGAAGCACAACGAATGAAACTGGTAAATGAACTCGCGCGGCGAGATACAGGAAAAACAATGTACATCCTTGATGAGCCTACTACGGGTCTTCATTTTTATGACATTAACAAACTGCTTCATGCACTGCAACAGTTGGTCGAACGCGGGAATACTGTGGTGGTTATTGAACACAATTTGGATGTCATAAAAAATAGCCAATACATTATCGATATGGGTCCGGACGGAGGGAATAAAGGAGGGATGGTTGTCTATCAGGGAGATATTCAGGGCATTCTCAAAAGTGAAACGTCTCACACCGCTACCTATTTAAAACAGGTATTGAATAAAGACTGATATAATGAAGAATGCGATCCCGGATTTTACTTTTTCTGTTCATAAGTCTTTTCTTGTTCGTTCGGCCTGTTTCAGCTTCTGAGATAAAAAGTGATTATGTTGTAGAGTATTTTTTAAGTGATTCCGGAGTAGCACTTTCTGCACATGTGAAATTTAGCGTAACGATAACCAACCTTACGAACACTTCTTACATCAAAAAACTTTCTTTATCGTTTCCAAAATCATACTCCATAACAAATTTAAAGACGACCGATGACAAAGGGCAGGCTGTTTCTGAGATTCAGTACGAAGAGAATAAAATAAATATCCTTCTCGAATTCACGGATCCAACTATCGGAAAAGACAAGCAAAATACCTTTTATGTAGAGTTTGATCAAGGCAATCTATTCCGCCAGAATGGCGCGGTTTGGGAGGTAATGTTGCCTACATTGCAAGATGCAAGTCGCGCAAGTTATCAGGTAAAAGTTCATTTACCAGAGAATACGACACGTAAAATTGCCATATCCAAGCCCAACCCGACCTCCATTCACGGTACCGAAATATACTGGGATAACCCAAAAACAAAAACCATTTATGCTATCTTTGGTGACAAACAGTTTTATGAAACACAGCTCCAGTATCATCTGGAAAATCCCAAAGCTAGTCCGGTGTACATGGAACTCGCACTTCCTCCCGATACGCTGTACCAACGGATATATTTAGAAAGTATCAGTCCACAGCCGGTTAGTGTTTACTCAGACGAGGATGGAAATTTTATCGCTCGGTATAATCTGAAAGCAAAAGAGAGAGTAGACGTTACGGCAAAAGCAGTTTTAGAGGTTGTTACAAAACCACGTTCAGACATAGAGCAACTTACTGCTTCTCAGGTAGAAGGGCAGGCTTCGTATCTCCTTTCTCCCTCTAAATACTGGGATTTATCGAGTACCAACAGTTTTCCAAACCTGAGTAAACCACAGGATATATATTCGTACCTCGTATCGCACTTTTCCTACGATTATTCTCGCCTCGGAAAAAATCTAAAACGTATGGGAGCAGAACAAGCAGTTCTTCATCCAGAACAAGCAGTATGTGTTGAGTTTACCGATGCATTTGTAGCAATTTCCCGAGAAAAGGGGATCCTTTCACGAGAAATGGAGGGGTATGGCTACTCTCAAGATCCAGAACTTCGTCCACTTTCAGCAGACGCAGACGTCCTGCATGCGTGGCCTGAATACTATCATCCGCAAAAAAAAATCTGGATACCAATAGACCCAACCTGGGAAAACACCTCAGGACTGGATTATTTTTCATCATTTGATGTAAGTCATCTTGTATTCGTAATTCATGGAAAAAGCTCAGAGTTTCCCTACCCGGCAGGAAGTTACAAAACGGGTCAGTCAAAAGATGTATTTGTGCAACCGGTGGCGCTTGCTCCAGAAGCGCAGGTACAGATTTCCGTAGATGCTATTTCTATTCCTTCCCAAATTATAGATCGGAGCACGTATAAAACAAAAATAACGATTGTGAATCAGAGTAACGTCTATGTTTACAATGTCCCGCTGGAGATAAAGAGCGATTATTTATTTGTGTCTCCCGATACGATGAACATCCCCCTCATGGTACCCGGAGAACGAAAAGAAATTGTGTTAGAGTACGGAGCCCGTGAAAAAGGCGTTCGGCGAGTAAGTAGAATTGATGTACAAGTGATGAATAAGAATGTGTATAGTGCAAAAGTAATTATTGCGCCATTTACCTATAGTATTGCCCTTAAACTTGCGCTTGCTGTTGGTGCCATTGCTATTATTTGGCTGTTTTTCTTTGTGCTCAAAAGAAAAAAGGTATAATAGGGGATGGAGGAAAAAACAAATAGTACGGTACCAGTAACCCGACAGGCTATAAATACATTGCAAACTACCGCTGGAGTGTATATCTTTCGACACCAGGAAGAAATCCTCTATATCGGAAAGTCGGTAAATTTAAAGGCAAGGCTTCTATCTCATTTGGAAAATGCAAAAGCCGATGCAAAAGAGGCTGCTATCGTTGGTCTTTCCGACTCCATTTCTTGTATTATTACTGATTCAGAGTTTCATGCACTCCTTCTTGAATCGTTTCTCATACAAAAATATCGTCCTCGGTATAACGCACGCTGGAAAGATGACAAAAGTTATTTGTATATAAAAATTACGGTAGCAGATGAGTTTCCGAAAATAGTTTCTACACGCAAAGAAAACGATAAAAAATCTGCCTACTTTGGCCCGTTTTCTTCCACTTACCAGGTAGAAGGAGTGATAAAAGCCCTTCGACGAGTTATTCCATTTTGTACTCAAAAAAGACTCACAAATCATGCTTGCTTTTACTCAAAGATAGGGCAATGCAATCCCTGTCCCAATACAATACACGGATTAACAGATCAGGTATTAAAACAGGATTTGACACGGCAGTACCGCAAAAATATTCGTCGGGTTATGCAAATATTGCGCGGCAAAAATGAAGCTGTTCAGAAGGATTTTCTCCGAGAAATGAAAGTGCTTGTAAAGGCAAAACAGTTTGAACAGGCAATTGAGGTACGAAAACGGCTTTACCTTCTCGAAAACTTAAATAAATATTCCTTTTCCAATGGCATAGATATGGATAGAATAAACCAATCGGAGGCAAGTGTTCAGGAGCTTCAAAAGCTACTCCAGCCCTATTTCTCCAATTTAAGCAAGCTGCAAAGAATCGAGTGTTTTGACATTAGTAACACCAGTCAAAAAGAGGCTACGGCCTCAATGGTAGTTTTTACCGAAGGTTTAATTAATAAAAAGGAATATCGAAAATTTAAGATCAAAAATGAATTATTGCAGTCTGATTTTGAAATGATGAACGAAGTCCTAAAGCGGCGGTTTCGAAATAAATGGGAACATCCCGATTTGTTGGTAGTAGATGGTGGCAAACCTCAGGTTCGTGTAGCCCAAAAGGTACTAGCTGAGTTAGACCTTTCTCTTCCTCTTATTGGCATTGCAAAACATCCCGATCGATTAGTTCTTGCGGTACAGGATACTCCTTCGCTCCGTCCGTCGCTCCATAATCTCGGTTTTAATATGATTCGAGCCCTGAGAGATGAATCGCATCGCTTTGCCAAAAAATATCATATACAGCTTCGAGATAAAAACCTGTTGCGATAATATACTTCACCTGTTTCTTTTTTGTTTGGTTTGGTTTATAATACTTTAATCATATGAAACCCGTGCTTCTTATCATAAACGTTGTTTTATCAGTTGGGATTGTAGTCCTTATATTGCTCCAAGGAAAAGGTGCTGGCTTAGGAAGTGCCTGGGGTGGGGGAGGAGAGCTATTTCAAACGCGAAGAGGAGTCGAAAAATTTACTCTTCGGCTTACATTTGTTTTAGTAGCTCTGTTTGCACTTGTCTCCATCGTTAATTTTTTTGTTAAATAAACCGTAATCATGCTTTCTCAAAAGAAAAAGCTACGTTATTACTGGTGGATCGTGGTTGCTTTTAGTAAAAAGCACGCAAAGCTGATTCTGTTAAGTTTCTTCTTGAGTGTCATTTCAATCATTAGTCTTATTTCTCTTTCTCCCTATATTTTTGGTATAACATCTACCAAAACGCAGGTAATTGGAATGATAAAAGACCTTGATGCAAACAGTATCCCAGACAGTATTTTATCCAAAATTTCCAATGGTTTGATATTTATCAACGATAAGGGGAAAATAGCACCTGCTCTGGCAGAGTCTTTGGATATCAAAAACAATGGAAAGGATTATTATTTACGGCTTCGAAAAAATTTAGTTTGGAACGACGGGAAACCCTTTACGGCAAAGGATGTTATGTACAAATTTAAGGATGTTGAAGTAAAAGCAGTCGATACCTATACGGTTCGATTCACCTTAAAAAATCCGCTTCCTATATTCCCAACCTATCTGGTTGCTCCTATTATCAAATATCCCTTTATTGGAGTTGCAGGCATGTATAAGGTAGACCGGATTAAGTGGAGTTATGGGGCAGTAAAAGAGTTGTACCTTGTCCCCAATACCACAAACTTACCCTTTATCGTGTATAAATTTTATGATAATGAATCGCAACTTATCAATGCCTATAAGCTTGGTGAAATCAATGAGATGACCGTAAGTAAGAAAAGTGTTGCCGATACGTTTTCCACCTGGAAAAATACACAGATTGTGAAAAATATAGATTATTCGCGCCTTATGACGCTGTTTTTTCATATGGATAATCCGTTGCTCAATAAGCAAAAAGACGTACGACAAGCTATTTCTGAGTCAATTCAAAAGGATTTTATTCCGGAATACGGAGAGGAGGCTTTAGGGCCAATCCCTCCTACATCTTGGGCGTTTCAACCGTATTTGAAAAAGATAGTTCCCAATTCTCAGTTGGGGGAGAAGATTCTTAAAAAATACCTTGATGCCAGCTCGTCGGCAACATTAAATTTGATGACCTCCTATGATTATTTTGACATAGCAAATCAAATTCGGGACGATTTGCAAGCGGTGGGCTTGAAAGTAAATGTAAAGTCCATATCGTTTGATCAGCCGAGTCAGTTTGATATGCTTTTGGCCTTTTGGAAAGTCCCTTCGGATCCTGATCAGTATTATTTTTGGCACTCCACTCAGTCTCAAGCTAATATTATTAAATATAACAATGTGAAAATTGATAAACTATTAGAAGATGGAAGAAACACTACCTCGTTGGAAGAGCGAAAGAAGATTTATGTAGATTTTCAAAAGACCATGATGGACGATATGCCTGCGTACTTTTTATACTATCCGTACTTGTATACGGTAAAAAGGAAGTAATGCACTTTACCAAAAGACAGAGGAATGATATAATGATCTTCAGCCGGGGTGGCGAAATTGGCAGACGCGTACGCTTGAGGTGCGTATGGAGCAATCCTTGGAGGTTCAAGTCCTCTCTCCGGCACAAAATTTGGCTTCAAAAACAAAGGCTTTTATTATGCTCCAAATTACTTCTCATAGGTTCGAGCCACGCTCATATAATAACCATCATACTTTCTTAGCCTCGAAATAGGTTCAAGTCCTCTATTTATATTTTATTATGGACATAAAAGAGGTAATTAACATATTGACAATATTTCATTGTGTTATAATTATCTTATACTTCATTTAAAGCAGTTCGCTTAATGAAACGTGCGAAGTTCGCACTTCCTTAAGGGGATAGTTGCAGCGGATTGCTTTGAGTGAAGTATTTTTTGTTGCAAATATCCTGAATTTTGCCTATCTTCTTCGCAACCAGTTCAAACCAGCGCCACTGATTTCTCTCGTAAACTTGATATAAAGCAAATGCTATGTAATCTGCAATCTGCAAACCGCCATGGGTATAATGTGGATTATGGAAATATTGAAGGTTTAAATTTGACTGTAATTTTGGGTGTTTTTGAATATAATCAAGCCTTACTCGTTCTACTTCAATTTCAAGCTCCTGCCTCAATTTTAATTTACTATCTTTTCTTGAGAAAATTATTTCTGTGTTTGATGACTGGTGACAGATATTTTTAAGAAGTTGCCCTGACATAACTCCGTACAATTTGCCTGGATTGCGTTGGAGAGCGGGATAACATTTTAGTTTTTCAACAATAATTACATCGATTTTGATTTCTTCAAGCGACGCGATAAATGAGTAAAATCGTTCTCTAACTTGTGGATAATCAATTTGAGCATGAAACGCATCTAATGAGTACGCAGATGAAAATATATCAGTTAAGGTGGAGTCTTTTAACAATTGTAGTTTAAAATCTACTACTTTCTGCTGCAATTGAAGTTGATCGTTTGTTCTAATTGCCGCAAGAATTAGATACCTTGATGCACTACCGTTTTCAACTAAATTAGTACCTTTTGTTGAAAAAATTTCCGGCTTTCCCGACTCATCAATAAAAATATATGATTTTGCCGTGCTCATAGTTTGATTCTATGTTTTTATGTGAATTTTTTTTGCGTAGTTCAATGATACTGTTATCGGAATTGCAATTAATGATACCGCTATTCCCATTCCAATTAAAACTGTGTCAATCTTGTATCTATCTACTAAATAGCCAATACCGACAAACACGACAGCGGCAATGGTATTCTTCATAAATGAAATCACTGAGAGCACTGAAGCACGACTCTCTGAATCAATAAGTTTATTGATATAAGCATCCATAACGATATTTTTATAGCTATCTATAAAATAGAATCCTAGTACAAATAATATGGCGTACTGAGTTTTTACGATCCCCATAAGCGTCATAAGAATCGTAAAAGAAATAAATATCAAAAAAAGTGAATACTTTTTCTTGAGGCGCCGATCTAGCACATGAGAAAATGAGGCAAGGAATCCACTTATCCCAACAATAAAGGCAAATATATACCCCAGTGATGAAACCGTAAACCCTTTGCTTACAAAGTACGGCTGGCTAACGAGAGAGCCAAACAGATACATAGGTAATGCAAGTAGTACGGTAAAAATAATGAGTTCAATTACCTCTCTGTTATTCAGTGACACTACTAACGACTGGCGGAATGACGCAATCGACTTACTTACTAGTTTTTCTTCAGATGTGCGTTTTGGCTCTATTACCGTCAAAAAGAGAAGAAAAGATAGAACAATTATTCCTGTAAACAAATACCAAGGAAGTCTGCGGTCGATCACATAAAGGTAAGCCCCTGTAATAGAGCCGATGATCATTACTGTGGTCAGTATGAGAAGCAATCTACTCTTGAGTTTCGCGTATTCTTCCTGTTTCCCTAACCCTTTAAGGGTGTCGTAGATTAAAGCATCTGTGGCCCCTGACTCAAATGCATCAGCTGCCCCGGATAGTGCCCAACCTAAAATAAAAAATGGAGCAGTAGAAGAAATACTCATTAATGCAAACCCAGAAAATGAAAACACATAAGCCACAATCCTTGAAGCTTTTCTGCCGACTAAATCTGCAAATATACCAGATGGAATTTCTAGAATAAAAATTGTAATGGCTGCACCCAGCTCCATAAGCCCTATTTGTGTATAGGAGAGACCAAAAGAAAGCAAATACATAATGCGAATAGGCACAACGAAATGCAGCCCAGTAAGTAAATTTATTACATAAAATTTCCAAATATTTGATTGCAGTTTGTCTTTCATGGTTAAGGGAATTATAACATTCTCTTAAGTGTTATTTGGATGTCTATAATACACAATATTAATACTCATCCTTTTCTTTAAAGTACTTTATCGCCAATACCAGTGCAGTCTTTTCTTTGGGATCAATCTTAGTTGTCAAATACGTTCGAACATCGGGATCGTAGGGGGGGGCTCTCCAAGACCTATTCTCAACGTTACTGGTTATTCTTCACGGGCAATAATTGACTTTTCAAATTCAAGTCGGAGTTAAAGATACTTAATTTTTACGTTTATGTTTAGTGGAATATTTTAGTAATCGATTTGTAATAAACCAAGGTAATAATAAAGAAATTGATATCATACTCAGCCAAATACCATATACTACAAATTTTGGAGCAATATAATAGTCCATAGGTTTTGTTTTATCGGCTATATGTACTGTAGAACTTAACACAAATGGTGGGATAAAATTATCAAATAAATTATGATTCCATGCTACATACAGTTTATCTACTACAATAACTTGCCATAAGAATGCATCCATCAAAAGCAAGATACCTAATAAAAACAAATATAATACTGCTCTGGTAATTTTTTTATTCATGTTGAAAGTAGTATAAAATATTTTTTGGGATAAATACAACGTCAGCGTAATTCTAGTCAAAGCAATACGAATTAAACTATACACATTGCTCACAATCAAGTGGGGGGGGGCATCCCCCCTCAGACCCCCTACCCCGCATGCAGGGTATGTACCCTGCACTTCGCAACCAGAGGGGCCTGCCCGCAACGCTCTCGCGTATGCGAGGCGGGCGCGGCACTTCCCTTGCTCTCTCCTTATTGTTGTTAACCCCGTGTGCCTCGCTACGGGGTATTAAGAAACAACAATAAATATTGATATAAAAAGACTATTATAGAAATCTAAAAAATCATTTCTAGCCGTACTTTTTTACCATTATCTCCAAAGTTGCTTGAATCAGAAAATTCTATAGCTGAAACCCACATTATTGAAGGAACAGGTCATGTATTTACGGGTAAAGAACAAGAACTAGTCGATACGATCATTGATTTCTTACAACGAAAAACGTAATACCAATATGACGAATAATAAAATTGTCCTCTAGGAATTTGAGGGAATAGATAGTTTGTCTGATAACTTTAAAAAGTTTCCTTGACAAAAGGAAACATTTATTGCATAATTTCCTTATGATAGGGAAAGATCAGATAAAGACCATTATTGTAGATAATCAAAAAAGAAATTTGCCACATATCTGGGAAAGGACACTTCATATTCCACTAGATAGCGATAAAATAATTACATTAAGTGGAGTACGACGCAGTGGTAAGACCTACCATTTATTTCATGCAATGGAAGAGTTGCAATCCCAGGGAATACAGCAGGATCATATTTTGTATATTAACTTTGAAGATGAACGTCTACAGCTAACAACGAGAGAGTTAGATAATATTATTCAATCGTATCAAGAGCTCTATCCAACAATTATATTATCGGAGTGTTATTTTTTCTTTGATGAGATTCAAGAAATTGAGGGTTGGGAAAAATTTATTGCACGAATTTATGCATCAATAAGTAAACATGTATTTATTACTGGATCAAATGCTAAATTATTGTCGAGAGAAATAGCCACTGCTCTTCGAGGTAGAACAATTACTTTTGAAGTTTATCCTCTTTCATTTTTTGAATATGTTCAAATATCTTCTCCTAAACTCAATCCTTATAACAGTTCTGATCGTGCAACATTAATCAATCTATTTAATGATTTTATGCATCAAGGAGGATTTCCTGAAATCTTAAAAAAAAGTAATGAGTTAAGAGAGAAAATACTGCAAGAATATTTTAATGTAATGGTATTTCGGGATCTTATTGAGCGATATAAGATTTCACAGGTTAGCATTCTTAAATATTTCTGTAAAAGAGTTGTCGGGGCGAGTGGTGGTGAGTTTAGTGTGAATAGAATATATAACGAAATTAAATCTCAGGGATATCAAATAGGAAAAGATACTCTGTATGATTATCAAAGCTATGTTGAAGCGATATATTTAAATCGCTTCATATCTAAATATTCGCACTCTGTTGTGAAAACAGAAAATTCGCAAAAGAAAACATACGTAATCGACCAAGGATTAGGTGTTTCGCTTGACTATAAGTTGAGTCTTGACAAGGGGAGATTGCTGGAAACAACTGTTGCGCTAGAGCTTTTTAAACAGGGTCATCAAATAGCCTATGATCAAGATGGGGGAGAGTGTGATTTTGTAGTAATTGAAAAAGGGAATATAACAAAAGCAATACAAGTCACAACCGAATTTATAGACCAAAAAACAAAAGAACGTGAATTAAAAGGGTTAATTCAAACTTGTTTAAAATATAACTTAAAAGAAGGTTTTATACTTACGCTCGATCAAGCTGAAGAAATAATGGTTGAAAATATTAAAGTTTCGATACTTCCAGCTTGGCTATATTTTTTACATTTTAAATGATTTGAATAATTTTATAAATCAAATGAATAAACCAGATTTTACTCTAGAAAAGATAAAATTCGCGTTCGACAATCCTATTTTTGATAAAGCTATAGCTTTGTATGAGAGTGGAAAGGTAACGGATGTTGACGAAAGTATTCGATCATATACTGGAATTGTTATCCGTACGAAACCGTATCGAGTTTCAGTGGAAGCGCGAAGTTTTCGATACGCATACTGCACTTGTTACTTAGGTAAGAATGACATCTATTGTAAACATATGTTGGCACTGGCAATATCCATATTATTAGGGAAAACTAAATAGCAGCAAGTAATTTTTTTAATCTGTACAGTAAATTACCAGTACTTCCGAGTGCAAAACCATACATTTGCTTTCCAAATATTACTGATCTATCCATTATGATATATTATCAATATTCAACTCGAAAGACTACATTAGCTGGTACGATAGTTTCATACGAGCAAAATATTGCAATTTAACATAATAACAAATGACAGAAAGTGAAGCTACGCCGATAAATCCGCAGGAAACTACCAAGAAGGATACTGAATATCCGTTTGAGTATTTTGATGCACAGGTGCGATTTGCTCAGAAATGGTCTGAACTTTCCGGAGAACCAATCTCTCAGTCGTTACTTAGCAAAACGGCCCTTTATCGCCGCTTAACAAACGTCAAGCCTACCGCTACAGGCGATCATCCGCTCTGGGAGGAAGCAATGCATGTAATTGATTCATCCGCTTCAACGGAGCAAATTTCTCAAGCATTGTATTCGCGATATCTGGCACAAGAACATAGCGTTTATGCGCCATCTTCGTATCCTGAAAATGATGGGAAGCATTTTGGATTTTTCAGTTTCGATCACTATCCACCAAATCCTCAAACCGGAGAACGAGATAGAATAAAAGTACACTTCATCAATAAGAGCCGAGGTGAAAAAAGCGGTCTTGATCCCATGTGTTTAGAACAACGACAAGGCGATCTCCGGCGTATGTTTCAATATGTTCATGAACACTGCCCAGAAGCACAGGATGTTATTGGAGGCTCATGGCTTTATGCTTTACAGTCCTATCGCGATTCATTTCCTCAGGAGTTTGTTAGCCCGCAAAATATGAAACGTTTGGTTCCGAAAGGATTTGAACATATACCTAATTCCGTACCTCTCATGTCATTTGACGGTAACTCGGTGTGGGGGCAATTTGTCAGTCGTACCGGAGGAGTCAGAGAGCATGTCTATCGAGAGTTTACGCAAAATATAGAAAAGTCAACAAATCTTGAACAGTTAGTAGAAGCTTTTCCCAATAAACCTTACCAGCCAAAAGTCCCCATTGAGGTGTTTTATAAGTGGAGTAATGTACCGACTCAAAATAATCAAATTAGTTGAGCTTTTTTCTTCTCACTACATCCTTTTCAATCATTTTCTGAGAAGATTGAAGAAGTGTCATAAACTCGGACACATCATTTATATAATGCTCCAAATCGATTTCCTTCAGGATAGTTCGAACATGCTCTTCGTTTTTGATATCTAAGTTGTGATCGTGAGCATAAGTTAATGCGCTCATAACTAGTTCTGCCTTCTTGACGGCCTGATCATCATTATTCATAAATGTATCTAAAATTGTAACCTGATTATATCACGTTCAAAAAATTCAATAACTTTCGAACCTCATTTTTATCTTCAATCCGGCGCATAATCTCCCGACTATTGTTTTGAGACAGGATATTGAGGCTGCCCTCATATAGTATTTCCTTATCGATAATTGCTGTTTTTCGGTGAAGTCCGTCTATAAATTGAACATTCACCCCCATCTCAACACAAGATAAAATTTCCTCGGTTGCCTGGTCTCTAAAAATGTCTTCGTCATGTTCGCCCGGATACTTAGTAAACAGAATAATTTCAATTCCCTTTGTGAGGAGAGTCGCGAATACCGGTCTAAGCGTTTCCATCCGGTTTGAGGTGATAAAGGGACTTTCAATAATGATCTCACGCTTCGCGTGGAGGAGATCGTCAATAAACTGCTTGTAGAACGTTTGTTCATTGTACAAAGCGGAGTGTCGCATCATTTGCTCACCTCCTTTTTTTGGAAGTAGGCAAAAGCCACCAGAAGTTCCGCCTTTTCTTTGGGATCAATCTTAGTTGTCAAATACGTTCGAACATCGTCCCATATGGGGCACTCGAGAACATCTACTTTAAATCAGTGCATTCTTACGCTCTAATTGTAGTTCAAATAACTATTCTAGAAGCTAAAGTATCGAAAACATGACTTTTTGAAGCTGGAAGGAAAATCACAGGCTTATGGTTGGAAAGAGAGAGAAGAAATGGTGATATTTACTTTTCATCTATAGTTTTATATCATAGTTATAATGAAAATTATAGTTAGTAAATCTATTATAGTGGCATTGCTCGCTGCTGTATTGATTGCTGGAGCAATGCTTTTCATTGGTTTTAAACGAGGTATAGACTATTCGAAAAAGGAGCAACAAAAAGAACTAGCAAAGCATGCACTTGATGCTCCGTTAGTAATGAACAAATATATACCCTTCCCTAATAACGCGGATTTCTGGAAAACAAAACTAATTCTAAAAAAACAGTATAAGGATTTTGAAGTGGGTTTATATAAATTGGACGAAGTGCAAAAAGGTGATGAGCCATTTATATTTGATTTTCTAGTAGTCCCTATTCTTAATGGTGCTCCACAGATCACATATAGGTCACATATAGTGTTAAATTCAAATGTAAGCTATGGTGGTTCTATGCTGAATGGATACATGGAAGTCATAGGAGACGAACTCTATATAGTAGATCAGATTAAAAACCAAATCGGATTGTATACGATAGATAAAGTCTATGATGAATATATCCTTGAATATAAATCCTCAGTCATGTTGCCTAAACTGCCTATTCCATGGGATAAGAATGGAAAAACTGCCCAAATCACCTCATTTCAATGTGAAAAATTGCAGTGCAAAGCTCATTTTGCTTACAATATATCTTCGGGTTGTGATATAAACTATAATCCTGCAACTCAGCTATTCAGTAAGCCCGCATGCGTTTTAGGTAATTGAGTAGTAATATAGTAAAAGGTTTTTTCATTCTTTACATGACCTAATTATCCTTATTAGAAATCCGCTCTAGGGTCGTAGAAAGTTTCTATTATATACTTAGCTCAACAAGCTACTTTGAAACGTCATAACTATTCTGGTAGTCTGTCATCAACTTGTAAAAAGTAGAAAGCACCGGTTCGAGTGTAGACCTCTCGGGTGCACATAGACCAACTTCTATCTTTTGTAAAGGGGAAAATAAGCTTTACTATAAAATAATGTGTATACCTTCGTTTAGTTACTTGTAATTGCTAATTACGGTTGATATATTGTTATATCTATATGAAGAAATTGCAAAAGAATGTTTGGGGGAACAATATTATTGTCATTTTGGTATTACTTCTGTTTTGGCCCATAGGCTTATTTTTTATGTGGAAATATTCTGCATGGAAAAAATCGGTTAAGATAACCCTTAGTATTTTCTTTTTAATAAGTCTTGTTCCAATAATTCTCGTTGGCGGTCTCATATTTAGTTTAAAAGCAAGCACTACAATTAAAAGCATAACTACCCCAAAAATCATTAATACCTCACGTAACTACACATGTATGCCTGTAGATTCTGAGTGGGGAAAATGCACAAATTTAAAATATCACATATCGTTTAATTACCCGTTAAGTTGGCATTACATTGATATTAATCCTGAAGGATTGGGATTTACACCTACTGATAGCAGTTCTATTGATGATTTAGTAATTACATTTAATATTGATGAAGAAATGAATTCTAATTCTGAGGCTATAGAATTTGCCAACGGAGGCGGCTCTAGTTCTAGGAAGCCTTTAAGAGTTAACGGTTTTTATGCAACAGAAGAGGAAATAAAATATCAAGATAAATATGATTTTTTTGCTGTTTTAGTTGATGGAAAAAGAACTTTTAGATATATAACATTTACTTCAAATTTACACGAGAAAAAGACGACTTTAGATCGCGCTATGCTAAAATCTATTTTCGACCGTATGCTCAATAGTTTTAGGAGGGAAGAGTAAATATACCAAATAGCTTTTTGTCCGCATTTTGCCAGCAAAATCTAATGAACGTGATATAATGTCTGTTAAAATGACAGAAATAGATAAACCACGTATTGAACTTGATCCAAATACCACAGTTCTGTACTTACGCCACCGTCCAGAAGATGGAAGTGTTCATATATCTGATGCGCCCTCAATTGGAAATTATCTACCAATTGTGTATTACCTAAGAGAACTATATAAAGAAAATGGAGTTCAGTTTATTGAAGAATTGAATACGAGTGGTTCTATAACAACCTTTATCGGCCCAGGTGAAATTCCACAGCATACGCTTCTTTTTCCTCAAGTTACAAACGAGGAATTGTTGCAATGGAAGCAAGCAAGAGAGATCCCAATAGTATCAAAACCCTGGAGGTTTAAAATGGGACAAGGAGCAATAATCGATTCAGTTACTGGATTTGAAGAATTTCCCCAATTTAATCTCATTGCCAAATTTTTGCAACAAAACTGTGACACACTTCAAGCGTGGGCAAGCGGTATTAAACGTGAATTTGATAAGCGTTCACTAGGTAACACCTCACAATAGTACATTTTGGCATAATGGTAAAAATGTATTGCTGAAAGCGTTTAATTAGACTGTTACAATAACTTCTTTTAATATATTTTTAATTCAATGACTAAAAATGCGTTGCATGTGGTGGGAAAAACGTTAAAAAGAATGGGCTTGTTCGAGGAGTTCAACGGTATCGTTGCGCCACCTGTAACACCTCTTTTCAAAATCGATCACGAACGAGCAAACTCGGTGAGAATCTGTGACATGGGTTTGCACAAGAGAACCGAAGTTACGAATAACTTGGCAGACAATATGATCTTTCCATTAAAACAGTACAGCAGAAATTGGATACCTTCGAAAAACTTCTTCGCACAAGAGTGAAGATGAAACAACAAGCCGTGATACCCAAGAAGGTGTTGCTTGTATGCGATATTACCTACTTCAAACGAGGATTCGGCGTCATGGTTGCTAAAGATTGGTGGCGAAATACCATCATTGCTCGACGCTACCTCGAATATGAAACGGTGCAGATATTTACTGAGATGATCGAGCAACTCCAAAAAGAGGGGTGGCGCATTATGGGGATTGTCGTTGATGGTAGACGGGGTATGCTTGAGGCGTTCCCTAACCTCCCGATTCAGATTGTCACGCGCTACTTAACCTAACGACCCAAACTCAAAGCAGGTCAACAGCTTCGTAAAATTACCCTTCAACTGCCCTTGATTAGCAAAGCACAGTTCCAGTTGCGATTAGATATGTGGTACGAGGAATGGGAATCATTTTTGAAAGAACGAACCGTAGATGAAGAAACAAAAACATGGCGATATACCCATCGATCCATCAGATCAGCGTATTACAGCTTAAAACACAATCTTTCTTACCTCTATACCTACCAAGAACAAACAGTATCACACACCTCCATATGCCCAATACCACCAATTGTCTTGATGGATTTTTCTCTCACCTTAAAAGTGCACTTACTATTCACCGAGGTCTGAAAAACAGAAGAAAAATTCGGTTGATCGAATCCTTACTATGGGATTAATTCAGCAATACATTTTTACAATGCTACCTAAAAGAAGTAGGAGTTGATTCTATAAGGGGAAAAGACTACTATTAGATTGGTACAAGATTATTCTAATCAGTTCTGTGTTACACTGAATGCTACGTAATCTCTGTTCATCCCTACCTATGCAAGAACCAAAAAATAAAAACAACGCTCAATTGCTCAATCTCGGAAAACCGTATATTGGATTTATTGCCCTTGTACTCGTCCTCAGTCTATTCACAAACGGACTGAATCTTGTCATTCCTATCGTTATGGCCTCTGCCCTCGACACATTCCGGCACCCAGAGTTTACTATTTTCTACTTTTTAATAATTTTGTCTTGCATTTCCTTCGGGATATTCGCACTATCTAGCTTTCAAACTATTTTACAGACATATCTTTCGGAGCGCATTGCACGCGATATGCGTTCTCAGTTAATCACAAAAATTTCGGAACAGCAATTTTCATTTATTACAAAAATAACTCCCGAAAAACTTCTTACTAATCTAACGGGTGACATAGATAACATTAAGCTCGTCATCGCACAGGGCATCGTCCAAATATTTTCCTCAGTAGTTATTATTTTTGGAGCGAGCATTTTGCTTCTTTCTATAAACTGGAAGCTCGCACTGATTGTGTTGATGATAATTCCTCTTATTGTAGTTTTATTCTTTACTATCTTTTCCAGAATTAGAAAATATTTTGTTCAAGCCCAGTCGATTATAGATAAACTAAATAAAACTATCAATGAAAGTATTGTTGCATCTGCATTAATTAGAATTGTAAACTCACAACAGGTAGAGTTTGAAAAATTCAGTAAAGTAAGCGGTGAAGCAAAACATGTAGGGACATCTATTGTGAACTTATTTTCCAGTATGATCCCGCTTATTGGAATCATAGCTAATGTTAGCATTGTAATCGTACTCTTTGTTGGCGGAAAATCTATCGTTGCAGGTACATTTACCCTAGGCGGATTTACTGCGTTCATGAGCTATATTTCTATGCTTATTTTCCCCATAATCGTAATCGGTTTTATTAGCAATGCACTGGCACGTGCTGCAGTTTCTTATACTAGAATTTCTGAAGTGTTATATGCTCCTGCTCCAAAAGAACGAGGAACTGTTTCAAAAGAAATTACCGGCGATATACGTTTTAAAAACGTCGTCCTAGAGTTTAATCGCAGAGAAATTTTAAGGAATATTTCGTTTCATATTAAAGCAAAGTCTCGAACTGCAATTCTCGGGCCCACAGCAGCAGGAAAAACTCAGCTTTTCTATTTACTCGCGGGGTTGTTAGAACAAACTTCTGGGGAAATAGAAATAGATGGCATACCGTTACAAGATTATTCGCATACATGTTTGTCTGACCAGATTGGACTCGTGTTCCAGGATAGCTCGCTTTTCAATACTTCAGTGAAAGAAAATATAAATTTTAAAAATAGCGAAAACGAAAAATATTTAGAAAAAGCAATCCAAACCGCGGAGATCGATGAGTTTATCCACACATTACCTCAGGGTATTCATACAAAGGTTGCTGAACGAGGAACAACGTTATCGGGAGGACAAAAACAACGAATTACACTCGCTCGCGCACTGGTAATTAACCCTAAAATACTATTATTGGACGACTTTACAGCACGGGTAGATAAAGATACCGAAAAAAGGATCTTTGCAAATCTGAAACAGAATTATAGTGATATAACTCAAATCCTTATTACCCAACAAATATCGAGTGTAGAGGATTTTGACGAGATTATTCTTATTATGGAGGGGGAGATCTTAGCAAAGGGTACTCATGAAGAACTGTTAAGAACATCAGTTGAGTACGAACAAATATATAATTCACAAATGTCAGTATCATGAACTATTCACTAAAAATATACGATTCAAAAAATAATGAGGGGATAAATGCCCTCAACTTGATAAAACAGTTTCTTGTATTTTTATCGGGTGAGCAAATCAAATTAATTATTGCACTGATAATTATTCTTTTGAATGCAGCCGCAAATATACTCGCTCCGTTTTTACTTGGGTATACCATTGATCATTTCATACAACAGAAGAATTTAGCAGGTATTACTCAGTATTCACTCATACTTTTGGGGGTATATTGTGTTGTACTTGTTACCAGCTATCTTCAGACCGTCATTATGGGAAGACTTGGACAGGATATTTTGTATCGGTTGCGAAACGCACTTTTTGCAAAAATACAGTCGCTTCCACTCGCTTTTTTTAATCAAAATAAACTTGGCGATCTTATCTCGAGAATAAATAATGATACGGATAAACTGAATCAGTTTTTTTCGCAGTCGCTCATACAATTTGTCAGTACTATTTTTACAATTTTGGGTATTGGGATATTTATTTTCTTTATACATATAGAACTTGCCGTAGTAACGCTCAGCACTGCATTCGTTTTAGTCATTATTACGTATGGAATTTCGTCGTGGATAAATAAGCAAAATAGATTGAGTTTGCAGTCTCTTGGAGGATTATCTGCCGAAATCCAGGAAAGTTTAAACTATTTTAAAGTTATTATATCGTTCGATAGAAGAGATTATTTTCGGCAAAATTTTGAGCAAGTAAACAAAATTAACTTTACTTCCTCTGTGAAAGCAGGTATCGCGAACAACATCTCAATGCCTTTATACGATTTATCGGGAAATATCGCAAGCGTGCTCGTCCTTATATTTGGAATGTATCTTATTCTTCATGGGCAAATGACGGTCGGGGTACTTGTTACCTTCCTAAGCTATACTGATAAATTTTATACTCCCCTGAGACAAATGGCGTCTGTTTGGTCGAATGCACAACTTGCACTTGCAGGATGGAACCGCATTTTTGAAATATTGAAATTAGAATCAGATATGCCAATTGTACCGAGTGAACAAAGACATGAAACTGACCATATAATGCAGTTTAAGAATATCCAGTTTGGTTATACAGAGGATAAACGAATTTTAAAAAATGCTAACTTTACGTTTAATATCGGTAAAACCTATGCTATTGTTGGACCGACGGGTGGTGGAAAGAGCACCATTGCATCTCTTATGACACGATTATATGACCCTCAGGAGGGTACCGTGTATTTTGAAGGAAGCGATATTAAAACATATCCACGAGAAGTACTATCAGAGAAAATTGGTTTTATTTTACAGGATCTATATCTCTTCACCGGTACAGTGGGCGAAAATATAGCCTATGGAAACCCTAAGTATGCTACCTACTCGAAATCAAAGCTCGCAGCAGAATTAAAAAATTTGGGTCTCGAACTATTGATCGAAAAATTTGAGAACGGATTAGATACCGCTGTTACTCCTTCAACAGAATCTATTAGTACCGGCCAAAAACAACTTATTTCGTTTATTCGTGCAATAATTCGTCAACCAGATATTTTGATTATGGACGAAGCAACCGCAAATATCGATACGGTAACGGAAGGTATATTACAAACTATAATCGACGCATTGCCAAGCAAGACAACAAAAGTAATTATTGCGCACCGACTCAATACGATCAAAAATGCCGATGAGATTTACTTTGTGAATAACGGAGTTGTGCAGACTGCTGGTTCATTTGAACGCTCTATGGAACTTATTCTTAAAACAAAACGGAACAGTTAAACTCTTCATATAATACACTACTTTTTGCGTATAGTTCGCTTTACTAAAATAAAAAGTAATGCAGCAGTAATGACACAAACTATCACGATCAAAACGCTTTGCTGAACATTCATACCTTTTGTTAGTACCCCTGCCCCAGACTTACGGAGAGAGGGGGTTATAAGATGTTCTGTTGCATTGACGATGAAATTCTCAATTGGATTATTTGAACTAATAGCTGACCTCTGTGAAACACGAGGAGATGGTGTAACAGAAGAAGACGCTGTAACCGAACCGGGGCCAGATGTAGGAGTTGGAGATTGAGTTGTTTGAGCAGTTGGTGACGGAGTAATCGTGGGAGTCGGGGTTGATGTCGGAGCTACATACGGGGCAAAAACAAGTGTATTTAATGAATACGGTGTGACAGTATAATTAAAAGTAGAATTCGTTTGAGTAAGAGATGATTGTTTTATTGGTACAGCTGTATTGACCGTCAATGCGTTGGTTTTATCGTAGGTATATACCCTTGCGGATGAATTTGCATTGTAACCTGGCAGAGAAATGGTAGTTGAATAAGAATTAGTTGGATCCTTATTGATTATCAATACGGCTATATTTCCGTTACTTTGTTTAACTGCGTGTGTCGTAATTAAACTATTCTGAGAAGTTGAACTTATGATCTTATCGCCTGCACTACCTAAAATTTGAAGCATCTTAAAACCATAATAGGGAGGGAATGGCGTGTTTGCGGTAGGGGATGATATCCCTTTGTATGGCTCTGATGCAATCATACCTAAATTACCGAAAGTTGCATCTCCAAATAAAGTATTACTGTTATTATTGTTAGGTTCAAAAGCTGCATGTAGTACCCACCAGTCGACATTTGCTACTCCACTTTTTAGCCACGCCATATATGAGTCTGCCAAAAACATAGCGTTCACAAGGCTAACTGTCTGTTTACCGGGATCCTGTGATACAGAGTTGGTTTCCGTAACAAAAATGGGTATGTTGGGGCGACTCGGTACATATTCAGCAATTTGATCTTTGAGCCTACTTACAATATTCTCTATTTGTCCTACTTTCTCTAACAGCGAAGCATCATTCTCTCCGTCGGTACACCATGGATTATTCGGAATTTTGGGACACTCGGGATACCAGTGAATAACTACAAAATCAGCTTTTTCACCCAGTATTTCTGTCCCGTTTTCAGTTACTCTTTGTGCTGTCAAAACGTCGTGATTCCACTTTTTTAAACACTCGGTAGCACTACAAATACCATTATCGGCATTCCCTTGAGTGAGATCAAGCACAATTCCGATTTTAATTGTCGGATCAACTGCTTTCATCTTGCTAATGTAATCGAGTGCATTTACTCCATACGCTGTTGGTCCTTTTTCTGTCCGCGAATTTGGTTCCCAGTTCCAGCCAGAATACGTGCCATCGGCATAGGTTTCATTTCCAATTTCCCAGTATCGAATATGTTGATTATGCGTTATGTTTGAGTATTCAACCCAGTCAGCTGCTTCCTGAGCGGTTCCGGTGCCGTAATTGACTGTTATCATCATTTGAGAACCTATACCATTTACTTCATTAATCACATCTGGCGTTGTGATATCAGGAGCGTAATAAATTATGTTGGTATCGCCATAATCGTTGGTAATGCGTATACCCGGATCACCCTTCCAATGGAAGGCATCTGAATATGTACCTCCCGGCCAGCGGACAATAGCAGGTTTAATATCTTTTAAGAGATCGGATGTATATGGTCCATTCGGAAGATTTACATCGGTGGCGTAGCGATCAAAGATTGCCATGTTCATTCCAAAGGCCAACTCTGGAATTGTAGTTATTTCATTGTCCTTATTTACGGTAATTGAAATAGGTGTTAACTCAGCAAAAACAAAATGTGAAGACGGAACGGTAAGAAATATAGAAAGAACAATTAATATGGAGAAAATTATTTTACTATTATTAAATCGTAATAATGCATTATCTAATGTATTCAAAAATGGAAACGGTGTAATATGCGCTTCAAATTTTGACATATATACACTATATCAGATTAATATTCAGGAACTACTAAATTTCTTTAAAGCTCGGCCTGTTGCCTTCCATGTGATATACATATCCAGCACACTCACCTACATTTATTAGACTCTCTGCTAAATAATCAACTTTCCGATAAAGTTGTTGAAGAGTGCCATTATTTACAATTTTCACATCTGCCATCTGAAGACATTGATATACATTGGGCTCATAGGGATCATGATTTTCTCCTGACTCTTCAATAGCAACAAGTTTTTCGAATTCACCCATCGTCACTGGATCTCCCGGTCGGCCTCTATTTTTCATGAGTTCAAACCGTTTTTCCATAGGCATTGTTACGCCAACAACTGGAATACCTGCTTCCTGCAATAGAGCAACTTCAGCACGTAATCGAACACCATTTATAACAACTGGAATTTTCTGTTCTTGCGCCTCTTGTAATATTTGATCTGCATATACTTGTGGGCCATATATTTCCCGATAAGCGCGACTAATCGACCGCAAATCCGTGCGATCCGTTGAAAATCCACATCTTGCTGCCGTTCCCCGTATTATATCCGACATGGTTAGCACAGAAAATCCATACTTTTCATTAAGATGGGCACATAAAACGTCCTTTCCACATGAACTGGGTCCTGTAATTGCAAGTATGGAATTTCCCATACGCGCATTGTAGCATATAAGAAATTATCTGTGAAAGTAAAATCACACTCCGATAACGATACGGCTTTTTTTGCGTAGACTAATAATTTATGGAGTAATATTTCCACCAGTTGGTAAAGAGCGTTCTATTTCCAACCTGTATTGTTCCTTGCTTCTGTGGAATATGTCCAAGCCAAAATATCTGAAATCCTTGTTCGTTGCATCCCCAATCAGTACAATTTATTGTTTTTGGATTATTTTTTAAGGGAGGAAAATCATACCAGTTGTCACAATTTGATTTCCACGTATTAGTAACGGTATAGCCATATTCGACATCGGAATTAACTTTATCATGAACAACCCCACATCCAGACGGAATACCTCTTGAATTAAATTTATAGGCATATTTTTCCCAATCATTGGCATCGTTGTAGTCCAGATTACCATTATTCACGGTGCCATACCCATTTAACCATCTTCCGTAAAAATATGCCATTGTCGTTTCAAAACGGTGCCCTGAATCGTGGAGCATCTCTTCGGTACCGCGCTCATAACTAAATCCCATAATGGGAAGAATCTTTGTACATGTCGTATTATCGTAATTTGGCCCACCATTCAATCTATATTTTAAAGGGCCAGTACTCGCTGCCTCATAAATGCCGAGCCAAAAACGGGAAAAAAGCCATAATTCGTCTATGGTATCGTTATTACGTGCTTCACACACTTGATAATCTGCAAGTATTTTTTGCATATCAATAGTGTTTGGGTTATGACAATAGGTATTAATATCATTATTATTCTGTTTTGCTGAAGCATCTAAACACTTCAAAAATTCATCCTCAGTAAAGGTAAATTTTTTCCCAATTTTACAATCATTTTGCTCACACTGTACGGGGAATGTATCTATTGTTTTGAATCCAACAATACTGTAATTCACATAATTACCACTCACTCGTTTCATATCGGCAATGTACTTATTTGCCATTATGAGCGGATCGTTTCCTCCTAAATCGCTCCTTCCTTCCCGTATTACTTCATGTAAAGGTATGTTCCCTTTGCTTTTGATTATCGGATCAATATTGATAATCATAACTTTTTTAAAAGTCATTTCTGTTGAAGAACGAACTATGGTTGGTTCGGGTGTAACCGGTGCTTCAATGCAACACAAACTATTTGCTCCTTGGCATTCGTTGGTGATAAAAGTTTTAGAACAAGAAATAGCTGTATTGGTCCCAATACACATACCGTTCTGGAGGGTACAATCGGTGGGGGCATTGTTTGCCGGTGTTGGTGTTGTCAATGTACCGGCGGACACACCCATTCCATTGGCGCCCGTAGGTGTTACACCTTTCACTATATTTGGTGTCGGAGTATTGGTTACCTTAATACTTGCCGCCGAAACGGGATATACACAACGAAAATATTTGTAGGATTCGCCATAAGTATTTTCTCCATTGGGACCGGTAAATCCATAACACCAGCCATAGGGCAGCTTTGTACAATTACTATTGTATTCTGCTTCGGAAGGATTTGACGGAGCAGGAGTTTGCGGCGGATATTTGTAACACGACTGGCTTCCATCGCTCAGATTCGTAAGCGAGAATGGTCCTGTAGATACACTTACTGAACTTTTCGGACTACAATCTGCCTGGGCAACATAATTACTCATGTTCCCTTTGGGTGTAATGGGCGGATAGGCAATACATGGCCCATAGTAGGAATTAGCAGCTTTCGATTCTGTCTTGAGGAGATAAAACACGGTCACATACAGCGATAATGCAGCAATAATAACCAGAACAATTATGATACTTAAACGATAGATATGTGTTATAAATCCTTCCAGCTTTTCAGAAAATTCGTTACGTGAATTATGAGCCATTTGTTTTATCATATACCATTTCCATGAATAAATACATTTGAAATTAGTATTCTGAATGATATTATTATACTTGAGATGAATAAACAGACCGTCATATTAGTATTTATTACGATCGTGTTGCTTATACTCCTTATAGGTACAGCACTCGTGGTTAGTTCCCGCAAAAAAGATCCTCAATCAGCATCTCCTACAATAAAAACAAATCAACCAAACTTCGGCAAGCAAAACGTAATGCTTCACTCAACACCAGTTGAGCAGTATTTGTCAGATTTACTTATTCAAAAAAAGGAATCAAGTCGCAACTTTTTAAAAGAAGATAAAGACGCTATCCAATTTGTTTATCACCAGTAACCTATGAAATTTCATATCAATATAAGTATGAGCCTATTTATCGGTTTTATACTCGTTGGGGGAGGTATTGCCTTAGTCCAACCCGTTCACAGCGCTTCAGATTTTTGCAGTTTGTCTTCTCAATATATAAAAAGTAACATCGCAGATGCACCTAAAAATATTTTAATGATACGAACAGCGGTTGATACTTGGAAAAGGAGTAACCCCTATGGAATGCTAGCAATTGCACAATCAAGGGGTATGGAAATGTACGAGTTGAAAAGTGATTTATCCGTTCAAGACGATCTCCTTCGCACCTTAGCTTCTGAATGGGAAAAAGATTATTCAGATTATATTTTTAAGCTAGAATCTGCAACTCATTATAGTTGTTCCTCCCCTGAGTATATCGTATCTCTTACAGAGGCTACAAAAACATTTCAAACAATGGTAAAAAATCGTGAGATCAACCGTAATAAATTGAAAAACTATGTATCTCTTACATTAAATCCAGGTCTTTCCAACCTTTATACTACCCTTTACAAGAGTAAATAAAAATTGCTGCATTTATTGCAATACTTATTTCCATCCTCAAGCTGAGGAGTGCGTACCATTAGCGGAAGACCTATTCGGCAGCGCCATACGCCGATTTCATCTCCCTAACAGTTCCATACAGTATTCATTATACCTTTACAGAAGTAGCGTTTTTTGGTAGCAATAAAGCAGCCACAAGCCCAATCAACCCTATCACAATTACCGTAACAAGAGCAAGGCCAAACCCTTCATTGCCCGTAGTACTTGAAACAAGAACCGTGCCCACAATGGCCGTTCCCAGTGAGGAACCTAAATTCGAGATACTCCGTGACAAACCCGAAATTTCTCCCTGCTCATTTTCCGGAAAGCTTGATTGCACCACATTTACCGATGCAGTAAGCATTATCCCTATACCTATGCCCATTGCAAACAGTCCAGGCACAAACGTTAGCACGTTTGAGGTTGCGGTAACAAGGAACAGCAATAACATAATACCTGCTATAGTCAGAATAAAACCAGTACGAATAAGAGTGCTTTGAGCGTATTTTTTCGCCAACCTTCCCGAGAGAAGAGATGAAAGAAGAATTCCAATGGTAGATGGAGTTAGGATAAGGCCGGTTTCAATTGCATTATAGCCGCGAACCACCTGTAAAAATACCGAAACGACAAAGGAAGTTCCCAGAAGAATGAGCCATTGAATATTCTGAGTTAATAATCCTAGGTTTGATACTTTATTCCGAAATAAACTCGTAGATAACAACGGTTCTTTCCCACTTTTTTCACGTGATCGAATATGCACAAAAAACCAGGCCAACAAAATCGCCCCTATTCCAATAACTATCCAAATAGGGGATATCCCTCCTTGCGGGATTATAACGGTCGACCCAATTGAAAAACTTTCTTTGGCAACAAACCACCCGTATGTTCCTGCTTGAAGTATTCCAATTACAATAAATAGTAACCCGAGAGCAGATAAAACAGCACCAAAAAAGTCGAAGCTCGGCTTTTTCCCCGTGATACCTGCATCTGCTATGCGCCGACCAAGGATAATAATTCCAGCCACAACCAACACCTGCAAAATAAACGAAGCTCGCCAACTGATAGTTGTAGTTATCAGTCCACCAATAAGTGGACCAGCGGCCGCACCAACCCCAGCCATGCCACTTATCACGCCAAATGCCTTGGCACGTGCCGAAAGTTCGGAGTAGGAAACCGTTACCAGAATATATATCGGCGGAATCATAAGTGCAGATCCAATTCCTTCTAATAGCGAATAACCAATAATAAGAAGCGGTAACCCTTGCGCCAGTGCAGCAATAAGTGCTCCCAACCCATAGACAATAAGACCAAGAATAAAACACCGTTTCCGTCCCCAGATATCGGTAAGTTTGCTTCCTGGAATCATAAGTGCAGCCATTGTGAGCGTAAAGAGAGTAATTGCAATCTGAATACCACTGACACTAGAACCTAAATCGTGTGCGATGCTGCTGATCGCTACATTCATATTGGAAGACGCATAACTTGCAATAAATTGCGCAAGCGCAAGAGGGATAAGGAGCGACAGCGAAGATTGCATAAGTATAGGTTTTACTAATAAGGTAAACGATATCCTTTTGTTGTAATAACCGAAGCAGGAATTGCTATGAAGATGGTATGAAAGCGATCTTATTATCCTTTCCAGTCGCCACTGGTAAAACGATTATTGCCCACCATATGCCAATCATTTGGATCAGAGTCCTGAAGCTGATTCCACAGTTCTTTTGCCGTTTTCGTATAGAGCTTATTCTCGGAGACATATTTTCGCATGTCTTTCCATTTATCGTTCAGAACGCCACCTTTGGCTTTTTGCTCTTGAAGTTCAAAATCTACATCGAGATTGTCTGCATCTTTCACGATTTGTGCTTCGATGGTGTCGAGCTTTTCATATTCTTTCCACAAATCAATAAACTCTGGAGCAAGCGAGGTATCTTTCAAAATGTCTGTTATTGCTTTTTCCTCATTTCGCACGGTGTATTGGCGGGATAGATAGTTTACATCGCCAGTTCTGCCTTCAGAGATATCGTGAATGAGTGCCATTTTGATTACTTTTTCTGTATTTTCTACATTTTCGTGTTTGGCAAGAATAAGGGAAATCCAGGTTACCCGAAGGGTATGTTCTGCAAGATTAGCAAAGCTTAGATTCAAAAACTGTCTCCAGGTCCGCTCGATAAAACGAATTGATCCCATTTCGTACAGCAAATTAATGTCTTTTTTTATACTCATATCAGAACATTGTATCACGAAACCTTCGTACCGGAACGGAGAATCAATTTGTCTTGCCATCTCGGGCGGCCTGCCCTGGACATGTCGATCCAGGCTCAAGGTTGTCATTGCGGCCTTGACCCGGGATCCATGTATTAAATTATTGAATAGATTCCGGATCGCGCTCATTCCATTCGCTGTCTGGAATGACGTTGCATCGTCATCCCCGCGTAGGCGGGGATCCATCCCGACCCTTGCATCAGACTCCTACCATGGATTCCCTCCTTCGAGGGAATGACGAGAGAGCCGGAGTGACAGTGAGGATAACAACGACTCCCGGCAAGCGGGAGTGACAAACAAACCAAAAAAAAGAATGGGTGGCACGAGTCAGGGGTCTCACGCACTTTTGACGGGGGGGTGATGCTCGAAGTCAAGTGCGGGGGAAAGACGAGTGGCAGGCCACCATTCTTTTTGGAACAGAGAGTGTTGAAGCATTCCTTTGGAAACTTGTGAATAATTACGGAACTTGCATTTGAAATAAAAAATGTTTCAGGTAAAATGTTTACACTATAAATTGAATCAATATACTCATGGGAGAACATCTCATTTTACTTCCAAATACCGTTACACGGGAAAAATATTCAAAAGCAGTTGGTGCTCAAACTCCTATAGCTCAATCAAAATCGAGAGATTTTGATCCTAACTATGTACCAGTAGAAATAGGCGCATCTGTCCCAAGAAGAGAAACATGCAATTTTGGAGGATGCACTGTAGCACCGGTGGTAAACGATGATGGTTTCCCTTTTGGCGAACGTCACGTCGTACCTGTTTATGATGCAAGAAAAAGCTTCCCACAGGATTATGGTATGGAAAATGAAATGGAACCTGAACAGGTTTTAGTTGGTTATACCCTGTGTCCCGATACCATTCACGGACGGAACAATGCAAGAGGTATTGATCCTACCCGACAGACTCTTATACGTACAAAAGATCAAGGGGAAGATATTCTACTCGTACAATCGATATTTCCTGATACGGATACTCTCGTATTATTAAAGGGAATGTTAGAAAAGCAAGGAAAGGGAAATCAGAAAAGTAGTAATAGAACGAGTCCTCAAAAAAAAGGGGTTATTTCAAAACACGCACGCTAAAGCGTGTTTGCAATTTTCATAAGATCTACGGTTTCAGGGAAAGCAATAAGTGCTTTGGCACTTTCGGGTGTAAACCAGCCAAAATCACATGCTTCTTCATTAATGACAATTGGTTGAGATGGGTCTTTCTGTCTTGCTAAATAAGTAATAAATACTCCTTGCCAGTGAGGACGAAATGCCGTTCTGATATGAGGAATAACTTTTACAAGTTCAATATCTATCCCTGCTTCTTCTTTCAATTCACGTACTGCGCACTGTTCAGGCGTCTCTCCAAACTCGAGACCTCCGCCAGGTATCTGCCAAATACCGTGAAATTCTTTCATGTGCTCCTCCAGTTCCTGCCGACAGGTGAGAAGATATTTGTTATCTTTCCGGACAAGTGCCATAACAACATATGTAATACGAGGTGACATGAATCTATTGTAGCCGATCCTTTAAGGAAAACAAGAGCCTCAATAAGGATAAACCATATTTGTTATATAATACCCTCATGGAAATCGCGAGAAATGTGAGTCAGGGGGAAATATTTACAAAACCAGGTTGCGAAAATTTGTACTTTGAACCATTGCCTTTTGTTGAGGGTAGGGAGGTCTTTATTAACGGAAGAAGGCATGAATTTACAATGCTTGCTCTGCAAGGGTACATAGGAGAAGTTGGATCAGTAGATCTCCATAAAGAAAGGAATGATGTTACAGAAATGTATTTTCCGTTATGTGGAAACCTTGAGGTTTCTGTGCAAAAACAAGGAGTAAATCCTAATACCTTGGAGCGAGACATCCTCACTGGTACCTATACGTGGGAAGAAGTATCCCGTTCTTACATGAGACTCATTCAAGGAGAAGAACCACTATTAGTCGTAGCTGTTAATGGAAAAGAAACAGTTATTCGACCGACTATTCTGCCACCTGGTTTAAAACATGCAAGTAAAAAAGTAGGTTCCGAAACGGGAATCAACCCGCTATTTTTAGCTTTGAAGGCAAAACAATCATATACTCCCGCAGAAATACGAGAGAAAATATCTACTTCATCATTGAGCACAATGAATACTGTTCAATGGGGTTCTGGGCATCTTACAAAACTTGAGTGGGAAATGGTATGTAAGATGAAAACAACATTGGGAAGTTGGGAGGCTGTCCGAGATAATCTTCGACAGGGAAATCGGATACTACCTACTTATGTTTCTGACTTTGAAGTAGTCGAGGCTGGCGTTGTACACGGGTGTCCTATTATTACAGATTTAATGTTGGGACCACGAACAAATGAAGATGTCTTTCAAGGCTATACCGAGAAAAATCGAGGATTTCGTGCTTTTGCAAAAATGATGAGAGACGAGAATAGAGCTGATCTACTCTCCGCATGGACGGGTATTGAAGAAAAACAATCTACTGATTTTTCTCCTCTCAACGTGCAGTATGGGACACCGAAGGAACTGCAAGGAAAACTTGCCGGAAATGCAAAGATCGAGCCATTTTGGGTTAGTCAAATTCTCCGGGTGTTAGAAGACACACGAATGGGACGGCGTAAGGATATTCCAACATCACTTATTGATAAATTTGCTATGCCTTGGGAGGAGAACTTTCTTGATATCATTAAATCCCCTTCGACAAGAACTATTCAAGATGTTACGGTAAAAACGATCGGAAGAATTGCAGATATCCTCCATACAAGGGGAGTAAAAGAGAAATATATTCTTCTCGTGTTAACGAATGGCTTACCTATAACTAGTATGCTTAACGAACATGGACAGGTAGAAAAAATGAAAATTCTTACAGGGCGAGTTGCAAACGAATTGGTTGAACTGAAACTGCAATCTCTAAGCAAATCCTTTCAATCCTATGCAGAACAGCAAATAGAGGCGTATATGGGTGCAAAAACGAAATGAGTGTCCTCGGCGCGAATCGACGTAATCTTATTTTCTCGTATTTATCGCGTGAGTAACATACTCTAAATTTGGTGTTAACAATGCTATTGCACAAATTTCCTTCTTCTTTCCATGTTACTGCAATTATTTTATTCGCTAGGGAAATATGGTTTTTCGAATTTTGATCATAATTCGAGTATGCACTACTCATTTTTGCGGATCGAAATTCAGAAGGATAAATACAGTTGCATTTCAACAAATTATAAACACGGATACCTATTGAATAAGTTCTAATATGCTGTTCAAATTATTCCAATTTAATAGCTCATAGTTTTCAGTCTTGTGAGTATTTGATCCATTATATATAACAAAACCAGCAAGGGCTTGTTTGGATTGAGGCTTGTCTATTTTTAGTTTTTTCCAGTATTCTAATCCTTTTAAAAATTCTGTTGAAAAAGTTGCACCCGACTTTATTTCGACTGGAATTTGGGTAATACCACCATCAATGAGCAGATCAACTTCGTTTCCATTGCTGTCACGATAAAAATAGAGGTTTGCTGATTTTGAATGATTAAGAATGTATTTTTTTAGTTCAACGATAATAAAATTTTCAAATAATCCCCCTACTAAATAGTGTTTACTGACTTCTTGAGCTGATGTTAAACCGAGCAAACGACATGCCAAACCAGTGTCAGTAAAGTAAATTTTTGCTGACTTGATATATCTCTTCCCATAATTTTCATAATATGGCTGAAGTCTGAATACGAGATAGCTTGCCTCAAGAATTGAAATCCAATTTTCAATTGTGTTCACCGCAACTCCAACATCGTTTGCGAGAGAAGAAAGATTAACCAGTTGACCAATTCTTCCAGCAAGCAATGCTAAGAATTTTCTGAATAAACTCAGGTTTGTAATATTACTGATTTGCTTTAGATCTCGCTCAACATATGTCGCAATATATTGATCATAGTAATCAATAGGTGTAACATCTTTATCGTAAATTGCAGGATAGAAGCCGGTAAATATCTGCTTATATACGTTAGTTGCACTGTCACCATGGTTTTTGAGCTCTTCTACTGAAAGTGGGAGCAGATTAACATAGGCTGCTCTTCCCGCCAATGATTGATTAATTTTTTCTGAAAGCAATAAGTTTTCAGAGTCACTCAAAATGAAGTTACCTAAAATATGTTGTTCATCGACCACTGCTTGAATATATGACAACAATTGGGGAACTCTTTGCACTTCATCAATGATAATTTTGTGAGTGTTCATATTGATAAACCCTGCAGGGTCATTTTCTACGATCCCAAGAGTTTCAGGATTTTCTAAATTAAAATAGTGATAGTCTGGGAATAATTTATTGATGAGTGTTGTTTTTCCCGATTGTCGAGGCCCAGTTACAACTACGACAGGAAAGCCTTTTTTCAAACGATCAACTCGAGAGGTAATAATACGTTTAATCATTTTATTATGTTATCACATATTATGTATATTTGCAATGCGAATGAAATAATGCATAAAATGAATTATCCATGAACTTTCTCTTTTATGTATGAGGCTTTCTAATAAAAAATATTATGACAATCTGTGTCTAATCTGTGTCTATAGTTGAATTCAATACAATTTTTTAAAGGGTGTCCTCGGCGGGAGTTGTTATATTTTTGACATCACAACATCGCGTTAGTACTTCCGATACACGTGAAATGCTGATAGTTCCACAACAGATATCGTAAACACGCTTTTTCTTCATAACTTGCTTCTGAAGTAAGAATACGTCGAATTGTTTGTCTCAACATTTCTTTTGATTTTCTGTACGCTTTCCCAGTAGTATGCCCCTTTATAAGCGCCATAGAAACTTTATTTGAAGGTTCCAAAAATAACTGTGCTAAAGGATCCTGTAGAGGTTTATTAAGCTTTGAATGATCATTGAGAAAAATAAAATCATCCTCATACCCAAGATAGCATAACGCGCCTTTTTCTATAGCGGCAACACCAAGGAGTTTGGCGGAAGAACATGAGATAGCATATACAATAGTATTTGTTACTATGGCTTCATTCATACCTTTTTTTACAAGCGATTCATTATCCTGACCTGCTATTTCATCATTACTTCCATGACCGTTTAAAACGATAAATCGTGGATGTCTTTTTTTTATAATAGACTCAAGTTCAGCTCTGTTAGCTCGTGAACCTTTTAAATCTATAACGGTATTACCGTGAGTTTTGGCAAGTTTAATAATTTCCTCTGCCCAAGCAGAAAGGTAGCGTGTAGCAAGGTCAAAATCAGGCTGGGTTACAACAATAATTTTACTCATCTGACAAAAACTCATTCGTTAAATTTTTGAGAGACTGTAAATAATTTAGCTCAACTTCAATCATTTTTTTCCCTATCTTATCAACTTTTTTCACATGACCTATCATTTGTTCTTTCGTAAACTCACCGTCTCCACCAATTGATATTCCACTGTTTTCAGGTAATGTCCGTATTCTTGCCACAATAAGCTCTATCAGTTCTGCTTCTGAAACTGTATATGGCTGAGAAATTGTCATAATACCCTAAATAATTTGTAATGCTTGAAGTTTTTGGAGGATCTCTTCTCCCAATTTTGTTTTTTGAGAAATTTCAATATATGCGATTTTCCAAGTAATTGGCTCTTTATGAATAACAAGTACTATTTCTTCTCTTAAATCAAAAGGCAGATTACTATAGATTTTAAAAAATGTTTCACTTCCCTTCATACGAATTTATTGTACTATAAAATACAATTTTTAAAAGGGTGTCCTCGGCGCTGACCTATTTGAACGATGTATCGTAGTATTTAACAATTTGATTCAGATGTATGCAGTTGAAAATCAATACATTGTAATGCCGAGCGATATCAAGATGGTACCGCATCGAAGTAAATCAAAAGCTAGGGAGGTGAAGGGCTAATGTTTTTCTTCAAAAAACCTCAACCAGTATTTGAGTCCAAACTGTTTGATGAAAAGACGTTTTACCCTCTGGTCGCAAGTGCAGAGTCCATACTCTGCACGAGAACGGGGGTCTGAGGGGGGGATGTCCCCCCACTTGATTAAGGATTTGGAATGTGCAAAGTCTGAAATCATTATTGAAAGCCCGTTTATTACCTCATCCAGAATGAGCCATTTCTTGAAGCTGCTTTATTAAATGAGGTATCAATTCATATTATCACCGTCACCCAATTGAACACGATGAGACAATGAGATATCAGGCAACCGAGGAGATACTTGAGTGTGCGGAAAAGGGGATAGAGGTAACTTTAAAGAAAGGGTATTTTCATAGAAAGCTGGCAATTATTAATCGTGAAGTCATTTATGAGGGGAGCCTAAATATTCTTTCACAAAGTAATAGTTTAGAAATTATGAGAAGGATTAAAGATGAAGCTACTACTAAAGAGATACATATATTCATAGTGAAAATCGAATAGTTTGTAATATTGAAAAAGCCTTGTCTATAATTGGTTTAATTAGTAGATAGCTTTTTTAAATACATTTCCTATTTTTAATATGAACACCGAAAAAAATGAAGCTAGTATTAATCGAGTTGGCGTAATTGATATCGGAACACTTAAAACAAAATTTGTAATTGCCGAATTTGATGAGAATAAAGGTAGAAAAATTATAATAAGAGATAAAAAAATTACTAACTTAGGGAAAGGACTTAATTCTGGATCAAGAATTATTAATCCAGAATCTTTATCATTACAGCAAGATGTGTTAGTTAGTATGATGCAGACGATGGAAGCACTAAATGTAAATGCATATTCTGTGATCGGAACCGAAGCTTTAAGAAACGCTGAAAATGCAAGTGAAGTTATTGATCTAATTAATACTACTGTGCATCAAGACCTAGAAATATTAGATCAAGAACAAGAAGCAAGACTATTTTTTGAAGTAGTTTCAAGATCAATATCAAATCAAGATCTTGCAACAGTAGATATTGGAGGTGGGAGTGTTCAACTGTGTATCGGTAAAGACCAGAATATGAGAGAACTCCACTTACTAAAAACTGGGACGCTTTCATTGCAATTAGGAGATGTAAATAGTAATTCTGGAATAATTCAAAACGAAAATTCATGGCAATTTGTAAAATCAGTTGTTTCAGAACTAAATCTATCTCCGATGGGCAATGCGTATTTAGTTTATGGATCAACAAATATATTGGATTTTTTTTCTGTCGCAAATATAGGCAATGAAGTCTCTTATTTAGGTGAAGAACATAGTCGTATTGCAAGCATTGAAGAGCTAATTCAAATTTACAATAGAATAACCAGATTAGAGCGAAATGAACGAGAAAAATTTTTTCCTAATGATCCACAGTTTATGTGGGGAGTAGATAAAGGCCTAATAAATGTAGCAAATATTTGCGAAGCATTAGGTATAACAGAAGTAATTCCCACAAATCTAAATCTATCCGATGGGATATTATTAAAATTATCCGGAAACTAAATAATATATCAGAGCAAAGAAGGTTCAAATAGAAAAATCGAACAATAACTTTTTAAAAGAGTTGCAAATTTATTTGGTCGAGGGGTTTAGTATTGAGATAAGTATAGCTATAATTTGGTTTTTGAGGTAAGCTATCGTTAACTTCAAAAGTATAGCCTAGTAAAGCTTTTGAATTAACTGCAATAATTATATCTTCAAATTTTATGAATATTACCTCTCCATATACGCCAATAAGTTGACCCCCAACATTATCCTCTGGGCTTATTTTCTCCACATATTTGATCTCCTGCAAATTATATAGCTCATCTGTATTACTATAAAGATTTTTATGAAAATAAAATTCTTTCATTAATGAAAAATTCCCTGTGTAATATTTGGAAAGCATCCCGGTAATTCCCTTATAGTAATCATTAAGAAGGATTTCTGCTTGATCAATGCTTGCATATTTATTCAAAAGACTCAACTTTTTTTTCCAATTTACTGATTGCTTAATATTTAATGCTCTCGAAATATAATCTTCAATTTTCCTTATGCTATAGCCATCACCTGAAGAGAAAATAATAGTCGCAATGGCACCTTGTTCTAACAATCTCGTGAATTTGCGTGAATCAGCTACAACACCTATTTTAATAAGATTATCACCAAATAGGTTAATATAATTGTAATGCTTTAACCCTTTTAACATTTCAATTTGAGTAGGTGATAAAATATCAACGGGAAGAAAATAGGTTGAATCGTTAAATCTACAACTAGAACATTGATTTGCTGGTTGATTTGAAAGATTGACATTATACTTGCAGTTTGCTTTCATGTAAGCAGGTGGCACATGATAACCTATACAGTTTTTGCAATTTAATACTTTTAATGATAAATACTGACCATAAATAAGAGGATAGTATAACTCTTCACCAGTATTTGAAGATAGCTTATACTTAATAAAAGGTTTTTTTGATAGGTTATCCCATTTGACACCTAAGAATTGCATTTTAGTAAAATTATTTTTATTCCCAACCGTATTCAGAATATAACTTTTTATCTTTTATCATTTCTAGGGCTTGCTTCACGTATGGAATAATTAAAAAAGGTAACTCGCCTAAATTGCACCATTGCAAATCGCTGTGTTTTTCAGGTTCATTTATAATTAATGTCCCTTTCCATTTGGTTACAACATAATAAATTCCTTCCCATTCTTGGCCTTCTGTTTTTGTGTGCATTATATGTTTTAGTTTTAAGTCTTTGATATCAACTGTTGCGTTTACTTCTTCTTTTATTTCACGAACTATTGCATGTTGAAAAGTTTCATTTTCATCCAATGCTCCAGCTGGAACACTAAAATGTCCATCCATCCAACCTGTATTACATCGTTTTAGTAATAAAATTTTATCGTTGCGAATGAATAAGGCGAATACAGATACAGATAACTTAAATCTTTCTCTTTTTGTTTTCATAAAATAAATACCAAATATATAACTAATAGTTTAGCAAAGTCTAGGTAGTTCTTGCCCGTATAAATGTTCAATTATTTCTGAGGTTCCATCAACACGAAGCCCTGTTACCTGTTGTTTATTATTTTCAGTAACAAAGCCTACTTTGACAGCATTTATACCATATTTATTCTTATGCAAGGTATTAAGCACTTTAGATGTGATATTTGGCTTACATATGATACTTAAACATCCTTCATTTGCTAAATATAGGGGGTTAATTCCTAACATATCAGCTGCCATTTGGGTTTCACGCATTATTGGTAGATCACATTGATTTACAATTAATTCCTTATGAATTGCATCAGAAATTTCATTAAGAGCGCTTCCTAATCCACCTCGCGTTAAATCTCGCATGTATTTAATATCCATTCCACCTACTTTTATCACTTCTGCGATCATGTGATTCAATGGAGCACAATCACTTAAAACATTGTTTTCATATCCCAATCCTTCTCTCATAGATAGTATGTGAATACTATGATTACCCAACATTCCTGTTATGATGATATCATCTCCTGCTTCTATTTTTGCTAATGTTAATTTTGGGGATGTATTTGAGAAGACTCCAATCCCACTTGTATTCAAATATATTTTATCTAGCTCATTTTTTTTCACTACTTTAGTATCTCCAGCAACAATGTAAATATTTGCTTCAATTGCAGTTTCTTTAATTGATCTTAAAATTCTAATAAAGTCTTTCATCGGGAATCCTTCTTCAAGTATTATCCCGAGTGTTAAGTAACAAGGAGTTGCTCCAGATACAGCTAAGTCGTTTACTGTACCACATATAGCAATTTTGCCTATATCTCCGTTTTTAAAAAAAATTGGATCAACAACAAACGAATCGGTTGTCATTGCTAATGTTTGAGATTGTACTTTAAATACCGCACTATCCTCCATTATTCCAAGGTATCTGTCACCTAAATTTGAAGCTATAACATTTGTTACAAGATCTTGGCTTAATAGACCGCCTGTACCATGATCTAAAATTATTGTTTCCATATCTTTTGATAGAAGCATATTAATTATGGGTACTGACTAGATAACTAATAACTACAGGACTATTTGTTTTCCTTTTTGAGAAGACGTTTCAGATCTTTCAACATCGTAGCACGGTGATTAAACCGCCACTCCGATTCAATGATAAAGAGCGGA
>JAAXWC010000028.1 GCA_013335175.1 Candidatus Roizmanbacteria bacterium
AACCCAGCTCGCGTACCGCTTTAATGGGCGAACAGCCCAACCCTTGGAACCTACTTCAGCTCCAGGATGCGATGAGCCGACATCGAGGTGCCGAACCTCGCCGTCGATATGAACTCTCGGGCGAGACCAGCCTGTTATCCCCGGAGTAGCTTTTATCCGTTAAGCCCGTCCCGAAAATCACGTCGGGATCGGGGATCACTAACACCCACTTTCGTGTCTGCTCGGATTGTCGTCCTCGCAGTTAAGCCAGCTTATGCGTTTGCACTTCTCTTTCGATTTCTATCCGAAAGAAGCTGACCTTTGTGCTCCTCCGTTACTTTTTTGGAGGAAACCGCCCCAGTTAAACTGACCATCTAACACTGTTTTCGCGTTAGCAAATAAGGTGAAAAAGAATCAAAGAGAGGTGTTTCATTGTCGCCGAGGCTCCCTCCTACGCTAAACAATTAACTCTCTTCCACCAATGTCAAACTTCAGTAAAGCTTCCGGGGTCTTTTTGTCCGGATGCAGGTAGGCCGCATCTTCACAGCCATTTCAATTTCGTCGGGCAGCAGTTCAAGACAGTTATCAACTCGTTAAACCTTTCATGCGGGCCGGAACTTACCCGGCAAGGGGCTACGCTACCTTAGAACTCTCAGGGTTAGAGCTGTCGTTCACTGGAGCTTACACCAGAGCCTGATCTTTGAAACTTGCGAATCAAATCTTCAACCCCAGTGGTTAACTTACCAGTACCGGACAGGTTTCAGCTCCTATACTTCCCCTTTTGGGGTTTGCAGGAGCCTGTGTTTTTGCTAAACAGTCGGTTGATAAACGTTTGTTGTAACCACATAAAGTGGCAGAGCATGTCGAAAAACTTACGCTCAGCTTTTTTGCAGAGTTCCTTGAACTACCATTACCCGTTTTCCTTGGTATTCTCTACCAGTCCACCTGAGTCGGTTGTCGGTACGGAATCATGAAGCACTCCTTTTACTGTTTTTCCCGGAAACTTAAACGTCACTAGCTTCTTCACCTTGCGGCTACTGTTGTATTTGTACTTTGCAATAAATTGCTCTAAGACTTAGTACTTAAACCCCCATATAGAAGGCCTAGCTTTCAAATTTCGTCACAATAAAAGTAATAACGCACTCCAAGATGCAGCAGAATATTAACTGCTTGTACATCGGTTGCACCTGTTACGGTACACCCTTAGATCCGGCTAACCCTCAGTCGATTGACGTTGCTGAGGAAACCTTGGACATTCGGAATTCCGTGTTTTCATCGGAAGATACACTACTCATGTCAGCATTCTCACTTCTTACCGCTCCACGTTGACCTTACGGTCCAGCTTCACTGCAGTAAGAACGCTCCCCTACCACTTGAAATGTAATAAATTACAGATCAAATCTCTGTCTTCGGTAAATACTTTAGCTCCGATCATTTTTGGCGCTTCGTTTCCATCCTGCCCGAGGGCAAGATATTCAGGTGAGCTGTTACGCACTCTTTAAAGGGTGGCTGCTTCTGAGCCAACCTTCCTGCTGTGTTGGAAACGGAACGACCTTTACCACTTAAGTATTACTTAGGAACCTTAGACGAGAGTCTGGGTTTTTTCCCTTTCGACGATATCCGCTTATCCGGACACGTCTGACTCCCTCATTACATACGCGTATTCGGAGTTTGGTTAGTCCCAAACGGCTTACGCCGCCAGGGTCTATCCAGTAGCTCTACCCCGCGTATCAAACTATGAGAGGCTATACCTAAATATATCTCGGGGAGAACCAGCTATCTCCAGGTTCGATAGGCATATAACCCCTAACCACAAGTCATCCCATGTCATTTCACCGACAACGGGTTCGGGCCTCCCCCCTCCTCTCGGAGGGGTTCACCCTGCTCATGGTTAGCTCACCTGGTTTCGGGTCAATCGTCCGCTACTATAAAGCGCCCTATTAGGACTCGGTTTCCCTATGGCTGCCCAAGATTCCTTGGTTAACCAGCAGCAGAACGATAACTCGCTGACTCATTCTTCAATAGGCACGACATCACCCTGTCGAATGACAGGGCCCTGTCTGTTTGTTAGCCATTGGTTTCAGGTACTATTTCATTCCCCTCACCGGGGTGCTTTTCACCTTTCCCTCACGGTACTATTCACTATCGGTCAGCTTGAGTATTTAGTCTTGGATCGTGACCGACCCTGCTTCCCACAAGGTTTGCCGTGCCTCGTGGTACTTGGGAAATCCACTTATCTTATTTTTCTATTTCGCATACGGGGCTGTCACCCTCTGTGGCTGTCCTTTCCAGAACATTCTCCTATACAAAAATAAAACGTTATGTGGCTCCCGCAACCCCCCGTCGGATGACGGGGTTTAGACTCTTCCGCTTTCGCTCGCCGCTACTAACGGAATCTCGTATGATTTATTTTCCTTCTTGGGTACTTAGATGTTTCAGTTCCCCAGGTTACCTCAATCATCTTGCGATGAAAGTTCCTAATATTACTAATAGGAGGGTTGCCCCATTCGGAGACCAACGGTTTGTAGCGCCTGTTGGAGGGCTCACCGTTGTTATCGCGCTCATACACGCGTCCTTCGTCGGCTCAAGCTGCCAAGGCATCCGCCAATGGCTTTGTGTTCTCTTATCTCTTCCGATTGTTAATCACGGTTTTTTTAAGATGTATTCTTTTAAAAACCTACGATTGATGGCGATTTGTAAATGTGCTTTTTTCTGCCCATATTATTGGGCTGTGGACCTACGGGGACTTGAACCCCGAACCTCCTGAATGCAAATCAGGCGCTCTAGCCAATTAAGCTATAGGCCCATGAAAAAACCAAATAAAAAGTGCAAAAAACAGAAAAAGTCCTTATCGGACAGAATATCTATTCTATCTTATTCTACAAAATAGTCAAGTGCAAATAATTGCACATAGTGAAAGCTGTTAGGAGTGCAGGAACAACTGCATCCGAAGTGCTACATGTGAGTCTCTATTTTACAGAAATTTAAAAAATATTCAAGTGCATTTGTCTCTCTTTATTAGGCGACATTTCCCTCCTCCGAATCATAAAAAATTTTATTTCGTCTCAGTAATCCATACAATATTTTTTTTGCTCGATGAATTCTTGTTCTTACCGTACTGTCTGGTATCTCTATCAGTCTAGCAATCTCTTTTGATTCTATTCCTGCCATCCAAAGACGTACTATTGTTCTATTATCGGCATCCGGTAGTTCATTTATAGCCGCATTAATTAGCTCGGTATCAATTTTGCGGAGTACACCGCCTTCTACATCTGTGAGTTCCTTTGAATGTTGGCTTAATGTACTTGGTCGTTCACCTAAATATGAGAGTGCAGTTTCCCCTTGATCTGAGGAATCCGCGAATTCTGATAGCGATGGTCCACTGTGTTTACCTTTTCGTAACTCATCAATTCCTTTGTTTACTACCAATTTTAGGAAATAGCCCTGTGGGTTAGTATCGAAATTAACTAGCTGTCCTTGACAACATTTGTAAAATTTAGTAACTGCTTCCTGATATACATCCTCTGCGAGAGCTCCAGCAATACCCTTGTTGTGTAGTAAGTTTAAACAATAGGGTTTTGTCCCCTCATAAAAAACTATCCAGGCTTCTTCATCCTGTCTTGCACGTAAACGCTGCCCAAATTCGAGGGTAAAATATTGATCAAGAGGTGTGGGGAGCTTCGTGGTGATGCCTTCTTGTGTGTTCTGCGATGGTTGGTCGACTTGTGCGGCAATTTCGGGTGAAGTCATATTTCATTGTATACGCTTGTGTAATGAACAAGTTTGGGTGAATTATATCATAATTATGAAAACTTATACATATTATGTACACACTTATTTCAAGCTTTGTTTCAGTAGTAAAAAAACGTTTGCAAAATATATCAAAATACGTCAATCGGAGATACGATTTTTCTACTTGCAATTGATCTCTAATATTGTATATGATAAATTATATGAACAAAAAAAATATTGTATGGTTTGAGGAAGTTGGTAAGGAAGATGTCGGAATTGTTGGCGGAAAAGGAGCAAATCTTGGAGAGATGACCACCGCTCACCTCCCCATTCCCTACGGCTTTGTGGTAACCGCACATGCGTATTTTACCTTCATTGAAGAAGCAAAACTTTCACAAAAAATTAGTGATTTATTATCTATCGTAAATTACGACAATACAGACGAACTTGAAAAAGTATCAGGAGCGATACGAAAGCTGATTATAGAGGCACCAATGCCAAAAAAACTGGCGGAACAAATAGTAGAGTATTATGAAGATCTACAGGCAAAAGAACAGCTTTATCTCCATCGTAAGATTCACCCGATTCAAAAAAGTATAGCAAAAATCAAGGCAGTGTACGATCCGCCATTAGTAGCCGTGCGTTCCTCTGCAACTGCGGAAGATCTCCCAACCGCCTCGTTTGCTGGTCAGCAGGAGACGTATTTAAACGTAAAAGGCGAAACACAGCTCCTTAAAAAGGTAAAGGAATGTTGGGCGTCTTTATTTACTGAACGCGCTGTTTATTATCGCCACACTCAGGGTTTTGATCATTTTAAAGTTGGATTGGCTGCTGTAGTGCAACGAATGGTGCAGTCGACCGCTTCCGGTATCGCATTTTCTATTGATCCGGTCACCAATAATAAAACAAAAATAGTTATCGAGGCGATCTTTGGCCTTGGCGAGTATATTGTTCAAGGAAAGGTGACCCCTGATCACTATGAAGTAGACAAGCGATCTATTATTATCCTGGAAAAGCAATTAAAATATCAAAATTTGAAATATGTGCGGCATGGTACGGGGAACATGGAAGTGAAATTGAATAAAAAAGAAGGTTCTCTTCAAAAGATATCCGATGAGCAAATTATGAAGCTCACCATGCTTGTCAAAGATATCGAGAACCACTACTACTTTCCGCAGGATATCGAGTGGGCTATAGAACACAACAATGTTTTCATTGTTCAGTCTCGACCTATTACAACGGTAGACAATAAGGCAGGAGCTGGTTCTTCTTTGCAATCTCACACCACGGCACTCCCTATTTTATCCGGTTCACCGGCATCTCCGGGAATTGGCGTTGGGCCAGCTAAAATAATTTTTAGTCCTCATGAAATAGACAAAATTGAAAAAGGAGATATTCTCGTTGCGCCGCAAACCAATCCAGACTATGTTCCCGCAATGAAAAAAGCCTGTGCGATTGTAACAGAAAAAGGTGGAAGGACCTCTCACGCGGCAATTGTTTCGCGAGAACTTGGTATTCCGGCTGTAGTCGGAGCTGAAAACGCAACAAAAATATTAAAAAATGGTGAAACCTACTCCATTGACGGTGCTTCCGGTGAGGTTTTTGCAGGTAGTATCCTTATTGGCAAAGCAAAAGTTGTAGAAGAGGAAAAGCCTGCTTTGAAAACTGTTACAAAGGTGTATGTAAATGTTGCAGAGCCTGAACAGGCCGCTCGTGTCGCTAAAACGGCTAATGATGGAATTGGGCTCCTCCGTGCAGAGTTTATGATTGCAGAGATTGGTGTTCATCCGAAGGAATTTATTCACCAAAAAAAAGAGCAGCTTTTTACCAATCGGTTAAAACGCGATCTTTTGACCTTTGTCAAAGCCTTTACGCCAAGGCAAATTGTCTATCGTGCAACAGATTTTAAATCGAACGAGTATAGCCATTTGGTAGGTGGTAAGAAATATGAACCCCATGAAGAAAATCCTATGCTTGGCTTCCGTGGTGCTTCTCGTTACCTGGCAAATGAAGATGTTTTCGGACTAGAATTGGAAGCAATTAAGGCTGTTTGGGCAGAGGGATATCGGAATCTGCACCTTATGATTCCGTTTGTACGAACGCCTTGGGAGCTTATTAAAATTAAGGAAATTATTGCCAAACATGAGTTAGATACCTTACAAGGGTTCAAACTTTGGATTATGGTAGAAGTACCTTCCTGTGCTTTAAATATTGAAGAATATATCAAAATTGGCATAGATGGAGTTTCTATTGGTACAAATGATCTTACCATGATGCTTTTGGGGGTAGATCGTGATTCTGAAAAAGTAGCAAATGTGTACGACGAACGAAGCCCGGTAGTAGTAAACGTTCTTGAGCACGTTGTAAAAACCTGTGCGAAATATGGAGTAACATGCTCCATTTGTGGACAAGCTGCATCCGATTATCCAGAACTGGTCGAAAAACTCGTACGCGCTGGTATAACCAGTGTATCGGTCGCACCTGATGCGGTTGATCGTACCCGAGAGCTCATTTACTCGATCGAAAAGAAAATGAATCCGTAATTATTAACTATTTTCAACGCATGGCACAAATTAAGCAACTTTTTGCCTACCAGATCCTTGATTCTGGAGGTCGTCCTACCATTGAGGCAAAGCTGATCCTCGATAATGATCGTGAGGTAATTACCTCTGTGCCGTGTGGATCTTTCGATTCAAAAAATGAAGCACTAGAGATACGCGATAATGATAAAGAGCACTTTGAAGGTATGGGGGTCACGACGGCAATTTCGTATATTAACAACCTGATAGCTCCGAAACTCATTGGCGTTTCACCCCAAAAACAGCAACAAATAGATAACTGGCTCATAAAAGCCGACGGTACACATAATAAATCAAAAATTGGCGTAAATACTATCCTTACTGTTTCTCAGCTTATTGCTCGCGCCGGGGCGGTAGATCTTGGCGTCCCGCTCTATAAGTATTTAAACGAACTGTACAAAACCATAGCAGGGACGGAACTAAAAATAGAGCATGTTCCAAGCCCCATTTTTAACATGATTAATGGAGGGAAACACGCAAATACCAACATGGAGTTTCAGGAGTTTCAGATTATTCCTTCTTCATCGCTCAGTTTTTCTCGTGCGTATGAGATTGGTACTACCCTCTATCATGAGTTAAAACGTGTACTCATGTACCGCAATGCAAACATTTCAGTTGGAGAAGAGGGCGGCTTGACACCCAATTTCACCACGAATGTCGACGCATTCGAAGTTTTGATGGAAACACTTCCCCCTAAAAATTTGCAAGCGGGACATGATGTTTTTTTTGGAGTTGATTTTTCTTCCAATTATTTTTACAAAGATGATCGTTATATTATTAAAGATAAACCGCATCCACTTAAACGGGAAGAGTTTATTGACTTCGTAATATATTTGATGTCTCAGTACCAGTTCCTTACCATTGAAGATCCAATTCAATCGGAAGATTGGGAGGGGTGGAAAAAACTAGGTGCAAGCATTTCAGAGCAAATTTATGTCGTTGGCGACGATCTTATTAGTACAAATCCTCAGCGTCTCGACAAGGCAATCAAGGAAAAAGCATGTACTTCTTTTGTCATTAAACCAAATCAATTAGGTACCGTAACGGAGGTACTTCAGGTTGCTCATACAGCACGAAGTAATAATTTTACCTATATTGTTTCTAACAGAGCCGATGAAACAAACGATGATTTTATTGCGGATTTGGCAGTAGGAATTCAGGCAGATTTTGTAAAATTTGGTGCTCCGGTTCGCGGTGAACGGGTAGCAAAATATAATCGGCTTTGGTATATTGATAAGGTTGAACTGAAGAATAGCTAAGGCATTGTCATCCTCGACCTGATCGAGGATCCATGATCTCAAAAAAATGGCGGCCTGTCATTCATTTTTCCCATCAAAAAGTACTTCCCAAATACCCTCGTACATTTTTGGTGGGAGCCCTAACTCAGACACCCATTTTTTTGTCTACGTCATCCTCGACCTGCACGTCATGGCAATATATCAATGATCGAGGATCTAGAAGGTTAATGAATATAAGCCGATATACAGAATAGCATTGTTAAAGATTACAATGTAGTTTAGAATTACAACGAATATGATAGGTAAACTTAAAGGTACACTGGTAGAGTCACTTGGTCAAACTGGACTGATAGAAACGTCCGGAGGAGTTTTTTATGAGGTTTTTTTGCCGACTCCTATTCTTACCGGAGCTATGCCAAAACCGTTGCAGGTGTATACGTACCTCCATGTTCGTGAGGATGCGTTGATCTTGTTCGGATTTGAAACACATAAGGAGTACGATCTGTTCAAAATGCTTCTCTCTGTGTCGGGTGTTGGGCCGAAGACTGCGTATACCATCGTTGCTTCACCATTTTCTCCTGGTATCTACGAAGCTGTATCAAAAAATGATGTCGAGTTTTTTTCCAATATTCCGGGATTAGGGAAAAAGACAGCCATGAAAATCATTCTTGAACTTTCACAGAAGATGAAAGATTCGTTTGTGCTGGAGAAGATGTTTATTTCCGATGGGGACAAGACTGTTATAGAGGCCTTGGTAGCTTTAGGGTTTACGAGTCAGGAAGCACGAAAAGTACTTGGAGAGCTTCCGAAAGAGCATTCGGTGGAACAAAAAATCACCTCTGCTATTAAACTGCTTACAAAGAAAGGATAAACCCCCTAGATACTCTGCTTTGGTTTCGTTATAATGTAGGCTACGTATGAAAGAACAAAGCGAAGTAAATGCACTTCGACCACAAAATTTAGCTGAGTATGTCGGTCAGAGTAATACCCTTAAAACGCTGAAGCTATTTATAGATGCTGTGAAACAACGCGGGTATGCATCTGAACATATCCTGTTTTACGGGCCTCCTGGTATTGGAAAAACAACCCTTGCCTATATTATCGCCAATGAACTTTCGAGCGAAATTAAGGTTACTTCAGGGCCTGCACTTATGAAAAGTGGCGATCTTGCCGCAATCCTGACAAATTTAAAAGACAATGATGTGCTTTTTATCGATGAAATTCACCGAATGCCAAAGAGCGTTGAGGAAATGTTGTATCCGGTTATGGAGGAGTATGTCTTAGATATTATTATCGGGAAGGGACCTTCTGCTCGAACCGTTCGTTTGCCCGTTCCTAAAATTACTATCGTTTCTGCGACTACAAAACTCGCGCTTCTTTCGGCGCCACTGCGCGATAGGTTTGGATTGATACAAAGGCTTGATTATTACACTGAAGATGAAATGGTAGAGATTGTAAAACGATCGAGTTCTCTCCTTGATGTCCCTATTACCGACGAAGCTGCGCGTTCGGTGGCAAAACGAGCAAGACGGACTCCCCGCTTGGCCAACCGGATTTTGAAACGTGCAAGAGACATGGTAGAAGTCGACAAACACGTAGTAATTGACGAAAAAATGCTGACGAAGCTATTTACGCTATTAGAAATAGATGAAATAGGTCTTTCCGATCTTGATATTCAGTATCTCAAGCTTATAGGCGAAAAGTTTAAAAACTCGCCTTTGGGGGTAGAGACAATCGCCTCTTCCCTATCGGAGGATGTTCGGACGATAGAAGAGTTTATTGAGCCCTATTTACTGCAAATGGGGCTGATAAAGAAAACTCCGCGTGGCAGAGTTCTTACTTCCACTGCGTTTGAGCACTTGAAAATACGAATGCCGAAAAAATCGCTAGAGCAAGAGACACTCATTTGATATAATAGGTTTTGCTCGTCATCCCCGATTTAGTCGGGGATCCATGGGTTCTTGCGGCTACCTGCCGGTAGTCAAGGTCCGAGGTCATTGTTCAATGTAGAGATGGCCAATCTGGCCGTCTCTAAAATGGAATGAAGCGGGGGCAGACACAACCGTTATTTGAAAATCAGAGATAGAGATCGCCGGGGTGGTGGAATGCTCAACTGTCCGTTTCTGACACGAAGTGAGGAACTACGGACAGTTAGTCCCGCAAAGTGAAAGCACGAGGTGATATGCCGAGTGCGAGAATGAAGCGGGGGCAGACACAACCGTTATTTGAAAATCAGAGATAGAGATCGCCGGGGTGGTGGAATGGCAGACACGCCAGACTTAAAATCTGGTACTAGCAATAGTGTGAGGGTTCGACTCCCTCTCCCGGCACAGTACAAGAGTTATTTGAAAGGTGTTTGTACGTTATCCCCGACCTGATCGGGGATCCAATGAATTATCGATACTTTGGATCTCCCTCGAGAATTGCACTTTATACGGAGACTTGTCTATCGGTCGCCAATGTGCGCGAGGATGACGAACGATTTCGCAGAAATTGAAACAACGATTCCGGTCAAGCCGGAATGACAATACATATCTTGCCCACTTAGCTCAGCGGTAGAGCACCTGTTTTGTAAACAGGTGGTCGTCAGTTCAAATCTGACAGTGGGCTCACCTTCTGTCCTCGTAGCTCAATTGGATAGAGCAACTCCCTTCTAAGGAGTAGGTTGTGCGTTCGATTCGCGCCGAGGACACAAAGGTTTATACCTTTAAAAAACTATTAATAGTTCGTCAATCTCATACTTCCCGCATGTACTCTATGAGCTGAAGAAAAGTAAGCTTACCCCAAAATAGGTACGACTTGGATTTTGATTGATAATGAGGCTTTCACAAAGGCCAACTTATCATATGATCCAAAATGTACCACCACTTCGGGAGCTTGTTACAAAATATATTGAGGAGTATGGAATCTCTGAAAAGTGCGATCTCCCTAAAACTACAAAGAATAAACGTGAGTCGTTTAAAAGATTTTTTATATTTCTAGGTAATTCTGAGTTTAATCTTGAATCGATTAGAAAATATAACATCTTTCTAGAAAAGAAAGGAAATAAAGCCTCTACAAGACAAACCGAGCTCAAATGTCTGAAATCTTTTGTTCATTGGCTCTATGTTGAAGAATATATCGAAAAGGATTGGTCTGTAAGATTTCCAAAATTGAGTGTAAAAAAGAAGAAGATTGATATAGTATCCCCTGAAGTTGCAGAACAAATCATTTTTGAGGGTTGCAAGCCTGGCGATGGTGATAATTCGAGAAATAGAGAGATAAAAAAGAGCATGGAGATTATGATGCGATTAATGTTACGCACTGGGTTGCGATTTAATGAGGCTAACGGCCTGAGCAATGTTGATCTCAACTTTGATCTCCCTAAACCAATTATCCAGATACAAAATGCAAAAGGTGGAGATTATGAGATTATCCCTTGCCCTCTCGATATGAAAAATGAACTGTTGGAGCGCATGGAAAACAAAAAACTGTTCAAAAACACTATTCATACGTGCAATCTGGCTCTTAAAAGAGGTTGTAATGCTCTTGGAATTAAAGAAAAACTAACATCACACTCATTGCGTCACATTTTCGCGTCTTCTTTACTTGCTCAGGGTGTTTCACTGCAACAGGTATCAAGATTGTTGAGGCATTCTTCGGTTGAAATTACAGATCAGATATATTCGCATTATTCTATAGAAGATTTACAACGGATTATTAGCACAAAAGGAGTCTTGACAAAGAAAAGTGCAACGACTGAGGAAATGTTCAACGAAATTGAACAAGCTATTAAAAATACGGGGTTTTTAGAGGGAAATCAGATAGAATTTATCAGAAATGGAAAAGAGTTTAGTTTCAAAATGAAAATCTGTGCGTAAATTGTGGGTTCAATTCTTTAAGATGAATACAACAATAACAAGTGTTACGCAGATTATTATTAATGAGGTGTTTTTAATCCAATCAGGGTGTAATTCCCCGACGCTCTGCGTCGCGAGAGCTATATAATAGGTAAATGAGCGAACACATACATAAAAGTCATAACGTGACCCT
>JAAXWC010000029.1 GCA_013335175.1 Candidatus Roizmanbacteria bacterium
TGTTTTAGTAGTACGCACATTCATCCTGCTATTTTACCCTTAGTACGCATTTTTTACATTTTGAAACCAATTTAGATTGTCATAACAGCCTCATGCTTTTTGATTCTTTCGTGGCGGACAAGTCAGGGCGAGAAACAAATACTTTTCTGGATCGTTTGGATTATCAGAATGCACTTCATCAAACTGTTCTATTCCGATACGCCTTGCTATCTGTGTTTTACCGGTGCCGGTTTCTCCGACAAGCGCGACAAAGTTGTGTTGAGCAAGTTTTTCTTTGATTGCCTGTACCCGTGTTTCGATCGATGGAGTGGTGATGATACCAGTTGCTCTTAACTGCTCCTTATAATCTTGTAAGGTGAGGAGCGTATCGACACAGAATGCAGAAGGGCCCAGGAACTTCAACTGCGTTTCGAGTTGACCAAGCATGGTTTTTATTTCCAGATCCATCTGCTGATGTCCGATGATCAAATCATTTGATCGGTCGGGATCTTCCATCAGTTCATTTCTTAATCCCTCAGCAGATTTATCAAGTTCATTACAAAATTTCCGTATCCGTAATTTTTTTCCTGCATAATTTGTGAGTTCTCGTTTACCCTGATTGAGAGTATTTTCTTCAATTGCATGCACCCTTCGGGTAATCGATTTTTTTACTGGAGTATCCTTTTTATTTTCATCATAGAATTTTATAAACTTTACTACAGCTCTTACCGTAATCTCTCTTTCCGGATCCAGTTGATCTAATTCATCGTTAAGTTTCTGCATTTCTTCTACGCGTTTATCATGAGGAGTTTGTTTTGGAGTATACTGGAGACCAAACGCTCGGATAAGTTCTGCCGCCTGAGTAAGTGCTTTTGCATGAGAATCGTATGCCATTGGCTTTTTTTCATTGGCTTGTGCATGTTCATAAAGAATATGACCGCGTAATTTACCGATAATACCCGATAAATCAGGAGACTGAGGTGAAGATATTGTTTCTTGTGTCATAATATAAATCAATAAATATCTAGCGTAAAGTATTACCGATTTTCAAAAAGTTTGCAAGGTCTTTCGTGTTTTATTGATTATTGTTACCACTCCTCACTACTTTCCCTAAGTAGTCCTTGAGCTATGAGCTCTTTTATTTGTGACAATATATTGTTTGATATAGTACACTCACTCAAAGGCGGAATCGTCTTTAATAAGGGAAATGCTTCTCTAAACGGTGTATCAAGACCAGCCATGTCCATAATATTCCCCATTTTCGTAAGACGCGGACAGTGAATAACTTTTGTTCGTGTATGAAAATGATTCTGGACTATTTCAAGTTCTGGAGCATCAAAACTTTCACTATCTCGAGAAATAATAATCTCAGAAGCAGATTTCAGTAATGGTGCTGAACAATGTCCAACACCAAATAAGTGCAATCGCCCTACTGAACATAAACGAGAAAGAAATACATTTGTTATAGAGCTTTCTAATCTCAAACCTACAGCTGCCTCAAGCCTTAATTCTCCTTCTACCTCTTCTAATCCTGTTAATATAACTGGTTTTCCAAATACATTGTTTATAGAAAGCACACCTTTTCCTTTAACTTTGTTAATAATTGAAGGGAACTCATAATTGTAATTATGAAAATCTGGATAAACTACCTCTATCTTACTATTGATGGTTATACTCACTTTACCGTCATCAGCAATTTCCATATTGCTTAACAAATGTTCTGCTTGTTCCCTCATTAGCCTCTTTGACCACTTCTCCATGAATGTATATACCTGCTCTTTATACGTAGTCATCAATGCTTCTTTTTCTTTTTGTACCTTCTGTACTATTGAACGTGCCTGTTCCCAATTTACCTGGTTAGGATGCTCACTAAAAGTCGCATACATCTTTTGCGCATGAAGAATATCTTTCTGAAGTGCGGAAAGCTGAGTCTGGAGCTGGGTACAGATGGTTGAATTGGTCATATAAAATTATTTTCTAGTTGCCTTTTCGTATTAATAATGACATCTTTGTCTAGGAAACCTTCTAATTGCAGTTTTTCTAATTGGTGTTGAGATTCGTCAGAATCCACCGTAATTATTTTCACTTTTTCCAAAACCGGTAATATTTCTTTGAAAGGACCCTTACCATAAAAATATAGTTGTTCTACTTCTTTCAAAGACGGATAATTTGTTATTTCATCTTGAGTAATGGTTATATAACGAGCTTTCACTAAACGAGGTAGGATAAGTATATTATTATGATTGTGTAGAAAGTGCCCAACTTCCACTAAATGAGGCATATAAATTGTAGTTTTTAGCGCAATCATCCCTTTTACCCTTTGCAAATAAACGACATGATCGTTTTGGTGTAGCCATATGACCAAAACATCGGCTTCTTTGATAAGTCTTAAAAATGGATATTCATCTCTCCCTTGCAAACCAACATCTGGACGCCTTGCATGTACCTTCAATAATCCATCGGTATCTACCTGCACGTCAACATCTTTTGGCGTAATGTTTTGCTTGATCCACTTCCAAAAGACATCCTCGGCCTGTTTTTTGTACTCTTCAAAAAATGTATCTCGTTTTTCTGACAGTTGCTGAAGCTCTGATTTTAAGCGTACGCTTTCCCGTGCCGACCCCGACTGGGTAAAGTGAGCAAGTTGCAGTTCAAGAGCGTCCAATTCCTCTTTGAATGCTGTTAGTCGTGCTTGTAAATAGGTACAGGGAGTGTTCATGATTAAAAATCAGATTCATTAACTGGTATCTGTCGAACAATTACATCTTTATTAATCCTTCCTTTCTCTATCATGCTTGATATTTCTTCCATTATTTGAGACGAACGAGCACGGATAAAATGAACTGTTCCCAGTGCCGGAAACCCTCTTTCTACTTGTTCTTCGTCCCAACCTTCAAGGCTTAATTCGTCGACTTCTTCTAAAGCCGTAAATGGCTTTTCAATCGAAGAAAGGTAAACAATTAAAGATTCGGTAACCGTTTTTAGGGCTGGAGCAGATATTCGGACATCTAATGTTGCAGATAAGGTTTGAATGCTTTTCAATGATGGGACGTAAAGTTTCGATTGATAACCAGCCATCGTATGAAGAATTATTGCATTTGCTTTCTCTAATTTGGGAAAAAAAAGAGATAGGTTATCATATATAGAGCTTATATCGCCAAATTCTTTCAACTGAGGAGCATAAATATAACTAGAAGTAAACTCTGTGTTGATTGATCCGGAAAGTTTTTGAAGATTAGGAAGATGCTCATGCCCTTTATAAAGAGTAATCTTATCAACATTCGCTTCCTTAATAAGGAAAAGAAAAGGTTTCGTAGTATCTCCTTCAAGATTAACTCTTTCAGATTTGCTTTCCACCTTAAGGAGTCCATCGGTATCGACTGTTACGGAAGCATTTAATGGATTTATCTTTTCATAATTTACCCATCTCCAAAATACCTCTTCTGCCTGTTTTTTGTACTCTTCAAAAAATGTATTTCTCTTTTCTGACAGTTGCTGAAGCACTGATTTTAAGCGTACGCTTTCCCGTGCCGACCCCGACTGGGTAAAGTGAGCAAGTTGCAGTTCAAGAGCGTCCAATTCCTCTTTGAATGCTGTTAGTCGTGCTTGTAACTGAGTGCAAATAGTTTGGTCTGTCATTAAAGTTGTATTTTACAATAGAACCTTTTCTAACCTTACATCCCTATTTATCTTATAATCCCGTATCAATTGTTTGATTTGGGAATACATCGTATCGCTATGGACACGAATAGCTCTACAATTTCGTAACAAGGGAAATGCTTTTTCAAACGAACCCTCACCATAAACATTTATCACCGGTGCCTCCGTAAGAGAAGAGAAAGGTTGAGTGAGAAATGAAAGATCAACGCTTAAGAATTCTGAAACAGACCGAAGATACGGAGCTGAAAATTGGACCCCACTTTCTACAATAAATTTCTCTACTTCTCTGATTGAAAGCGGCGGGATTCTATGGCACGTCACATTATTTTCGATACAATATTTTTCAACACGGAGTAATTTCGGTGTAAATAACTTCTGACCTTCTCGAATATCTCCAGCTTCTATAAGCACGGGAGCATAAATGATCCTTCTTTTACGTGTATGTTCATGCGTACTTATTAATCCATTTGCCATCTGTAGATTGGGAAGGCACCGATCTCTGTTATTGAGGTAAATTCCATATACATTTGCAGTCTTAATTAATGATAAAAACGGCTTATTACCTTTGCCAAATAACTGGACGCCATCTCTCCCTACCTCCGTTACTTCTAACAAACCATCCGTATCGACCGAAACCTCTATTTCCTTACGAAAAAAGTTATCGTCATCAACCCATTCCCAAAACAAATCAATTGCTTGTTCTTGATACTCTTTGAAAAATCTTTCTTTCTCCTCGGTGAGCCATAAAAGAGCAGAACGTGCTTTTTCGTACTCGCTCAGAATATTCGTCTTTTGAAAAGCAACCATGGAGGTTTCTGCTTGCTGTATTTTTTGACTCATATGCTGCAGTCGTGTTTGGAATTGCGAGCATACTGTTTCATTTTTTTCATTTACCATGCATCTTCATTATAATACCATTCATCTTCATCCGGAAATTGAGTACCATCAATTTATCTAACTTTCTGTATTCGTCTCATGCATTCTTCTTTTCCCAGAATTTCCATTGATTCGTTTAAAGGAGGAGAGATTTTTTTACCGGTTATGGCAATTCGAAGCATCTGGAAAAATTCACTATTTTTTATCCCTTGGTCTGTCGCAACCTTCTGCATAGCCTCACCGATTGCTATAGCTTTCCAATCGCTGATTGTAGATACAGATTCTGCAACTGTTGACAAAACGCTTTTATATTTTTTGAGATCTATTTCATACCCTGTTGGCTCTTCAAAGAAAAACTGGCAGAGCGGATAGTAATCAGATAGTTTTTTGATACGCTCCTGAATCAGAGGGACCGTCTTTTGTATCAAAACGGAATCGAGTTGTTTTTCCTGATAAAATGCGGCAATTTTCTGAAAAAGTTCGTCCACTGATAACGCGCGAATATACTCTCCATTCATCCACTCCAGTTTTACCGGATCAAATACCGGCGCCGTAGTTAAAATATCTTTGATGTCAAAGAGTTGAACATATTCATCTAAAGAAAAAATATCCTTCCCCTCCGGATGGCTCCAGCCCATAAGAGCAAGATAGTTTAACAATGCCTCTTTCAAAATTCCCTGACCAAGATAATCAGAAGCCCAAACCGGATTTTTTCGTTTGGAAAGCTTTGATTTGTCGGGATTGCGGAGGAGTGAGACATGGATATACTGAGGTAAATCCCATCCAAGCGCTCGGTATAACACAACGTGTTTGGGAGTAGAGGGAAGCCATTCTTCTCCCCGAATAATGTGCGTAATCTCCATCAGATGATCGTCTACCACAACCGCTAAGTGATAGGTAGGAAATCCATCGGATTTAAGAAGAACCTGATCGTCTAATTGAGAACCGTTTATGGTTATTTTCCCTCGTAAAATATCAGTAAATACAATATCTTCCTGAGGCATAAGAAGACGAACTACATGTTTCGCGCCTTGCTCAATTTCTTTTTCTATCTCGTCTTGTCGAGTGAAGCAATGTCTATCATATTTTGAAATCTGTTTTGCTGCCTGCTGGCTTTTCCTCATTTCGTCTAATCGTTCCGGTGTGCAGGTACAGTAGTAGGCTTTTCCCTTTGCAATAAGCTCTTCAGCATATTTTTTATAGATAGGCAATCGTTCCGACTGACGGTACGGTGCAAAGGGGCCTCCCATAAGCGGAGATTCGTCGGCCTTTAAACCAAGATCAGCCAAGGTTGCCAACATTTTTGTTTCCCCACCTTCAACAAGTCGGGTACGATCTGTGTCTTCAATACGGATTACAAACTGGCCGTTATTCTTTTTAGCCCAAGCAAAATTCATGAGGCCGGTTGCTATGCTCCCAACATGCACATCTTTTCCGGTAGGTGAAGGCGCAATTCGTGTTCGTACCATGGTTGTATTATATCACTTATTCCTCCGTACCAAGCGTATACCACCAAAAAGGGCAAAAAGAACAGGTAAAAGAAAGATGACAAAATATTTGAACTGATCCTTTTCCTGAGAAGAAAAATCTGGAAGCGGATAAACCGTAGCCGCGCGCGAACGAATACCGGAAAGCGCTCCGTTTGAAGCTAAATCGGTCAAAATATTCAACGTAAGCCCCAAACTTTCCCCTGCCTGTGAAAGATACTCATTCTGGATAAAGCGCGAGCTTGAAAAAAGGACCAACTCCCCTCCCTGCTTCAATTTTGCATCCGCAGCAAGAACAAACTGCCCTTGCTGACTGGCTGTTGGATTGGGAATCCCCCGAGGTGAAACAACAAAATTTTCCGTCTGATGCCAGGAACGTTTTGGTGTGAGAACCAAAGGTTGAACCTGTACCCCTGGTGTTTTTTTGTAACGAATCGAAGATGCCCATGGGAATGAAAGTGAAGGGATATTGGTGAAATAAGTCGACTGAGGATTGTAGACATTCGTTTTCAGCCAAAGTGGATAGGGAACATAAAATGAAACAGTGCCATTCCCAAAATTTACCATTTCAGATGAGTTAGAAAGTACTAAATCGCGGTTCAGCGTAAGACCATACTCATTGAGGAATGAGAATAAATTATGGTCCGCTGGATCCACCTTTGAAAGATCCTGAGCCACCCAAACTCCATCGGCAAATACCAGCAGTTTCCCTCCCCGATTCAGATATGTTTTCAGCGCCGCCAAATCGGCATCTGAAAATTTCTTTTTATTATCGTCAAATATAACCACTGTCTGCATACTCGGATCGATCGATGGCGTTTTCTCGGTAACGTCTATGGATGTTAGGGTAAATTGATCCTGAAAAACCTTTCTAAAAGCTCCAATAGGATCTTTTTGCGGATCGTCAGATTTCATTCCAAAAATGCCAATTTTCATTGGTTCTGACCGACTCAATTTAAAAATTGCATTGGATAACTCGTACTCCAACATGGTAGTATCTGTTGCCTGCTGAATAAGTTCTGATTTCCCTTGATAGGAAAGAACAATACCAAAGAAAGATGAAACCACGTTCAACTGGTCTTGCCCTTGTTCAGAAAACTGTAGTTGCGTGAGCCCTGCTTCCTGAGCTTCCTGGAGTACCTTTTGATCTTTTTTTGGATCGAGAACCTGCACTCGAATCTTTCCAGAAAGTTTGTGGAACTCTTGCAACATGTCTACCACCTGAGTTTTGGTCGGTGCAAGTGCTGGAGGTAAATCTGAAGAGACATAGAGTTTTACATCTACGGTATCGGCTACATTCCTAACAATTTTTTTTGTTGCGGATGAAAGTGTATAGGCCTTCCCATTGGAAAGATCAATGCGTATCGGGAAAAGCGAAACAAGTATATTTAGGCCAATAAGAAGGGCTAAAGCAGAAAGAATAATTACATTCTGCCCAACTGCAGCGAGGCGCAAAGAACGTATCATGTTGAATGTTGCCATCTTTTGAAAAAGCTTCATAGGTATGGTTATCCTCGTTTTTCTAAATCTATAATCGTTAATCCTAAAAACACCGTAATAACAGAAATAAAATAAAACACAGATCGAAAATCGATCAATCCTTTCATGAAGTTATCAAGATGATACAGAGGCCCCAAATAGGCCAATATTTCTTGAATAAAACGAGGGACAAAACTTGAGATAACATCGGTTGCCATAAGTGTTAGAAAAAAAAGTGTGACTAACGAAACCAGAAAGGCTATTACCTGATTTTTTGTTAGCGAAGAACATAGTAAAGAGATTGCAGCAAATGAAGCTGAAAATAGGAATATACCTCCGTATCCCACCAGTATTTCAGGAAGATAAACCTTCGAAACGACAGAAAAGGCAACCGGAATACTCGCTGTCAGAAGGAGTCCGAACAAAACGACGGTCAGTATCGCGAAAAACTTTGCAAGAACAATTTGCGTTTCTGATAGAGGGAGCGTCAAGAGAACCTCTACGGTGTTTGATCGTTTTTCTTCCGAGAGTGATCTCATCGTAAGAGCAGGGACAAAAATGATCAGTAGCCAGGGGAGTAACCCAAAAAACGGGCGCATAGAAACTGAGGTCCCCAGAAATACATCTTTCATGAACATAAAATTCACAAACCCTGCAAAGAGGATTGTGACAATGTACCCAACCGGATTGTTGAGATAGTAGCTCAGTTCTTTTTTATAGAGTGCAAACATATTACTCCTTTACCAACTTTTTAAATAACTTCTCGACACTTCCTTTTGTTTTTGGTTTTTCTCCATCGTACACGAGCGACCCTTTATTGATTATAACCAACCGTGTTGCTATATCTTCAACTTCAGATAGAATGTGCGTTGAAAAAAGTATTATCTTTTTTTTCGCTAGTTTTTTAATCAATATACGAATTTTATCTTGTTCGATCGGATCGAGCCCTGAAGTTGGTTCGTCGAGAATGAGAATTTCTGGATCGCCAATAAGTGCCGCCGCTAAGCCTACCCGTTGTTTGTATCCCCGAGAGAGCTCTTCGATTTTTGTGTTTACCATTTCATCCAAAGAAACTGCCTCTACAACCGAATACCATTCTTTTACATTTTTAACCTCAGCGATAAACTGGAGATACTCACGAACTTTCATTTCAGGGTACAGAGGATTATTTTCGGGAAGATACCCTATCGTTTTCAAAACACTCAATCGTTGGGTCGCAGGATTTTTTTGACCAATCCGAACCGTTCCGTTTGAAGGAAGGAGATACCCCAAGATAAGCCGCATCGTGGTTGTTTTTCCCGCACCATTTACTCCCAAAAAGCCAATAATTTCTCCTATTTTCCCCTCAAATGAGACCTGAGAGACTGCTTTTTTCTCTTTAAATTGTTTGGTAACTGATGTTAGTGAAATCATGGGTGTAAGCGAAATGCAAACAACGATTCCGGATGAACCGGAATGACCATCCTCGACCTGATCGGACGACCGTAAGGAAGTCCCCCGTGGGAGAACCATTTACAATGTCATTCCGGACAGCGAAGCCCTGCACCCCTTTTTCGTCATTCCCGCGAAGGCGGGAATCCATGGTGTAAGGGTTCACTATTTGATAATTCTACTTCTTTATTCCTACAAACGTTTGTCCAACGACATCCCAGCTTATATTTTCAAAAAATACATCTATGTAACTGCCTCGATTCACGCCAAAATCCATAAAATATGCGTGTTCGTAGGTATCCAATGCGACAATCGGTGTGCCATACCAGATTGGGAATGTATTTTGTGAATCTCCGATGTAATTAAACAAACGCTTCTCTTGGGTATTCCAGACAGTCCAAACCCAACCACGAGCAGAAATCCCCGAAGCCTTCATATCTTTTTTGTATCGATCAAATGAACCGAAATCTGTTTCAATTTGCGTAAGCAAATTCTCAGAAGGCGAACCACCAATCCCTCCCAAATGGGAAAAATATAATTCGTGGTTTACGACGCCACCCCAGGCGAATGAAAGCTCTACTTTTAGCTCTCGGATGAGTGAGTAGGTAGCATTTGCACCTGCATAATCCTCATCGGTAAGCTGAGAAAGCTTCTCTCGAAGTTCGTTGTACTTTTTTACATATCCTTCGTACAGTTTCAAATGTTCTTCGACAGCTTTTGAGGAGATTCCCTGCATTAAATTGAGGGTCCCGGAAAAAGTCATCGGCGTTCTTGGTTGAATTATTTGTTTTGATGTTTCCATTTGAGTGTATATGCACTGATTTGTCGTCATCCCCTCGAAGGAGGGCGACCGCAGGAAGTCCCCGTATAAAGTACCCTCGTCGAGGGAGATCCAGTCTATAAATCACTTCTGCTGTAACCAGCACAGCCAAAGACGTTTTTCGCTTTTCCGATTTCTCCCAGGGTAATGAGTCCATTGGATTCCCCTGTTCAGGGGAATGACAATGCAGCGTCATGACGTTGCATCAGTTATTTTTTATCATCCATTTCAATTTTTGTCAAGTAAATCATACCGTCTCTTTACCGTTTCTTTGTATGCCTCTTGCAACCGCCATTTATCAATTTCCTGATGATTCCCCGAGAGCAACACTTCCGGGACTCGTACTCCCTGGAACTCTTCAGGTCGGGTGTACTGAGGATACTCTAGTAGTTGCACGGATTCAACTCCATCCGACTGAAGTTTGTTCAACAGTTCATCCGTGCCAACTGCTTTTACCAGCTCTGGTAACGGAACGGTAAAAAAACTTTCCCCCTCTGTGCTTTCTGTTTTTTTTAAAACCCCGGGAAGAAGCCGTACCACGGCGTCAACAATAGTTGCCGCCACCAATTCACCGCCCGTAAGAACAAAATCTCCCAAAGAAATTTCTTCGTCTACGTGAGCAGTAATACGTTCATCCATCGCCTCATAATGCCCTGCGATAATGGTAAGATTTTCACGTTTTGAAAACTCAATCGCTTTCTGTTGATCAAACGTTTTCCCCCGCGGACTCGTGAGGACAACATGATTTGAAGAACCCGCAGGAAGTGTTTTTGATACTTTTTGAAGCGACTGAACCAAAGGCTCCATCCGAAACACCATGCCTGCCCCTCCTCCATACGGTTTATCGTCTACTGTCCCATACGAATCAAGCGCAAACTCGCGAGGATTCACAAAGTGAATGGTTACGAGTCCTTTTTCCTGAGCTCGTTTTATGATACTTTCCGCAAAAAATCCAGAAATCATGGTCGGAAAAAGCGAAATAATAGCAATTTGCATGGTATCATTGTACTATGAAATACACCCTGTTGCTCCTGATCCGCCTATATCAATTTCTCTCTCCTACGTACGCTGCACTCACAACAGCACTGTTTGGTATAAAACCAGGATGCAGATTTAGCCCGAGCTGTTCGGAATATTCCTATACAGCAATTGAAAAATACGGAGCAATAAAAGGGGGAAAAATGAGCCTCGAACGAATTGCCAACTGCAACCCTACGCATGCAGGTGGCTATGACCCGGTTGTGTAAATAAGGGCAGACACAGAGGTTGAATTTGTCATTGCGAGAAGTGAGTGAAGCGAACGCCGAAGCAATCTCGCTTTTTCGTCATCCCCGACCTGCCGAGTCTAACTCGGCTCACTTGCCCTCAGATGCGATGAAAAACGAGTGCAAAGGGACGACAGCCACGTTCGACGTGGATCGGGGATCCATGTATTGTTGAATTAAATAGATTCCGGATCACATTCACTTCGTTCATTTGTCCGGAATGACGTT
>JAAXWC010000030.1 GCA_013335175.1 Candidatus Roizmanbacteria bacterium
GAACAAAACACTTTATTATGAGTCTCAATTTCTTCTCTGAAATTCGGATCCGTTTTATTCCTTCCATACTAACTATCATAACGCGCTAAACATCACTATTTCTAGCGCTTATCTAGTCAGTACCCTAGTATTATATTTAATAGATTCCGGATCTAGTCCGGAATGACAAGGCTCATTACATCGGAGCTATTTTAGACTGGATCCCCGCCTTCGCGAGGATGACGATTAGAATACCTCGCTAAACCCTCCTTAATAACTCCAAAAAACTCTGTTTCTTTTTCAAACTGATACGATAAATTCAAAAGGGTACCCTCTTCAAAATAGTTACCCATAAACTGCAATCCTACGGGTAAATTATTGGTATCAAATCCACACGGCACATTTATCGCTGGAATTCCCGAAACTGCTCCCGGTTCATTCAAAACATCCATCATTTCACCGAAAAACGGATATTTTTCAAACTCGCCGAGTTTTAATGCCGTAATAGGAGTTGTTGGTGCAGCAATAACATCTACTTCCTGAAATACTCGTTTGAAATCCTCAATTATCATGGTTCGTACCTTCTGCGCTTTTTTATAAAACGCATCGTAGTACCCGTAAGACAGTGTGTATGTCCCTAACATCGTTCGTCGCTTCGCCTCTGTCCCAAAAAACGTTCTGTCGTTTCCATAGCGAATTCCATCGTATCTTGCTAAGTTTGAAGATACTTCTGCTCGCTGCAAAATAGTATATACGGAAATTGCATACTTGGGAGAAATCAACTTTACTTTTTTAATGGTGTGTCCCTGTGATTCGAATACTTTTAAGGCCGACATAATACGCTCTTTTACACCTTCGTCAATTCCTTCAAAATATTCATCCGCCACTCCGATAACCATTTTTCGAGGCTGCTTCATTGCTTGAATATAATTGTCTACTGGAACCTCTGATGAGGTAGCATCTTGTGGATCTTTGCCGGCTAAAACCTGCAAAATAAGAGCACTGTCTTCTGTATTGAGAGTTAATGGACCAGGACAATCTAAAGAAGAACCCATTGCGATAACTCCGTACCGAGAGACACGTCCATAGGTTGGCTTTAACCCAACAACGCCGGTCCAAGAAGCGGGTTGTCGAATAGAGCCTGCCGTTTCTGAACCAATAGCTGCCGGACTCAAGTACGCGGAAACCGCAGCAGCAGATCCACCTGAAGACCCACCGGGCGCACGAGTAGTATCCCACGGATTGTGGGTAGGGCCGTAATCGGAGGTCTCTGTAGAAGAGCCATGTGCCCATGCATCCATATTTGTTTTCCCAAGAATGTGAGCCCCAGCAGATTTTAATTTTGAAATTACCGTTGCGTCATACGGAGGAACAAACTGGTCAAGCACCTTTGCGGAGGCCGTAGTACGTACTCCGTTCGTGCAAAAATTATCTTTTACTGCCAAGGGAATACCGGTCAATAACCCTTCCGATTCGTTTTTTTCAAAAGGTACCGTTGTAAGATAACAGTTCAGTTCTGAATCAAATGATTCTGTGCGTTTGGAAAAGTAGGAAAACAACTCCTCAGCAGAGACCTCTTTTTTCTCTAACAACAATTTTAATTGAGTAATGGTTTTTCCGAGTAAATTCATATTACATAATTCTGCCAACTACAAAACATCCATTCTTTATTTTTTTGGTATTCGAAATAGCTTGTGCCTGGCTCAATCCCTTCTCATTTTTCGTCCCATCGGCAAAATAAACGTTTTCCAAAGGCACAGAATGAGAGGTAGGAGTGACTAATTCTGTATCTAGTTCGTCTAGGTTTTCTACGTAAGCGATCGTTTCTGCAAACTGAACCTGATACTTATCAATTTCTTCATCAGATATAAAAAGATTGGCAAGAAGGGCTAAATGCTTGATTTCATCGGGAGTTAACGTAATTTGCTGTGCCATGTTTGGATTATAGCGAGTTCACGCAAAGTTTTCAAACGAATTGTAGACGGTGTTCATTCATTGCGATAATAACGAAAGTATTGTCATTCGGGTTCGCCGAATTTGACTCAGCAAGCGGGAGTGACCAACAAACCAAAAAAAGAATGGGTGGCACGAGTCAGGGGTCTCACGCGCTTTTGACGGTGGTGTGATGCTCGAAGTCAAGTGCGGGGGAAAGACGAGTGGCAGGCCGCCATTCTTTTTAAAGTAACGAACATTTTTACCCTGGACGACATTGAGCCTGAATAACCAACGTTGCCGCAATGTGAATTACTTTCTCTTTCGAACAATAATAATGGGAGTCATTTCATCGCCCTGCCCCATTGGATTGTCCAAAAGAATTAATCGAGCTGTTTTTTTATCGACAGGAACCTGCGAACTTCGCCCCAGAACTTCCACATTAATATTATTTCCGTCAATAATAACCGTTGGCACTCCCAGTTTTTTCTGTATCTTTTCCGCTGTTTTATCGGGTTCAGCCGGCCCGAGCATTGCATACTGATTATACGGAGGGATTGCCGCCGGATTAAATCCATCAATCTCCGAGATCCGATGTCCTGCGATTCTATAAAAATCTCCGTGTCTTCCTACCAGTCGGGTACAAGCTCCAATAACCATTGCAAAAAACATTCGTACTGAACCTGCCTGATTAATAGCGACCTGCATTTTCCTTGGGTGAGAATATCCAATATCGTCTTTGTATTTTTTTACGCCAATTACGATCAATTTTGCTAAAAGCCCTGGTTTTACCTGAGATTCATGAATGACCCGTCCCTGACAAATAGTCACAAATTTTTCAGAAAGCGCAATCCAATCGCCTTTTTTAATGTGAGGACGAATATATTTTTCAATAAAAGGATACAGTGGTTCCTTAATCTTCGCCAAATGAGTTTTAACCGGCAATCGTTCATAGCAAATGCCATTCACTTCCTTTTCTAAAACTTTTTCAGTATTTGGTTGTAGTTTCATAGCATTATTGAGAGATAGTAATGGGATCTATATAACGTTGAAACCAAAGCTCTGTTATGAGAATACGCCAAAAAATAAGCCCGTCTCCTGGCCGTCCGTGGCACCATTCATCAAAAGCCTTGGTAACTTCATGTGTATTATACAAATTTCTATTTGCAAATTCCTTTGATTGAAAAATTTTTCGTATTGCAGGAGCTTTTGCTTTTATCCATGTTACTTCCGGGTTGGTAAAGCCAATTTTATTTCGTCGGAGTCGATTTTTTTCCGGCATATGACCTTTCATTGCATTCCGATACACAAAACGATTCCATCCATTGCGAAGTTTCTGGTCTATGGGGAGATTAAAAATATACTCAACCAGTTCATGATCTAAAAACGGTACACGCGACTCAATGGAAAACGCCATTGAATTTTTATCCTCATAACGCAGTAAATTGGGGGTAGAGTAGCGAGTTACATCTAATAAAAGACGTTCATTCAAATTTCTACTTTGCAAAAATACATACGGATTTTTTTGAAAAGAGCCATCCAACAATTCTTTCATTGCAAGTGATTTTTGAAATGGGTTACTCGACTCTATTTTTTCCCAAAAATATTTCTGGTATAAATCCCAACCACAAATAAGCTCTCTTGCACCACTTAAATATGCTTTATTGTCTATTGCAGAGGTGAGATATGCTTTAAAGTAGGGAATATACCCTGCCAAGAGTTCATCTCCACCATTGCCTGAAAGCATCACTTTTACATGCTTGTGCGCCTCCCGGTATACAGAATAATACGCATAGGGTGCGGAAGAAATGGTTGGTTCTTCCTGATAGTACACCCATTCCATTATTTCGTTCCAAAATTTATCAACGGTTGGATGCGTATAGTGTGGTTTACTGTGAATTGCGTTCTCAACCTCGTGCATATAATCACTTTCATCAATCGATTGGTTCGGATATATGGCAGAAAATGTATGCAAATCTCCGTTTGTATGCAGGTTCGTACCGCTCTCCATCAATTCATGCATAACAGAGGAAACGCCACTCGAATCTAATCCACCAGAGAGAGAAACCCCAACCGGAACATCGGAAATCAGGTGCCGCTTCATAACTTTTTGAAAAAGCTCGTAAAATTCATGAGCATAATCTGCATCGGTTTGAGAAGATGCAAACGTTGTACTACACGTTGGATTCCAGTATTTATGAATTTTTTTGATTCCTTTCTTATTCAGAATCATCCAATGCCCAGGAAGTAATCGCTTCACTCCGTGAAAAAACGTTTCCTCCGTCGAGTCGTGAACTCGAAACATGAGAAACTGATAAAGCACTCCCCAATTTGGTACTCGTTTTACTTCGGGAATCTGGAAAATAGCCTTCAATTCTGAGGCAAAGTAAACAGTGTTTGCATCGGTGCAGTAGTAGAGAGGTTTAATACCGAGTCGATCGCGAGCAATAAATACTTCTTGGTTACGAAGATCATAAATAGCAAACGCAAACATTCCAACCAGATGCTCCACAACCTTTTCTCCCCATTCTTCATACCCGTGAAGAATCGTTTCTGTGTCGGAATGATCGGTTACAAAATGGTACCCCTTCTTTATTAAATCTGCCCAAACTTCTTTATAATTGTAAATTTCACCGTTAAAAACAATCGCTACCGACTTATCTTTATTATATATCGGCTGCCAGCCACTTTTCGGATCGATTATAGCCAATCTCCGCATTCCAATAGCGCAAAAATCGTTGACCTCCATACCCTCTCCATCGGGGCCACGGTGCATAATACTCCCAAGCATTTTTTTGAGTTTTTGCTCTTTTTTCTGAAGCGGCTCACTACTGGTGAATCCTACAATTCCACACATATTTTTATTCTTTACTCCCACCCCGAGTACTCGGGGGGAACCAATGATTAATATTCCACGTACTGTACAAATGTCATCCTCACATGCTTCTCAGTATCTTTACTCGTTCCTCTATTGGAGGGTGTGTGCTAAACAAATTGACAAGCCAAGCGTTACTTTTTCCATTTTGTTTAAATGGGTTAGAGATAAATAAATGTGCAGTTGAGGTTGTGGCAGAGCGCATCTGATGAGGATCTGCCGAGATTTTTTCCAAGGCTCGAGCTAAGCCCTCTGGATACCGTGTCAAAAGCGCACCACTCGCATCTGCTAATAGTTCTCTTTTTCGGGAAACTGCCAGTTGAATCAGTGTTGCTGCAATGGGAGTAAGAATGAGTACCACAATAAGTAATACAAACCAGACAGGATTACGATTATCTCTCTCTTCATCGCTCCCTCCCCACCACAAAGTTCGCATAACCCAGTCTGCGACCAAAGCAATCGTTCCTACTAAAACTGCAACCAATGAAGAAATAAGAATATCATAATTTTTTACGTGGGATAGTTCGTGTGCGATAACGCCTTCTAATTCTGCGCGATCGAGCCGTTGCAACAACCCAGTTGTTGCTACAACCACAGCATGCTTTGGATCTCTTCCTGTGGCAAATGCGTTTGGCGCAGGATCGTTGATTACATAGATTCTTGGCATGGGGACTCCCCCTGCAATTGCTAAATTCTCGGTTACCGTATAAAAATCAAAATACTCCTTTTTATCCGCAGGATGAGCGTCTACTGTCATGAGGACTAATTTATCAGAGTAAAAATAGCTTCCAATCGTAGAAAATACTGAAACAAGCAAACCAATAACGAAGAAAGTTCCCGGGGAATTAAAAAATTTTCCTATAACAAAGAAAAACCCCGTAATAAGGAATATAAACGAAGCGATAATGAGATACGATTTGAGCTTGTTGCTCTGTATTTCAGTGTAAATACTCATATGAATTACATTAATTTTGATATTTCTACCCTTGAGGCCGCCTCGCAAGCTTAGCGTAGCCAAACAGACTTAATTGCCTGATCGGCCTGAGCAAAAGCATTGCGAACGCGGCATACCAGTAACTTTCGTCAAAATTTTACTTCGACGTTCTTTTTTTCTTCTTCAGTTGCTGCAAAAAAATCAAATGCCTTAAAGCCAAACATATTTGCAATTATGTTGGTAGGTACCATCTGAATTTTAGCATTATAATCCAAAACATTTGAATTATAAAACTGTCGAGAATAAGCAACTTTATCTTCGGTATCACCTAACTGACGCTGAAGATCCTGAAAATTAGTACTCGCCTGTAGTTGAGGGTACGCTTCTGCTACAGCAAAAAGCGATTTCAACGTGTTGGAAAGTTCATTATTTGCAGCAGCTTTTTCAGAAAGTGAGCCTGCAGACATAAGTGCTGTACGAGCTTTTGTTACATTTTCAAAAACACTTTTTTCATGAGTTGCATACCCTTTTACGGTTTCAACAAGATTTGGGATAAGATCTGCACGTCGTTTTAACTGCACATCTATACCAGAAAGTGATTCTTGAATTCGTGTTTTCAAAACAACAAGACTGTTATATGCCGCGATTAACGCAATCGCGATTAGTGCTATAACACCAAGTACAATAAGTGTTGGTACCATAATATTCACCTCCTTCCATTGAGTTCATTATACTATATTTTTGCGCTTGCAATTATAAGTGCGTGTGTTAAGATAATTTTGGTATGAAAACTACAACAGAAATTACTGATTATCAGCTTCGATTAACTCTTTTATTACGTGAAAAAACAATGTATTTCTTGTTGGGTCTGATAATTGTCATCTCATCACTTTTGGGATGGTCGCTTTTTCTTAAACACGCACCAAGTACCAGTTTTATCAAGACAACAGCAGAAACAATGCAGGCTCCCCTTGCGAAGGACACAAAACCGTTAGCTATTACCCGGCACTATACGGTGCAAGAAGGCGACTATCTATGGGCAATAGCAGAAAAAAATTATGGAGGAGATGGTTTTAAAGCATATAACATTGCAAAAGCAAATAACATAAGCAATGCTAGCGTCATTTATAAAGGACAAGATCTCGTGTTGCCTGATTTGCAAACAGAGGCAACGCCTCAACTTGCTTCAAGCGATCAACTTACACCAGAGGCCGCTCAGACAAGTCAGGTTACCCATACTGACAAAACGTACACGGTTCAGGAAGGAGACAGTCTTTGGCACATTGCCGAAAAAGTTTACGGAGATGGTTATGGATGGACTGTAATCGCAAAAGCAAATGGTATAGAAACACCGAGTATCATTTTTAAGGGAACTGTTCTGACAATTCCATCGAGAAATTAATTAGGGAGGAATCAGGACGCCATCTATAACGTGCACAACTCCATTATTTGCTTCATTATTTGGACTTACTATGTGTATATTGTTTACGAGTACATCATTACCCGATTGTTCAATACTCAGATTTTTACCTTCAAGTGTGGGAAGCGTCGTTTTTGATTTGAGATCGTTGAGCGTATATCTTCCTTGAACAATATGGTATTTAAGGAGCATTGTTAGCTGACTTTTGTTTTGAAGGACAGTATTGATGGTACTTGATGGAATGCGTGAAAACGCAGCATCAGATGGAACAAATACAGTATAAGGTCCATTTGCTTCTAGCGTTTGCTGAAGTTCTGCAAGCTGTACTGCCTGCACAAAGGTGCGGTAGTTTGATGAGCTTGTAATTACAACCCAAACCGTTTGTTGTTGGGAAGAGCTTGGGTTCAATGAAGGTTGCATTTGAGTTGTGGGAGTAGGAATACCAAAATTTGAGCGTTGAAATGTACTAGAGTTGAGAAGGAGCGCGCCCACCCCGATAATAATAATTGCACCGACAATAATAGCGAGTAAGATATTCATAATTTTCTTATAGTAATAATCTAAATTGAGCTATTGGTGACAGAGGCGTAAGATTTTCGTAGGAAGTACGATTTTACTTTGCTATAATATGAAAGTACGAAAAATGCGGGATTAGTACATCGGCAGTATGCATCCTTCCCAAGGATGAGAGGCCAGTTCGATTCTGGTATCCCGCTCCAAATAGTGATAGATTGATACTTCTTAAAAATATCTGGTTATGAGAAATAAACAAAATTTTAAGTTGTGATTGAAATTAAAGTGTGATAATATGCATAGCAATATGAAAAAGAAGATTTGGGAAATCCATTCTCTGAACAAACTGAACCAGGGATCACGTGTATCAACTTTGAGAGTTTTTTGAAAGAACATCCAATAGAACGCAACACACGCAATCCCCAATTATCAGATCTCAAAATCGGTGACGAAGCGAGCCAACGTTCATTACTTGAACAAGCTGTATCTGCAGTGGATGGTTACGCAAAAAAAACAAGGACTGTCAATTCATATATTTGTCCCTTCGTAGTATTTACAAATCCTGATAGTACAAATCCTGATGGCACCGACTGGTTTTTAGTAGGTGACGTTAAAGGAATATTGAGTGGAAAATCATTTACATTAGATTCCGTATTCATTCATCATGTTTGTCCAACTGTAGAACAGTTGCAAGAAGTGTTGGGTACTGCGGCACATCTTAATCCTAGTACCCCCCAATTAGTATCTGGCTGATTTGTCAAGAAATTTCAGAAGATTCAGCAAGCAAAATAATAGGTTGAACGAGAGCTGTCTTTTCATTGCGTAATTTTGTAAATAAGTGTAATAAGTCAGTGGAAATGAGGTTGATTGAAATAATTTTGAGGAAAGAATTGGTTTTTCCATCCATAAAAACCGAAGTACTCTCACGGATTGAATAGGGCGTATATTTTGAATAATTCACTCCAGAGCATTTTTGATCAAACATATCCTCATTGGGAGATTGTGATAGTAGACGATGGGTCAACGGACGACACTAAACCTCTCGTGAACGTATTAATAATCCCAGTATTAAGGGAAAAGATGCGGAACCGATAAAATTTTAAGCGTTTTAACTTCTTTTCCATCTTTTCCAACTGTAGTGGTAATCTGCACGCGTGTTCCTTTTTTTAGCTGAACATAAGTAATACCAGTTTTTTTATCTTCAGCAGCCATTACCCCCGATGCAAGTGGTTTAAAAACTGCCGATGCCGGTGGAACGGCAATACTATTTTTGAGCGTTTGGTCAAGTTTACTTTGTTCAGTACCCCAGGGATCCGTTATTTTATCAGAAACAAACGCAATAAAATAATGAGGGAAAGAGGCCGTCTCTTGAGGTAAACGGGAAAGCTGTGCAACGAATACTGGATTAATCGTTGGCGTATTTGGCAAAAATACGGAAAAATATCCCATCGTTTTTACCAAGACAAACGCAAGGATTAAACTCAATATAATTTTTAAATTATCTATTTTTAGTAGTTTTTGTGGTGACATAAAATATATTTTGCTAGTTAACTCCCTGCACGCCAACCGTAATATCATTTGTAATCGTACCCGTTGTTACGGTTGCTTTCTGCGATGTACTCTTCACACCAAAAATGCCTTCTGCAATATCTAAATCTGCCGCACCGGCACTAAAATTATGACTATCAATTTCAAGTCGTGCTCTATCTATTGCCGCGTACGCATTTTGATCTAACCGATTATTATTATTACCAGCTTTATTATAGAGTTGAACATAGTCTTTTTCGAGACGGTCGAGTAGTGAAAAAAAAGTTGATGAATTAAACGAAAGTGGCGTTTTACTTTCTCTATCTAAGTAATTCATCCACTCTTGGTTAAGGGTAGCAATATTTTTACCGTAAACGCTTGTGTAATTTGCGGTCGGATAAACTCGCACAAATGAATCATATCCATACGTATTGATTAACCACTGTACAAAAGACCCTCCTAAATCATAATAGTCTCTCGCCAGGAGGCGTCCATTAAAGCCATTTTGTGTCGCGCTCGACATTGTTGTTGCCGAAACGACTCGATTTTGAAGATATGCAGCTACAGCAAAATCATGAATGCTCGTAAGTCCTGCTCTTTGCAGATATATATCACTCGCATACATTGCAATTCCTTCACTGAGCATCGTATTTGCGCCCACGGAGCCTGTTTTTTTATACATCACGAGGTGCCCTAGTTCATGGGCAGTAATATATTCTCGATCAGCCGCATTCCCACTCCCGTCATATAACTGATATATTTTTGCATTTCCAACCTCGCTAAACCCACGAACACCCAAACCGAGTGGATCAGGTGCACCATCGGTGCGCAGTTCAAAAACCATCGAAAAATTATTCGTATAGCGAAGATTATTTTTAACTCCACTGATAGCATCCTTCCAGTTATTGATAAACTCATCCGAATGTGAAGCACCAAATGAGTTGGATTCATATATTACAGTAAGACCGATATCCGGTAGATCTTTTTCCATCTTACCATCACCCCTTTTGAAAGGTTGCTGTGAAGAAGGTGCCGGCACTGGTGTAAAGGTAGGTTGTTGGATACTGGGCACGGGAGTTACAGTTGGCATTGATGTTACTACAGGAGTAGTTGTAGGTGATATTTTAACAGTGGGGGTTGCAGTCAGAGTGGAGGTTATCGTTGGGATTATTGTAGGCATGCGTGTCACAGTTGGAACTGGCGTAGCAGTGGGGATAGGGGTTGGTGTAAAGGTGGGAAGTGGAGTTGGGTTTGCGGGACGACTACCCGCGCTTTTTAACATAAGACAGCGGCCTTCACTTGGAGTATCATCAAAATAGTAGCACCAAAAGTTTTGACGATCTCCGCCATTTTTTGAAGCGCATTCGTCGGAGCCATACGTAACGCTCCTATCATTATCTGTGAGCTTACAGGGAACACTACAACTGACTACACTCCATGATTCTGCTAACGATTTTGTCGCGTCGCTACTGCTAAAATCAGGGCAATTACCCGCAGAAGCTCTTGTAGTGATTGTATTATTATTACTACGATTAAGTAACAAAGAACCCATCATGGTAGAGATTCCCAACAATATAAAGGCTCCGATTACAAGAAACGTGGTAATCTCACCTCTTTTTAAGTTCATATAGTGATTGTAGCAAATCATTGAACTCAATATTAAAGAAAAATACTGTATTATCATGGTATGTTCAGTTCTCTTCATCACATCGCGATCATTTGCTCAAACTATGAAGTTTCTAAACGATTTTACACGCAGATTCTTCAGTTTTCAGTAGTGAGCGAACGATATCGTGAAAATAAGCAATCGTACAAACTTAATCCAATCAGGGTGTAATTCCCCGACGCTCTGCGTCGCGAGAGCTATATAATAGGTAAATGAGCGAACACATACATAAAAGTCATAACGTGACCCTGTTGCTATACCACGTAGTATTTCCGACG
>JAAXWC010000041.1 GCA_013335175.1 Candidatus Roizmanbacteria bacterium
ATTATTCTCCCAAAATACTACAATTTCCTTACGTATTTGCGAACAAATCTACATCTCTCGTATCAACACAAATCTTCCTAAAAAAGTCACATTTTCAATACCAGCGCCCAAAATTTCATGGGTCATGGTTTTTTCCAAATAATGGCTAATCTATCCCGATAAATTCGGGGTTGGATGTGGCACCGCGGGGTTGTAAGGCACAACTCTCGGTTGTCGGACGAGTACGAACGAGCCAATTCTCTCCTCATCACTCTTGATTTAGAGTTTTATTTTACTATGAAATACAGAAAATGTCATGAGATTTGATGTTCTTGACTTTCCATTTTTGTTGATTTATAGTATTGGCCATGACACAGGAGATATACGGAACGACTCCAGCTACAATAAGGACATATAATTGGAGGAATCGAGAGGAATGGTCATATAATCAGTTTAATCCTACGCAACAGCTTGAAATAAAATTACGTCAGCTCGAAAAGGACAGTATTGTGGCGATTGAGCATTCTTTAGAAAAGCTGAGGAAGAGGGATTGTTATGATCAGGATGGTTTTGATTATTGGAGAAAAATTGGAACGATCTGTTCTCAACAAAATTTGCAAGTCGTATACCTAGAAGATCCCCGTGATATTCAGGAAGTAGAAAGGGTGCAAAAAGATTACAAACGTGCAAAAGATCCTTTACAACAATACAGAGCTCAGACTTATCTAGCTTACTTAGAAGGCATAATTATTCCAGATCATGTAAGAGCACAACTGATAGCTGTAAAACCTGCGGTTGCTATTTTACGTAATAATACAGCCTTAGGTGTATCAACTCATCCAGATGAATTACAAGAGAACGGATTGAAAACGTGGTATACAAAAGAAACAGTGGAAGGCAATTTTAATCAAAATTTGAAAATCCTATCGAACCCAAAGCGTAAATTGTATAGTGAACATATGCAATATTTGGAAGGACTCAGAAGGAAAATGAGGGCATTGGACGATGAATGTATTATCCCGGGAGGGCAACCATTTGCGCGGGGGAGTTGGTCTCCGGAGCTATATCCGAAAGGGTTGTTTGAGATGTATATACGAACGGGTAAGGAATTTGCAGGTTTAATTGAGGATACGTCAGGAACTGCTTATTTTAAGGGGGAACTTAGGGGTTGCAAAATTTCTTTTGAAAAAAATTACATCCCCCATCAGTCCACAACACAGGCAGGTAAGGGAACAATTTATTATGAAGGAACATTAGATGATAATTCTGGTCTGTGCGTAGGGACATATACAATACCCGACGATGATAGAGCGCCAGGGATAACAGAGCCTTTTGTTCTTGAACTGTGTCATTACCCTTCTTAAAACAAACATTGCATCCTTTTCTTCAAAAAACGCCCCTGGTAGAGTAAAATTGGATTGATATGAAAATTATTAATAGAACCTATCAACGAAATTACGAGGAACTGGAGAAATATGAAGCCGGCATCTCTCTTACTGGGGCAGAGGTGAAATCTATTCGTGAAGGACATATGCAGTTAGAAGACGCATATATCAAAATACTGGATAGTGGGCCAGTACTCTTGAATGCAGAAATTTCAGCCTATTCACATGCCAATGCTGCGGGGTATAATCTGCGTCAGAGTCGCAAATTACTTTTGAATAAAAAAGAAATTCTCCGGCTAAAAACAAAGATTAAATCGACCCCAAGTTTGACTATAGTGCCTATCTCGTGCTATAATAAGGGTCGTCGAATCAAGCTGGAGATTGCATTATCTAAAGGAAGAAACGATCTGGCAAAGCGAAAATTAGAGAAGGCGCGCGATATCAAAATTGCAACGGAAAAAGAGATAAAAGAGTATCAAAAATATTAATGTCGTTCCGGCAAAGTCCGGAATCAATGGTTCACCCCACCAGCTTTTTCTTTTCGCCTTAGTAGATTTCTACTGCGGCTCAAAGAGCAAGCTATGGCGGGTTTAAGAATCTGTAAGACAGTTCAAAAGAACCGTCAACAGTTTCTAAAAGGGGATGATGGGCTTCGACAGGGAATTCGCACGTTTATAAATGGCTAAGGCGCACCTATGCGTTAAATGGAAAAACACAAAGGCTAAATCTAATTTGGATGAAACCCTTGAGTCTTTCAAATCTGATATTGCTGCTTACTTAACTTCGGTTAAGAACGGCTTTTCAGCAAATGCTTATGCAGCTTTGGCTGTGTAAGAATTGAAAGCTCACTTCTCAGATTTCCCCCCGATTCTCACTGAGAAGTACAACCAACCGGGGTACGGCTTTCTAGAGTTCTCGATGGGCTAGAAAACCCGACAATCCTTCATCGGCAGTTTATCTGAAGTTTTGCTTATTTTTCTTCGATAAACTTAGTAATAAATATCCTATCCTCAGCTAAACGTTTATAACACTGCTTCTTTGGACCCGGGTTCAACTCCCGGCATCTCCACTCTTAGTCCTTATTATTCGGTACAGGGCTACGAAGTGGCACGGCCACACATAGATTATCTGAGCTTACAACCTTAACGCGCAGAGTGCCCCAATCGTAGCCCTGAGTCCTCGGGGCGAAGCGGGGCACATTTTAACCATTCCCTACCGCTTGTTACCCTCGCCTTACTATGGCAAGTAAGAATGATGAACTACTCGGCGAACAAATACAGAAACTGCGAAGACAAAAAGGGTTCACTCAAAGCACTCTATAAGATCGTCTCTGCGTTGGGGAGTAAGGTGTCGGGGAAGTTTGTGTTTTGATTTTATGTTTTATTTTGATGTTGTTGATCTCTTATAGATTGGAGCATTTTTTCAGCCTGTATACCTACCCCCAATGTCAAGACCAATTTATAATAAAACGAAGCGTAAACTGATCAAAAAATGTGAACTATATTTTCTTAACTTTTAACATAAAGTTCCGCTGGCGTTTT
>JAAXWC010000010.1:0-48775 GCA_013335175.1 Candidatus Roizmanbacteria bacterium
TTGGATATTGAATGCAAAGATACGTTGACAAATCAAACATTTGTAAAACGTATGAATATTGACGTAAATCCAATGGCAGAATTACTCAAAAAATTAAACCCTGCGTACTAAAGTGGACAAGTCAGGAGATTGGAATGTAATATTCTGCCCGAACCATGATATTCCCTCGAAGGGGTTTCATTTGCCTTGTCATCCCGGGCTTGCACGCCATGGCGGCGACACCCATGCGGCATCGCAGGGCATGCCAGGGACCCGGGATCCGTTTCCCCCGTCATCCCCGACCTGATCGGGGATCCATGTATTGTTGAATTGAATAGATTCCCCCGGATCGGCGCAGTCCGGGGCAGGCTCCCCAGTCCGGAATGACAATGCAACGTCACCCCTGCGAACGCAGGGGTCCAGAGTACCAATCACCTTGGGAGAGGTCTTATCGAAGGAAAATTATTCACTGGATTCCCCTGTCCAGGGGAATGACGATGTTGAGCCTGAACAACGATTCCGGATGCGCTAACGCTTACCGGAATGACGATGCAACGTCACCCCTGCGAACGCAGGGGTCCAGAGTACCAATCACCTTGGGAGAGATCTCATCGAATGCATATTTTTACACTGGATTCCCTTGTTCAAGGGAATGACGATGTTGAGCCTGTAACAACGATTCCGGATCTAAGTGAGGGGTGACTGCGTCATGATCTCGCTTATTTGAAGAATTTTTGAAGTTTTCGTACACCTTCAGATAGTTCTGCTCCTTTGGCTTTCCAAGCTTCAAATTTGGTTTTATCGTACTCAATTTTATGAGGTTGAACCATAGGATCGTAAGTACCAATTTTTTCGATGTAAGCACCATCTCGTTTTGCACGTTTATCGAGTGCGACAATACGATAAAATGGTTGTCCTTTTTTTCCGAATCTCATGAGTCTGATTGTTACTGCCATATGATTATTTGATAAGAAATAGTAAACTACTGTCGTTCTAATCAAACCATTATACCCTCTTTACTGCATATTTTCCAGTGCATTTTTAGCTGCATGTTCTTCTGCCTGCTTTTTAGAGGTACCCGTTCCGTTTCCCACTAATTTGTCATGAATATACACAGAAACGTTGAAAACTTTGTGGTGCTCCGGGCCTTGCTCATCGATAGTTCTATAGAGGGGCAGTATTTTGTGTTTCGCCTGGACAATTTCCTGAAGGCGACTTTTGGGTGAAAGGTACAGCTTGTTTTTTACAATAAAATCAAGTCGCGTACTAAATAAATAGGTAAGCACAAATTCGTATGCTTTATCAAACCCATGATCAATAAAAATAGCCGCTACTAAAGCTTCAAAACAATCAGCAAGCAGGTTAATATTCTCTCGCCCATTTGAATTTTCTTCTCCTTTGGAGAGAAATAGAAATTCTCCGAGGTGAAGATCTTTCCCTACCTCTGCCAAACTTTCAGTTCGTACAATTGCTGCTTTTATGTCGGTATAATCCCCTTCTTGTAACAACGGATACAGTTTATACAGGTACATTGAGGTAATAAGAGAAAGAACACTGTCTCCTAAGAATTCAAGTTTTTCGTTTGAATGGAGATGAAGCTCTTTGTTTTCATTCAAAAAGGAGCGGTGAATGAAAACGTTTTCTAGTAATTTTTGATCTTTAAAATGAATATGTATTTGTTCTTCAAACAGGTTTAGTGGACTGTTCATCTGAGTTTTTTAATGAATTTGTAGCTACAGAACCTAAAACCGCATTCACAAATGCGTACGATCGATCCCCACCAAATTCTTTGGCAAGTTCGACCGCCTCGTTAATAACTACTTTCATTGGCTCTTTAGGTTCTATGACTAATTCGTAAATTGATAATCGTAAAATAGCTAAGTCTGTTTTCGCAATTCGATCGAGCGGATATTTTGGAGCATACTGAGATATAAGCTTGTCTATTTCCTCCAAATGCGAAAATATAGCATTGGTAATTTCCACCTCCGGATACGGAACATTATCTTTCAGCTGAGTAAAGCTTTTCGCAAAGAGATTTTGGACGACTTTTAGTCTCATTTCATGGCGTGGATCCATAAAAAAATGAATGAAGCTTTTTGTAATTTGTATTATTTCTCGCAATGCTTGCACGCTCGGTGTGGAAGTTTTTCGCTGCCACAGTTGCTACAAACTACGAGACTTGGGAGGGTTTTATCCCGCTCTTGTAAACGTTTGCCTTTGCGCTGGGTTGAATGTTTTCGTTTTGGAAGTGGTGCCATTTGTACATTCTATCAAAACGTATACCATTTTTCAACTTTATCTTTTTAGTCTCGGGCAATCTGATCTATTCGGTATTTTGCAAGATGCTCCTTTATTAAGGGGAAATCATCAACGGTATGGTTTTGCAAAAACTGAGAAACCACCTGCTGTGTTTGAGAAATGAGGGCAAAATTAGTGAGATCGGCAATTTTCGTATCCGCAAGACCACTTTGGCGTGTACCAAAAATATCTCCTGCGCCGCGTTGTTTGTAGTCGTACTCCGCCAGTTCCATTCCGTTGATAGTTCGAGTGAAAAAAATAAGGCGGTGAAAATTGGCGGGAGAATCTTCTGAGGTATATAAATAGCAATACGACTGTGCACTCCCCCGGCCTACTCGACCTCGCAATTGGTGTAACTGTGCCAATCCAAAGCGTTCTGCGCCCTCAATAATCATAATTGTTGCGTTGGGAACATCTATCCCCACCTCGATAACGGTAGTTGCAACCAAAATATCGTATTTTTTAGCCTTAAAATCGAGCATTACTTCGTCTTTTTCTTTTGCCTTCATTTTTCCATGAATCAACCCCACTCGAAACTGAGAGAACACATCTTTTTTGAGGCGTTCAAATTCTTTGGTTGCTGCTTTTACCGTGGCCATTGTTTCTTCTGTCGACTCTTCGACAAAGGGACAGATAATAAATACCTGTGTTTTATTGTTTTTGATTTCATTTTTTATCCATTCATATCCATTTTCGCGTTTTTCTGGTCTCACGAGAAATGTCTTTATCGGAATTCTTCCCTTTGGCATTTCATCTATAACACTCATATCTAACTCTCCGTACAGCGTGAGAGCTACGGTACGAGGAATGGGCGTTGCTGTCATGGTTAAAAGATGGGGACTTATCCCTTTATTTTTTAATTCAGCTCGTTGTGAAACTCCAAATCTGTGTTGCTCATCAATAATAACGAGTCCAATGTTTTCAAATGAGACTCCTTTTTGAATGAGTGCGTGGGTTCCCACAATAATCTGGCTGTTTTCGTCTGTTTGCTTTTTTGATCCTGTTTGGAGACCAACCGAGATTCCATATGGTTCAAAAAAAGATGTAAAATTGGCAAAATGTTGTTCGGCAAGAATTTCTGTCGGGACCATAACAAGTGTTTTTTGCTCATTCAAATAGGCAGCGTATGCAGCGATTGCCGCGACCACTGTTTTTCCTGAACCGACATCTCCCTGCAAAAATCGATTCATTGGGCTTTGGAGGGATAAATCGGAGAGAATTTCATTTATGCATCGTTGTTGCGCATGGGTAAGAGGAAACGGGAGGTGTGCGATAAATGCGTCAATTTTTTTGTGAACTTCTCCATTGATCGTGAATGGAAATGTTACCTCTTCTTTTTTCCAGCTTGCGCGAATGAGTGCGGTAGAAAGCTGCATTGTGAAAAGCTCGTCAAAAGAGAGGCGTTCTCGCGCTTTGAGAATCTCAGTTTTGGTTTTGGGAAAATGGATAGCGCGGTACGCTTCATGAGCTGGAAGCAACGCATTGCCTGTCAGTATTTCATCGGGGAGCCACTCGATAGGTTCGGTATCGAGTAAATCCAGGATTTTTTGCATTTTATCGCGAATGAGTTTTGAGGAAAGGCCAAGTTTCTCCGGGTAAATAGGAATTATACGTCCGGTATGTTTAAACGGGCGTCCGGGGATGGGAAGTTCGTATTCATTTGGCGTCATAAAAACTTTTCGACCCATACGTTTTACTTCTCCAGCGGCAGCGAGTTCTGTTCCAGGTTTAAATAGCTTTAACAAATAGGGCTGATTGAACCAGGAGAGCTCAAGTTCTCCCGTGGAATCGGTTACGGTAACTTTCTGAATTGTAAGCCCGCGTCGAGGATACCCCGTTTCCGTTTTGAGAATGGTTCCAACCACAGTTACCGTATCTGCGGACTGCAGTGATGCAATAGAAGGCGCAACGGGATAGTTTTCGTAGCGAAAGGGAATGTAGTTTAAGAGATCATAATACGTGTTTATTCCCAGCGTTTTGAAACGTTTAATGGTAAGTGGGCTGGTAGATGGTAATGCGTCGATAGCGGTAGAAAACATACGTTAATTGAGAAACAACAGTGGCGTAAGGCTCGTAAGTATCAAAAGGACTGAGGACACGATAACGATGACAGTCCAAATTTTTTCGTGAAGTGTTTTTCCGTGTTGTACGGGAATTTCATCGATAGGTTGATAGGTTTTTTCGCGTTTTTGCATAATGCAATTATTATACAAAATAATAAGCTATACTAATAGCATATGTATGGATCTCGGCGATTGCGCCTTAAACGTAGCACCTGGAAACAGAAACTTGTTCTTTACGGGATTATGGGGCTTATTGGCGCAGTAATCTTTGGTTTTATTGCGGCTTTTGTACTTTTTGCTTACTACGGTCGAGATCTTCCTGCGCCAAATAAACTTTCACAAGTAACCAACTCTTCAACGGTATTTTTAGATCGCGATGGAAAAGTACTCTTCGACATGTATAAGGATAAAAACCGAATGCCGGTTGATTATACTGCGATTGCGGATTATCTTAAAAAGGCAACAGTTGCTGTGGAGGATAAGAATTTCTATAAACATTCCGGTATCTCCGAAACAGGCATTTTGCGGGCAGTATTGAGTATCGTAACCCACAATGGGACACAGGGAGGTTCTACCATTACGCAACAGCTTATTAAAAATGTTTTGTTAGATTCAAGGCAAACGGTCTCTCGTAAAGTGAAAGAATGGATTTTAGCGATTGAGGTGGAGCGGAAATATTCAAAAGATCAAATACTCGGAATGTACCTGAACGAAGCGCCCTATGGAGGAAGCCTTTGGGGGGTTGGGTCGGCATCAAAAGGATACTTTAATAAAGACCCGAAAGATCTTGATTTAGCGCAATCTGCGGTGCTCGCGGGACTTCCTCAGAGCCCTTCTCGCTACTCCCCTTTTATTGGTAAAAACGATTTATGGCGTGGTCGCGCGAAGGATGTTTTGCGCCGTATGCGGGAGGATGGGTATATTACTGCCAAACAGGAAACAGATGCCGGTAAAGAACTCGATGCTATGAAGTTTACTGCTCCCAATCTTATGATTAACGCACCTCATTTTGTTTTTTATGCGAAGGATCAGATAGAACAATCGCTTGGCGCCAAGGTTATGGATCAGGGACTTCGTATTAAAACAACCCTATCTCTAGATGTTCAACAGACCGTGGAAAAAATTGTCAAAGAAGAAATTGGCAAGCTCAAAGATTATCATGCCACAAACGGTGCGGTAGTTGTCCTCGATTCACAGACAGGTGAAATTTTAGCAATGGTTGGTTCGTATGATTATAACGATCCCGATTTTGGCAACTACAACGTTGCAGCATTGGGGCAGCGACAGCCTGGATCAACGATAAAACCCCTAACGTATGCACTTGCCTTTGAGAAGGGATATACGCCCGCTACGGTGCTTATGGATGTAAAAACGTCATTTCCTGTTTCCGGTTCAAAGGATTATGAACCAGTTAATTATGATGGTAAATTCCGTGGACCGGTGCAGATTCGTTTTGCTCTTGGAAATTCGTTGAATATTCCGGCAGTGAAAATGGTTGCTATGCTTGGCGTTCGCGATTTTCTACAAAAGGCGGATGAAATGGGGCTGCACACATTTGCTCCTACCGATGAAAACCTCAAACGATTTGGGCTCTCAATTACTCTTGGCGGCGGCGAAACAACACTGTTGAGTATGACAAATGCCTTTAGCGTTTTTGCTCGGGGAGGGAGCTATAAAGATACTCAGCCGATTATAGGTATTACTGACTACAAAGGGAAAACAATTTTTAAGCCAGCTGCTTCGCAGGAAAAGCGTGTATTTAGCCCGGAATCTACCTTTTTGATTTCTCACATTCTCTCCGACAACAATGCGCGCATGGATGAATTCGGACCAAATTCGTATCTGAAAATTCCGGGAAAAACAGTGGCTGTTAAAACCGGTACGACCGACGATAAGCGCGATAACTGGGCGATTGGGTACACAAAATCACTGACAGTTGGTGTATGGGTGGGAAATAATGACTTTACCCAGATGAATCAAAAAATAGCTTCCGGGGCGACGGGTGCTTCGCCTATTTGGTACCGTGTAATGAATGAACTGCTTAAAAAATATCCTGACGGCATTATAGATAAACCCGATAAAGTTGTTGCCACAAATATTGATGCCTGGCTTGGTGGGTTGCAGCACAATGCAGATGCTACGCGTTCCGAATATTTTGTGAAGGGTACCGAGCCGAAAGATCTTTCCCCGTTTTATAAAAAGGTCAAAATTTCTAAATCCAACGGAAAGTTGGCCAACGACGTTGAAATTAAACAGGGAAATTATGATGAAAAGGAATTTGTGGTCTTTACGGAAAATGATCCCATTTCTGTAGATGGTAAAAATCGATGGCAGGAAGGGATCGATGCCTGGTTGAAGGATCAGGGGGATCCCAAATTTCATCCTCCGGGAGATAAGTCTGATGCTTCATCCGACGCGATTATAGTTTCTATCAAAGCGCCAAACAACCATGATAATGTAACTACAAATGATGTGGAATATCGCGTAAAGATAAGCTCAATCGCTTCTATAAAAACTGTTGAAGTGTATTTCGACAACAATAAAGTAAAGGTGTTTGATGGAAATAATAGCGAGGTTTCTGATAAAGTTCATTTGCAAGATGGAGTGCATGAGATGAAGGTAGTTGCGCGCAATGATAAGGATAAAACGGGCGATTCGACGATTTCTTTTGGAGTAAATAAATCGTGGGATTCTGTGACCCCAACCCCCTCCCCTACTCCGAAAAAAGACTAAGAATATACATAAAAATGATGGCCTATTATATCATTCCGGCGCGCGCTCTTGTCATTCCTGCTCTCTCGTCATTCCCTCGAAGGAGGGAATCCATGGGAGGAGTCTGATGCAAGGGTCGGGATGGATCCCCGCCTACGCAGGGATGACGTTGCATTGTCATTCCGGTAAGCGTTAGCGCATCCGGAATCGTTGTTCAGGCTCAACGTCGTCATTCCCTTGAACAAGGGAGTCCAGTGAATAATTTTCCTTCGATGAGACCTCTCCTAAGGTGATTGGTACTCTGGGCCCCTGCGTTCGCAGGGATGACGTTGCATTGTCATTCCGGTAAGCGTTAGCGCATCCGGAATCGTTGATCAGGCTCAACGTCGTCATTCCCTTGAACAAGGGAGTCCAGTGAATAATTTTCCTTCGATGAGACCTCTCCTAAGGTGATTGGTACTCTGGGCCCCTGCGTTCGCAGGGGTGACGTTGCATTGTCATTCCGGTAAGCGTTAGCGCATCCGGAATCGTTGTTCAGGCTCAACGTCGTCATTCCCCTGGACAGGGGAATCCAGTGTAAAAATATGCATTCGATGAGATCTCTCCTAAGGTGATTGGTACTCTGGACCCCTGCGTTCGCAGGGGTGACGTTGCATTGTCATTCCCGCAAGTGAAGTATGAACGCGTCGGGAATCGTTGTGAAAAGGAGTAGCAATGTCACCCTTACGGTCGTCGGGCAAGCCCGGGATGACCATATTGAGCCTTAATATCTCGTCACGGTAATGCTCGAAAAGCCCGAGGCGAGATCAATATGTAGTTTTTGTGGCGCCGTTCCGAAATTAGCGGTTTGCCATTGATTGTCCCCTACCTGGGTAAATCCTTGAAATGTTTTATCCGTAAGGCTTGTTTGTGTTTTAATTTCCGCCCCTACGGTCTGAGGAATACTTAAGTTGAAATTTGAAGTACCGGCACGGATTGAGAGCGTCATGTCGGTCGATTTAACTCCGGTTTTTATTTTGAAATTAGAGGCTCCTGCATCTATCGTTATATTTTTTATATTGTACGGGGAAAGATCGAAATGTACGGTAGAGGCTCCTAATTTAAAATTCATAGTCCATTCAGGTGTTTCATTGAGATGGATGGTAGCAGTATTTTTTTCCTGTGTCCCGGGCGTTTGAGAGCTGTTGCCTGTTATCTGGATAGCGTCTACTTCATTTTGTGAGGTGCGATTAACCGAATAGCTGGCATTTGTAGACTGCATGGTTGCTTCCAGTAAATTTTGGGTAGAGGTATTCATAGTATAGTTTCCTCCTCCTGCTTCAAGCGAAAGCTGTGCAATTTTTGTACCGGTATAGGGAAATAGAAAATTTTGAGTTGCTATTTTGTTTGGCGCCTCGGTGTTCGTTATCTGAGGGACAGTCGGTGTTGCGGTAGCTGCTGGAGCAGGTTTTCGATATATCTTCTTTTGTATTTCTGATAGAAATGCGATGCTGGCAATAAGAATAAGAAGTACTATTAAAATTTGAGATCGAATGAGCCCTACCAAAACAAGGATTCCTAAAAAAATAATGAGCGCAGGCCAGTATAAGACGAGCATGTCCCAACTGAGATGGAGCACTCGAAAATTTGCGAGAATAAAGAGAAAGCCGAGAAAAATAAACGCAATACCGATTAATGTATTTGAACGCATAAAATGTAATAAATTACTAATTTTTTACTGTCCCTCGTTGTCATTGCCGCTCGTCGGCAATCGGGGAGCCTACCCCGGACTGCGCCGATCCGGGGGAATCTATTCAATTCAACAATAGATATATCCCGTTCCGAGTACTTCCAAGGGATGACGGGCAAGTTTTACCTTTGTGCAGGTTGCAGGAGAATTCCCACTCCGATCACAATCAGTACGATTGGCCAATAGGAAAGGAAATTAATGTAAGGAAATAAACGGTCTGCTAAAAATATACCACCGATGGCAATGAGAACCAATCCACCCACAACATTCCGTTGCCCTTTTTTTTCAATAGTAGGCTCCGGTCGTTGTTCTTTTGCATCTCCTTGTGCTTTTTTTGTACGCGGCATAGCTCATTGTAGCAAATTTTTCTTTATTTTTTCAAGCTCATTTTTCGCTTCCTGCTCACTTAAATTGCGATCTTTTGCTGCAAAATAAAATCGCAGCGTAAGCTTATCTTGATACTGAGAGAGAACATCAATGGTTCGGAGAAACTCAGAACTAGCAAAAGCCTGTTGTTTTATTTCAGAAAAGTCCTGCTTTTTGTTGCAAGGAAGAGTAAGATCTAGTTTGATAACAGCATACGGGTTCAAAGCCTGATAGAGCGGCACAATTCGGTAGTGATGAATGAGTGTTTGAAAATGAAGTTCGGCGATGAAAATGGGCTTCTCTATACCATTGGATAATTGGTATGCCTGTTTCAGTTGCCCGAGTGTTCCGAGAAATTCTTCATTGAGAAAGAGTTCTGCCTGTACATGGGGTGCGTATAACGAATTTTGAGATCGTTTTATCTGAAATCCATGAATATGCAAATCCCGCAAAAGAACCTCTACTATCCCTTTTACATCAGAAAAATCTGTGGTAACAGCTATCGCAAGGCGGTATTGCTCGTCGGGCAAATCGTTATTTCGAGGGAGATACACTTTCGCAAGTTCAAACAGTTTCAGCACATCTTTTTTCCCTTGGTTATCCTTCATATTTTTAACTAAAGAAGGAATAAGTGATTGGCGGAAATACTTAGTTTCCTCTGAAATCGTATTTTCCAAAGCGAGGTGAGCATAGGGATCAAGACCACATTTTTGCAGTAACTCCGCAGAAACCATCGAGTAGTTCATGGATTCATGAAGCCCGATATCTTTTAAGAAATATTTCACTTTTGATTGTAAAAGAAAGAGCTGTTCCAATTCTTTTGGTTGCTTTACATAGGTAGTTGTTTGAATTTCATTGGGAAGATTATGATACCCCCAGACACGGGCAACCTCTTCAACGATATCTGCTTTTATTTCGATATCATCTTTCCGGTGAGAAGGTACCGTGGCAACAAACGTATCTCCCTCCTTTTTGAGCCCAAACCCGAGTCCTCCTAAAATGTCATTCACATCTTTCTCTGAAACGGTTACGCCCATAATACGGGTAATATCGTGGAGCGTGAAGGAAATTGTTTTCGGGGTGTACGGATGGGGATATATATCGTACAAGGGAGAATTTATTTTTGCGTTTGCGTATTTTTGAAGAAGTTGCACCCCATAAACGAGGGTCGGTTCCACCCGCTCTTCATCAAGCCCTTTTTCAAAATACGTAGCAGCGATTGTGCGCTGTCCGGTTTTCATTGATGTTCTTCTAATCTTCCGTTTATTATATGTTTGCACAAAAAGGATTACGTTTTTTGTATCTGGTGAAATTGCTGAGTTATCGCCTCCCATAATCCCGCACAGGTCAAACAGGTTCCCTTCTCCATCTTCCATTACAATATCTCCGCCCGGGAGTTCAATTTCTTTTTCATCCAGAGTTTTTACTATTTCTCCTGGTCTACTTTCCCGCATTGTCATTTTTGCTTGTTTTAGTTTGTCATAATCAAACATGTGGGTTGGTTGCCCAAGCGAGACCATTAAATAATTAGAAATATCTACGACATTATTGATGGACTTAATATCACACATCCGGAGTCGTTCTCGAATGTAATCGGGTGCAGGTCCAATTTTAATATCTGAAAGAACAATCGCTGCAAATCGCGAACAAAGCGACGGATCGGTAAGATGAATTTCCAGTTTTTTTTCGCCTGTTGGGGTTCCCAATTCTTTGAAAGTAAGCTGTGATGGATTTTGTTTCAGTTGAGCGGCAATGTTAAATCGCGGAAGAATTGCCTGTGCCTCCTGAGCTACTCCGAGTACCGAGGCCATGTCCACGCGGTTTGCGGTTACTTCAATGTCAAATGAATAATCATTGGTATGATCAAAAACTCGTTCAAATGAAGGGCCACAAAGTGATAGATATTTTTGTAAGTCATAGGGCCCCGCAGGGGTTTCAAGGTAATCCAAAAGCCAGTTGTGTGTTATTTTTATGTTCACAAAATTATTTTATAATTGGTATCAATAATAATATTTTCGTCATCCCTGCGAAGGCAGGGATCCAGTCGACTATTCACCTTGGGACGAGATCTCATAGAAGCAAATTGCACATTTGGATTCCCCTGTTCAGGGGAATGACGATGCGATTACAATCGAAAAAGTAATTAAAATTGCTCGAGAAATCGTACATCGCCAGAATACAATACTCTGATATCGTCGAGGTTCAGTCCTTCTTTCATCATAAACGTTCGCTCGATTCCAAATCCAAACGCCCATCCTGAGTATACATCAGAATCAATTCCTCCGGCCTTTAGAACGTTGGGATGAACCATTCCCGCGCCTCCCAGTTCGAGCCATCCAGATTTACAGATTTTACATTTCGTGCCGTCTATAATGCCGGTTCCGTCGCAGACTCCACAGGAAACATCTACCTCGAATGAAGGTTCCGTAAACTGAAAATGAAACGGGCGAATGCGGGTTTTTCTATTTGCTCCGAAAAATTCTTTGGCAAAGTAATCAATCGTCCCTTTTAAGTGAGAAATCGTAATCCCTGTATCTACACACAATCCTTCAAACTGGTGAAACATCGGCACATGCGAGGCATCCCAATTGGGGCGGTAACACTTTGCAAGGTTTATCATGCGGATAGGAGGTTTTTGTACCCGTTGCATTTCCCGCGTTTGCCCGGACGAAGTATGAGGAGATAAAATCATTTTTCCAAACACGTCGCTGGGCTGATGGTCTACAAAAAAAGTTTCAAAATCATCCCGTGCCGGATGTTCGGGGGGCATGTTCAGGTTTTCAAATGAATACTGTTCCCACTCTATTTCCGGGTATGACATACGATTAAAACCAAGTTTGCTAAAAACGCGTGAAATTTCTTCAATTGCAATTGTTACGAGGTGTACACTCCCCCGTGCGTAGGGAGTTCCCGGCAATGTCACATCGGTGTATTGCGCATCTTCTGTTTGGGAAAGAACCTGTTGTTTTTTTTCTTCGAGTGCGTGTTCAATCTCTTTTTTTAATCCGTTTACCGTTGCTCCAAACTCTTTTTTTTGTTCGAGAGGAACGTCTTTTATTGTTTTAAGAAGTGTGTTTATACTGCCAGAACGGCCTAAATATTTAATAGAAATTTCTTCATGCTGAGTAAGTGTAGAAATAGAGAGAAGTTCTTGCTGAAACTGCGAGCGGAGTTGTTGAATACTTTCCATGAATAAAATGTAAAACCTCAAACGGAAATTGTCAATAAACATACGCTTACAAAGCCATATGTTCAACGACAGATTCTGTCAATCCCGCTTGTCGGGATTCGTTGTTTATTAATTTACTTTCACAACGATTCCGGATAAACCGGAATGACGAAGCATTGCCCTCATTATTTTACCTCTGCGACGATCTTTTCAAAGACCTTTGGATGATCGATTGCAATTTGAGATAATACTTTTCGATCAAGTTCGATTTTTTTCGTGGATAGACCATGAATAAAACTACTGTAAGAAAGTCCGAGTAATTTTACGGCTGCACTAATACGAAGAATCCACAAACTTCTGAAGTCTCGTTTTTTAAGTTTGCGTCCTGCGAAGGCATACTGCCCTGCATGAAGTACTGCTTCTTTTGCTTTTTTAATCTGTTTATGTCTGGTCATCCAGTATCCTTTTGCCAGTTCTAGTGTTTTTTTGTGTTTTCTGTTTGTGGTAATGCCACCTTTTACGCGTACCATAGTGTTTTTAAAGCCTTAGGCCTTGCCTAATAATTTTTTAATCTTTGTTCCCATGATCCCGGTAACTTCTTTCATTTGTTTCAAACCGCGTATCTGTTTGTTCTGTTTATTATTTCTCAAATGGCGGAGACCGTTTGAACGATGAAGAACCTTTCCTTTTGCACTAAGTTTAAATCGTCGTGCCGCTGATTTATGTGTTTTTTGTTTCATGGTGTTTATTATATAAAATTTTTTAGGAATTTGGAAGGGAAAAAAATCCTGAATCGAGGTACCATTGTATAGACCCTGAACTAAATTCAGGGTGACAACATTCTGTTGTCATTTCTTCCTTGCAAGAACGGTTCGTATAACCCGTCCTTCTTGTCTCGGTTCTTTTGAAATGGTTACTTCTCCCATGGCGGCTATAAACTTTTTGATCAGTTCAAAGGCCATATCCTTTTTTGCCATTTCTCTTCCTTTCAGCGTAAGATTTAATCGTAGCTGATTGCCATCTTCCAAAAACTCTCGGGCTTTCTCCATCATCCGTTCTAAATCTCCGGGAGCAATGAACAAAGAAAGTTTCAGATCTTTTACAATGCTTTTTTTAATCCCTTTTTTCGCTTCTTTTGCTTTTTTCTCTTCCTGGTACAAAAATTTCTTAAAGTCTGTAATTTTGGCAACAGGAGGACTGGCGTGTGGTGCTATGAGTACCAAATCCATTTCCAAAGCTCGTGCTTTATCTAACGCTTCTTGTTTCGACAGTAATCCAACCTGGTTCCCTACGGTATCAATTACCCGCAGAGAAGCTGCCTCAATATGGTGATTGATAAAGTAATATTTCCGCTGGATAGTCGGTTTTCTATTCGTATTTCTCAATAGTGTTTTTTACCGTTTGAATAAATTCAATAATACTAGATTTTCCTAGGTCTTTTCCTTCGCGAGTACGTATAGAAACGGAGGAATCTGACACTTCAGTAGCTCCTATTATAATCATATACGGAACTTTTTGCAAGGTAGATTCACGAATCTTTGCTCCCAATGTTTTATTCTCTTCATTTATCTCGACTCGTATGTCATTTTTCAAGAGTTCTTGATACACCTTTTGTGCATATTCGTTGAATTTATCGGAGACGGGAAGGACACTTACCTGTACTGGTGCAAGCCACGTGGGGAATGCCCCGGCGTAGTGCTCTAAAAGGAACGCTAAAAATCGTTCTTGAGTTGAGAGTGGTGCCCGATGAATGACAAAAACATCCGTGTTTTCTTTCCCTTCTTCGTCTATGTAGGAAAGTCCAAATCTCTTCTTGGCAGCAAAATCGAGTTGGATTGTCGACATCGTTTCTTCTCTTCCCACAATGGATTTAAACTGAACATCAACTTTTGGTCCGTAAAAGGCTGCTTCATCGTCTACTTCTTTAAAGGGAAGCTTCATTTCCTGTAATATTTCGCGAATTACATTCTGTGCATACTCCCAGTTTTCCGGTTCGTTGATATACTTTTCCGTATGTTTTGGGTCCCATTTTGAAAGTCGAAACCAGTAGTTTTCTAATTTAAAGATTTTGAAATAATCGATAACCAGTTTCAGGACGGCGGCAAATTCCTGTTTAATCTGCGCTTTCGTGGTGTAAATATGAGCATCGTTCATAGCCATTGCTCGCACACGAAGGAGTCCGGCAAGCGTCCCGGAAAGTTCATAGCGGTAGCACATTCCATACTCTGCAAATCGAACCGGCATTTCCTTATAACTTCGTGGTCTGTGCACAAACATCCGGTGATGGTGTGGGCAGTTCATCCCTTTCAGATAGTATGTCCCGTCATCCATTTTCATTTCTGGATACATGCTGTCTTTGTAATAGGGCAGGTGTCCGGAAGTTATGTACAGCTCTTCGCGTGCAATATGAGGAGTTGCAACACGCAGGTATCCGGCTTCTTTTTCTTTTTTCTTTGCGAGTTCTTCTATTTGATCGCGGACAATGGTGCCTTTGGGAAGCCACATTACGAGTCCTTTTCCGACCATTTCGTCGATGAAGAAGAGCTCAAGTTCCTTTCCCAGTTTTCGGTGATCTCGTTTTTTTGCTTCTTCGAGCATGGCCAGGTGTTCTTCGAGAGCTTCTTTTGATTCAAAAGCTACTCCGTAAATACGCGTAAGCATTTTATTTTTCTCACTTCCCCGCCAGTAGGCACCGGCAATAGAAAGAAGTTTGAAGTATTTGAGTTCCTCTTTTGGGTTATCTACGTGGCCTCCTCGGCACAAATCTTCAAAATTTCCCGATTGGTAAAAGCTGATCGGTTCATTTTTTTCTGCGAGTTCTTTGATAAGTTCCTCTTTATACTCGTTCCCTTGTACCTTTTTGAGAGCTTCTTCAGCAGAAACTTCAGATTTATGAAATCCATCCCATTTTTTAACCAGTTCACGCATTTTTTGATCAATTCTGCCAAGGTCTTTTTCAGAAATTGGCTCGGCGAAATCAAAATCGTAATAAAATCCGTTATCGATTACCGGTCCGATGGTTGGTTTGGTCCCGGGAAAGAGTTCCAAAACTGCGGCTGCAAGAAGATGCGCCGTGGAGTGCCTGAGATTGTGTATGTGTTCCATAGGACAAGTAATAAATTTTTAATTTGTAAATAGCATCATTTGCTTTCATTTTTTTCCGCTTCGGTGGCAGTGCTCGTTCCTGCACACCTCCCAAGTCGCTCCAAAAAAGAAACCGGTACTCCATGGCACCGACAGCTATGCGGCATCGCAGGGCATGCTAGGGATCGGGGATCCATTTGTTTTGTCATCCCGGACTCCGATCCGGGATCTATTTAATTTTCATTTAAAAACGGCGGCCTGTCACTCGTCTTTCCCACGCACTTGACTTCAAAAACACCATCGTCAAAAGTCCGTGAGACCCCTGACTCGTGCCACCCGTTTTTTGTGTTGAGAATAAATTTTAAAACGCAAAAAAAAACCCTCCGTTCTTGGGGAGGGTACAAACAATTTCACCAAAAAAACCCTCCACCTGTTAGGCGGTAGTGCTAGCATACTCCCCTCTTTTTCTGTTTGCAAGGAGAAAAAATACATTTGAAAATACTCTATTCTATGAGGTATATTTATAGAGGAAAAGAATACTGAAGAAATGCTGAAGGACTGTCTCCTCGGTGGAGTAAAAAAGGAAGAAAACGGAGGCTGAAAAACCATCTCTATTTTTGAATATTTTCATTATAAATGGACACTAAAAAACGAGGTTTTGTGCAGAGAGCTTTTTTTGTATTCCCTTTGTTTGGGATTGTGGTTTTGTCTCTTTTTGCTGCGGGTACCATTACAAGTGCCTTTTTCGGGTACAAAGTATTTACATCGTCAAATCAATCTTCACAGCAGGTGAGTGAGGTGCTTGGTGAGCAGGCACCAGCATTGTTGGCTGCGAATTCTTCCTCTTCTCCGGAAAATCCTCAGGTTTCATTTAACGTAGCTTCTGTTTTTAACGAAAATGCTACGTTTCACAAAAATACCTATTATGAGGGCGAAGTCCATTTTGGCAATAATATTTTTGCAAAAGATAAGCTTCTGGACTTAGGTGACGGGACAATTAAAGCGGGTAATATTGTATATGGAATTTCTGCTGGAGAAGGAATAAAGCTCGATGGAACGGTGCAGAGTCCCAAAATTGTAAATACAGGGGTACTTTCGGTGCAGGGAAAAACAGGAACCGTGAATTTTACTGCGGGGAATGGCATTGTGATCGAGGGAACCACGATTAAAGCAACCGGAACGAATGCAATTGTAAGTCTCACGGGTGGATCTGGGATAACGACCAGCGGCTCAGAAATTACGAATGCCGATCCCGGCTCGGGCCAGTATATTTTTAAAACGATTCAGGTCTCTGGGTCGCCCGGTATCATGGCGGGGTTCAATAACGATACACTTACGTTTGCGTCGGGCAGCGGTATTCAATTATCTACCGATCCAAAAACAAAAACGATAGTTATTGGAGCTACCGGACAATCTATTGGGGAAGGCTGGCTCTCCGGCTCAGGTGTGGTGAGCCTCACGAGTAATGCTGATAATGTTGGGATTGGAACAACGTCTCCCACCTCGAAATTGCAGGTTGCGGGATCTACCTATTTGGGTGGACCAGTTACAATTTCTGGGACTCCGACGTTTTCTACGCTCAGTTCTTCATCGGGAGGATTTGTAAAAGCTGACAGTAGCGGTGTGTTGTACACGAGTCAGGCTATTAGTTTGATTCATGATATTACGGGAGTTCTTCCTGTTGCTTTGGGTGGAACGGGCTTGTCTACTCTTCCCTCATCGGGTCAGATTTTGGTAGGAAATGGCTCAGGCTATTCACTTATGAACATAACCGGCAATTCTGGGGTTAGTGTGGATACGTCGGGTAGTTCCTTAGTACTGTCAGGAACGGGCGTAACGTCTTTGAGTGGTTTGTCAGGAATTATAACGGTAACGGGTGCAGGTATCGCTACGGTAAGTACAAATGGTTCACAAATTACGGTTACGGCAACAGAGGCAGATACCCTTGCGACCGTTACCGGACGGGGCGCCGTGACAACTTCTCCATTGATGCTCATGGGAAATGTAGGTATTGGAATTTCTACACCGGCCTCGCAGCGATTAGAGGTTTTCGGTGGGATAAAAATGGGTTCGATCGCCGGGGCAAACAATATTTTAGATACGCAATCGAATGGGAGTACCCCTTCTAGTTCCTTATATTGGGGAAATAGAACAATTGTTGATAGTGCGAATGTATCTTCTTTTCAGGCAGTAACTTCTGTCGCAAACTATGATGGAACGCTTACGGTTTCTCCTACCTTTGGAGCGGTAGGAGCTTCTTTAAACTTGAGTCATATCAACTCGTGGACGGCCGCCCAAACATTTACTCAGACGACCAATTTTGCCGGAAACGGAGTTTGGGATTCTACCGGGAAAGTAGGAATCGGGACGACGAATCCCTCAACACTTCTGAGTTTGGAATCAAGTAGCGCGTACGAATCTCCGGTTATTTCTTTAAAAAATATAACCGGTTCGGTTACAGAATCTAATTTTGGACCGGGAATTCTTTTAAATAACGGCATTATTGGCAAACAGGCCTTTATTCTTTCTGAGGAGCAAACAGAGGCCTCTATTTTTAGTATCGCCCGGTATAATACTCCCCACACTCGATATGTTGTGGTTACGCAGGCAGGAAATGTTGGTATTGGAACCACCAGTCCACAGCAAAATTTGAGTGTATTCAATGGGCTTAATATTGATCAGGCCGATCTGAATAATGGCGGACTGGGGAATGCTCTTACGTTTGGTTCGGGTAGCCAATCGGGAATCGGTTCCCGACGAACTTCCGGAGCGAGTCAGTATGGACTCGATTTTTACACGGGAAATACTGCGCGCCTAACCATCTCGCAACTGGGTAGTGTTGGCATTGGGACAACCTCTCCCCTTTCAACGACGGCATTTAGTGTCGTGCAAACGAATGCGGCTGACATTGTACGTTTAGAACGAACAGGAACCGTTTCTCAAGCGTATGGCTTTTCGATTGATTCAGCTTCAAACTTTCGGTTAGAAGATAAAACAAATACCGTTATAAGATTGCTGATGAATGGATCTGATGGAAATATAGGTATTGGGACAACTACTCCGGGTGCGAAGCTGGACGTTACAGGAACGGTTAGCATGACAGGATTTCGACTGACTACAGGGGCCTCAAATGCTTACATTTTAACCTCGGATGCAAATGGATATGGACAGTGGCAACCAGTGGGTACAGGAGGGTCAATATGCCCGAACTGTTTCTTAACGGGCGGGAATGGATTTGCGGCTCCGGCCGTTTTGGGTACCACGGATACGCAGCCTTTGACGTTTATTACCAGTAATGTAGAACGGGGACGTTTTACTGAATCAGGAGGATTTCAAATTGGATCAGCAGGTCAGTTTATTGTTGATGCAAACGGAAAAATCGCTTCGTCTTCGGGAGTTGTTGTGTCAGGAAATATTGCGGCAACAGGAACAGTGTCGGCAGGAGGGACGGTTACTTTTTCAGCACTTCCGGGAGGGATTTTGAAAACCGCTTCACCAAGCGGACAGCTATCAGTTGCGGTTGGTGGGGTGGATTACGAAGATCCACTTTCATTCGGAAATGGATTGGCACGAACGAATAATTCGATTGTTTTGGGAGGAACACTTACTTCTAATGTCAATTTTACATTAGGAGGAAACAGTATGCTTTTGAATGGAACAGGAAATGTCGGAATCGGCACGACTGCTCCGACACAGCGATTAGAGGTAAATGGAGGAACACAGACGACTGAGTTGAGAATCCGCGATTCTTCCGGCACAAACTATATAAGTTTGCGCTCCCCTACTCTTTCGAGTAGTACTTCATTTCTTTTACCCGCTGGCGATGGAACGACGGGGCAGGTCCTGAGTACCAACGGAAGCGGTACCCTTTCCTGGGCATCGGTCTTAACGGCTGCAAGTGCTTTTATGGCCGGCGGGAACAGCTTTTCAGCTAACGCGGTGCTCGGTACGAATGATAATTATCCTCTTATTTTGAGAACGAATAGTAATGAACGTATACGCATTGATACTGCGGGGAATATGGGAATAGGAATAACAAACCCAACGGCTTTATTCCAGGTGTATGGGAATAACCCGAGAACTGTTCTACAGGCGAGCAATATAAGCGGAGATACAGGAAATGTAATTTATGGCGGTCCCGATATCGGTAATTCTAATTACGTCAGATTTGGCATCGATAACGGTGGAACCCTTTTAGGGACAGCAGGGTATGCTGGTTTCCTATCATACAAAAATGGGACAGGTACGATACTTCCTATATCGTTTAGTACGAGCTGGGGTGTCAGCAATATGGTCATTTCGACTTCTGGGAATGTTGGCATCGGGACAACAGTTCCAGGTGCAAAATTAGAGGTAAATGGCACCGCTTTGGCGACTACTTTTGCCGCTAAAGATGGCGGTAGTGGCTATGCGGTTGGATTTCAAGCTCCCTCTCTTTCTGCAAGTAAAACATGGACGTTGCCGGCTGCTGACGGTGTAACAGGACAGGTTTTAAGTACCAATGGAAGTGGTGCACTCTCTTGGGCATCGACTCTTACTGCTTCGAGCGCGTTTATGGCCGGGGGGAACAATTTTTCAACGAACGCCATCTTGGGAACAAATGACAACTATCCGCTGGTTCTTCGAGCTGGCGGTTCCGATAAAATCTGGCTGAACACAAACGGTAATTTAGGCGTGGGCACAAACAATCCATCACTTCCGTTTCATATTTACCGGGCTACAAATAACTCGAGTATGACTGATATGCAGACACTTATGGTAGCGGATAGCGGTGGCAGCGGACGAGTTGATACGTTTACTTTTAGTGCCGGGGCTACCAGTGCGCGTGGCGGAAAAATTACTTTCGGCGAGTCAGGAGGCTCCTTCCCAGGAGAATCAGAATCACTTACGTTTGCGCTTAACTCATTAACTATTGCCCAGGCTGGCGATTATTCGATTAACTTTAATACAAACGGAAATCAGCGAATGTCTATTGAAGGGAATGGAAATGTTGGGATTGGCATAAGTCCATCACAGAAACTTGATGTAAACGGAACGGTACAAGCAACAGGGTTAAAAATACCAACGGGCGCTACGGTTGGATATGTTTTAACGAGTGATGTAAGTGGTAATGCCACCTGGCAGGTGGCAGCAGGCGGAAGCGGTGTCCCATCGGGCACAAGCGGACAGACACTTCGCCACAACGGTTCAGCGTGGTCCGCGACCTCAAATCTTTACAATGATGGTACTAGTATTGGGATTGGTACCACTTCGCTCGATCGACTCCTGACGATCGGGGCAAACACTACGGGCGCACAGGGGGTACACATTGTGAATAGCGGGCAGGGATACTCCGATTTATTAATGGATACGGGGACATCGAATGGACAGGTGTTTCAAGCAGCAAATACAATTAATTGGAATGGAACTGGTAATGGTTCTGGCGTATTTCAAACGAGCGGAAATCTTGTCCTTGCGGCTCCTATGAATACTCCCCGCCTTCATATAAATGCTTCGACTGGAAATATAGGTATTGGTGTTATTAATGCGACGCAAAAATTAGAGATAAATGGGGGGATAAAAGCAACCAGTTTCACAATGCCCACGGGTGCTTCAAATGGATATATTATGGTTTCAGATTCTTCAGGAAATGGTACCTGGCAGTCTGTTTCAGGAGGTTTCACCTGTACCGGGTGTTTTGTAAATAATGGAAATAGTTTTAATACACTCGCTACTTTTGGAACAACCGATAATTTTGCGTTAGCATTTAAAACAAATAATGTTGAAGCAATGCGTATTACCACCGGAGGGAACGTGGGCATAGGTACCACTGCTGCTGGATCAAAACTGGAAGTACAAGGTGGAACTATAAATGGAGTTGACCCCTATCTCTGGAATCCGGTTACGCGGGGAGAGATAAGTACAAAACGAGGTCTGCTTGGCATCTGGACCAACAGTGATAGCTCAAATTACACCAATGTTGGTGCTGGTGCAGGAACAACCGCATATCTAGACGGGCCCATTAACTGGGGAGATATCACAGGTACTCACCCACCGGGAGTAAACTCGAATTATATTAATGCACGGTTTGTTGGTTGGATAAAGGCAGATTATTCTGAGACGTATACGTTCTATACTGCAAGTGATGACGGGTCACGACTCTATGTAAATAATAATTTGGTAGTGAACAACTGGTACAGCCAAGGAGTGACGGAACGAAGTGGAACTGTCGCACTTACTGCCGGCACCTGGTATCCGATTGTGATCGAATATTTTCAAGGGTCTGGCGGAGGTTCGTTAAGCGTTTCATGGTCATCTGCTTCTGTTACAAAAGCCTTGATTCCTGCTGATCATTTGATGCCTCCGGGGAATGTTATAGACGCACCGACAGATTTCGTCATAAACGGGTCGACATCAAATAACACTTCTGCTGCACTGAATGTAAGAAACAGTAGCAACACTCCCCTCCTCTACACCCTCAACGATGGTAATGTAGGGATTGGAACTTCTGCTCCGGGTGGGACATTGGCTTTAAAGGGAAACTCTCAGTCACGGCTCTCTTTTGTTGATGAAGCATCTGCTGTTGAACGGGCTGCACTCTATATTGGGTCAGGTAGTGATGATCGGCTCTATATAGACGGTGGTGCTTACTCAAACGGTCTGACATTTCAATCAAATGGCAATGTAGGTATGGGAATTGATACCAATGGAAATGTGAGTATTGGAACCACTACTCCAACGGGCAAATTTTTCGTTATCGGCACAGAGACCAATTCGTATGGGGTAGAAACAATTGCCAGCACAACCAATAATTACGATACTCCTGCGGCAAAACCATTGTTTTCCCTTGTTCGTTACGGAAAGAGCGGCAACTCGTGGAGTAATATGGCCAACTTCTCGCTTTCCCGATATTCTCAAACTGGAGTCAATGCCAACACTCAGCTTGATATAAATCTTTCCAATGGTGCAACAGCATCGCCCGATATGACCATCATGTCGCTCCTGGCAAACGGAAATGTCGGCATTAACTCCACCTCACCTGACGCTACTCTACGGGTTGCTGGTTCGAGTGCAAGTTTCGGTCTTGGACCCTATTTTTCAAGTGGGAACGGGCGATTCTCTATTTCCGGTTCCAGTGGAGAATTCAGCCTCCTCGATCGATCCGCCAATGCATGGACAGAATCTCCAAGTAATGGTGAACGGTGGGTACAGTACGTCTCTGGAAATATGTATCGACTATGGAGCGGCGCTGATAAATTAGTTGTTAATTCCAGTGGTAATATGGGAATTAACACCACATCAACGGCTACGAAACTTAATATTTCCGGCATAGACTCAACTACCAGTATCGAAACAGCCGATATGGTTCGTTTTTATCGTCCCGCGGTTAGCGGCGTAAAAAATACCAACGCCGCCGGCATTAGGGTTGGTGCAATGGAAACCGGTATTAATGGGAGAGGGCGAATGGACTTTACAGTTTCAGGTAGTCCAAGCTCCGGAAATGGTTACGGGAGCGTTCCCGATATTACCGTTATGTCCCTACAGGGAAATGGATATGTTGGTATCGGAACAACAACGCCGGCCGCAAGATTTACGGTGAGCAGTGGCGCAAACGATACGGTCTATCTCGGAAATAACACAACCGGATACGGTGATGGTTTTTTTTCTATCAACAACCAAAATGGCAATCTTTTAACAATGGCCGCATATGGAGGTAGCACGAATCTGATCACTGATCTCGGCGTCAATTATGCTCTCGACGGCAGTAACGGCACTACAAAATACTCACCAACAGGTACAAAAAAATCGCCCATTCTTCGTCTGAGTGCAGAAGATGGTTCCGTTTCATTATTCGGCGAAAATGGCTCAGGCAACGACTGGCGAGTACCTAATCATAACTTGGGAGTTTATGTGAAATCCGATGGGAATGTCGGAATTGGCAACTCCAGCCCGGGTTCTAAACTTGATGTATCAGGTAATATAACTGTTAATACCAATACCTTTCTTACGGGAAGCGGTACTTCATACTTTAATGGGGGAAATGTTGGTATCGGTACCACAACCGCTGATTCAAGACTTAAAACAGTGAATGGCAATGATACTGTCTACCTTTCCTATAATTCCACCGGTTATGGGAGCGGCTTCATTCAAGCAGTCAACCAAGTCGGCACCATTTTTTCTATTGATTCATATGGTGGTACTTCTTCTTATTTAGCAAGTGATATCGGGCCAAACGCTGCAATCGACGGCGGCAATGGCACTACCAAATATGTCATGGTCGGCGCTAAAAAGGCTCCCACTATCCGTATGAATGCCGAAGATGGTTCCATTTCGTTATTCGGTGAAAACGGTTCAGGAAATAACTGGAGAACAGCCACGCTTAATACTGGCGTATTTGTAAAAAGCGATGGTTCAGTAGGGATCGGTAACTCCAATCCAAGTTCAAAACTCGATGTGTCAGGAAATATTACCGTCAATACAAACACCTTTCTTTCCGGCAACAGCAACTCCTATATCGGTGGAGGAAATTTAGGTATTGGCACTTCCTCACCGGGGCAGCTGCTGCATCTTAACAACGCTAATCCGGCCATTCAGTTCTCCAATGGGGCAACAACCCGTGGCTATATCGCAGGAGCAAATGGCAACGGTTCTTACTCTGATATCGCCTCTACGAATGATTTCGTTATGCGAGCTGATAGTTCCAATCTCGTTCTCACCGCTCGTAATGCCAGCGGCAACATCCTTTTCGGAACGGGGTCTGGCGATTCTGAAAAAATGCGAATAGCATCGGGCGGAAATATTGGCATGGGCACCAATTCACCTACCAATTTTCTTCACCTGAATGATAGCGGCTACAATCAGTACACCCTTCGTTTACAGGCGGCTACTAATAACACAAGTGGACGTTGGAGTGGCATCGGTTTTTCGGGTGAAAATGCAAATACGAAAGGTGGTATCCTATTCCAAAGTATAGGCGGTGACTATTCTCGAGGCAATATGATATTTGCTCTCAACAACGGATCAAATCAGAATAACGTCAGCCCGTCTGACGCAATAATGATCTTAACAAACACCGGCAATGTGGGAATCGGGACGACAAGTCCCGGCTACAAACTCGATGTTGCTGGAACAATACGGAGTTCCTCGGGAGGGTTTTCATTCCCTGATGGAACAACTCAAAGTACTGCCTATACCGGAGGGGCAAGTCCCTGGACATTAACTGGATCAAACCTTTATAACAACAATGCCGGCAATGTTGGCATCGGGACTACAAGTCCTAATCAAAAACTTGACGTTAACGGCAATATTACAGCCGCAAAACTCAGTCTAGGACTTTCTTCCTCAGGCAGTCACATTTTTGATGTCCACGTACCAAACCCTGCAGCTGATCAGGTTTTCTTTTCCCTAGGCGACTTAGTAAATAACAACAAACCACTGGCATATTTTATGACTGACGGCACTAATTCTAATATTCGAGAACGAAATGATAATGCAATTATTTTAGAATCACATTCAAATCGCAACACATTGGTAGTAAAAAGTGGCACAGTCGGGATTGGAACGACAAGCCCGGGAAATCCGCTCACAATTGCATTTAATAGCAGTAATACCGCCCTTAACGGAGTATCTCTTACTAATAGCAATGCGTCTGGTAAATCGCTCTACAGTGCCACTAATGATAGCGGTGCCAGTATGCTGATGGGAGTGTTTGGTAGTAGTTTTGGAGTAGGATTAGCAAATACTTCAGCACTCGGCGGAAGTGCAGGCATTGTACTTATGAGCGATAGTGGTGTTGGTAGTGGAGGAACAGATCCAATTTCTTTTAGAACTGGTGGATACAATGGTTCTCAGGAACGTATGCGGATAGACAGTGCTGGTAACGTCGGCATCGGTACAACGAGTCCCAGTTATCCGCTCCATATTACTGGAACTGTTGTCAATATCGGTTACTTTAAAAATACTTCAGGATCAACTAATTTCACCATTGATACTGCAAACTCCAACAACAGTTCAGCTTTCCAGTTTAACGCAGCCGGTACAGCATACTGGCAGATTGGAAAAGGTATTGGTACAGGTGATAATAATTTCCACATTTATGACAATGCAAATAATGCTGACCGCCTAGTAATCCTTAATGCCAATGGTAACGTCGGTATCGGTACCACCAATCCTTCCCTCGGTCCGCTTCAGATGGCATCTGGAGCCTATGTCACTTCAGGCGGTACCTGGACCAATGCGTCTGACCGGAATTTAAAAGAGAATTTCATACAGATTGATCCATCGGTCATTTTGTCAAAAATCAATGCCCTGCCAATTACCCAGTGGAACTACAAAGTAGAAAACTCCTCCATAACCCATATCGGCCCCGTGGCCCAGGATTTCCATGCTCTTTTTGGGCTTGGAGGATCAGATACCAGCATTTCAACAATTGATCCTTCAGGCATTGCCTTGGTTGGTATTCAGGCGCTCTCTGGACAGATGAACACCTTACACAACGATTCCGGGCTCGCCTTCGCAAAAGTTTCGGCGAGCGAAGCAGGAATTACGAGTAGTGTGGCAACCATTTCAGCAGAACTTTTCTATCTTCAACAACAAATGAATGATACTAATAGCAAGCTCAATCTTCTTGCTGAGCAATATGCGTTTATAAAGGACATGCAACAACTCATTGCTTCTTCCTCAGCCTCAAGTTTAGGAATTGCGACACAGTCAGGAGTTTTAACGGTTTCTCAAAAATTAGCGATAACAGACGATCTCACCGTAACCGGGAAAACAAACCTCAACGATGTAAACGTTCTTGGTGCCTTTACCGCAGGGGTGCTCTCGATCGATGGCCTAACTGCCTCAGGAAGTGCCACCATTTCCGCAGCAGGCACATTAAAACTTCAGACATCTGCCCTTGGCAATTTGGACATGATGAACGGGAAAGTAGTAGTTGACACAAAAGGAAATCTTTCCCTGAAAGAAGGTAAAATTATCGGAAATGACAGTATGAGAGGACAGGTAGTTATTAAAGAAGGATCTCATTCTGCTCGTATAGATCGCACGTGGGATTCAGTTCCAAAAGTCATCACGATTACATCTCATGGGAAAGCAAATTATTGGTATGAACAAGAATCTGCTGCTGGCTTTACCATTAACGTAGACCCCGCGCCATCCAAAGATTTACTACTCGATTGGTTTGCACTGTGGTAACGGATCATACATCATCATTACGTAACCTTCACGATTTATTGCATTCTTAGAACTAGTATCAGGAAATAATTATTTTCCAAAATAAGAGTTAATGAGTTTTTCCGTATGTTTTTGTATGAAGACGGTATCTATTGTTGTCCCCATTTTAAACGAAGCACGCAATGTAACACCGCTTGTCAAACGAATTGACAAAGTAATGTCTCAGAGTCACATCTGTTATGAAATTATTGCAATTGACGACCGTTCAACAGATTCCAGTTGGAACGTCCTTATGCGGCTCGCACGTAGTTACCCTATCCAGTGCTATCAAAAAATTGGCAGGCGAGGCAAGGCACAGTCCCTTATCGAGGGGTTTTCCCATGCAAAATATTCTTCTGTCTGTATGATCGATGCGGACCTTCAATACCCGCCAGAGGCGATCCCTGAAATGGTAAAAATGCTCAACCCTCGAACAGATATAGTGGTTGCAAATAGAACAGAACACCACACTTCGCCACTTCGCCAGTTTACGAGTAAAATGTTTTCCTTTATTTTTGGTAAAGTACTTCATAAGCTTTCGTGCGATGTCCAGTCGGGACTAAAAGTTTTTAAAAAACAAGTAATAAAGAATATATCCGTTACAGAGTCCAACTGGGCCTTTGATATGGAGTTTTTGGTGAAAGCTCGTGCTTTGGGCTATGAAATTAGTACCTACTCGATTGTTTTTGGAGAGCGTTTTTCGGGGAAAACAAAAGTATCGCTTATAAAAGCATCTTGGGAGATTGGACTATCTGCGCTCCGTTTAAAACTCTTTGGGCTCGATACGCTTTCTCGAAATACTGCGAAATTTAAACACAACGGTGTTACTTTTAATCCATATACCAAGCTCGACTCAATAGAAACGGCGCTTTATCGGCTTTCAACGCGTCAAAAAGAATTGATGTTTGCGGCAGCTGTTGTTTTGGCGGGTCTTATATATCTCAACTGGCATACGACACTCGTGCTGGTTATCTCGAGCATTATTTTCATCTATTTTATCGATCTCCTATTCAACGGATATTTAATATTTCGGAGCATGACATATCCATATGAACATGCCTATACAGAAGATCAACTGAGCATGTCAAATCGTCGATTGCCACGATATACCATTTTGTGTCCACTCTATAAAGAAGCGCGTATTGCAAAACAGTTTATCGCGGCAATGAAAAAAATGGATTATCCAAAACAAAAGCTCCAAATTATATTTCTTTTAGAAAAAGACGATACCGATACGATCAATAAGATTAGTAGCATGTCTCTCCCCTCCTACTTTGAAATACGGGTTGTTCCTCCTTCCCTTCCTAAAACGAAGCCAAAAGCCCTCAATTATGGACTTAAATTTACAAAAGGAGAGTATGTGGCAATCTATGACGCCGAAGATATTCCCGATCCTCAACAACTTAAAAAAGCAGCGCTCACCTTTGAAAAACGAGGGACCGCAACCGTATGTGTTCAAGCAAAATTAAATTATTACAACACGAATCAAAATTTATTGACACGTCTCTTTACACTGGAATACTCACTTTGGTTTGAACTGGTACTCCCTGGTTTGCAATCGTTAAATGCACCAATTCCATTGGGCGGAACTTCAAATCATTTCCGCGTTTCATTTTTAAATAAACTACAGGGGTGGGATCCTTTTAACGTAACGGAGGATGCCGATCTGGGAATGCGCCTCGCAAAATATGGCTATAAAACTACGGTAATCGATTCTGTAACTCTCGAAGAAGCAAATAGTAATTTGTTTAATTGGCTCCGTCAGAGAAGTCGTTGGATAAAGGGGTATATGCAAACCTACCTCGTTCACACACGAAATACGGGTAAAAATAACTGGGGGTGGAAACTGAATCATATTTTCCCGTTTCACATTATTATCGGAGGCAAAATTCTTTCGATGATAATCAATCCCCTCATGTGGATTTTAACCATTTTGTATTTTGCATTTCGGCCTCAAACCGGGCCTTTTATAGAAACGCTCTTTCCCAACCCCATATTTTACATGGGAATATTTACACTCGCCATAGGCAATACGCTTTACATGTACTACTACATGTTAGGAGTTGCCAAACGGAATCACTGGGATATTGTATTTTGGGCGGCTCTGACTCCTTTGTACTGGTTAATGATGAGCATAGCCGCGGGGTTTGCACTGTATGAATTATTTGTTCGTCCACATCACTGGCAAAAAACAAATCATGGTTTACACCTTCAGACATAATCTCGTACACTTCATTCATTCTCACACGGAGGCGATGCTCCTCTCTCTTTCTGTAGGTATAAGTTTTCTTTCTTGGTATATATTTTATCGACTAGGGCTTACGGTCGCCTACAATGATGCCATGTCTCACCTTAATCTCTCGCGTCTGATTATTGATAACCAAGAGCCTGGTATCTCTCAGATCGGTGGCGTATGGCTTCCGCTCAATCAGCTTCTCTATCTTCCTCTTATCTGGAATGATTGGTCCTGGCATTCGGGCTTTGCCGGAAGCATTATTTCCATGATCGCATATCTTGTTTCTGTGACTGCCATATTCCAGATAATTCGATTGCTTTCTACCAGTTCATTTCTCGCATTTTTAGGAGCACTGCTTTTTGGACTGAATTTAAATGTTCTCTATCTGCAATCGACGCCACTTACTGAAATGCTCTATTTAGCACTTTTTCTGCTGTCGGTGCTGTACTGCATTAAATGGGTAATAGATGAAAAAGTGTCTTATCTGTTACTCGCGGGTTTGTGTGGATTTTTACAGGTGCTTACTCGCTATGATGGATGGTTTGTGGTAGCAATGCAGGGAGCAATAATTTTGCTGCATCAGATTTTTATAAAAAGACGATCATTTCGTGAATCTATAAGTAAAAGTATTGTTTTTGGGTACCCCATTATTGTTGCGGCCTCCTTTTGGCTTCTATGGAATTTTCTTATTTTTAAGGATCCCCTCTTTTTTATAAATGGTCCGTATTCTGCGAAAGCCCAACAGGAGTATATTCAAGCAAAGGCAGGACTTATTACTCACGGGAGCTGGTGGATGTCGCTACTTGCCTATTATTTTGCGCTCATTGCCAATACGGGCGCGTATTTATTTGTTCTGGGGTTGATGGGTTTGGGAATATTCCTTTCTACAAGGCAGAACACTCTAAAATTCACGGATAAAATTATTGTGGTGCTTCTATTAGTGGCTCCTGTTATCTTTAATATTGTAAGTCTTTATCTGGGAATCTCGATTCTTAACTTGCCCGCATTGCATTGGAATCCATCTTCAACTATTGCAGGAGAGTGGTTTAATGTTCGCTACGGAATTTTTGGAGTGCCGTTAGTAGCAATTTTTGTTCCCTTTGTGCTTCAAAAATTACATCGGACTTGGCTTATCGTACCAGTATTTTTACTCGTTATTTCTATGCAGACCATTACTACCTATCGTGAAGGGATTGTTACTATTACCGATGGTGTCATCGGATCTAGTTCGTTCCCGAATAAAGATCTTGCACACGCGCTGAAATTGCGCGTAAAGGGAAACGAACGGGTGCTTATGTCGACGTCTTCGTTCAATGCGGTCGCTTTTCAAAGCGATATTCAGCTGCGCCAACTTATTCATGAAGGAGTAAGCAAAGAGTGGGCATATTCTTTAAGCATGCCGGAAGCGTACGCAAAATGGATTGTTATGGCAACCGGCGATACGGGTGATCCCGTATACACCGCATTGGTAAATAATCAGAAAAATCATTTTTTGGCAAACTATAAAAAAGTATACGAAGGGAAAAATGGCGCTATCTACGAGTTGAAACCACAAAATGAACTCTTTGTTACCCGAAATGATCAGGGAGAACTGAAACTTGGGGGCCAGCAATTTATTATTCGCGGAGTAAATTCATACGATTTGGCATATGCATCTTCATCTGATATTGACAAAACATTCTCCTATTTAAAATCAATTGGAATTAATACTGTTCGTTTTTGGGCATTTGGAGATGGGATTTCGAACGGTTTTCAACCTAAGGCAGGAATAACGAATGAGGAACGTCTGAAAACGCTCGATTTAATTCTTATAAAAGCCCACGAATATAATATGCGAGTTATTCCTGTTTTAACCAACAACTGGACCGATTATGGTGGAAAGGAGCAGTATATGAAATGGATCGGAGTACAAGATCCGACCAAAGACGAAGTCTTTTATACCAAGTCCGAGGAAAAAGATTTATTTAAAAACTACGTAAGCAAAATTGTTACGAGAAAAAATTCAATTACCAATAGTCCGTACCCGGAGAGTTCGGCAATTCTTGCCTGGGATATTATGAATGAGCCGCGCGTGAATGGAAATTCTGTAGAAATTGTGAAAAACTGGACAAATGAAATGTCTCATTACGTAAAACAGCTCGATCCTAATCATTTGGTCTATATCGGAACGGAACAGATTGCATCTAGCACGGCACCCGAAAAAACCTACCCCCTCTGTTCTCTTCCCGAGGTAGATTTGTGTTCCGTGCATCTCTATTTATATCACGAAAATACCGCGCTTTTTGCAAAAAAAGAAGAAGTTACGACCTTTTTGAAAGAACAAAAAGAACTGAGCAAAACATACAATAAACCCATTCTATTAAGCGAGTTTGGTATTTCTAAACAAACCCAACCCTTTGCCGAGCAACCGTTACTTGTTATGAAAGATATTGTGCGAGAGACGCAAAATTCGTATCAGGGGTACTTGCTTTGGAACTGGTCGCAAACCTCTGATGATTCCTATGGTTTTTCTCCTGCAGGCGACAAACAAAATCATTATAATCTCACCGATCTCAAAGCAGTCATGGGAGAGTAGTTAACTTAATCTATATTTCAAAAAGTTTCATTAATTTTTCTCTTACTCCTTGAGCATATTGTGACATTCTTTGCCTTGATAGTGGTTTATTACCAGGCCCCGCAAACTCTTGAGCGAGCACAGTACGGCTTTTTCTTTGTGTTGCGGGTGTCAGGTACTCATTAACAAATACAGTGTATTCAGTGTTCGTCATGTTTGAATAAAATGCTATTTGGCGCATTGCTTCAGTCCCTCGCTCTGCGACTATCGAATTAATTTGTTGGTTCAGCTTAGCCTCTTGTTCCGTTGTACATTTTTTAGTGTTTGGCTTCTGCACTTGTTCAGGCTGAGGAAGATTCTCTGTTGGTTGTTCAAGGCTAGGGAGTGGTTGTTCATTATTTTGGATACCGAAGGTAGCATATATTTTTTTTAACAGGTATTTACATTGTTGCGCATTTCCGGCTGTAGTACTGTCTCCATAAATTCCAAGCCCATCAAATAATTGTGTTCTTTCTTTAGGTGATAATACGGATAATACTTGTTTAAGTTTCTTTATAGTAGCGTCTCTCTCCTCTCTTGCTATATAATCTTTTTCTAAATCATCTCCTCCAGGGAGAAATTCATGAAGAGGTGCTCCTTCTCCTAGTCCATCGGGGTTTGAATTATAAGGTTCGTCAAGACTTCTAACGGGATGAGCAATTTGTAAGACGATAGAAAGCACTTTAAGTCGTCTTGGATCATCTGCGAATTCAAGCATAGGGACGACTTGTTCAAAGGTAGGAGAAAGGGCACCATCATTAATGAGTTGCTCTCTTGCAGCCATGTATAAGCCGAGATCATCCTTTCTATGGGCGGGAATATGAATAATACCACTGTCTAGCTTTTGTTTTAAATAGGTGAGTAGCAGTTGTGGTACAGTATTATAGAGGTGGGTTGTAAAGAATCCTTTATGTGGTTTATAAGTATTAATAGCTCTGAAGAAAGCGAATTGAGTATATGCCTCTCTTTCATCATAATCTAATTGAGAAAGCTTATCCCAGCTTGCTTTACGTAAAGCAGCCATTGCCAGTGGTCGATTCTCTGAATAAAAGGTCGCAAATTCTAAGTCATACCGTTCTTTGGCGGTCGAATCAATATCTCCACGGTGCACCATCTCCCCTGTTTGAGGATCACGTATTTTTTCACGAAGCAAAAAATATTCTTTTTGAAGGGAAAGAGCCTGGTTATTTAACGCGGCAGATTTTTCAGTTTGCTCTGTTTGCACAGGGCTATAACATTCTCTCGATTGCATAGACGAACTCTAACTTTAAAAAATGCCTTATTATACACTAATAATGCTAATTAAGGGTCTAAAAACGGCAGATTTAATGTATAATGCAGACCATTATTAGGTGACTAACGTATGACACATGAAATCAAAAATCCTTTCTGTGACCGGGAAAGTATGGGTGAGTTTCATCCATCATTAACTGCATCAACTGTTTTAAAAATCACTACCCAGGCAAAAGAATTGTTTGAACAAGCAAAACAGAGAAATGAATCGACTTCGCACGCTTCTTTTTATTTCAATCCCCAAACCCAACTACTTCTCTCAAACAGAGAGGCGGCAACAGATTTTAGTCAACTACGCGATAATTCCCCGATGATGCAGATAGATGCTTTTACAGTAGGCAGGTCGGAGGGAGTTGGTTCTCATACAATGCTTACGGCAATGAGTCCTACCTCCACCGGATTTGTCGGTGGTTATTTTGTCCCTTCGTATGATGAACCTAATAACCAAATCAGGGGAATATTTAAACCCATATTTATTGAGCAATCATTCGCTGCAGCACAAGCCCATTATCAAATTATACGTACAAAATTAAATGAGACGCAAATACGACTCTTGGCAGCTGATGCCCAGTTTGCTCCGCTGATTACCCCTCTAATTTCTGAGGCACCCTTTAATACATTAAGCCCCTGGATTGCTACCCATAACACACCAGAAGATTTACAACAATTTTTGAAAAACATTACAAGTCCTGAGATGTTAGAAGATTACTACAAAAAATATGGTGGAATGTGTACGGTATTAACCTGGCTCCTTGGAGACAGAATACAAAATGCGTTTTCTCATATGACGGTTAATGTAGTGCGGTTTCCGAGTTTTGATCCTCCACATCCGGATGCCCATAGTGGGTTGCTTATCAAGGACCACAATTATTTGTATTTTGCTGATCCGGGGATGACATTGCCCTCAGTTCTCCCCGTTCCGAACGCATCTGACATTCCTATGTTTCAAACAAACTATCCTCAAAAAAATATCTATCTTATACCAAACACAACTTCTTCAGAAATGCCATGCGATATAGTAATTGCACAAAATAAAAATTTCATGTATATGAATACACAGTCCACAATCAATTTTGATAGATTTAAAGAAGAAACCCCTGCACAATTACCCTTTGTGTGTTCAGAAGTTTCCCGGCCGCGCATTGTCTACTTTGATTCATCTGGAAGGAGCACCTTAGTGGTAGGATTTGATCCGGAATCTACCAGTCTAATTTTCAAACTGGGAACTTCTGTTGTAGCCTTCATTAAATCATTGGCAAGCACGGAAGATACAATAATACAAACTGCTCTTGAATCTTTACCTCCGGAATATCGTCCGTTAGTAACAGAGGAAACATATAAATTGGTAGATATGCTACGACACAAAATCAACCTCGGGGGTTGATTATGTTGCAAGGAGGCTCTAAAAATGAATAGTTATCAATATATTGTTTTTTGCGCCTGCGTATCCCAGGTTCAGAACCCATGACCAAACTCAACTTTTCCAGCTTTTGAGTAATTCTCCTTCAACAAGTGCAATTCTGTTCTTATGAAAAAGTTTAGCAAGAAAGTACAGTTTGCACGTATTGTATTGCAATTTCAGCCATTTGAACAGACAGTTGCCATTTGATCTGTATAATATTCATATATGAAACTGGTTGACAAAGGAATAACCATGGAAGAAGTTCGTCAGATGTCACAGCGCATGTTTGGAGGTCTGGTAAAAGGAGTGGTTGATATCGAAAAACAGATAATGGTTTTAGATGCAGATATGCATGCTGATGAAGAAAACTATTTACTGGAATTAGGGTCATTTCAGGATAATCTTTGGGGAATTAATCTATACCCAGACATACCTGGAGATGACTTTCTTGAATTTGATTCAATGATCAATGTTCGTCCCCGATTGAAAAATTTTACACGCAGTATTGAAAATGCCGATTTGCAAAAAAAAATAATTGCGATTGTTCATAAGCTTATCATCAAATGAATACATTTCATAATAATCTCGGAGATACCTGGAAAGACCGTTCTCTTCCGGAACAAATGGCCAATATTGGAGCAGAGGTTGGCCGTTCTTTGAATTGGAGGAAAAAGGGAAATCCGCAGATGAGTACCAATGCATTTTATCGAGCACTTGAACTTTTTGATTGTACGGTTGCAGACAAGAAAAACAAAGACCGCCTATCGGAAATTCTCCGTGTTCGAGAGTTCTACGTAGATTATATGATCGGTGAAAATCAGTACCAGTTTACTGATGAAGCATGGGAAAAATACTTTCTCTACTTTACTATTGCCGCCCGCTCTTAATCAACCTCGGGGGTTGATTATGTTGCAAGGAGGCTCTAAAAATGAAAAAATGCGAAAAACCACGTCCAAAATTCTTTTGGTTTTGACTTCTCTCGGGATGTTTGTGCTGATTTTACCGCGGGCGCAGTTGTTATCTCAAGAGTTGGTTGAACCATTGGAGTAGGAGCGATAGTTAGTGTTGGCGATGGAACAGGCGTATTTGTAGGAATCTGCCTAGGAGTTGGAGTCCACGTTGGTAAGGGAAACGGGGTACTACTGGGTGAGGCTGTGCCACAGGGGTAGTATGGTGCGCACTTGGTCGATAATGATGAACCATCACAACAGGTACATCCGCAAACTCCTCCATGATGAGAACAACAGCCAGAACGTGCTTCAACGCTTTTGCTAGTAAATACAAAGAGAACAAAAATAAGAGATAAAACGATACAGATTTTCCCTTTCATGTAAACCCATTCTACCTATTTTGTAGATTATTGTCTACAAAATATTTCCGATGTTAATATTATATATTTCGATATAATAGAAGATATGAGTGAAGAAGATATTCAACATCACAATAAAAATGAAATGCCTATTGGGCAAACGTCTGCGGGTGAAACGATATTCCTTGCTTTTGAAGAGGATGACTCTCCTAGTTTGTACGAGCAGATCTATGGAAAAGATATAATTGCAGAGATGGCGATACATCCGGGTGAAACATCAGAACAGTATAAAGAACGAGTACAAGCACTTCATCCTCAAGAATCGCAAAAAAATTTAATAGAGGCAACATTTTTAGTAACCCGTGCATCCGAATTTTCAATGGATGCTACTTCAGCATACCTGAATAAGACGGTACTTTCTCCTTCGATTGCAGGTATGTTCCCTCCAGAACTCAACACGAACATCCAGAAAATAGGACCAAACGCGTTTTATCTTCAGATGAATCGAGAAGAAGCAAACGCTATTATTCGGGCGTGTAACATAAGCGCATTACAGGTAAAGTTGCACGGAGATCAAATTGTAAGTGATATTCAAAAATCTACTTTAAAAGTATTATTAGGAGAAGAAAAATTACAAGGTCTTCATCTAAAAGGATCACTTCAACAAAAGACAGCGCTCTTAAGAGTTACAATTGCACAGAAACTACTCGCAGTCCAGTTGGGGGATAAAACAGCTAACGAATTAGTGACCCAAATAATTTCAGATTTAGTTCAAAAAGAGATTACACATAATTCACTTGGACTTAATACCAACGATACTAGCCAGTTGTTAACGCAGGTATCAAAAATGATAGGTTTGCCTTTTAGTGTCATTGAGTTAGCTGGTGAGTCTATTAGGCTTGCCATTGGACTTGAAGAATTTCATATCCCCTCTATTATCTTCTCAAATATAAAAGAACTTCTCTTTCAAGAAACTCATCCCAAAACCTAATAAAGGATTCATAAATTGCTTCATAAAAATATTCCCAGAGCCACATAGAGTAAATAAACCAAAGTGGAATAAACAAAAGAGTACGATTACTTTGGCTCGTGGATCGCCTTTACAAATTCTAAATATTCATGGTAGTGAGGGTTGGCTTTAATATCTTCGATACTTGATCCTGGACTAATAAAACTTATCTGAAATGCAGTATCACCTTTTAGTAAATAGATATCCGAGTTGCATATCATTGCTCCGCACGCTAAATCCTGAATTGCTTGTGTTCCATTAATATCTATCCAATGTCTCGAAACAGTTGCAGGTTCAGTTGTACCTTCCGCCGGTACTTTTTTCCGATCTAGGAGCATATTCCATTGCGGGCGATTATTTTCCGGAGCTCGGTACTCTTCTCGTTTGTGCACTCTTATTTCAGCACCAACTTTTATGATTGAATCGTGGTCTTTCAATTCATCTGCTGAATAATAACCAAGACTATCATCTAACGAAGTCAAAACATAATCAGTTTTCCATCCTGGAAGTGCAGTTTTTAAATTGATATATGCCTCAAAAGTGTTCTTGGAAACATAAGGTAGATACGGCGTAAGAATGGCCTGGGTAAGCTCACTAGTTTTTTCTGGTGGCCAGGCATTGGTAATGTATGAATCAAGATCAACTGTTTGACAACTTCTCCCCTTTTTATAAACAAAATCAGTGGTTGGATTGTCTTTCGTATTATAGTCAGTCGAAAATTGTGCACAGAACTCATAAGAAGTACTCGTCTGAACGTTGTATTCATATTCCTTTTTAGTTTGGGGATCAGTAAAATTTACTTCTTGTTCGTTCTGCGGTTTTAATTCCAAAAAACTTGTTGGAAGTTTGCGGTTTGCTTTGGCATAGTTTGCAATTGCCAGTTTTATATCTTTAAAATCTTGCAATCGCTTCGCGTCGTAGGCGATTTCCTGACGAGAAATAGGAGAGCCAATACTAAAAAAAGCGTATCCAACAATAGAAACGACGGATAGAGTTAAAGCGACAATGAAAATATAATAGTTTCGCATATGGTTTTTAGATTCAATTAACATTTTGCCGCTTTCACACTTTTATAATACTAAGAAGTAATGGTGAGTACAAGTGAGAAGGAAGAAACAGGTCTGTTACACAAATATAGTTTGTAAGTACTTTTTAAAGTACTTCCACCAAATAATAAGGTATATATTATAATACCAATATGGTGGATATTTTTGATCTCAATAATGAACTTTTAGCTGGGTCTCTCATTTCTGAATATACCAAGTATTCTACATACATACTAGTTAAATCAGTTTTTAAAGATGATCTTTATAATTTTATCGCTCCGACAGTGCCATTTCATCTTTTTGCATGGGAGGACGCAAAAAATACTATAAAAAAAAATTCAGAAGGTGGTTATCATTTTTCGTATTATTTAAAAAAAGATGACCAATATCATTTATATCTTAATAAATTCAAACAAAAATCATATTTTATAGGGTTAATAGATACGTATGTTTACAAGCAAATTTACACAGAAAACTTCGCGCCACTAGAGGAATATGTTGAGGCCGATGATAGAACAATTGATACATTTATGCAAGTTTCCACACACTGTTTCCCTGAATGGGAGAGCAATTCTGATTTTTGTAATTATCTATTCTTTGCTCAAAAACAAGAAAAATCTATGAATTTTCTTGTATATTTAGGGAATGAAGTAGCCGGTATAGGAAGCGTTTTTTATTCAACAGCTCTTGATATTGCCTATATTACGAACATGGGAACTCTCCCAAGTTTCAGAAATAGAGGTATACAAAAACGTTTGCTTAAACATATCTCAAATTATGTTGAAGGCAAAGGGGTTCATCGTTTGTATTCTATTGTTGAACCCAATAGTATCTCCCACAATAATTTTCTTAAACAAGGGTTTGAAACAATTGATACCTACGTAGTATTTCAGAAGGAATAAACGAGTGATGTAGAATATTATTCTACATTCGATTATCGTTTATGCAATCTTTTTTTCACGTCTTTCGTGTAGCCCACGTATAAATGATTGTCTTCGCGAGATGAAGCGTCAGACGCTTCCCTATAAGAATGAATAGAACTTGAGTGTCTGGAGAAGTCGAGTTTGTGACCGCTACAGGACTTGAACCTGTGACCTTTACAATGTCAATGTAACGCTCTAGCCAACTGAGCTAAGCGGTCAAAAAAGTGCGGAGCCAAGGGGACTCGAACCCCCAACCTCTGCCGTGACAGGGCAGCGCTCTAACCAGTTGAGCCATGACTCCAAAATCATTCTTATACAATTCTACCAAACAAACTTCCATTTTTACACTCCAATATCTGTACCGGCACGATCTCTCCCGTTCGGTCATGGGTAGTATCCACCAGCACAGGGATCTGGTTTTCCAAAAGCCCCTGTTGGGAATTTCCCTCCTTTTTTTCCAGTATCAGTGTGGCAAACCGCTGCCCAACATGGCTATCTAAAAATTTCTGATATTTTTTTGCTCCGAGTTCTGCAAGCGCGCGTGCACGTTTAATTTTTTCTGCTGAGGTAGGTTCATTCACCCTTTTTTTCATATACGAAGCAGCAGTATTTTTTCTCTCGGAATAGCGAAATACATGAAAACGAGAAATAGGGGTCTGCTCTAAAAATTTGTAGGTGTCCTGAAAATCCTTTTCCTCTTCCCCTAAAAATCCAACGATAACATCGGTGCCTATAAATGCAAACGGTTGAATTATTGCTATCTGGTTTAGTTTTTCCAGAAATTCCTCTCGCGTGTATCCACGTTTCATAAGTTGAAGTATTTTATTTGAACCCGATTGCAAAGGAATATGAAAAAAATCGACAAAACGAGGATTTTGAGCCTCAGTTTCATACCATTTGAGAAATTCGGGAGTAATACTCCACGGATGAATAGATCCAAAACTCAGACGAGGGATAGAAGTCTCTGAAAGGATGGCCGAAATAAGGCCAAGAAAAGATTCTCCGGTATCATATCCATACGCCTCTGTATTAATCGCCGCTGCAATAACCTCCTGTATCCCCTCCTTTTCGTACGCAGATATCGTTTCAACTATGGTTTGCGTAGCGATAGAACGGGGTGTCCCTCGCAAATAGGGCACAATGCAGTAGGTGCAAAATCGTTGACAGCCATCTTGGATTTTCAAGATAACACGTTTGGAATTCAGATATTTGTCATTTACCGTAACCGATGCTGGTACAGGTGCCGTTTGTTTTGTAGAAGACTCTTTCTCAATGAGAGAAGCGATAAATTCCTTGTTGCTATTATCTATGAGCATGTCTCCATCCGGAAGTTTCATCTGTTGGTTTATCCAGTTTGTTGCGGCGCAGCCAGTCACGATTAGTTTTGTCTGAGGATATTTCCTGCGGATCTGGTACATGAGCTGTTTTACTTCCCGCTCAGCTTTATGGGTTACAGAGCACGAATTTATGATATAAAATGAAGGATCCCCCTGATCTTTCGTGAACCCAAACTCAACAAGTCGTTTGTCTAGTTCTTCTTGTTCTGCCTGATTCACCCGACATCCAAAGCTGTGAGAGTAAAACGTTTTTCGCATGGGATATTGTACCACTTCACGATTTATCTTTATATATACATATTAAGTATTCAGTTAATATTCTATAAGTATTGAAATGATAAGGAATAGTATTTTGTACCAGTTTTGTGCTGAATTCGAGATAGGTCTGCTCCTACAAGCTGTTTTAATCCTATTTAATCAAAAATACGTTTGTTATTTGAATCATTTCATTTACACTTGACATTCTTATAGGATACTGTTATACTACATTCAGATCCTAAGGTTTTTCTACGCGAGTTAGAAAAGCTTTAGGATTTTTTTTTATGGTAAAAGCATTTATAGCATCTTTACTTTTTGTAATGATGCTTGGACTTAACCCAAAAAACACTTTCGCTCAGGTAGCCGGATCTTCGGCAACCATGGAAGCGCGAACCGCTTCTGTGTCGGCTAGCGTTTTAGATACTTCAAAAGGTATGGCTATCAAACGTCTGGTTATTAAACGCACTCTTGAAAAATACCATTCACCTTTGGTAAATTCAGTGGATGCCTTTATGAATGCATGTCAAAAATATAGCCTCGACTGTTATTTGCTTCCTTCTATTACTGGGTTAGAATCCACCTTTGGTCAGTTTATTTGGCCTACTTCGTATAACCCATTTGGATGGGGCGGTGGATATATTATGTTTAAAAGCTGGGAAGAAGGAATTCAGACCGTGGCTCGTGGACTTCGAGAAAACTATGTGAATAAAGGTGCTACCGATGTGGAATCTATTGGACATATTTACTCTGAGAGTCCTACATGGGCTGTCCGAGTGCGAAACTTTATGGCTCAAATGGAACGTGATGAAGAAAAAAATCAATTGTTTTTTGACATGAATCGTGTACAATTGTAAGGATGATTACACACAAACTTAACAAACTACCGAAAAACACGTACCAAATTACTGCTACTATTCCTTGGAAGGAAATTGAAAAAGAGTACGAAAAATCATTTGAAAAGCTGTCAGAGGATCTTACTGTAGAGGGCTTTCGCAAAGGAAAGGCACCTAAAAAAATAGCAGAAGAACATCTTTCCAAAGACAAAGTATTCAACCACATGATCCGTTCACTCCTTCCCGTCATTTATTCAGATATCGTAAAGAAAGAAGAAATAAAGCCTATTATTTCACCGAAAATAGACCTACAGCAAGCAAAAGAAGGAGAAGATTGGGTTATTTTGTTTACGGTCGTTGAACGCCCTGATGTGGACTTAAAAAATTACCAGGAAACGGTAAAAAAAGCAAAAGCGGAGGCTAAAAAAGCGGACATTTGGGTTCCAGGTACGGAAGAAAAAAAGCCGAATCCTGAACAAAGTAGCCAGGAGCAGATGAATGTTGTTCTCAACAGCTTACTTAAAAATGTTCCCTGCGAAATCCCCGATCTTATTATTGAAGAGGAATTGCAACAACGTCTTACTCGATTGGTAGATGATGTTCAGAAGCTCGGCCTTACCATGGAAAACTATGTTCAATCGAAAGGTACCACGATCGAAGACTTAAAAAAACAATATACAAAAGAAATTGAAGAAATGTACAAAATAGAGTTTATTTTAGGCGCTATTGGTGACGAACAAAAAATTGAGGTAAATGATTCTGACATAGAAGAACTTGTGAATCATGCAAAAGATGAAAAGGAACGCGAATTTGCAAAGCAGAATGCCTATTACTATGCGTCTTTTATGCGTAAGCAAAAAACTCTTGCTTATTTGTTAGACTTATAGTAAAATAGGCCCATGCAACGGCCTATGAAACAGACAAAATCTACTACCGTTACTCGACAGGATACTCCTGAGAGATTGAACGACCTAAGAGGAGTTGGTTCTGCATTGGTAAATGGAACAGGCCAAGCGTTTGAAGATATCGGAACCGGTATTTTTGAACAGTTATTTAATCTTCCTTCGGCTGATGATGGTACATTTCTTCCTCGACGTGAACAAAAACAAGAACAGACCATAGAAAATAAACCACCAGCTGTAAATAAAATGGTGAATAAAATAGACATTTTTAGCTTTAGAGAGACAAGTGAAAAGCAACAGATTGAACAATATTTGCAACAGATCCGAGAATTGACTACTACGATAAAAAAATCTGGAAATGCTCCTATGGATCAAATGCGAGATATCGAGAAAATGACCCTTGAAAACTGGACAGACAAGCCAGGAGTTTATCACATTCGCTTTTTAGAAATCATTATCTCCTTGTTGAAACTCATTAACAAAAAGATAAGCAATTCGAATACATGGCTCGACGCAATGGTTTCTAAAAAACAAAAAAGAGGATCTGCATTTTTATCCCGTTCTAAAAAAATGGGAACTTCATACTTTTTATCTGAAGAACTCAAACTCACACGAAATACGGGATAAAATTATTCAAGTGCATCAAGAAAGGTATTTACCCCGTGAGCCCAACTTCCATTTGAAGAAGGATTGTATTTACTCATGATATCGGTAGCTGTAACGAGTCCGTGGTCTATATAATTCTGTTTCAAACCACGAGATACTGTTTCAATGGCGTCAGTATACGAATCAAACCGAGTAACGGTGCTCCCATATATCCCCCATCCCCAGCAATTGTACGAATTATTGGGAATTACACGGCAGAGATTGGATTCTTGCATGGCGATTGCAGGTAACAATCGATAATCAAACTGATATTTATCTGCCATTTGGACAATAAAATCAGCGCTATCATAGAGAGGTGAATTGTATTTGCGGAAAAAACTTTTTAAATTTGCAGCACGGCCATCTTCGGTTATAGGTTTTGACTCAAAGGTTCCTAAAACAAGTGGTGCAGTGGAGGTACCAAAATTTTTCACATCAGATTCAGAAGAACGAGAGATTTCATCGAGGATTTTTTGCGTGGCTAATACGCGTTTATTCTTATGAAGCAGAGATGTCGCAACTGCAACATTTAAAATTGCCAAAATTAAAAACGTGGCTAATGAAAATAGCAATTTTCGACCCATATCCTCTAACTATACGGATATATCTGACGAAAGTCAATGTGTGGGAACGTGCAAATTCCGGCTTTTGTTCTGCTTGTCGTCCCATCGAACGAGGGGATCCAAAGTACCGTCACTCCCGCTCGACGGGAGTCGTTGTTGTGATTTTTTTCACAACGATTCTGGACGCCCCGCCACATCGGCAGATTGCCAGAATGACGATACATTATAGTATGTTATCTCTTTATTTTATAAAAATAGGTAGGAAATGGTTTGCGGTCTAGTTTTTTTACCAAAAATGTATCCCAGTCGTCGATTCTAAACCCATGGGAAATAATGAGCACAGTTGGTTTTGTTTTTTTCACTAATTTTTCTTTTATTTGATCAATAACTTTTGGTAAGAGAAACAGGTAAATAATATCTGCCTGGGAAACATCTGTCTTCGTAATATTTTCCGTTTTATACGTGAGTTTTCCCTGTATTTTATGAAGTTTTGCGAGAAGTCTTGCCCAATATATGAGAACAGGGTTAATATCTATTCCAACTCCGACTGCTCCATATACATCGACAGCCGTTGAAACGACACGACCGTCGCCGCAACCAAGTTCGAGAAAAAGTGATCCTTTTTTAATGCCTGCCTCTTGAAGAAATGTGATGAGCTCTTTTCGCTTGGTAGGCACATAGGGCGCACCAAATAAAGAAGAATACAAAAGTGAACCGATATAAACCATAAGTCCGAGCGCAACAAAAAATTCGAAAATAAGTGCAACGAAATAGAGCGCTAGATATAGCATGAATATATTGTATACTATACTAGTAAAAATGTAAGCCCTTATAGCTTAATGGATAGAGTACTTGGCTTCGAACCAAGTGATGGGGGTCCGATTCCCTCTAAGGGCACACAAATAAACTCAGCTCGCGCCACCTCCGCCGCCTCCCCCACCTCCACCTCCGCCGCCAGAGAAACTTCCCCCAGAACCAGTGTTTATGGAACTTGTTAAAGTAGACGAAATTTCTTGAAAACTGTTTGCAAACTCGGTCGAAAAACTAAGATTTAATCCCTGTGCAGCATCATTCAGATTACTGCCGGGAATAAAGTACCATGCGGGTACGGCGTTCATTGCCCCTTGTTGGGAAAGAATAATGGGTAAAAATTTTGCGACCGTAGAGGCAAGACCCAGTGCCGTTCCATATACCAATATTTCCTGCCAAATGGTAAGAGCTTGGGGAAGTTCGTCTTTAAAGTGCGTAAAATCCTTTAAAAATTGTCGGAATGAACGCCATTTGAGAGCCTCCTCTGCTGCTTTTTTGTTCCAACGTAAAAATAGTCTCCCTAATAATGCACTGAGTGTAAACACCATTACAAGGAAGAAAATCCCTACTTTGAGAAAGCCTGATGAAAGGTTAATTTTAAGCGTATAAGTGAGCACCAACAAAATGAAAGCTCCAAAGAATGTGTTTGCAATTATAAAGTAGTAGTGCCAGTGCTTTCCTTCCGGTTCAATAAAATGATGTTCTTTTGATTCATTTACGACTGCTTTTTGCCACGTTGTGAAAAAAAGGCCAGTCTCTGTTTTATGCGATTTCATCCATTCTTTAAACTCATCCATATCAACCTGTTTCTTTTCTTGAAACAAAAATCCCATGAGCAACATTTCAAATTCAGACAATGTATCCCAAGAAGCCATTTGATAATCTGTATGGAATACATAATGGTATTTTTTTTCTGTTGAAACAAAAAGTAATCCCTTTTGATAGTATGGTTGTGCCTCAATTTTTATATACCTACGTCGAGCAAGATCGAGGATGGTGGCGGTGAGTACATCGGTATTGGGTTTTCCTCCTTGAGAAAGAAGAACAGAAACGAGAGCTGGTTTAAGATCGCTCGGAGGGAAGTGGACATACTTTGGTATATCGGGGAACTTATATTCTTTGCCGTGCTGTTTCCATTTTTTATACCAAAAGATGATCCATCCTGCCGGTACAAACAGAAAAAATAAAAGCATGAATAAGGTACTGTTTTTTGCACGTTGTTGTTCCCCAATCTCTTCTGCCTGAATTTTTGTCAGAGCGTTTTGCGGAAGAAAAGTGCCTTCTATGAGTGACGAAGGTAGCAACTCGCGCAGTTCGACGTATTGGTTTGCAGGTAAATTTGCTACTCGAAGTACTGTCGTTCCGGTATTTGAAATGGTTATTGTTCCCTGTGGGCCATGTCCCCAGACATACACGCTCGATTTTGGAGTCTGTAACGGTGGGACAACCGTTATTTCGACACTATCTGTTCGTGCGCCCCACTTATCACCAATAATTTTCCAGTACCATTCCGCCACATCCTGATACTTTGTAATCGCGCCTGTAAGGTGATAATTTATGAAGAATGTTTTATCTTCATTCTCAGCAGAAAAATATCCCTCTGCGTGCATAGACGTAGACGTATTGACTACCGCATAGTTTTGTACTGGTCTGTTTTCATCGGGTTCGTAGATGCGAGTATACGGCGAAAAATAACTATCTTGGACCTCTCCCACCACAACATTGCTTATTGTTTGATGTTCTGTGATAGGTATATCCCAGTAGATCTGGCTAAAAGAGCCAGAAAACCGAAACGTTCGCTTTTCGGTAATATCTACAGAACCGTCTTTTTGAATGGTAGCTTCGATAGAGACTTTGGGAAAGTAAAATGATCGGGAAGAAGCAGAAACAGGAAGCGAAAAAAATAATAAAACAGTACAAAATAGAGCAATCAAACTAACATATTGCAGATAGTGTTTCATAGTATGCTACGAAAAGAACAAATGTTCTATCAATATTTTAATTCCAATACAAATAAGTACAGCACCACCAATAATTTTCACCTTGTTTTGGCATACGTTTTTTAGCCTGTCCCCTGCTGAATAACCGGTAAAAGCGGTTATAAAAGTGGTAATTGCGATAATGGCTACATTTTGCAGGATAGGTTGTTTTAAAAATGCAAGCGTTATGCCCACCACTAAGGCGTCTATACTTGTTGCAATAATCAAAAAGAGCAGCGATCTTATTTTTAAAGTACCCTTTTTTTTGTTACAGAGTTCAGTATCTCGGGAGTCTCGTATCATGTTGAGGCCAATTCCTCCGAGAAGAAAAAAAGCAATCCAATGGTCTACCCCACTTACAAAACCGCTAAAACCTATTCCAAGCAAAGATCCAATCAGAGCCATTCCTGCCTGGCCGATTGCAAAGCACAACCCAATGAGTACAGATCGAAGTAATGTTGTATTCAGACTTGTGGCGCCTTCGACGACAGCTACAGAAAATGTGTCAAAATTAAGGCTTATCGCAATTAGGAATGGCAGGAGCATGATTTTATTGTAACAGATGAAACATATTTTTAAGCGATTCTTCAGAAACGCTTGATAGCATGAACATAACACGATAAACACAAAATGGCACGTTTGATACCGTTGCAAGGACGTCCCCGCCTTGGATCACAGTCCGGGACAGGCTCCGACGGGGATCCATGGTTAGTGTAACCATATGAGAGATGGATTCCCCTTTCCAGGGGAATGACGAACAAACCTGTCAGTCTGTTTTGAGATTGGTATATTACGATTTTGTTAAAATTCACTAACTATGTATCTCCGTAAAATTATATTCAAAGTTATAGCCTTCATTTTCTTTTTTTCTATCGTTTTTTTTGGTATTCGATATTTTAATTTGCTTCCACAGGAAAAGCTGAATCAAAATATTAACTCAATACCATGGTTATTTTCTGCGATTAGCCTAGTATTTAGCATTTTGTCTGGTTTTGTTATTCAATCGAAATGGCAAACATGGGATTCACTTATAGACGCCATTCGTGGCGAGTTGAGTGCATTCCGCCAATTAAATATATTGGCAAATCATCTGCCAGAAGCTCGGCAACAGAAAATGAGATATGAGATATGTAACTATCTTGATCTTCTCATTCATGATCCATGGGAAAATCAGGATAAAGGTATTCGTTCAGAAAAAATTGAAAAGGCTTTAACACAATTAGAAGATTTCATTTTTACCGAATCGAATAAAGCTTCAGGAATTGGGCATATAGCATTTGAATTATTAAGCAAAATTATGGAATGTCGCGAACAAAGACTGCAAAATAGTGGCCGGCATATGCCGGTAATGCTTCGCGCTTTTATTATTTTGGCAACCTATACGATTATCTTTACTTCGTTATTTATTGGTGTGAATACCATTTCCTATGATTATATTTTTACCGTTTTAATAGCTTTGCTTTCCTACGGTATTTATCTGCTTATAGATGATCTGGATCATCCATATCGACCGGGAAACTGGCATGTGAAAAATGATGAATACAAAGCATTTTTATCGGAGGTCAGCGAAAAATGCGGGTATGTTATTGCGAGGTAGGATCCGGGAAAAGAAGTTCTTGCTTAAGCACATGGACTTTTTCAAGGAATTCTGGTGTTAATCTCGGAGGATATAAGCTAGCCAACTCCATGGTTTTTTGACGAATATCATTTGATAAGGCTGATTCTTCTCCCGGTATTCCAGCATTTTGATCTGGGAGAAATACGGTTGATTTTCTCTCGCCTGTTTTAGGGTCTAAGAGTCTTAAACCACTAAAATAAGCTACATTTATTCCTTGTTTTACAGGTTGAAAAGTATTAGAAAGGGGAAGCGATTTTTCTTTTGTTAGTTGTTTTCTCCAAAACAAAATCTCATAAAGCAGTTGATCTGCTATTTCTTCTCCTAAACCATAACGATGGATAGAAACATAGGAGGTTCCTAAATATTCAAGTAGCTGTTGAATTCTTTCCTCTAATTGCGCCTGGGTGTCTATTCCATTTGCGAGATCTCTGCTTAAATCATTATATCGCGTTGCAGCCTGTTGAAATGTAGTTATTGTTGAAAAAGTCTTCTCTTCGATACATATAAGATCTCGTTTTCTTGGGGCAGGGAGTGGGGGAACAGAATAATCCTCTTTCTTGCTCATGCGAATATGGTACCCGCCCTTATTAAGAATGTCAATAGGTACTATTCGGCTTTCCGGACTTGCACGAGAATGGCGGCGTCCCCGTGCACGCGGAGCGATAAGCGAGCTAGGTGCGGGGAGACTTCGAGTGACAGGACACCCTTCTTTTTGAACGGTGGGATTGCTTCGTCATTTCACTCCTTGCAATGACTAACAAACGTCATCCCGAACTTGCACGCCATGGCGGCGACAGCCATGCGGCATCGCAGGGCATGCCAGGGATCTGGGATCTATTCAATAATGCATACGATGAAATCAATCAAGCGGTAAAATTAAATAGATTCCGGATCACGCTCATTCTATTCGCTGTCCGGAATGACGACGCTACTCCCTTTTCACAACGATTTCCCTCGACCACATGCCCTTTTTCATACGGGGACTTCTTTACGGTCGCCCGACAAGCGGCAATGACAAACAAACGTCATCCTCGGACAAGTCTGTCGAGACGACAGACGCCGATCCGGGGATCCAGTTGAAAATTATACCTCTGGATTCCCCTGTTCAGGGGAATGACGAACAAACCACAAAACCAGGTCGATAAAATCAAAACCGGGTTTGAATTAACGTGATTGAGATCGTATAATACAATACAGAAAGGATCCGTAGCTCAATTGGTAGTCCGCCGAAGTGGCGGGCTTAACCAGCATCGGGGACGGTTATTAAAAATAGGATCCGTAGCTCAGTTGGTAGTCCGCCGAAGTGGCGGGCTTAACCAGCAGCGGGGACGGTTATTAAATAGGATCCGTAGCTCAGTTGGTAGTCCGCCGAAGTGGCGGGCTTAACCAGCAGCGGGGACGGTTATTAAATAGGATCCGTAGCTCA
>JAAXWC010000010.1:48875-50569 GCA_013335175.1 Candidatus Roizmanbacteria bacterium
CGAAGTGGCGGGCTTAACCAGCAGCGGGGACGGTTATTAAATAGGATCCGTAGCTCAGTTGGTAGTCCGCCGAAGTGGCGGGCTTAACCAGCAGCGGGGACGGTTATTAAATAGGATCCGTAGCTCAATTGGTAGAGCAGCTGGCTCTTAACCAGCTTGTTCCGGGTTCGAGTCCCGGCGGGTTCACAAAACAAAAAACTGAGGCTAAGTTAATCTTCACTATTTTTCAAGCCGAAAACCTCCTCAAAGTTCGAGGCTAAAAGGGGTTCGAGTCCCAATAGGTGGGATATTTGCTATCATAATCTATTCTTCATTCATGCTATATTTATTAAGCCTTAAAATAGTGATTTTACAAATACTATAGGATTTGATATAATTCTTGTATGAAGGAACATATTAATCCAGTGAATATAAGTTTGCGAGATTTAGGTATGTCCATGCTTAAACAAGAGTCTATTGATCCAAAGAATTTGGGTTTGCTTCTTGAAGGTTTTTGGGATAAGTATAATCAAGAATTGTTAAAGTTATCGAAGGAATCTTGTAGGCAACCTGATGGTAGTTTCTTCTGGGATACAACAAAGACCTATGATCCAACAGAATGTCAAGCTCCAGGCATAACTACAGGAGGAGAACCATTTGCGACTTATGCTATTAAAATGAGCGGAAATATCGCTGAATCTGAAGAAAATCAACTGGCACGAGTAAACTTTACCATTCGAGTCGAACATTATGGCGATCTATACCTCGAGTCTCCGGGAGATACGCTACACGAAATGGTTGAATCTTCCTATAATACAAGAGCGCAAAATGTTGATGTATACTCGAGACACTATAACGTGGTATCGTATAGTCCAAACGAACAAATACCCCGAACGTGTAAACTTGATATCGCCTCTGATAACAATGCCACTTATCAAATAGATGCTAGACCTAAAGCGGTTATAAGCGGACTCCTTTTAATAGATAAGATATTTAGCGATATTGGCTTGAAAGGAATAGATACAAACTTAGATAGCAAACGAATACATAATTAAGATTCTTCACATCCAACTCTCAATTCTGCTCGTAACATTGTCTATATTCCAATATTTCCACGAATGCGCGCATCATATAAATAACCATTAACCAGAAAATTCCAAGGAAAATATAGACAACATCTGGTGGTGATAATTCAAATAACGGAATGGCTTGGTATCTCTACTTTCTTAAAAAGTACTATCTCAATTATAAATTGGTATTTTTTGGTACCGGCTTGGCAAAGCTAAGCGCCTGGAGTTTTGTATTTAAGCGAATCAAACTCTCAAACAAGGGGTTCGAAGCAGGACCCTGGCTGTTCACCGAGTCAAACTCGGCTTCGCCCTAAAAGTGAAGTCGAGTGCAGACGAGATTGTCGAGTTTGACTCGACACAAACAAATACTTTATGGAAAGTATCAAAGCCACGTCAGACGTGACTTCTCCAACCCAACCTGCGTTACAATACTTCGTGTATGTTCTCATCAGTCGGATATGAACCCCCGAAAGTGTACCGGCAGGTAAACTAAATAACTTCGTCAAAACGTTTCAAAACTTCGCGGTAAAATATACATACTATGGAAAAAAATAGTACCAAAGGAAAGAGGAAAACATATACCTCAAAAGTTAAATTTCAGGCAGTGATGGAAGTCCTCAAAGGAAAACCTGTCGGTGAGGTTGC